>NZ_CP007139.1:2615881-3269851 GCF_000724625.1 Fimbriimonas ginsengisoli Gsoil 348 | reverse complement strand
CCTTATCTACTCCGATCCGAAAGACGACGGCTACTTCCAGGGAGACGTCTACCCGCAGGGCGGTTATCGAAACGAGGACTCCGTCCAGCGAGGCTCGATCGCCGACATGCCGGTGTACCCGGGCGACCCGCTCACCCCGGGAATCGGAGCGACCAAGGATGCCAAACGGCTCGCTGTCACCGAAGCGCCGACGATCACTAAGATTCCGACCCTTCCGATTTCTTACGGGGATGCCATCCCACTGCTAAAAGATCTTACGGGACCCGTCGCGCCGGAGGCCTGGCGCGGCGCGCTACCCCTCACCTACCATATCGGACCGGGTAAATCCACGGTTCGGTTGAAGGTCGAGTTTGATTGGCAGCTGGTGGAGGCGCGAGACGTCATCGCGATCCTTCCCGGAACAGATCTGAAAGACCAGTGGGTGATTCGTGGAAACCACCACGACGCCTGGGTCTGTGGCGCCGACGATCCTCTCAGCGGCCAAGTCGCAATGTTGTCCGAAGCAAAGGCGCTCGGAGCGCTGGCCAAGAATGGATGGAAGCCGAAACGTACCATCGTCTACTGCTCGTGGGACGGAGAAGAGCCGGGGTTGCTCGGTTCGACCGAGTGGGTTGAGACTCACGCCGAGGAGCTATCGCAAAAGGCGGTCGCCTACATCAATTCCGACTCCAACTCTCGCGGCTTCTTCGGCGTCGGCGGGTCGCACAGCCTGGAGCCATTCATGAACGGTATCATGCGCGACGTCCCCGATGCCGAAGCGCCGATGTCTATCGGAGCCCGGCTGCGCGCCCGCGCCATTGTGACCGGCGCTGCTGAAGAGAAGAAGAAAGCGCGCAGCGCCGACGATCTCGCCATCTCGCCGTTAGGATCGGGAAGCGACTATTCCCCGTTCCTTCAGCACATCGGAGTGGCATCGTTAAACTTCGGCTTCGGAGGCGAAGGGGAGGGCAACCAGTACCACTCAGCTTACGACACCTTCGAGTGGTTCACCCGATTCCTGGACCCCGACTATGCTTACGGCGTTCTGCTCGCCAAGACCGGTGGCCGCGCGGTTCTTCGCATGGCGAACGCCGATTCGCTCCCGATGGACTACGGCCGATTCGCAACTGTCGTCGAGAAGTATGCGAAGGAGGTCGTCGCCCTCGTGGACGAGATGCGACAGAAGACCGATGACCTTAACGCCTCCATCGCCGACGGCTCCTTAGCCGCCTCCTTCGATCCGCGCGACAAAAACATCATCCCAGTTCCCAAAGCCGCGGTCCCGAAGGTGGATCTGAAGCCATTGCTGGACGCGGTCGCCCGATTGAAGGAAGCCGCGAAAAATTCTCGCCCGAACGACGCGAAGCTCATTCAGTGCGAGCGCGCCCTCCTCGGACCGGGTTTGCCCCGACGGACCTGGTACCGGCACACGATCTATGCGCCAGGCTTTTACACCGGTTACGGAGTGAAGACGCTTCCCGGAATCCGCGAGGCAATCGAGCAGCGAAACTGGCCGGAAGCCGAGGAACAAGCCAAGATTGCAGCCGAATCCTTAGACAAATTGGCCGCGCTTCTCCGGAATTAACCTTTTGAACGGCTCGCCTATGAGAACGATCGGCTAGCCGTGCCTGCGCCTCGACGCGGCTTCCTGATTCCGGCGCTCTACCATTCGCACGGTGCGGATGGCACGCCTTAGGTGTTTGCAGACATGGCCGCTCCAGTAAGTCGCCCCGGACGGCCCGTGGCGATACATGAAGTCTTTGCAGTTGCACCAGACGTAACCGGTTTCCGGATTGACGCGGCAGTAATAGACACGTCCACGAAGCCGTGAAAAGCTTCGAGCGCGAAAGACGTACGTTCCATCGGCCGTCGGCTCGAGGTGAACGCGACGTACGCACCGGCGAATTTCCCTGTGCGGCGACCCCTTCCTCCGCCCGTCTAAGGGGAGAACGAATTGTTGCGGAATGCTCACCCCGTTCCTACGTTTAGGTAGACACGCATGTTACATTTTAAAGCCACTTCATAGCGTTCCAACCACTACCATTTTCGGGCCAAACTGACTTATAATATGGAAGAAAGCTATACTTTTCCTCGGAAATCGGAGCCGATGCGGCACCGGAGAAAGAGGAATAGACGTAGAAAAACAGGAGATCTTGTCTACTATTTTTAGCCGCCGAGCGGCCACTAAGAAAGCGAGGTTTCCCACCGGGGGAGAGCCCGGTGACGATGGAGGACACGAAACAAAATGGCAGCCAACGCGGCGACCCAAACCGCCGAAATATTGAGGATCTCGCCTCTACCCGTCGAGCCGCAACCCGATTGGGAGGCGAAGATCGATCTCATCAAGCGCACCGTGGCCGCGGGCGCGACTCACGACGAGCTCGAGCTCTTCTTCCACCAAGCGCGACGCGCCGGACTTGATCCGCTGGCGAAGCAGATTTACTTCGTCAAGCGAAAAGGAAAAGGGGTTATTCAGGTCGGCATCGACGGCCTGCGGCTGATCGCCGACCGAACCGGTAAGTACGCCGGAAGCGACGACGCCGAATTCGAAGGCGCCTCAGATCGAGGCTATCCGTCCAAAGCCAAGGTGACCGTGTACAAGATGGTCTCCGGGCAGCGTTGCGCGTTTAGCGCCACCGCTCGGTGGGACGAGTACTACCCCGGCGACGACCAAGGGTTCCAATGGCGCAAGATGCCGCACGCGATGCTCGCGAAGTGCGCGGAAGCGCTCGCCCTCCGAAAGGCATTTCCTTCCGACATGAGCGGCCTTTACATCCATGAGGAAATGGAGCAGGCGGACCTGCCGGCCCCGGAACCCGCGTCCCGGGTTGAACGCGATCCGAACGAGATTCTCGAGGGACGAGCCTTGGCGGATGTCGCGTCAAGAGCCTTCGCCGAGCCGGTTTCGGCGCCAAAAACGGCCGAGTCTCCGGAAGGCAAGATCGCCTTTGGCTACGTGCCGGTTCGCTGGCCGATGCCCAAGATGTTCACCGACCCGCTGACCGACAGCCAGCGGAAGATGATGGCGAGCAAAGCTCGCGAGCGGATGATCCCCGAGGAAGACGTCCCCACCATCCGCCACCTCGTCATGGAGGCGTACGGATTGGAGGACGACTCCAGTAAGGCCGTCGCCTCGCTCTTCATCGACTGGCTCATCAACGCCGACGAGGAGCATCTGGATATGGCCACCGCCGCCGCGGAAGCCATCAACGCCGGCGAGCCGCTCGATCTGGATTAAGCGAGCTTGCTCGCCTTGGGAGTGCGCGACCTCGGTCGCGCTTTTCCCTGAAATGGTCCCTCTACTTTTCGGGAGAGGGACCAGCTTTGGAGTGCGAGACCTAGAGGTCTCGCACTCCAAAGCCCGAGGCTTATCGCAGCCGCCAGACGATTCCGGTATTTACGTCGTTGATCTTTTTAGCTGAGTAATCCTTGGCGTGACCGTCCCCGAAGATCACGAACGAGACGCCGTCGTCGCTGCCCGTCTTGAGGTAACGGGCGTAGATCGGCTTCAGCTTTTCGGGAGGCAGCCCGCTCGGCCCCAGCTCTTTAATCAAGTCCCGGTCGCTGGCAAGGGGAGGAGATAGCGCCGGATTCTCCGGGTGGGGAGTGCCGTTATAAGGGCTGAACTCGTAGCCCAAATATTTGTCGCTCACTTCGCCACCGGGCGTCAGAGCGAACAGCGCCATATTAGACGGCTGGTCCTGCTTGTCGAACCCGGCGACCGATTTGAAAGCGACGCAATCCTCAGCCGCGTTGTCCTTGCACCCCTGCGAGTGGTCGTAGGCGGTCGAGCTGTTGTAGCCGATCGTCTGCCAACCCCGGAGGTCCCAACTGCTGGCGAATTTCCCGTCCGAGCCAGGGGCGATGAAGACCTTTTCGCTCTTGACCATCGGCTCGAGAACCGTGGTCCACAGCCGCTCGGGCGATCCTTCCGGCGCCGTGTAGTTGGTGGAAGGGAGCAGCTTGTTGTCGGCCTGCTCCAGGTACATGATCATAGAGGTCCCAAGCTGCTTCGCTTGAGCCATGGCGGTGGTTTTAAGGCCGCTATCCTTGGCGCGGGCGAACACCGGAAACAGGATTGCAGCGAGGATTGCGATAATCGCGATGACGGCTAGCAGTTCCATGATGGTGAAACCGCGTCGGAAGGTGGCTCGATGGCTCATAAGAAGGGTCCTCAGCTCATTCACCTGAATCGCTTTGGTCGTTGGTTTGCATTGTCGAGAGTGAGCCGCGCATTGCGCCAGGAGAATCCGCCTTTTGCGGCTTAAGCCCCATTCGCAACAATTGAACCAAAGGATTTCCTTCCGGGTGTCGACGAAGGTAAATCGCCTCGGCTCCATTGCACGACGCGACGACGGAATCGGGTCCCGTCCAGGAGAGGTCCAGCTTCATAGAGGTCGGCAGAATTCCCGCCTGCGCCTCCGATGCTTGAATTGAGTTCATTGCGACGAGCCGACCCGATACCAGGTACTTGCCCTGGGCATCCGTCTTCCCTCCCCCACGCTGGAAAGCCAGCTTTACGCTGCCGTCTTTGCTGAACTTTAGGGTGCCTTTGTTGACCCGGTTGGCCGCGAAAACAGACTTCCCTTTTTTGATTTCGAGCGTCTTCACGATCTCCCACTCGCCTACGACGCTGTGGTGCCGGCCCTGACCGAAGAGGGAACGGACCAACTCCCAGTCGTCCTCCCATGGCTTGAAGACCCAAGCCCCCACTCCGGCCATTCCGAGCGCGAGGGTTACCAAGAGTCCGCGCGCCGAACCCGGCTCCACGTACTTTCGATTTCGCTTCTTCTTCTTTTTGGGCAGCTTATCTAGGCCTGCTCCGACCGGAACGAAGCCGCACGAACGGCATTTGTCTCCGCCCATCCATGCAACACCGCATTTAGGGCACCGATCTAGGTCCATAGACCCATTATAAGGTCCTCCCTCTTGGCAACTGCAACAAACAAGGCGGTCTTGCGGTCTAAACCGCTCGGGTCCTTTTAGGGCCCGGACCGGGGATGCAATCGCCGCTACCCTCGCGGTATAGTCTAACCCTCAGTCGGGATGTGGCTCAGCTTGGTAGAGCGCTGCGTTCGGGACGCAGAGGTCGAAGGTTCGAATCCTTTCATCCCGACCAATCCCCTTTTCTTCCTCTAAACGAGCTCGATGTTGCCTGCGTATCTCCCGATCATTGGATCGGGGGTCAGGAGTGTCATTCGCTCTTCTCCGGCTTGCGCGATGAGCAGCCGGTCGAACGGATCGCGATGAATGTTGGGAAGCCGGGCAACGGCCAAGACTTGATTCGCGCTGACCGGCAGTTCGATGTATCCGTGTTCCTGTAAGCGGTTGCGGAGAATACGGGCATCGACCTGAAAATCGTCCCGATTCAGTGATTGCTTAATCACCACCTCCCAGAGGCTGACCACGCTGAAGAAGAGCTCGTTTGCCTCGTCTTCGATTAGAGCCAGCGCTTTGGTCGAGAGCCGCCGATCTCCGGCCGCCGCCCAGAGCAGGAGTTGTGTATCGAGGAGGCAAGTCATGGCCGAAGTCCGAACATCTCCTCGATAGCTTCCGCACCCATCTGGTCAAAATCCTCAGGGACAGAAATCTCACCCGACATAAATCCGATCCTTCCTTTGCGCGGCTCCGGGTCGATCGGAACCACGCGAACCAACGGTTTGCCCGCCTTCGCAATCACAAACGGCTCTCCCTTAGCCGCCATCTCGATCAAGCGAGAAAGGTGGGTCTTCGCCTCATGAATATTGTAGGTTCGCATAGGTGCCAGACTTAGTTTACTAGACTTAGTCCACTGGCGCGAACGAGCCTATATCACGGTTGGCATCCTGCCCCACGACTCTAGAAAGGGACGCCACTACCAAACACTGCGCCGCCCCTGAACCATAATGAACCCAAGGGGTAATCCCCGCACATAAATGGAATACAAACCAAAGGGACGCAGGCCGGCTGCGCCGGCAAATAGGGAGAAGCTTCCCGCCGGAATCCGGCGCGGAGAAAACCGGCGAATTTACGTCGACTTCCAGGAGCGCTTCCTCGACGGCACGGCGTTCCGGCGGACGAAAGACTTCGACCCTGAAGCGCTCAAGGTCGCCCTTAACTTCCTGGCTCGCGCCAAAGCCGAGTTCGCTCGCGGCAATGGCGTCGGGGAGCCTGAGACGCAGGACGGGGTCCTCACCGTCGCCGCCTGGTGTGAGCACTGCCTCACCGTTGCCATGCCCGCGCAAAAGAACGGAAAGAGCCCCAAGTACAGCGACGAATCGCTGGTGAACTTCCGCCAGGTCGTGCAATCCAACATCGTGCCCCGCATCGGAAAGATCCGAATCGACGAGCTCACCAAAGCCGCCGTTGCCGACCTGATCTCCGCCCTTCCGTCAGACGAAGCGCGTGCGAAGACTCTCTACGTGCTGACGCGCGTGATGGAGCTTGCCGAATCGAAGGGGAAACGCAAGAAGGGCACCAACCCCTGCAAAGGGGTCTCGCCCAACCAAATCCGCCGACCCGATCGGGCCAAGACGCGACCCAGTAACTGGCGAGAAGAACCGGCGTAGGATCGGAGAAGGTGGCAAAAGTTTGGCAGATCGAGATGCTGGGCGCCCTACGGGTCACCGGCCAAGACGTCTCGATCGATCGTTTTCGAACGCGGCGTGTCGCCCTCCTCCTCGCCTATCTCGCCTGCTATCGAAACCGGGTCCATTTCCGCGACGAGGTCGGCGAGCTACTATGGCCGGAAACCGACCCGGTCGCCATCGGCCGTAACCTGCGGCAAGCGCTCACCTCCCTCCGCCACGTCGTCGAACCGCCGCCCCTTCCCCCCGGCTCCATCCTTCAAGTTCAGCAAGCGAGGCTGCGCCTCAATCCGGAGCTTGTCTCCACCGACGTCGGAGAATTCGAGCAGTCGATTTCCGAAGCTCGCCGAAAGGGAGACGCTCCCGAGCGCATCCCGCTGCTCCGTCGGGCGATCGACCTATACAAAGGCGAGTTCCTCCCCGGCTACAGCGAAGATTGGGTGACTCAAGAGCGTCTGCGGCTCGACGATCTTTACGTCTATTCCCTACGCAAGCTGATCGACCACTGCAAGCAGACGAAGAACCCCGAAGAATCCGTTTACTACCTTCGGCTCGCCCTGGAAAAGGAGCGGCTAAACGAAGAGCTCCACGTCTGCCTGATGGAGGAATACCTCGCCTCCGGACGCCCGGCGAGCGCGATACAACAGTTCGAGGACCTCCGGCGTCAACTAGAGGATCACCTCGGAGAGGAGCCAGGTCAAGCCGCCTTCGACCTCTACGAAAAGGCACAACGGACGACCGATCCATCGGTTCAAACGCCGACGCGCCGAGCCGCTCCGAACCCGCCGCCACGCCTACAACCCGAAATCGAAGAGGAAGGCGCGCCGGCGCCTACCGTACGACTTCCGGTGCACCTCACGCGGTTTTGCGGCCGGCAAGAGGAGGTCGCCTACACCCTCGATCACCTTCTCTACCGAGACGTCCGCCTCACCACCCTCCTTGGCCCCGCCGGAACCGGCAAAACTCGGCTGGCCGCCGAGGTCGGACGGCGGTTGGCGGAGACCGGCGAATGGAACGTCTGGTTTGTACCCTTGGCCGATGTTTCGGACGGTTCCACGGTAATGGATGCCATCTTCGAACTGCTTAAGGCCCGAGGCGCTGGAAATCAGGATCCCCTCGACCGCCTCCGAAACACCCTCCACGGCCGGCAAAACAATCTTCTCATTCTCGATAACCTCGAGCACATCGTCGAGGACGCGGCGCCTGTAATCGATCGGATCGCTCAAAAGGTTCCTGAGGTGCGGCTCCTCGTGACCTCGCGTCAGTCTCTCCGGCTTTCTGTCGAACATCAAATCCCCGTCCCGCCCCTGCCGGTTCCCCCCTCAATCTCCGCCCCCGAAGACCTGACCGAGTTGGCCCGGTTGGCGGAGTGCCCGAGCGTGCAGCTATTCGTCGATCGATGCCAAGCCATCCGGCCCGATTTCCAACTGACGACGCACAATTCCCGGGCAATAGCGGCGATCTGCGGCAAGCTCGAGGGAGTTCCCCTCGCCATCGAGCTTGCTGCGGGACTCTCGGGCTCCTTCCCTCCGTCCCAAATGGTCTATCACCTGCAAAAGCGGCTAACCGCGCTGACGAGCCGGCGACGGGACCTGCCCGCGAGACACCGCAGCTTGCGAGCGGCCATTGATTACAGCTACGAGACGCTTCCCGCCGCTCTACAACGCTTCTTCGCATCGCTCTCGGTTTTTCGTGGCGGTTTCAAGGTCGAAGCCGCCTACGAGGTCTGCTTCCGCGATCGCTTCGAACCGGCGTGCGAAGACGCCTCCATGCGAACGGTCCCCCTGGACGACTGCCTCAACCTCTTGATCGAGCTACAGGAACGCTCCCTCCTCCGAACCGAGGAGGCCGACGAAGAGTGCGAGCTTTCCTTCCGCATGCTCGAGTCGTTCCGCGAGTACGCCGAGGAGCACCTGAGCGAGGCTGAGCACCATGACCTATGCGCCCAGCACGGAGAGTTCTATCGCCGGCAACCCCCAAAAACGACCTTTGCCCTCTCCGCCGAAGAGCGAACAAAGCGCCATCTCTGGATTGAATCGGAATACGAAAACTACATCGCGGCCATCGACTTCTACTTCCGCGAACAGGCCTTCGAACCCTGCATCGAGCTCTTGGAAATATTGGCGACCACTTGGGCGAGCCGTGGCCCGCGAGGCGCCGAGCGGAGCTACATCCGCCGCATCGCAAATCGGTTAGAGGGGGAGACGATCGACCCGGCGCGGCACATTCTGCTGCTCAGGATGCTCGGCACGACTCATATCCGCAGCCTGGAATACGCCGCCGCGCACCAGATCTGTATAAAAGCGTTGGCCATCGCGGAACGGCACGCCCTCAGCGACCAGATCGCCGTGTGCCATACGGCGATCGCCACCTGCGCGGGATACCTGGGCAACCTCGATGAGTGCCTGGTCTTAAGCGAAAAAGTGCTGGCAACCGTCCCCGAAGAAAATCTTCTCCAGAGGGAGCGAGCCTACTTGGGAATCGGCGCCGTCCATTGGGGCCGCGGAGCGCTCGACGAAGCCAATCGCGCCTTCCAACGGGCGGCGGACATCTCCGCGAAGCGGCTCGGCGGCGATCCCGAGGCGCTCATCCTCTCGAACCTCGCCCGCGTCTCTCTCGACACCGGGCGACTCGATGAAGCGATGACGAGACTCGGCGAGACGATGCGCATCTGCGGGCGCTTACACGACGATTTCGGCATGGCGACCTGCCTCTCGCTCGTGAGCCGCTATCACTGGCTAAAACGAGATCTCGCCGCCGCCGTGGCAACCGGTTTCGAAGCGCTGACCAAATTTCGGCAAGCGGATTTCTCCCATTACAGCCTCGTGGGCATCTTCCAACAAGCCTTGATCCTCGTCGATATCGAGGAATGGGAGGTTGCGGCAACTCTCTTGGCGACCACTCAAGGGATCGGAAGGGCGGCTCGATTGCCGGACGAATGGGACCATGCGGCGGCAATCGGCAAAATCCGGCTGCACTTGGGCGCGGCAGAGTTCGAGCGAGCTTGGGCTAGGGGTTTGGCCATGGACACCGAAGAAGCATTTCGCCTCGCCTTGCGCTTCAAATAGAAGTTGTTGATATTTGGTTGACGGGCCCGAGATACGGTCACTGGGTTATTTCGCTTTGGAGCCCTTTCTATGAACCGTATCAATTCCCCCTCCGCGCGACGTGCGTTCACCCTCATTGAGCTTCTGGTCGTGATCGCGATCATCGCGATCCTCGCCGCCATCCTCTTCCCGGTTTTCGCCCAAGCCAAAGAGGCAGCCAAAAAGACGAACTGTCTTTCGAACCTCAAGCAGATCGGCCTCGCCACGATCATGTACGCGAACGACTACGACGACACGATCTACCCGTTCCAATACAACATCGACGGCGCAGATCCCGGGGTGCGCATGTGGTTCGGACAGTCTCGCGCCAGCAACCCGACGTGGGATTTCAATAACGGGTTCGTCGGCCCCTACATGAAGAACGGACAGATCGTCGACTGCCCCTCCGCCACCGGCATCACCAAGGGCGCGGCCGACATGCCGGTCGCCTACGCCGTCAACTATCACCTCTTCCTAGACCTCTCAACCGGTTGGATTTCCACCAACTTCAGCTCGGTCGAAATGCCGGCCGACACCGTCCTCATGGCCGACGCCGCCGCGCTCTACGGGCCTAACCTCGCTCGATACAATATCCTCTGGGTCAACATGGGACCGTATTTCGTCCACGCCCTTCACGGCGGCGACATGGCGAACGTCGCCTGGCTCGATGGCCACGCCAAATCGCACAAGCTTTACTACAGCGGCGTCTCGAACTATGGAATCTCGCCCGAAACGATGAAGTCGAAGCACCTCGGCTACTTGTTGAAGTACCCGAAGGAGATTCCCGCCTCGCCGATGCTCTCTGCCAAGGACGAGTACCACTACCTGCTCGCCAAACCGAACTAGATGATCAACCTTCGCCTACTTGCCCTCTCCGGACTCATCCCCGCCGCTGCCGGCGCCCATGCGGGCGCCGGCGTCCGGACCTATCTCAACATCGGCGATCCCGCGCCCAGCATCGCGGGCGTAAAGTGGTTGAAGGGCGTCCCAATCACCTCATTCAAGAAAGGGGATGTCTACGTCGTCGAGTTCTGGGCGACTTGGTGCGGCCCTTGCAAGGAGAACATTCCGCACCTTACCGAGCTCGCCAAGAAATACAAAGGCGCCGCCTCCATCGTCGGAATCAGCATCTGGGAATCGAACGATCCTACTTCGTCGGCCTACCTCGATAAGGTTGAGGCGTTCGTCAAGAGCCAGGGTGACCGGATGGATTACAACGTCGGCGCCGACGGTCCCGAGGGAAAAGTCGGCAAAGAATGGATGAGAGCCGCCGACGAGAACGGGATTCCAACCTCTTTCATCGTCGGTAAAGACGGCAAGATCGCCTGGATCGGTCATCCGGCAAATATGGAAGCTGTCCTCACTCAGGTGATCGACGGCAAGTTCGACGTGGCCGCCGCTCGATCGCGGCGCGCGACCGACGTCGAGACCACCCGGCCGATCCGGGAGTCGATGGCGGCGAAGAACTACGGCAAGGCGTTGAAGCTTATCGACGCCGCCGTCGCAAAGAAGCCGGATCAGGAGCGGTTCTACACTTACGATCGATTGGTCGCCCAGTACCACGTCGCGCCCAAAGATGCGATGGTCGCATCCGAGAAGATCCTCGAGCAATCGAACGGCGAGATCGGCGCCTACCGAATGATCGTCTCGATCTTCGCCAGCCAAAAGGACCTCACCCCATCGGTCTATCGGTACGGCAAGAAGCTCGCCGAGAAGGCGCTCGAAAAAGGCGAGATGAAGTACATGTTCCTCGCGATGTCCGCCGAAGTGAGCTCGAGCCTCGGCGAGTTTTCCGAGGCGGTCAAATCTCAGGAAGAAGCGGTCACCGCAGCCGAATCCGACACCCACGCCCCCGCCGAGTTCGTCCAGTTCCTCAAGAAGAAGCTGGATGAATTCAGAGCCCAGGCAAAGAAGGCGAAGGCGCTTTAGCTGGCTTGCGGCGCCTGAACGACGAGGCGGAGGTAATCACCGGTTACCTCCGCCTCGTCGCTCTTCGATGTGCTGAGGGTGCCGGTCTCGTTCCAGATCTACGTCGACGTCGAAAGCCGCCGTCGCCGAAATTTAGCGCCCGGCGTAACAACCGCAAAGTAGTCGCGCACCCAAGGTCGGATCGCCCGACCTTCCTAGTTAATCGCTTAACAACGGCCTAACGCACCCAATTCGCCAGGCAGTGGGCGGCTTCAAGTATAACCACGGCCAGATGTCGAAAACGGAGCCGCCCGAGATTCCAAACCCGGCCCCCGACGAGGGAGTCGAAGGAGAAAGGTTTTTTCGTGTCGGCATCGACATGAGGCACGTAGCGAACCTGGACGGGTTCTTACTGCGCGTGAATCCGCGCTGGGTCGAAGTGTTGGGCTGGAGCGAAGAAGAACTCACCAGCCGCCCCTGGACGGAGCTCGTCCACCCAGACGACTTGGAGCGCACGACTTCCGCCTGGCAAGAGCTTGTTGCAACCCAACGCACCCTCGATTTCGCGAATCGATTACGAACGAAGGATGGCTCGTACCGATGGATCGAGTGGCGAGCCGAGGTGTACCCCGAAGAGGGACTCGCCTACGGCACCGGCCGAGACGTTACGCGAGAGCGAGAAGCCGAAAACGCCCTCAAGGAAAGCGAACGCCGGTTTCGCGGCACATTCGAAGCCGCTCCCATCGGAATCGCCCACGTGGGCTTGGACGGTAGTTGGCTCCGCATCAACGATGCGCTCTGCCGGATCGTGGGATACACCCGCGAAGAGCTCCTGGGAAGGACATTCGGAGACATTACCCACCCGGACGACTTAGAGGCCGATTGGGCCCTTGCTAAGAGCGTAGCGGCCGGCGAAATCCCGACCTACTCTATGGAGAAGCGCTACATCCGCAGCGACGGCTCGCTGGTCTGGGTGAACCTCACCGTTTCAATGCTTCGCGACGAGCGCGGTGAGCCGGTTCACTACGTTTCCATCGTCGAGGACATCAGCGAAAGAAAGCAAACCGCGGAGGCGCTACAAGAAAGCGAAGACCACTTTCGGTTCATGGTCGACTCGAATCTTCAGGTCCCCTGGACCGCCGATCCGGACGGAAAAATCAGCGACTTCTCAGAAAGGTGGATCGCCATCACCGGACTCACCAGAGACGAGGCGATGGGTGAGGGCTGGGTGCAAGTGCAACACCCGGACGACCTCCCGATCATGACTCGGGCATGGTCCCATTCCATCCGGACGGGCGAGCTCTATGAAGTCGAACACCGTGTGCGAATGGCCGACGGCGCCTACCGGTGGATGCACTCACGGGCAGTGCCGAGACGTGACGCCGAAGGCAAGATCGTCCGCTGGTACGGCGACACCGAGGATATCCACGAGCGCCGAATGGTGGAGAGCCGCCTTTACGATCTCGTCCACGAACGAACGCGAGAGCTCCGGGCGGCCAACGTCAACCTAGTATCGGCGCGCGATGCGGCGCTCTCCGCTTCGAGAGCGAAATCGGAGTTCCTGGCCAACATGAGCCACGAGATTCGAACGCCGCTAAACGGCGTTCTCGGCATGACTTCGCTTCTGCTTTCCAGTTCTCTCGAAGGCCAGGCGCTGGCGGCGGCTCGGACCATCGCATCGAGTGGCGAAACCCTTTTGCGCGTGATCGACGATATTTTGGATCTCTCGCGAATCGAGGCGGGACGTCTCGATATCGAGCGCGTGGGGGTCGACTTAGCCAAGATCGCGTCGGACGTCGTAGCGTTGTACCAAGAGCATGCCCGCCAAAAAGGGCTCTCGCTCCTGTGTATCGGCCCCAGCGCCGCCGTTCCCGCGGTACTCGCCGACCCTGTGCGTCTCCGCCAAGTTCTCGCCAACCTCGTCTCTAACGCCGTCAAATTCACGGAGCAAGGGAGCGTGGAACTTGCCTGGAGTTGGACCCTTTCCGACGGAAACGTCGACGCCGTTTTCAAGATCGTCGACACCGGCATCGGCATCTCCCCCGATCGGCTGCAGGCCGTATTCGACAGCTTTACGCAAGCCGACGGCTCTACCCAACGCCGGTACGGCGGGTCCGGTCTCGGCCTTACGATCTCCCGCCAGTTAGTCGGTTTGATGGGAGGCCAAATCACCGTTCAGAGCGAGGTAGGCAAAGGCACGAGCTTTACCGTCCAACTTCCCCTCGAAGTCACGGACACTCGGGCGCAGGAAGAATGGAACTCGGAAGAAATCAGCCCGGTTGCTACCAGCCTGCGCATACTGCTTGCGGAAGACAATGAGGTGAACGTGCTCGTTGCGCAACGAATGATCGAGTGGTGCGGTTGCACCGCCGACGTAGCGGAAGATGGCCTGCGAGCGATCGCCATGTGCGCCGAAAACGAATACGACCTCATCCTGATGGACGTGCAGATGCCCCTGTGCGACGGCTTGGAAGCGACGCGAGCAATCCGCAGTCGCGAGGCCCTGACCGGAGGTCGGCGCGTTCCCGTCGTCGCGCTCACCGCGAATGCCATGCGCGAAGATCGCGACGAATGTCTTGCCGCCGGAATGGACGGATTCCTCGCCAAACCGATCACCCTCGGCGCCCTCAGCCAAACCCTCGCCGGCTTCGCGGCCAGCGTCAACCGAGACCTAGCCGTGCCTGAGTAAGAATTCGAATCTCGGTAAGGAACCGATGCCACACGGACTTGATGAGCGAAGTGGCTTCGACAAATGATTACTGCTCCGGTTGTCTGCACTGATCACGGCTTAACGAAATGATCGTCGTCCGCAAGTTACGTCCCCAAGAGTGGAAGGTTTACAAAGCGCTCCGCATGGAGTCGCTTTCCACCGATCCCCAAGCGTTTGGAGCCCTCCTCTCCACCACTTTGGAAAGGCCCGACGAATACTGGGCGGCCCGCCTGCAAGACTCGCTCGCGGATAGTGGACACTCCCTCCTCTTCGCAATGAAAGAGGAGCGCCCCGTCGGCATGGTCGGCTGCTTTCCCGACGAGGAGCCTCGCACCGCGTACGTGATCAGCATGTACGTCACGCC
The DNA here is from genome assembly GCF_000724625.1 of Fimbriimonas ginsengisoli Gsoil 348. Taxonomy (GTDB): domain Bacteria; phylum Armatimonadota; class Fimbriimonadia; order Fimbriimonadales; family Fimbriimonadaceae; genus Fimbriimonas; species Fimbriimonas ginsengisoli. The sequence continues at coordinate 3,255,238 of NZ_CP007139.1, read as the reverse complement.
GTCCGAACGCGGTCGGGGTGTATCTCGGCTACTTATGACCTCGCTTCTTGAAGAGCTGAGCGAGAATTTCGATACCGCCATCCTCGACGTGAACGTGCTCCAAACCCCCGCCGTCTCCCTCTACCGCTCCCTCGGCTTCCAGGTGTACGATGAAATCGACGTCACCCGCTCCGACGGCAGCACCCTCCGGGAATTTCGAATGCGCCGGACCCTCAAATCCCCCACGTAGATACATCGAATTTTTCCTGAACGGGAATCGGGCATGCGGTAATGAGAAACTTGCCTCATTCTCGTTCCCGGCTTTTCAGGAAAACCTGCATCGTTTCCCCAGGAGGTTACGTTGCAAGGAGTAGGTCTCGAAAATCGAAAAGACCGGCCGCACCATGAACCGTTCCAGCATCACCTCGTTTCTGAATTGGTCGGTTCGTGTGGGCCGGATCTTCGGAATCCCGATCGATCTCCACATTTCCCTCCTATTCTTCTTGCTCCCCGCTTTGTCGGGAGCAAGGATGGATCTCTTCCACGGCATCGAGTACGCCGCACTGATCGTGTTCAGCATCTTGTGCCACGAGTTGGGTCACGCCCTAACGGCGAAGAGGCTGGGGATGAGTGGTCTATCGATCATGCTGCACGGCTTCGGCGGTTTCGCCACCTCCAGCGGCTACCGCAACCCGACCCAACGACTCAAGGTGGTCTTGGCCGGCCCCGCCGTGACCTTCGCCCTCGGCCTGATCTGCCTCGGTCTCGGAACGCTGGGATCGGGCCTGGGCTCAGAACTTGGCTACCAACTTTTCCTGATCCACTTTGTGGGCGTCATCAACATTTGGATGGGTTTCCTGAATCTCGTGCCCAGCCTCCCGTGGGATGGCGGCCAAGCACTTCAGGCGATCCTCGAGCACAAGCATTCTGAGTTCAAGGCGATGCGCGCGGTGGCCCACCTCGGCCTCATCATCACGCCTCCGATCTTCATCTACAGCCTCGTCGCCGCCCGCGGCTTCGCCGAGCTATTCGCCGCCATCGGCTTCATCACCTCCCTCATGACCCTCCTCAGTTCCGGCGGCGTCAAGTTTGGCGAATTCGCCGCCGACCGCCGCTCCCGTAAGGAGGAGGTCGCCTTCAAACAGCAATCCCGCGCCCGAAACGACGCCTACATCGAAGAAGTGTACGAACGCGAGCGCCAACGCGACGAAAAGGAGAGGCTGCGAAAGCTATTCGAAGGCTCTGGCAAAGATTAGCTTCCTCTGGAGAACGGAGCCCCCTCTCCCTCCTTCGAATGTACGTGCCGAACGAGGGAGAGGGCTTTGGGGGTGAGGGAGTCCGGGGCTACTTGGAAACCACGGCGATCGACGAGACCGAGCCGTTCTTCTTGAAATTTGGTCCGAAGGCTAACGTAGCTTTGACAACCACGCTACTTCCCTCGACGGTGACGATCGGCGCCGAGCTATAGCCAAAGCCGGCATCGGTAATGACGATCTTTATCGTTCCATCTCTAGACATAAGCGCATAGCCGGAAGCCGGTTTGGTGGGCCAGAGCTCACCGCGACCCGGATCGTAGCGGTAGCGATTGGACACCTCGTCGAGACGCTCGTTCGTGACCCCATAGCGAGCCAGCGCGTTCAACAGGGCCGCCTTATTCCGCTGGACTTGCTCCGGCTGCGGCTCCGTGCCGGGGCGCGCAGGGGTTACGTGAGAGAACGCCTCCCGAAAGACCTTGACCGGCACGCCAAGGGCGCCCGCTACCAAAACGACCGGTCTTCCCCGGTCGACGGGATCGGTTTCGTGCCCCCCGGAAAATCTCAGTTCCCGCCGCTCTGCCGAGTAATCCAGCGCCTCGTGTCCGATCGCAACGCCGATAATGCCCGCCAGCCCCAAAAAGAAACCGCCCTTGGCCAACTCCGCAAATCCCATGATGAGGGGAGCTTATAGGGCGGATATTTGAATTTTATGAGGAAACGACTTCGAGCCACGACGGCTCAAACGTCGACGAGCGATTGACCCTTGGTCTCCGTAATCCAGGGAACAAGGAACAGCCCAAGCAACGGGATCACGCCGACCCAAAAGAGCACCCGGATCGCCATCTCGTCGGCATTGGCGCCACTCGCCGCGATGCTGCCGACGAGGAACGGGCCAAGCGCGGCCACGAATCGCCCGGAGTTGTAACAGAACCCCGAGCCCGTTCCCCGAAGACGGGTCGGAAAGAGCTCCGGGAGGTAAAAGGTGAAGCTGCCGAAAACGCCGAAAACCGACAAGCCAATGAAGAAGTAACCCCAAAGCCGGTCGTGCGGAGCAAGGTCTAAGCCAAACGTGCCCAAGATCGACAACGCGGCGAGGAAGAAGTAAAACCGGAACATCGTCTTCCGGCCATAAAACTTGGCGATGGGAATCGTGATGAGCGTCCCCAAGAGCCCGCCGAGGTTGAAGCAGTTGGTGGCAAACTTCTTCCATTCCTCGCCGAGTTGTCTTGCCGCATCGGCCGCCATATGCTCATGTCCGGCGAAGTTCGCGGCAAGGCCGGTCGCGACGACCGGAATGAAGGCGTTGACGCTCCACCAGGAGATGAGAGCGACCATCGCCATGGCCAGTCCGCCCAATGTAATCCGCCGGTAAGCCGGAGTGAACAGCTCCGCGATTCGGGGGCGCGCCGCCTCTCCCAGCGCCTGCCACCGTTCCGGCTCCTTCACAAAAACCCGCACGACAAGCGCCACCGCGGCGGGAATAAGGCCCGCCAGGAAGACGTACCGCCAGGCCATGTGAGGATCGCTCTTGAAAAAGACTCCCTGGATTTGGAAGGTGATGTAAGTAGCCAGAAACAACCCTACCGGCCCGGAGGTGTAAAGCAAGGCGCCAGCCTCGACCCGGCGCTTCTCGGGCACCACCTCGGCGACCATCGCGGCTCCGGCCGCCCACTCGCCTCCGATGCCAAGGCTTGCGACGATCCTGAACAGCATCAGCATCCAGATGTTCGGCGCCACCGCGCAAAGCGCGGTGCCCACCGCGTACAGAAGCATGGTGATTAGCAGCGTCTTGGTACGGCCGATCCGGTCGCACACTCTCCCGAAGACGATTCCGCCGACTCCCCACCCGACGAGGAGAAGCGAGGTGAGGATGCCGGTCCAAGTCAACGTGGCCGACTTGGCCGCCGGCGTCCCGAGCGTGATGCCGAGAAGGGTCGGCACGCAGTTCGGGGCGACGTAATTAAAGAGCAACCCGTCGAATACATCGAACCCCCACCCCAGCCATGCCGCCAGAAGAACGGTCCACTGGTACCCGTTCATATCCAGAACGGTCCGCCGGCCAGCCACGTTGCTCATTGCCATATTGGCTCCAAGATAGGGGGAAAGGAGCCTCGCGTCAAGGAACCTCTTCGACAATGGAAGGTCAGATGGTCGTGCCCTCCTTTTTACTGACGCTTAGCGCCACTGTATTCACCTGTTTGACCCACGCCGCCCCGCTTGCAACCATTGACGCGATTACCTTCGCCGACCAACCCAACCGCCTTTATTTGCCGATGCGCGACGTCTCTCACATGCTGCGCTGGCAGATCGGCCGCAATGCCGCCGGACTTACCTTGCACGGCCATTCCGTGCCCATGAGCACGTTGCGTTCTACTCAAATGGGAGCGCGGCTCATCGCAGTTTCATGGCTAAGCAAAGCAGGGGCGATTGTCAACTCGAATTCAAAGACTGGCCTTACGACCGTAAAAGATGCAAAACGAGTGGGCCGCGCCTTTTACGTGCGTCGGGGCATGAAGCGGGTGTTCGTCAATAAGAAGACTCAGATGATGGTCGCCTTCCAGGGCCGCCGAACGGTCTTTCGAAGCAAAGTCAGTACCGGCCGCGAAGGCAAGAACACCCCTTCCGGGATCTTCCGCGCGGATGGACAAAAGGAGAAGGTGCACCTCTCTCACCTGTACGCCAACGTTCCCCTACCGTGGGCGGTGCACATCGTCGGCAACATCTTCATCCACGGCTACGGAGCGTCGGCCGGCCACTCCTCGCACGGCTGTATCCGCCTCCCGATGTCGGGAGGCAATCCAGCCCGTTGGTTCTACTACTGGGTCGAACGAGGCACCCCGGTGACGATTCTTGGTAAGTGGCCGGCGGGGGCGAGGCGTTAAGGCCTTGGCCTCGAGCGCCGCGGGACGGATAGGACCCATGTGCCCCATCTGACCTATCGTCAGGGCAAAGCCCAGTCAGCGCCCAACGCCCAACACCTACTACTCCAAGTCGAATAAATCGTCCGTATGGAGATCCCCGTCACCGTCGATCTCGCCTAGCGAGATCGGGGTGAACTCGCCGGCGTTGTAAGCCCCGCCGTATCCGAAGACGCCGACGCGGAGAACCGGTCGGCGCGTCTTCACATGGCCGTCGCACCATAGAACCAGCCCCTGGCCCGCATGGCGGCCCTGGAATGTCGGATACTCGCTGCTCGGAGGCTCCAGGTAGCCGTTCGCCTCAGGGTGGTGCGGCGTCAAGAAGCTCATTCGGGCGGATGTGGCAAACGCCACCGTGTCGGCCGACGCGCCGATCTGGCCGTAGTTCACCGGAACCGGGATCTCGTTGTAGCTGGAATCGTAGTTCGACGGCGACAGATACACGTAGTTGTAGCCGTATCCGTTTTCGCCGAGGGCGGCTCGAAAGCCCTCCGGCATCGTGGGATCGCTGCCGACCCCCTTGCTCCTGGTGTACGGGAACAAGAAGCCCTTCTTGGGATCAAGGGTTTGGGTCGCGTTATTCCACTCTCCCCAAAAATAGACGGCGTGATCCGCATCGGCCCCCGGTAGACGAATCCGCATAAGCGTGTCGTCGTAGTCCGAGTTGTACATCAGCCAAGCGAGACCGGTCTGCTTGAGGTTCGAGGTCGATTGCGTCTTCTTCGCGGCGGCTTTGGCCTGGGCGAAGACGGGGAAAAGGATCGCCGCCAAAATCGCGATGATCGCGATGACGACGAGTAGCTCGATAAGTGTGAATGCTCTGCGAGAGCGGGTCATTTACGTACCTCCCAATGCGCTGTGACGGCGCGGTCTTGGTGAGGCCGTCGAACGGAACAGGAGGAGGAACGGAAGTGAGCAAAAGCCCAACCCGCACCTGCTCACCTATGCTCGTAGGCGACAGCGTCACGATGTCCTCTCGCGAGGCGGGTAGTTGGACTCTTCCGACTGGCCGAAATTTGGAAACATGCTCCAAATCGTCGACCGCCGGAAACACCATTGCGGCACAGTGCCGGATTCTCACCGGACTTCCCCCGGCTCAGACCGATCTCTTCAGAACGGCCCTCGCGAGTCCAAAGAGAGTACCTTCCAGAGCCCCCTCCTCGTCGCACGAAAGCGTCAGTCACCGCCGTCACGGTCGATTTGCGATGAGGAGGGGGTTGGGGGTGGAGAATTCCGGACGTGGCACGGGCGGCTCGCCCTGGGTATCAGGGGCGGCTCGCCCCTGTAAAGATAAAAGGACTTTCGCCAAGCCTATTGCTGGAGGATCAAACCTCGAATACAATCTGCACAAGCGCTGGCGGACGCCTAACGAGTGGCAGCCACGGTGCAGAGGAAATATACGAAACACCCCCTTCTGGCGAGCCTCTTCTTGTTCGTCGTCCCTTGTGCGTTTGCCCAAGATCCCTACCCGGCTTTACACCGCCTCGAGTCGTTCGACTTCAAAAACCGGCTACTGACGAAGGCCGACCTCGACCGCCTCAACAAAGAAGACAACCCGATGGGCGACGACGAGGTGGCCTCGATCGTCTTGCTGCGCGGTGTCGTTTTCGGCAAACACGGGCGGATCTTCCACGAGCCGAAGATCCAGGATTTCCTTAAGAAGCGTCCCTGGTATCGCCCGGACCCAAAATTCAGCAACGCCGAGCTGAACGACACCGAGCGAAAGAACATCGACCTCATCCGGGAAGCGGAATCCCATAACCACTGGCGGATCCAACCCGGCGACCTCCGGTTTTGGCAGACCAAGCGCTTCGACAAGAAGCTTTCCGCCGACCAGGGCTACAGCATCGCGGACCTCCGCATCATGCAAGCCGAAATCGAAGCGATCCACGGCCGAACTTTTCCCGGCGAGCCGCTGCTTCAGAAGTATTTCGACGAGCGATATTGGTACAAGCCAGACCCGAGCTATCGCGCATCGAGCTTGTCGAAGATCGAGCGAGAGAATCTCGCCGCCCTAAAGACGGTTGAACAGAAGATCAGAGGAACGACGTTCGTTCCGGCCGACGTCATGACGTACGCCGACAAGCCGATTCCGGAGAAAGCGCTCCATAACCTTTCGCTCTATGAGTTGCGGGTCACCCGAAACGCGATCTACGCCATGCGCGGCCGTCGCTTTAAGACTCCCTGGCTCCGCGAATACTTCGCGAACGTTGAGTGGTATTCCCCGCTCCCCGAAGGGCAGAACGAAAAGCTAACCGCCACCGATTCGGAGAACCTCAAAACCATCGTCAAGCTCGAACAGCGTCTCCATGACGATTTGACTCAGAAGCCGATTCCCCATCAACGCCTGACTGGCCTGTTCGTCGAGGACCTTCGCAAGCTCGCCAACGAGATCCCCGCCCGCCACGGCAAAGTCTTCGCCGACCGAGCCCTGCGGAACTACTTCTCGTCGCTACCCTGGTACAAACCGAACCCAAGGTTCACGCTCAAGTCGCTCTCCAAGCAGGAGAAAGAGAACTACGAGTTCCTTCTTCTGGCGGCGAAGAACACGACAAAGCAGTTCGCCATGGAAGAGGGGTGACCAACTTCAACCTTGCCACCGCGTGTCGGTGGCCTCTAAGTAGCATCGGCTCCCAGCCGATGAACGGACCCCTTCCCTTCATCGGCTGGGAGCCGATGCTACTTTTGCTTCACGGCGGCCAATACACCGGCCGCGAGCGCCTCTACCATCTTGGCTCGACCCGATTTGGACAAGATAAACGCCTCGTCCTTACGGTTCGTAAGCACGACCATTTCGACCAGCACCGCCGGAACCTGGGAGAAGATCGATCCCGTTAAGGCGCCTTGCTTTGCCCCGACGGCAGTTTGGGCGTCGGTCTTCAAACCATTATCGCGAACCGATCCTTTGAGGCTTTTCGCCATCGCCGAGTGAACGAGTCCGCCCGCCCGCTTGCTGGCTTCGATGACCTCCTGCGACGGACCGGTCACCCCGGCCGTGGTCCCCGGCTTCGCCGGGTAGTAAACCGCGAAGCCGGAGCCGTTACTCGCGTCGCAGTGAAGCCGGATCATCAGGGCCGCGTGGGCCGCATTCGCGATCTCGGCCCTCCGCCGGTTGGTGACCTTCTCCCGCTGACTCTGCTTCGTAAGCAGCACGTCGATCCCTTCACGCCGCAGGCGCATCTGAAGCGCCTTGGCGATCTGCCAAGCGATCCCAACCTCGGTCGACCGCTTCCCCTGCGTCCCAATTCCAACCTCCGAAGGGTGCCCCGGATCGATGCAAACCGTCTGCGCCGACGCCACCGAGGCCAATCCAAGGAGAGACAGCAACAGCCAACTTCTCATCCCGTTACCGTACCCGCCGTGGCACTGGCATCTTGCCAGTGGGTCCCAAGGGCATCCTGCCCTTGGCCCTTTTCACACAATCAGAGGGTCATGCGGTTCATCGGCTGGGAGCCGATGCTACGTTCACACGACCAGGATGGTCGTGATACACACGGGCTGGAAGCCCGTGCCACTACTCCTCAACGAGGTAGTTCGACTTGATTTTGTTGACTTCCATTTGCATGTCGACCAACTTCTTATAAATCCCGTCATCTTTCGCCAGAAGCTCCTCGTGGGTGCCGACCTCCGCGACGCGCCCATCGTCGATGACGACCAGTCGGTCGGCATTCCGGAGGGTCGACAAACGGTGGGCGATGGCGAAGACCGTTCGCCCCTCGACAAGGTTCTCGAGTGCCTCTTGGATCTGCCGTTCGGTCTCCGTGTCGACGCTCGCCGTCGCCTCATCGAGGATCAGCACCTTCGGGTTGTGCAGGATCGCCCGAGCGATCGCGATCCGTTGCCGCTCGCCGCCCGACAGTCGCTGACCCCGCTCACCCACGTAGGTGTCGTACCCATCGGGGAAATTAACGATGAAGTCGTGGGCATTCGCCGCTTTCGCGGCGGCCAAAACCTCCTCCAAGGAGGCGGTCGGGCGCCCGTAGGCGATGTTGTCCCGCACCGTGCCTGGGAAAAGGTAGCTCTCCTGAAGGACCACGCCGACCTGCCGCCGGAAGTCGTCGAGCTTCACCTTCCGCAGGTCGATTCCATCAATCGAGATCGTCCCTTGCGTCGGATCGTAGAACCGCATCAGCAGGTTGATCAGCGTCGACTTGCCCGCGCCCGAGTGGCCGACGAGGCCGATCATCTCCCCCGGCAGAACGTCGAGGTCTATTCCATGCAGCACCTCGCGCGCCTTGTCGTAACCGAAGTGGACGTCCTCGAATTTCACCCCTCCCTTCACTTTCGGAATCGCGACCGCGTCCGGCGCTTCCTCGATGTCGATCGGAGTGTCCATCACCTCGAACACCCGCTCTGCCGCGGTAAGGGCGCGGGTCGACCAGTCGATGATGCGTTGCAGCATCATCAGCGGCCCTTCCAGCCGCCCCACGTACGCGAGAAACGCCATCAGCTCGCCGATGGTCATCACCCCGCTGAGCACTCCCCGGCCCCCAACGTACCAAACGACGATGGTGCTGAGCGCCATCGTGAACGTCACGAACGGGAAAAAGGTGGCCCAAGAAGCTTCCGCGTCATAGCCGCTGTTCGCCAGATCGGCGATCCGCCGATTGAAACGGGCGACCTCCCGGTTTTCTCCATGGAACGCCTTCACCACGCGCGTTCCCTGAAGAATCCCGTTGAGCGTCCCGCTCATGCGTGACCACTGGTGGTGCACCCGGCTCCAGACCCGATGCATTCGCCGACGGAACCAACGGACCGCCATAAACACGAATGGCAGCGGAAGAATCGCCCACACCGCCACCTGCCAGTTGATCACGAGCAGCATGATCGGGATGCCGATCAAAAGCGCGATCTGGTTCAACACGACCGGAATGCCGTCCACCAGCACGTCGTACAGCGCGGTGGTGTCATTGGTCATCCGCGACATGATCGACCCGACGTTTCGCTTATCGTAAAAGCTAAGGCTAAGCGCCTGAAGCTTCTCGAACAGTGAGTGCCGGATCGAGATCGTGATCTGCATGCCAAGGTAAGCGACGTTCCGTCCTCGCGCCATCCGAACGACCGTGATCGCCGCCTGGGCCGCCACCATGCCCAGGATGAGAGGCACGAAACTAGCTTGAGCTCCGTGCCGCAGCACGTCGTCGACCAGGTGCATCGTCAGGTAAGGCGGGATCAGCTCGAGGGCGGTGCCGCCGAGCGTGCAGATCGTCTGCCAAATGAGTCGGCTTTTAAACGGATGCGTGTACTCGAATAGCCTGAGCAGCGTCTTTCCACGGTTGACGCACCCTTCACAGACGTCGCTATGCTCCGGCAGCGGACGCGCGCATTTGGGGCAAATCCGAACCTGGTCTTCCAGCTCCGGCATCGGCTCCCCCTTGAGGAGAGCTGAAAGCCGCTTTTCCGCCCCGGCAACGATGAGGCTCCGCTTGTTCGTCGCGCGGATCAACTCGACGCTCGACCCCTGATGGTCGGCCACCAGCGCGGAGGCGTCGACCAGGTCTTCCACACGGGGATTCTTGAGCTCGCTGAGTTCATACGAGACGAGCAGATCCTCGCCCAGCGGGGTCGACTCGAGCCGGTACGCACGCCGGTCCGTAACCACCAGCCTCGACTCCCCTAGGCGGTTGTCGTGGCGTAAATCCGCCGCCGCCGTGAACCGCGTTTCTTCGGACTCAGGGACCGAATCGGGACGTTCTAAGAGACTGGCCATGGGATAGATCGCAACAATGCGGTCCCGCACCCACCGCCTCCGTCATCGCAAGGGGGGCCGAGGTCACACAGAAGTAACGGTTTACCCGTTCAGCTACTTCTACGTTTCGGAACCCGCCCCCATCAACAAATTTCCGCCCTCTCCTACGTCCGAAGGACGTGTAGCCGGCACCTACGCGTGCCGCATACCTGCCGTCTATCCAAACGCTAGGCCAAATACCGAAACGCCTCAGAAGCCGACACACCATCGTGGACGATCGACATAAGCGCCCGCGTCATCCCCGCCGGATTCGGATGCTGGATGACGTTCCGGCCATAAACGATCCCACTCGCCCCCTGCCGCATCACCGCTTCGGTGCGCCGTAATATCTCGTCGTCCGGCGCCCGCCCGCCGCCCCGAACCAATACCGGGATGCCGCACGTGACCTCGACCACTCGGTGGTACTCCTCGATTTGATCGCACGGGTCGGCCTTGATGACGTCCGCGCCAAGCTCGACCGCTTGGCGAACCAACGGAAGGAGCTTGTCCAGGTCCCCATCGACCATATAGCCACCCGCCTTGTCGTTCGACTGCATCACCAGCGGCTCCACCATGAGGGGCATTCCCGCACGCTCAGTTTGGGCCTTCAACCGGCACACGTTGTCGACACACTGCAGATGTAGCTCGGGCTGATCCGGAAGCAACAGCAGGTTCACGACCACGCACGCGGCGTCCAACCGAACCGCCTGCTCCACCGCGTCTTCGATCATCCGGCTGAATAGGTGACGCGGCAGCTCCTTGCCGTACACATTCGCAACGTCGGTCCGCAGTACCAACGACGGCTTAGATTTACCGGGGATCGCCTGCAGAATCGGCGCGGTTCCCGGAGGGAGCTGGATCGCATCGGGTCCCGCCGCGACGATGGTGGCGACCGCCTTGCGCAGGTCTTCAATTCCGCCGAGAAAACTTCGTTCGTTGAAGAATCCGTGGTCAATGGCGACGTCGAACAGTTTTCCATCCGCCCCCATCAGGCGATTCATGCGCGCGGTCATCCCCATATCGTGCACGATACTTACATGACCAATGCCGAGTTGGCCCAAAAGCTGAAGGATCTCCGGGACTTCCTGATCATCGCCGGATACGAGGAATCGCACGCCACCCGGTACTCGCACATCGCCCGCACCATCGAGAAGATGCCGGAGCAGGTGGAAGATATGCGCCGCGAGGGACGGCTGCAGGAGATTCCCCAAGTCGGCTCCCTCATTGCGCTCTACATCAAGGAAATCCTGGAGACCGGCACCAGCTCCAAGCAAAAGGAGTGGGAGCCGTTCGCTCCGATTTCCGTTCTCGAACTAGTCCGAATCCCCGGCCTCGGCCCCAAGACCGCCGCCACCATGTACCACGCCCACGGCATCGATAGCCTCAAGACCTTACGCGAAGCGCAGGAAAATGGGATTCTAGACGACATCCCCGGCGTCGGTCCGAAGCTGCGCGAGACGATCCGCGAGTATCTAGCGGAACGGCCGTAGCGTCGGCGCCCTCGCCGATGGTTCCGGTACGACCTACTGCGGCTTGTGCTCGATGACGAGGAACTTCCGCGCGCCGATCACCACGCCGTTGTAGACGACCTCGAAAGCGTAGTCGCCGAACTCGTTGAAAGTGATGTTGTTCAGCTCGAACAGCAGGTCGACGACGTCGCCCGGCCCGCGCGCCGGGACCTGCGCGTCCACGTTCAGCATGTCCTTTCCTTCCGGCCCGCGCAAGATAAGCTCGACCCCGATTTCTCGCTCCGCGTTCGTGACCGACGCCATCACGCTCATCCGCGGATGAGTGGCGGGAAGCTGAGCCGCGCCGATCGCATTGAAGATCCCCACGACCGTCTTATTTCCCGATCGCTTATCCTCGATCACCTCGTTGCAAACGAGCGTCGCCACGCACACCGGTCCATCCGAAAAGAATCCGCTAGCCACACCCTAGTGTAGCCCCGAGTCCAGCGACGTGGTTTGGTGTTCGGACTTCTACGGAAGCAGGTCCAGCAGATCACTCACAAGTTCGAAGGCCTCACGGCTCAACAGTCTCCCTTCCTCCGCAGAAAGAGCTCGTCTAGCGTAAACAGCCGGCCCAAGAGAAGTCACGGAAGCGAACGATGCTGAAAGTCTCTCCAGTCCTCGCTCTAGGAGCGCGTTCGGCAAACGTGCCAAGACCTCGTTCGCAATTGCAGGTACGCCGCCCGCGTAGTTACGCAGACAGTAGACAATGTCATAGGCATCCTTCGATTTCATCGAATCGTCTCGCCGTTCGAGGGCAAACGCCTACATCGCTGGAAAACTTGCGATCGAGGTGACGTCGACGCATACGCCCGCGGAAAGCTCAGCCCGACTTGGCCGATCGAAGGCAAGTTCCATTCCCTCGATCACAGTTGCATATACATCTTCCGAAGCGATTTGCACGAAACCGTCGGGCGTTGGAACACCACCGGTCAGTAGATCCACATGCACCATATGAGGCGCCCCCTGGATCTGGAGGACTTTCGAGTACCTGAACGGCTTCTTGACGTCCTGCACAAATAGGCGCCGCTCGAAGAGTTCGTGCAATGTGAGTTCCGAGTTGCTGCGAAGCTTCAAACGATCGAGAACTACGTCGACGTCAACGGTTCCTTCATGTGGCTCAAGGGTCTGTGGAATGAGAAGAAAGGGAGCCGTTCCTCCCGCGATGACAGCCCCGGCGAAGTCTTCTAATACTTCCGCTACTTCTTGCAAGACTGCGTAGGTTGCCTGAATTTGGGTCCGGCTCGCCTCGTCCCGGTTCACTGCCACCTCGGATGGATGACGTTATCCAAAAGGTGTTCGGCGGCGTCTTGACCTCGACCACCCATGTTCGACAGATCTAGATAGGTAAGGATGGGAGAAGCACAAAGAGCACCGTCCCTATCCTCCGAAAATCGAAGTCCTTCAGGATCCTCGTAGATGAAAAGGTTTGGAGTTCCTTCGGCGGGTCGAAGTTCAAGCACCCTATCGAGGTGCAATGGCCAGGCGGCCACGTAGAAGCTCACTCTTTGATGTCGCGTAAAAGGTGCATAGCGATCCGCGGCCGACATCTCGGTAAGAGCGTAGTCGGTTAGGTGACGGGACAGGGACCGCTCAATGTCGGCAGGTCGCTGGAGCGTGAAGAACGTCTTCGTATTGTGTCGCGGCTTGTACGAGCTTGCCCAGTCGGCAAGAAGGCCTCTGGGATCGACCACGTCTAGACCCTCGCGACCAGCTTCGGCAAACGCATTCTTGATGAGAAGTTGGCGGACATTTGAAACCTGGCCAAGGCTAACTTCCGAGCGATGGGCCAGTTCCTCTACCTTCCATCGCCTCATGGGATCTAGAAGAAGTGCGTGAACGACCCTCGCCGCCCGAGGCGTATAGAGCGAGGCAGTTCCTCGCTTCTTCGCAAGAGGATTACTCTTGCCTTCGACGTGGATGAGAATGTTCTCAGTCTGTATGTGGCAGTTTCCGGCCAAGTCCGCCCAGTTAAGTCCCACTTTCTTGCAAATCAGGGCTGATTTCTCGGAGATGGCGGGTGCCACAACCATCGGGAAACATGGCTTTTCTGCATGTTCCTGACATCGTGACCTCATGTAGGCCGCGAGAGACGCTACCTCGTTTGGCCAGAGGTGTTTCTTCGCCTCGATCAGAATCACCTGATTACCTACCGAGACCGACAGATCTATCCCGCAATCGGCGGAAAGTGGAACTGCCTGTATCTCCAAATCGGAAAACACGCTTCGAACCCGGTCGGCAGCACTTTGCAAAAGGGGGTTCGTCATTTTCAGAGTTACGACCTATTTCAACACGCGTTGAAATACATTATACGTCTGAAAACGATCCTTTGGTTAGGCCAGCTGTAGCCACGATTCATGCGTCGCTACGGAGACAAAGACGGCCGGCGATGGTGGTAGTCGAACCCATCCTGAAGCGCCTTCGCCAACACGATCAGCCGGTCCTCGCCATAAAGGCGGCCGATGAGCGCACGTCCGACGCTGTTTCCGCTGCCGTCGTCCCCCATCGGGATCAGGATCGACGGGTAACCGCCGAAGTTGGCGTGGGCGAACGCTGTCCCGCCGATTCCTGTCCCCAAGATCGCGTCGAAGTCGCCGAACTCCTGCTCGAACTTTTGCTGCGCGATCGTGCGCGCCCGCATCGCCTGGAGGTATTCGACTCCCGGCACGAAGCGGGAACCTCGGAACGTCTGCGGCCACGAGGAATTCTTGAGTTGGTGAATAAGGTCGGTTCGTGTAAAAGCGTCAAACGCCGACCCTGCCTCCACGTTTAGGATCGCGTACAACTCGTTGGGGAACGGAGTCAGCTTGATCGCCTCGACCGCTACTCCCAGATCCCGGAGCCTCTTTACTGCCGGATCGTCCGCCATCCTGTCCGCCGGCCCCGCCCATCCGACCTTGACCTTCTTTAGATCCACCTTCGCCGGGTACTCGAACGGGCGGTCGACGGCCGACGGATCGCGCGGATCGGCGCCGCAAAGGGCGGCGAGTACCAATGCGCAATCCTCCGCCTCCCGGCAGAGCGGACCCACCTTGTCGAGGCTGTAGCTCAGCTCCATCGCCCCAAACCGGCTCACGCGACCGAACGATGGCCGGAGTCCGGTGACTCGGCAGCGAAGCGAGGGAGACATAATACTGCCCGACGTCTCGGTACCGATTCCAAAGGCGATCAAGCCCGCCGCCGTCGCCGACGCCGAGCCGGCGCTCGACCCGCTGGAGCCCTGTTTCGGATTCCACGGGTTCTTAGTCACCCCCTTATGCCAAACGTCGCCCATGGCGAGCGACCCAAGCGAGGTCTTGGCCACCAGCACCGCGCCGGCGGCGCGCAAGCGCTCGATCGCGGCTGCATCGTAGTTCGGAACCTGAGTCGCGTACGGGTCCGCGCCCCAAGTGGTGAGGATCCCTTTGGTCGCAAACAGGTCCTTCGCTCCGTACGGAATGCCGTGGAGTGGTCCGCGATCGGTTCGAGTGCGCAGCTCCCGATCGGCCTCTTCTGCCTGCGAGATCGCCAAGTCTTCGGTCAGCGTGACCACGCATTGAAGCGCATCGCCGTACTGCTTTAGCCGGCTCAAATAGATCCTCGTGAGCTCGACCGACGTGATCTGCCTCGTCCTCAGCAGGTGCCCCAACTCGCGAATCGAGAGGAACGCCACATCCTCGTCGCGAGACGGACGCGTGAACCCCTTAGTCGGTGAGGCCTTCGCCTCGACCCGGCTCCCCACCCGGGTTCCGCCGCCGTTCGGCACGAAGGCGAGCGGCACGCTCGTCGTCTCTTTGATCGGCATCGCGCGGACGTGCGCGTAAGCCTCGCGGTCTGATCGGACGGAATCTAAAACTTCCTTCAGCTCCTCGTCGGTGAAGGTCAATCCGGAGATCTTCGCGACCGCCTTGAGGTCGTCCAATGTCACGAGGTTCGGGTCCACCTTGACGGGCTCCGTTCCCTGGGGGGCCGGGACCGGCGGCGTTCCCTGGCCAAGCGCCGCGGCCGGTAGAGCCGCCGTGGAGAGGCCGACGATAAGCGAGGTGAGCACCTCTTTCCGGGAGAGCGAGACGTCGAGTGCCATGGGGTTGGCTCATTCTATCGCTATCGATGGGCTAAGATTGCCGACAATCTAATGCTCGATGAGTTGGTAGCCCTTAGCCGTGTCCTCGGAACCCGCGAGCACGACCTTGCGATCCTCGCCGAAGGGAACGCCAGCGCCCGCGTAGACGCCGAAACGTTCTACGTCAAGGCCAGCGGCTTCTCCATGTGCGGCATCGGCCCCGATGGATTCGTCCTTGTCCGATCCCGCCCGATCCTCGACGCCTTCGATGGACCGGAGTTAGACGATGCCGGTGTGCGCTCGCTTTTGGCGACTTGCACCGACTCAGAGAAACGTCTCCCATCGGTCGAGACGTTCATGCACGCCTACCTACTGTCGCTACCGGATGTCCATGTCGTGGGGCACACCCATCCCACGCCGCTGATCTCGCTGCTAAGCCTAGAAGACGCCCCGCAAATCGCGTCCCAGCGACTGTTCCCGGACGAAGTCGTCCTCTGCGGGCCGGAGAGCTGTTACGTCCCCTACGCCGACCCGGGCCTCCCCCTCGCGCTCGGCATCCGTACCGCCGTCGTAGAATACGCGCAACGCCTCGGGTCGCTACCGAAGACGATATGGCTGCAAAACCACGGCCTCATCGTCTTGGGCAAGTCCACTCGAGAGGTAGAAAGCGGAACCCTAATGGCCGCCAAAGCCGCCCGAGCCTGGCTCGGAGCATTATCTACTGGACGCCCAATTCACACGATGTCCGCCGATCAAGTCGCCCGAATCCACAACCGCCCGGATGAGCACTACCGCCAGAAACTGCTCTGGGAGCTGCGCTCAGCGTAGCATCGGCTCCCAGCCGATGAGCCAACGCTTCATCGGCTGGGATCGGATGCTACTTTAGGTCTCTCGAATCGGCGAAATGGCCAGCGATGGCCGTCGCCGCCGCCGTGACCGGCGACACCAGGTGCGTCCGCGAACCCGGACCCTGGCGACCCTCGTAGGGCCGGTTCGAGGTTGAGGCGCTTCGCTCGTTGGGCCGAAGGATATCGCCGTTCATCCCGAGGCACATCGAGCAGCCGGCTCGGTGCCACTCGAAACCGGCTTCGATAAACACCTCGCGCAGTCCTTCTCGCTCGGCCAGGCGCTTCACTTCCTCGGAACCCGGCACCACCATCGCCCGGACCCCTGCCGCGACGTGATGTCCGCGCACCACGCGGGCCGCTTCCCGCAGATCCTCGATCCTCGAATTGGTACATGAACCAATGAAAACGGTATTCACGGGAAGATCCCGCATCGAGACGCCTGGCTTCAATCCCATGTACTTCAGCGCCCGCTCCTCGCCGGCATCGCGCGGCTCCGGAATCGGTTGGTCGATATCGACCGTCATCGCCGGGGTCGTTCCCCACGTGACCTGAGGTTTCAAGGCGTCGACGTCGATCGTCTCCAAACGGTCGAACGCCGTAGGGTCGTCGGTGCGCAACGTACGGGCATGTGCCGCCATCCGCACGAACTCTTCCCCCTTGGGGGCGAACGGCCGATCACCCTCCGCGATGTAAGCCAAGGTGGTTTCGTCCGGCGCGATCATTCCCGCCCGGGCCCCCATCTCGATCGACATATTGCAGATCGTAAGACGTCCGCTCATCGGCAACTTCTCGATCGCCGGTCCGAAATATTCGACGACGTAACCCGTCGCCCCACCCGCCCCCAGCTTGCGAATAATCGCGAGGATCAGATCCTTGGCGCTGACCCCTTCGCCGAGCGTGCCATCGATCCGTATTCCCAGTGACTTCGGTTTCGAGCTCGCTCGCAACGTTTGCGTCGCCAGCACGTGCTCGACCTCGGTCGTTCCGATGCCAAACGCCAACGCGCCGAACGCCCCGTGAGTGCTTGTGTGGCTGTCGCCGCACACGATGGTGAGTCCGGGAAGAGTAATCCCGAGCTGCGGCCCGATCACGTGTACGATCCCCTGCTTCTCCTCGCCGTACCCGAAGAGCGGCACTCCGAACTCCAGGCAGTTCCGAGCGAGCGCGGCGAGCTGCTTTCCGCTGAGGCTTGATTCGTCGATCGGGCGTCCATCGGTCGGCACGTTGTGATCGACAGTGGCAAACGTGAGATCCGGACGCCGCACCGGCCGACCCGCTTCGCGAAGGCCATCGAACGCTTGGGGCGAAGTCACTTCGTGCACCAGGTGACGGTCGATGTAGAGCAGCGCGCCACCACCAGGAAGTTCGGCCACGAGATGAGCGTCCCAAACCTTGTCGAAAAGCGTCGAAGGCATAACCTTATTGTACGTCCGCGACGTGTCTCCAAACCTCAACCGGTACCCTTAGAGGAATGCGGCAAGCCGAACGGGACCCCGAGTCCTGGAAACGATTGGTTCTCGGCTCATCCCCGCGACCGGCGTGGCTTTCGGACGACGCACCGCACGTCGACGTCGTCTTGTCCTCCCGCACCCGGGTAATGCGCAACCTCGTGGGGCATCGCTTTCCGAACGGTGCCACCGTCGGCGAACTCCAGGACGTGATGCGGCAAGTATTGGACGCGGCCCGCGACGCCGACCTGGCACTGGACACCTTCAAAGGTCTTACGAACGCGGAGCGCGACCATCTCGTGGCCTGCCGGCTCGTTTCGCCGGACTTTGAGTGGACCCTCCCGGGCCGAGCTCTGCTCGTGGATGCCCGGCGGTCGCTTAGCGTGATGGTGAACGAGGAAGACCACCTTCGAATCCAATCCCTTTCCGCCGGGTGGTCGGTTTCCGCTTCCGATGCCGAAGCTCGGGCTTGCCTCGACGCCCTTTCGTCCCGCCTTCCGTTTTCTTTCTCACCGGAGTTCGGCTACCTGAGCGCCAGCCCGTTTAACTGCGGTTCCGGGCGGCGGCGCTCTGCGATGTTCCATTTGATCGGCTTGGCCCAAAGCAAGCGGCTGCCCGCCGTGTTAACCGCGCTCAGTGCGATGGGGGTTTCCGTGCGAGGATTATTCGGTGAATCGAGTCGGGCGATCGGAGCCTTTGTACAGGTTAGCGTCCTCGAACTTGCCCAGACCGAGTTCGCCGGCGCATGCGAGTATCTGCTTCGCGAAGAACGCGAGAGCCGGACCTTGGTTCCGCGAGAGACACTGACGGAGAAGTCGACCCAAGCGAGGGACTTCGCCGTCTCCTCCCGCTCGTTGTCTCTCGCAGACGCCCTGCGGGTGCTTGCCTGGATTCGCTGGGCCAGCGTCTCGTCTCTCCCCGGCTTCCCATCTTCTCCCCGAGCCGCCGACGCGGCCCTGACCACGCTCGATATCCGGGGAACGATGGGCGAAGAACACGCCGCCCGCCAACGCGCCGACGCTTTGCGGGCCGCCCTGGGAGCTTGACGGGGGCCGTCGGGTCGTTGTCGAATTGAGCGATAATTAAGACGAACATCATACCTCCAAGAGAGGTGATATCACCTCTCTTGGAGGTATGATGTTCGAATGGAGTTAACGAGCAAATTCGGACTATTCGGAACCCGGACCCGTACAAACATCCTTCTTTTGCTTTCCCTCCTGGGAGAAAGCCATGCCGCTGAGCTATCCCGTCTACTTGGGACAAGCTTATCCAACGTGCAGAAGACGCTCGATTCTCTGGAGCAAGTCGGCGTTGTTTCTGGCGTGGTTACGGGCCGGGAGAGGCGAGTCTCACTAAATCCCCGCTACTTTGCCCAGCAGGAATTGGGGGCACTCCTGACCAAGATGTCATTGGCAAGTCCCGAGCTCGTCGAAAAAACCGCCGAGCTTCGCCGGCGCCCCCGGCGTGCCGGTAAAGCACTATGACCATCGAGCCTCTGGATTCCGTCGAAGACATCGCATTCAAGGTTTGCCCTGCGATGCACAAGGCAGGTGTAACGGTGGTCCTGTCGGGGGGCGGGGCGGCTACAATCTACGCTCCCAATGCCCATCAAACCCGCGACTTGGACTTCGTCCTTCCTTTCGCGATCTCCGCTCCAAGTGCATCTCCTATCGCTGCACTCGGGTTCTTTGCCACGAAGAGCCGCGGGATCTATGGGCATCCGAACACCGCCTACACTCTTGAGTTTCTCGACGGACCTCTCGCTGTGGGCGATGACGTTGTTGTCAGATGGGAGACACGACGCAAAGGGGGTGTTATCCTTCACCTAATCTCGGCCACTGATTGCGTCAGGGATCGCCTCGCCGCGGCAATTCACTGGAACGACTTGAACTCGGCCAGACAAGCAGCGGAAGTCGCCAAGTTACATTCAGTAGATCTCGCCTTGGTCCAAACCTGGTGCGTCCGGGAGGGCGGAGGCGAGAAATTCGAACTCTTCCTGAGGATGTTAGAGACCTAGCGATTACTCAACGGGGGCAATCTTTCGCATCATCGCGCGAATTGTTTCCAACTCGCGTCCATGTAATCGCGCCAGTTCTCGCTCGGTTCGACCGGACTCCAGTCGCCGCTTGAGCAGCTCTTCCTCTTCCCTTGTCCACGGCGCCTCCGAGCGGGCGCGCACCGTCCTTGGTAGCTCCGTCATGCTCGTACGTTAACACTCTTAACACAGGCAAAACAGGCGACGTTTGTCGAGTTATTCGCATCTCGCAACCCGCGAGGAAAGGAAAAGGGTAAATGACTTGCAGGATGAACCGACAGATCATCTGCGCCCTCGATACCCCGCACCTCGACGAAGCGATCGCCACCGTGCGGCGCCTGAAAGACCACGTCGGAGCCTTTAAGATCGGCCACGCCCTGACCTTGCCAAACGGTTTGGAGGTCGTCGAACGACTAAGGGACGCCGGCGCCGACCGAATTTTTCTCGACCTGAAGTTTCACGACATCCCCAACTCGGTTGCCCTCGCCGTCCGCGAAGCCGCCAAACACGGCGTCTGGATGATGACGGTGCACATCACCGGCGGACCTCACATGATGGCGGCCGCCGCCGAGCAGGCGAGAGCATTCGGCGAAGAAACCCGCCCCCTACTGGTGGGAGTCTCGGTCCTGACCTCCCTCGATCAACACTTCCTTACCGAGCACCTCGGTATCAATCGAGAATTGGAGGAGCATATGGTGCAGCTCTCCAAGCTGGCCATCGAGAACGAGCTCGACGGCGTCGTCTGCTCCGCCCACGAAATCAAGTCGATTCGCGCCGCGATCGGACCGCGTGGCGTCATCGTCACCCCCGGCATCCGCCTCGCTCAGGGCGATACCCACGACCAGAAGCGAGTCGGAGATCCCGGCCAAGCGTTGGCGGATGGGGCCGACTACCTCGTGATCGGCCGCGCGCTCGCAAGTAGCCCGGATATCGAGCAGACGATGGCCCAGCTCGGCATGACGCGCTAGCATGCCAAAGCCCGCTCCTCCGGGACTTGGCAGCACACGATCCGACGACGCCCTCCACCAACCGAACGGGGGCCCGCTGCTCAAGTGGTACGACCAGAACCGCCGTGATCTTCCATGGCGGCGCACCAGCGACCCATACGCGGTCTGGGTGAGCGAGGTGATGCTCCAACAAACGCAGGTCGCCACCGTCATTCCCTATTGGGAGCGATGGCTAGCCCGCTTCCCCACTATCCAAGCACTTGCCGAATCCGATGAGCAGGAGGCGCTAAGCCTTTGGCAAGGGCTCGGCTACTACCGACGTTGCCGATTGCTTCTCGCCGGCGCGCGTTGGGTGGCCGAGCACGGAACGCCGACGACTGCAACCGGGTGGTTGGAGGTGCCAGGGGTCGGACCGTACACCGCTGGCGCAATCGCCTCGATAGCTCATGGGGACCCGGCGCCGGTCGTCGATGGAAATGTCGAGCGAGTCTACGCGCGCCTTGCCGGGGACGCCAGCGCGGGGCCTTCGCTTCATAAAGCGGCGTGGACTTGGGCAAGGCGAGAGCTGTACCGGCCCCGTCCCGGCGACTGGAATCAAGCCCTCATGGAACTCGGGGCTACAGTCTGCAAACCTGTTAAACCCGATTGCACAGTTTGTCCATTTGAAGGCCGGTGCGTCGCTCGTCAAACATGGCGGGTAGACGAACTACCCACCAAAGAAGCCCAGCGGGAGGCCGTGCGCCTGAAACATGCGGTCTGGGTACCAACCTTCGAAGGTGAGTTGGGCCTGCGCCAGATTCCCGAAGGGCTCTGGTGGCAGGGAATGTGGGAGTTCCCGAGAACCGATGCACTAGCAGAAGCCGAAATCCCCGAGCTCCGCGAGCTCGTTGGCCCCGGCTGGCTTCAGCACCTGGGCCAAATCCGGCACTCGGTGACCCACCATCGAATCACGATCGAGGTTTCCCTCGTGCGATGTGAGACGAGGTCACCAGACTTACGGTGGTTCCGTCCAGATGATCTGGCATCGCTACCGATGCCAAACCCGCAAAGGCGAGTCCTCAAGATGGCGATCGACGTCCTGTGAGTAGATTCGCTCTCCGGGAACGGCGAGGGTATTACGTCGGCCGGCCTGGAGGCCAGCGGTCCTTCCGGACTCCCTCACCCCCAACCCCCCTCCCTCGTTCGGCACATACATCCGAAGCAGGGAGAGGGCTCCGGAGTTATTCGCTATCGGACGTAGAGTAAGGCGAAGTGTAGTTCGGTGGCTCCTTGGTGATCTGGACGTCGTGGGGGTGGCTTTCGCGGAGGGCGGCGTTCGTAATCTTAAGGAATTCTGCGCGATTCCTTAACTCTTCCAGACTTTCCGCCCCCACGTACCCCATGCCGGACCGGAGGCCGCCGACAAGCTGGTTCATGGTGTCGGCAAGCGAGCCCTTGAAGGGCACTCGGCCTTCGACCCCTTCCGGAACGATCACACCACCCGCCTCCTTGACCTGCATATATCGGTCGGAAGAGCCTTGGCGCATCGCGCCCACGCTTCCCATCCCGCGATAAACCTTGTACGCGCGGTTTCGGAAGATCTCGACCTCGCCGGGGCTCTCTTCGCACCCGGCGAACATGTTCCCCATCATCACCGAGCCTGCGCCGGCGGCCAAACATTTGACCACGTCGCCCGAAGATCGAATACCGCCGTCCGCAATGGTCGGGACCCCGAGTCGGTTCGCCTCCTCGGCGCAGTCCATTACGGAGGTGAACTGCGGAACGCCGACGCCCGCCACGACGCGTGTCGTGCAGATAGAACCCGCCCCGATGCCGATTCGTAAACCGTCCGCCCCGAGTTGAGCCAACGCCCGAACCCCCTCCTTGGTCGCCACATTGCCGGCGATTACCTTAAGGTCTGGCAACCGTTCCTTGAGCATCTTGAGGCAGTTCATCACCCCGGCCGAGTGGCCATGGGCGGCGTCGATGACAATGAAGTCGGCGCCCGCGTCATGAAGCGCCTTGGCGCGCTCATAGGACTGACGAAGCGATCCGATTGCGGCGCCCACGATCAAACGTCCCTTTCGATCCTTCGTCGCCTGCGGATGACGTGCGACTTTGAGGATATCTTTAATGGTGATTAGACCTTTTAACTGACCCTCATCGTCGATCAGAGGCAGCTTCTCGATCCGATGTTCGGCCAGCATTTCCTGGGCCTGTTCGAGGGTAGTCCCCACCGAGGCGGTGATCAATCCCTTCGATGTCATTCTCGAGGAGATCGGCTTGGAATAGTCGGTTTCGAACCGGATATCCCGGTTCGTCAATATCCCCACTAGGCGGCCGTCGGTGGAGACGATCGGTACGCCGGAGATATGGAATCGCTCCATAAGATCCATGGCGTCCTGGATCGTTTTGTCCGCCTCGAGCTTGAACGGCTTGGTGATGACCCCGCTTTCGGACCGTTTCACGCGATCCACGGCGGAGGCCTGCTGCTCGATCGTCATGTTCCGATGCAGGACGCCCACTCCACCCTCACGGGCAATGGCGATAGCCAGTCGGGCGTCGGTGACGGTGTCCATCGGGGCGGACACGATCGGAACTTTCAGGGTGATGCCGGGAAGAAAAGGGGTCGAAAGATCGACCTCACTCGGCAGAACTTGAGTTTCTTTAGGAAGTAGAAGAACGTCGTCGAAGCTAAGACCTTCGCGAAAAGCGGGCATTGGGGCTCCTTGGCTTTTCAGTTGATTATGGCACGACGACGCACCCTCCAATCCACCCGCTGGGGCTCCAATCTCGTCCGACGTTTAAGAAATCCGCAACGCCCCGTTGAGACTCCTTTGCGTCTTCGCGCCTTTGCGAGAAACTCCGGGAAAGAGAGATTTTTCGCAAAGGCGCAAAGCCCACGGATCTACATACCGCCCTTAACTTTCTTGCCGTCGATGGTCGTGTTCTCGGTGATCGACTTCAACTCGTGGATCTTCCAAGCGCCGCCCTCTTTCTTCCACAGCTCTTGGTAGCGCATGCTCGACTTCATTACCATCGGCTTCTTGGCCTTCGGCGCCATCATCTCGCCGGACATCTTAGTGTCGCAAACCGCTTTGATCGTATTGCCGGTCTGCTTCACGCTGACGATCTTGCTCTTAATGCTCTTGACCGTCATCATCTGGAACATCTGCTTCATCGTGTCGATGGAGCCTTTCCGATCCATGTGGCTGCCGTTCAAACCAATCTCGTGGTAGTCCGGAGCCGCCGTCTTCTCGAACCACGACAGATCCTTTGCCATGACCGCCTTATCGAATGCGGCGGCCATCCCTTGCATCGCCTTTTTGGCGTCCTCCGCCGAAGCGCACGCCGCAACTGCAACCAATGCGATGACCGTGAAAATCCTCTGATTCTTCATGATTTATTCCTATCCTCCCTTCACAACAACAATATCACGTGCTCGCGCCCGAAGTTTGTTCGATCTTGCTCCTGAAGAGAGGTAAACCGAGCGGAATGGAGTATCGCTCGCTTGGACGAACCGGAGTTCAGGTCTCGGTAGCCTGTATGGGAACGATGACGTTCGGTTGGGAGCCGGACGATTGGGGGTCTCACGAAGAAGAGGCGATCCGCCTGACCCACGTCGCGAACGATATCGGCATCAATTTCTTCGACACTGCGGACGTCTACGCCCGCGGGGTCAGCGAAACGATTCTTGGCAAGGCGCTCAAGGGTCGCCGTGACCGAGTGGTTCTCGCCACGAAGTGCCACGGGAAAATGGACGACGCGGACCCAAACGCATGGGGGAACAGCTACCGTCATATTGTCGAAGCATGCGACGCCAGCTTGCGCCGCCTCGGAACCGACTGGATCGACCTCTACCAAATCCACCGTCCCCAGCCCGCGGTTCCGATCGACGAAACCCTGCGAGCATTGGACGATTTGCGCCGCGCTGGCAAGATCCGCTATGCGGGATGCTCCACCTTCGCCGCCTGGCAAGTCTGCGAAGCGCACTACGTCGCGAAAGAGCTCGGCGCGGCCGGGTTCGTTACGGAGCAGCCGCCCTATAACCTGCTCGACCGCCGCGTCGAACGCGAGCTGCTGCCGTTTTGCCGAACCTACGATTACGGCGTAATCCCTTGGTCCCCGCTCGCCGGCGGGATGCTAAGCGGGAAGTATCTGGAGCCGGGAACCAAAGGAGCCCGCTACTCCGCAAGCGACCCGGGCGGCCGCCTCAAGCAAGTTCCCGTTGCCAAGCTGCGACGGCTAAAGGCATTGGCGGAAAGAAACGAAATGTCGCTCGCCACCCTCAGCCTCGCATGGGTAGCCAGTCAGCCGGGAATCACAAGCCCGATCATCGGGGCGAGGTCGGAGCAGCAGCTACGCGAATCCGCCGCGGCTTGCGAGCGCAAGTTGAGTCCGAAACTCCTCAAAGCGGTCGACGAAATCTTCGAACCGGGATCCCACCACGTCAATTACTATTCCGCCAACTTCGGGCCGAATGGCCGGGTGCGCTAGCCGTGATCCTCGCTGCCCTACTCCTGACCTCCCCGCTCTTGGGAGGGGACCCGTCGTACTTTCCGATCGGCGTTTGGCTGCAGTCTCCCGCCAACGCCCCCCGGTACCAAGCGATCGGAATCAACCTCTACGTCGGCCTCTGGCAAGGTCCCACGGGCGAGCAGATCGCCGCGCTCGAAAAGGCGAAAATGCCGGTTGCCTGCGAGATGAACGACTGGGCAAAGGCCCACCTCGACCGGAAGATCATTGCCGGTTGGATGCACCAGGACGAGCCCGACAACGCCCAACCCTTGCCCGACGGTAAAGGATACGGACCGCCGATTCTGCCCGATCAGGTCGTGCAAGGCTACGCCCGGATCCGGCAGACCGACTCATCGCGACCGGTCCTCTTGAATCTGGGCCAGGGCGTCGCTTGGGACGACTGGTTTGGACGCGGAGTCCGGACTCGGCACCCCGAAGACTACGCCGCATACGCAAAGGGCGCGGATATCGCCTCCTTCGACATCTATCCGGTGACTTCCCCACCCCCGGTGCAAGGAAATCTTTGGTACGTAGGGCAGGGAACCGCCCGGCTCCGCAAATGGACCCGGCCCGCGCAACGTGTATGGGCATGCATCGAAGCAACGCGGATCTCGAACCCAGCGACCAAGCCAACCCCCGCTCAAACGAAAACCCTCGTCTGGATGGCCCTCATCCACGGCGCCCAGGGTTTGATCTACTTCTCCCACCAATTTGCCCCCACCTTCATCGAGGCCGGAATCCTCGCCGACGAAGAAATGTCGAAAGCAGTCAAGGCGATCAATGAGCAGGTTCAGAGTCTCGCCCCTGTACTAAACTCTCCCGACGCTCAAGACGTAGTCAAGGTCGCCGGAGGCGGATCCACCGTCGACGTTTTGGTCAAGAAAAAAGGCAAAGAGCTATACATCTTCGCCATAAACATGACCAGCACTCCGACACAAGCCGAGATTTTCACCCCCTCCCGAACCAATCAAACAACAGTCCTAGACGAAAATCGATCAGTCCCACTAGCCAAAGGCGCCTTCACCGATCACTTCTCCGCCTACGAAGTACATCTGTATAAGATAAAGATCTAAAATGACATCCATCTGAAATATGGATGCTCCCCCCGAGTCCTCCGGAGCCCCCTCTCCCTCCTCCAGATGTATGTGCTGGACGAGGGAGAGGGGTTGGGGGTGAGGGAGTCCGTCTCCCTCACCTCTCGTCGGACGTATGTGCGATGAAGGGAGAGGGCCGGGGTGAGGAATGTCTGGACGGCGAAGCCGGTAGCCGTCGCCCGCGCGCGACGTTTCACGCGTTACCCCTCTATGTACGCTCGACCCGCCGATCGAGCGAGACGATCTCCACCCCCGGGTCGGCGTCGATACGCGAGAGGACATGATCTAACACGCTCTCGATGGTCGAAACGTGGGCCGAGACGGTGGCGATGCCGACGACGGCGCTATTCCACAGATCATGGTCCGCAATTTCCGCGACCGCAACCCCCGTTTCGTTCCGCAGGCGTTGCAAAAGGCTCTGCAGGACCCGGCGTTTCTCCTTGAGGTTGAAGCAGCCGTCCAGCCTTAGCTCCACCTCCAGCGTGCCGATGATCAAGCCCCTTGCCGGGCGCCCATCTTTAAGATCGCTTCGGCGTTCTTCGTCCAATAAGTTGGCCCGCCTCGATCGTAGCCGTAGTGGCCAATCACATTGCCGGTCGCGGAGAGAAAGAGGATCGTGGGAAACCCGGTAATCCCGTACCGCATCGCGATTCCCTGGTTCGTCTTGGCGACCTTCGCAGGCTGTGGCTTGTGGGGGAAGTCCAGTCGAAGCAGGATCACATTCTTCTTCGCCCAGTCTCGAAAAACCGGCTTGGTGAAGACTTCCTTGTCAAGTTGAATACAGAAGGTGCACCAGTCCGAGCCCGTGAAATTTACCAACACCGGCTTTCCGCTCTTCTTCGACTGCTTCAGCGCCTCGTCGTAAGAGGTCAGCCAGCCGTCGGCGGAAGCCAGCGATGCGCCGGCGAGTAGGGTTAGGGCCAAGAGAGCGCGCTTCATTTCTTTATTGATTCTGCCTTAGTAAATCGCAAAGCGTCGAAAAAATATTCTTTCGGCCACCGGCGAGGCTCCGTAGCGTCCATTTGATCTATACGCACGACATAGCCCGGCTGGCCCCGACGACCCGAACTTTGCGGTGAAATGCTGGGTCCGAACCCGACCCCCGGAAGGTTCGTCACTTCGGATATGCCGACGACCAAGTACGAGGTTCCTCCGACACCGGAGATCGAAGAAGAGCTGCGCCGAAGCCCGGTCTCCTTCGACATGCTCATCCGCGAGGCGTTGGATTACCTCGAAGACCCGGACGTAGAGGACATGGCCCTGGCGCGCATGTACATCGAAAGAGGCTACAGCGAAGAGTTCGCCTACTGGCTCGTGCGAGAATCCGAAGTCCGTCATGCCGCTCATTAATTCTATCGGCAGACGTTTCACCTCCGACCTCCCGTAGAATGTATTGGGGAGTTGGCGAAGACGGAAGAAACTTCGTGTGTAGAGGTCGCACGGCTTGACCTTGACGAGATCCCGGTAGCGGCCCGGATCGTAGATCTGGACACGCTGTTCTATGTGGCCGCCAACCAGGCGAGCTGCGACCTCTACGGCTACACGAAGGAGGAGTTTCTTCGCCTCCAGGTCTCAGATTTGGTCGTCGCTGACGATCTTGCCGAGGTCCTATCGCATCTGCGGGCCCAAGCCGGCAAGGGCATCGATCGCGGGATGTGGAAGCACCGCCGTCGCGACGGAGCTCTCCTCGACGTCGAGATCGTCACGCGCTCAGTTCAATACAATGGCCGCTCGATGACGCTCGTGATCTCGATCGACAGGACCGAAGAGATTCGGATCCAAAACGACCTCAGACAAACCGAGCGACGGATGGTCGCCGTCACCGAAGGGGTCCGGGATGCGCTCTTCCTGCTGGATCGAGATTTTCGATTCGTCTACGTAAATCGAAACTGCTTTGCTTCCATGAACCGAGCCCCGAACGATCTCATCGGAACGGAGCTATGGACCGAGTTGCCGGGCATGTGGGACGAGTGGTACCGCCCACTCTTCCAGAAAGTCATGGCCGACCGGATCCCGCTTCACTTCGAAGTGGACGGAAAGGCGGGCTGGTTCGATGTGGACGTCTTTCCCGCCGCCGACGGCATCGGCGTCGCATACCGGGACATCACGGACCGGAAGCAGGAGGACGATCGCCGCTCGTTCCTCATGGACCTCAGCGACCGGATTCGGGCGATGAGCGATCCGATCGAAGTAGTGGACACCGTAGTGGGGAGGATCGGACAATTTCTCGGCGCAAGCCGGGCGGCTTACGGCGAATTCGATTCCACCGGCGAATGCGTAAGTGTCGAGCGAGACTACGCTGAGAATTGCGCCAGCCTCGCCGGAATGCACCTAATGCGCGATTTCGGAACCGTTGTAGACGACCTGAGGGATGGGCGGACCGTCCTCATTCGTGACGTCGAGAACGATTTGCGTACGGCAAAGTCGCTCGAAGGGTATGCCAGCCTCGAGGTCCGAGCCCTCGCCTGCGTTCCGCTTATCCGAAGGGGCCGGCTCGTCGCCGCCCTTGCGGTCCTCTCGAAAACGCCCCGGAGCTGGGACCCACAAGACGTCGCCCTTTTGGAGACGGTGGCTCAGCGAGCATGGCACGCGGTGGAGCACGCACGCGCCGACCGTGAGATGCTGCGACTCAACGAGGAGTTGGAATCGCGCGTCGTCGAGCGAACGCAGGAGCTGCAGGCGGCCAAAGACGACATGGAAGGGTTCTGCTATACGGTCTCTCACGACCTTCGATCGCCGCTACGCGCGATGATGGCCAGCTCGAGAATATTGATCGAGGAGCAGCGCGGAAACTTGGACGAGGAAGCGGTGGACCAGCTCGACCGTCTTGGCCGCGCGGCGAAGCGAATGGGCGATCTGATCGACGATTTACTTCAATTCTCCCGCCTCGGTCGCACCCACCTAAACCGGGCCGAGGTTGACCTAAGCGATATTGTTTCCTCGCTCGCCGCCGAGCTTAAGGACCGTCACTCGGACCGGAAGATCGAGTTCATTGTTTGTCGGAACCTCACCGTTCAGGGCGACGGGCAGTTGTTGCGTCTCACATTGCAAAACTTACTGGAAAACGCGGTCAAGTTCAGCCGCAGCCGGGAAACCGCGGTGATCGAGTTCGGAATCCAGGAAGGGGCTTTCTTCGTTCGGGACAACGGCGTCGGCTTCGATCCGCGGTTTGTCGATAAGCTCTTCCGCCCATTCGAAAGGCTGCACCGGGAAGACGAATATCCCGGCACCGGGATCGGGCTCGCCAACGTCAAACGGATCATCGAACGCCATGGAGGCACGGTTCGCGCCGAGGCGATCGAAGGATCGGGCGCCACGTTTTGGTTTACGTTGTAAAGAGCGCCCTACTGCGCCATCGCTTCCGATAAAAGCAGCTTCTCCGGATCGATCTGACGTTCGCTGCTTAAGACGAAGGTGAGCGGATGGCTGACCAGCAGATTTCCGGCCAGGCCGGCCATTTCGCCGCGAAAGCCACTGAGAAGGCGGTTCGTCGCCAGGTGGCCGAGCCGAAGGGCCAAAACGCGGTCGAACGCGGTAGGACTCCCGCCCCGCTGCATGTGCCCCAGCACCACTGCGCGGCATTCAAAACCGGTGCATTCCGAAAGCGCCTCCCGAACGTCGTCGGCCTTCGCGGCCCCTTCGGCGACCACGATAATCGAGCTTCGCTTCCCTTTGCTGGCGGCTTCCAAAAGCTCCGCTCCGATATCCGGCAAAGAGAACGGCATTTCGGGCACAAGGATCGCCTCCGCGCCCCCGGCAAGGCCGGCTTCCAACGCGATAAAGCCGTTCCGGCGCCCCATCACCTCGATGACGAAGACCCGCTCGTGCGAGTAAGCGGTATCTCGTACCCGGTCGATGGCATCGACCGCGGTATTCACCGCCGTATCGAACCCGATCGAAAAATCGGTGCCCGAAATATCGTTATCGATGGAGCCTGGAACCCCGCAAACCGGATAGTCAAATTCTTCTTGAAGTTTTAAAGCCCCGGTCAGCGAACCATCTCCGCCGATGACCACGAGCCCCTCGCACCCGTTTTTGATCAAAACGGCCATCGCCTGATCGCGCCCCTCCCTGGTCATAAAGGCAGCGCTGCGTGCGGTGCGAAGAATAGTGCCGCCCCGGTCGATGATTCCGCCCACACTGGGGGAATCGAGGTTGCGGCTCTCGTCGTTGATAAGCCCCTCGTACCCGTGGTTGAAGCCGATCACTTCCGCCCCACGTCCCAAGGCCGCCCTTACGACGGCTCGAAGCGCCGCGTTCATCCCCGGAGCGTCCCCTCCGCTTGTGATGACACCAATTCTCTTCATCTGGCTGATGGAGCCGATTATGGTCGAAGCGCGAAGCGAGTCGCGGCGTAAGTAGAATACGTGCGCGCCCCTACCGTGCTGACAGCTTCGTATCAACCCGTCTCTCTGGCCGCCCCGGTTGGCTCGCTCATGCGCCCGACCACCGATATCGCGCCCGAGGATACGCTCGAGCGAGCGGCTTCGGAATTGTTGAGAAATGGCTGCGGTTTGCTGCCCGTGGTCCAACACGGAATATTGCGCGGAGTCGTCACCGACGCCTCGCTCGCCCGCGCATTGATCGACGCGATCCCCCACCTCGAACCGGCGGAGCGGGCCGCGATTTCCGCCGAGACGATCGCTCCGTACGCGACGGCGGCGGAAGCATTGCGCCGCCTTGCCGATGGCGATGGATTACCGCTCGTCGTCGTCGACGACTTCGGCCGCCCTATGGGGATCATCGCTGCCGCCGACCTCTATCCGCGCCGGCGATCGCTCCCTCGCCCCGGAGTGGTGGGTGGAATGGCCACCCCTTTCGGCGTGTACCTGACGAATGGTGCGATCCCGGCCGGCGCTCGGGGTCTGCCGCTGGTCACCACCGGCATCTTGCTCTCCACCCTCCTCATCCTGGCCAACCTCGCCCTCAATCCGATGGGTGCATGGCTAGAGAAACTGGGGATGCACGAGACGCCGGCCTACGTCGTCGCGTCGGTGCTGTCCCTTGCCGTCTTTTTTGCCGTGATGAGAATCCTGCCGCTGGCGGGAACCCACGGCGCCGAGCATATGGTGGTGCACGCGATCGAGCGGGGTGAAGAGCTCACCCCTTCCGTCGTTCGCCGCATGCCCCGCGTCCATCCAAGGTGCGGTACGAATATCGCGGTGGGCGCCTTGCTGTTTACATTCATCTACACCACCCCCTGGGTCTCTTCCGAGGGAATCCGGCTTGTGGTCGCTGGACTCACAGCCAGAATGTTGTGGGTTCCGCTCGGTTCGTGGATGCAGCAGTACGTCACCACCCGGCGGCCCACGGAGAAGCAAATCCAAAGCGGCATCGACGCCGCCAACGAGCTGCTCGAAAAGTATTCGCAGGCTCGCGTGGCGGCGCCGACGATTCCTCAGCGGCTGTGGAATAGCGGGCTCTTTCATATCTTCGCCGGAAGTGCGCTGGTCACCTTCGTCGTTTGGGGACTCTCTCAGATCTTCGGCTGGAACATCGCCTGACGGAGCGAGGTAAACTCCACCGTTCCGAGGCTACGCACTTGAATACTCTGTACAACGTCTTAATTGGGTTCGCCATTCTGGTGGCGGTTCTCTTCTCGCTCCTGGTCCTTATCACCGGCAAAGGCGATGCCATGTCGGGCGGCGGCAGCGTGCGTACGACGTTCAAGGGCAAGGCGAGCTTCGACGACTATATGTCGAGAGCCACGCTGATCACCGGCATCTCCTTCCTTGCGCTGATGCTGCTGATCGACGCCGTCGGCAATCGGCTGATCAACAAGTAAGCGCCAAACCAATAAAAAAGAGCGGGGGCGCGATCCAACAAGGATCGCGCCCCCGCTTCGCTTAGTCTTTCGACTTACTTCTTGGCGGCCTTCTTAGGGGTCGGGATGCTCGCGCCCTTGGCATACTTGGCCGGATCCTTCTTGAAGGCGTCCGGGCAGCCGGCGCAGCAGAAGAAATAGCGCTTGCCCTTATAATCGGCAAACATGCCGGCCTTGGTGGCCTTGGCGATGTCCAGGCTGTTACCCGGCATCACGGCGCACTTGATGGTCTTGGGGGTAGCGGCCTTCTTGGCGCCCCCCTGGGCGAACGCGCTGCCAACGAGGGCGGCGGAGACGATGGCTAAAATCGCGATCTTGTTCATAGGTCTTCTCGTTTAGTAACGTACCGGCCCATAGGGCCGGTTCCATTATACGTGCCTTGTCGCAGAATAAGGATAATTTGGAGCATCCCATGCCGGTGCGAATTCTCCACACAAACGATTTGCACGGCACGTTGACTCCGGAACGGGCGGCCAGCCTGTCCGCCCTTCGCCAAAGCGCCGACCTCTATTTCGATTCCGGCGACGCCATTCGAACTGGAAACCTGGGGATCCCAATGAAGCGGGAGCCCGTTTGGGCGGAGCTCGATCGGCTTCGTTGCAACGCGAGTGTGCTCGGAAACCGGGAAACCCATGTCCTCGAGTCGGCGTTTCACGCCAAGATCGCCGGCGCCGCCCATCCGGTGCTCTGCGGAAATCTGCGCCGGAAGGACGGGACCTACCCGCTCCCGCGGACACTCGTGCTGGAGTCGAACGACATTCGAATCGGGATCGTCGCCGTAATGGTGCCGATGGTGACCGAGCGAATGCGCTCTCAAGCCGTGAGCGCCTACCTCTGGGATCCGCCGATCCCCACCGCTCGCGAGCTGGGCGAACAGCTTCGACCGCAAGTCGACCTTCTCATCGCTCTCACTCATATCGGCCACCGCCAAGATCTCGAACTAGCCGAGCAGGTTCCGATCTTCGACGCCATCCTCGGCGGCCATTCCCACACCGTGCTCCCCGAGCCGGTCTTCGTGAGACACACCGCCGTATGCCAAGGCGGCTCCCACTCCCGCTACGCAGGCATGTACGAGTGGTCTCCAAGCAACGGATTCTCAGGACGCCTCATCCCGTTCCCTCGCCCCGAATAACCCAAAGCCCCTCCAAACCCAAGCCTCGGGAGCCCCCTCTACCTCCTCGGGATGCATGTGCCCGACGAGGGAGAGGGGGTTTGGGGTGAGGGAGTCCGGCGGACCGCTGGTCTCCAGCTACGCCGAAGCCGCCGGTTGACTCATAACCTACGGCTCCCTACCACGCACCCCGATGCCTCAAACCAAACACCCGAATCCCTAGTGAGCCGCCATCATCGTCCCGATCCCTCGATCGGTGAAGACCTCGATCAGAAGCCCGTTCGGGGTTCCGCCGTTGATCATGTGCACGCTCCCGACGCCATGTTTCAGCGCGGTAAGTGCCGCCTCTAGCTTCGGGATCATCCCCCGATCCGCTCTTCCCGTATCGATCATCGACTGCGCCTCCGCCTGAGTCAGCGTCGAAATCGTCGATTCCTTATCGTCCTTGTCGGCCAGAACCCCATCCGTGTCCGTAAGCAAGATCAGCTTGGAGGCCCCAACCGCGCCCGCGATCGCCGCCGCCGCCGTGTCGGCGTTTACGTTGAGGGCACGGTGCTCGGCGTCCGTCGCCACCGAACAGACGACCGGGATGTAACCGGCCTCGGTCGCCACCTTCAGCACATCCGGATCGACCTGAGTAACCGCCCCGACCCGCCCGAGCTCCGAGGAGACCGGCACCGCCTGGAGCAGATCGGCGTCGCGGCCCGATAATCCGATCGCCCGCCCCCCTAGCCGCTGAACCTCGGCCACGAGGGACTTGTTCGCTCTGCCGGCGAGCGCCATCTCGACCACGTCCATTGTCGGTTCGTCCGTCACCCTCAGCCCGCCGAGCGTTCGCTTCTCAATACCGAGTTTATTGAGCCACGAGTCGATCTCCGGTCCCCCGCCGTGCACGAGGATCGGGCGAACGCCGACCAATTGAAGCAGAAGGACGTTTCGGATCACCCCTTCCATCAGCGCCGCGTTCCCCATCGCGCTTCCTCCGTACTTCACCACGAACGTTTGCCCGCGAAACGCCTGGATATAAGGAAGCGCCTGATTAAGGACGTCGGCCTGTAGCTGGGGATCGAACATTCCGATCAGGGTACCGGTTCGCCGGAACGCAGACGAGCGGATACGGGTCAGAACCGTTACGAAACGCTGCCCATCGGCAGCCGGAGGGCATCTATGTCGACCAACGCAGGACGAACCAACTCGACCGAATCGAACACCGCACGACCCAACAAGAACCGCGGGCGAGACGAACATATCGGGAATCACGGCTTTAGCGAAGTCGTCACCGGCGAAGGCGCCGCTCATCCGGAACAGCAGGAAGGGGTACTCACACGCGACGGCGAGCTTGCCATCGACGGCGGCAAGCTGCCGGGCCGGCACGACGATTTCCAGGGCGAGCTAGACAAGGGAAACCACCCCGTCCCCGGGGCGTACGGCACCGACAACGGAACCTAGTTATCTCTTTATCTGGTGCACGATCGAGGCGTCGGTTATCTTGTCGTCCTTCGCCAGCATCATTGCCTTGCTGAGAATAATTGCCAGCACACCATCTCCCTCGAACGGCAGGTAGAGCGGCCGCGCCCCTTTCGACCACTTTTCTCAGAACTGGCGATGCCGGTGATATCCTGCCTTATGTAGAAAGGTCTAGAGTCCCTCCAATCAGTCGACTGGAAATTCCTCCGACGTTCGATCAATGCGATCGCCATCCGCCCCCTGGCCTCGCCTTCAGCCCTCAACACTTGCCGAACTTCTGGCCGCGATTGATCCAGACGTTGAATAAGGAACTGCCCTCCAACGGCATTGGGAGGGACCATCGCCAAGTAAAAGTCCAGCAATCAATCGACCGCACGAAACTCAGCGTCCAATGGGTCGCTACTCCGCGCAACTTCCGGAGTGAACCCTGCGATCGCCTTCTTAACCCGGTCGAAAAGGCTCAATCTTAGCCACCAACCAGCGGCACCAGTCGGAGAAAACTCACTTGGTCCCCTTCGAAGAATTGCGCCCGGTCCTCCAGCGATTCCGCTTGGCCATCCGGCAAGAGCACGATGAAACGCTGATCGCGAAACGCCTTCAGGGCAACCTGTACTTGGTGGTCGGCGTCGACCAGTTGGAAACGCCGGGCCGCGGGCCCGTTCAACATCGTCTCCACGTCGGTTGGCTGGACCAAGCCGTAGTACTTCTCCGGCCGGTCGCGGTTGTATCGGCGCACCTCTTCTCGAACCCGCAGCGCGATCAGGTCGCGCACCGTCATCTCGTCGCGATCGAGTTGCAACGAAGGCCCCTCGACCTTGGCGCCGGCGGCGGTTTCGTCGATCGTACGAATGGTTGGCATAGATCCTCGATTAGATTAACCTAGGTTCATGCCGATTGAACCGACGATCCGACTCACCGACGAGCAGATCCACTTTTATCACGAGAACGGGTACCTGGTGCTGGACCAGATTTCGACTCCCGACGAACTCGAAAATCTTCGCCAGATCTACGACCGACTCTTCTCCGAGCGGGCGGGCCGCGAAAAAGGGGATCAGTTCGACCTCGCCGGCGCCGACGAAGAGGGAGAAACCGCGAAGCTGCCCCAAATCTTGGGTCCCAGCCAATACGCTCCCGAAATGCTGGAAACCCTCGCTTGGGCGAACGGCGGCGCGATCATGGCGCAGCTTTGGGGACAGGAAGGAGCCGGACGAGGCGACCACGCGATTCTCAAACCGGCCCGCTACGGCTCGCCGACCCCTTGGCATCAAGACGAAGCGTATTGGGACCCCGCGCTCGACTACACCTCCCTAAGTATCTGGATGCCGCTCCAAGACGTAGACGCCGCCTCCGGATGCATGCACTTCGTCCCCGGTTCCCACAAATCGGAAATCCACCCCCACCGGCCGATCGGTAACGACCCCCGAGTCCACGGCCTGGAGCTCGACCCGGCATTCAATCTCGACCTCAGCGGCGCCGTCGGCGCGCCGCTTCGCGCCGGTGGCTGCACCATCCACCACCAGCGAACCCTCCACTACGCTCCGGGAAACGTCTCCGACATCCCGCGGCGAGCCTGGATCATGATGGGCGGCCTCCCCGCCACCCCCCGCGAAAAACCCGCCGACTACTACTGGCAAAAACAACGCCACACCGCCCGCGAAGAACGAGCCAAGAAGTCCTGACGTACGTGGAACGCTACCCGATCCCTCCCGACGCGCCGTCGGGCAGGGTCCGGCCACCGGCCGGGCAATTCCCCTCCAAATACGATGGGCTCGCCACCCACGCCACAGGTAACGTACGATCCATTACGGTCTTGTTATGAAGATTCCGCTCTCGTGTCTCGCTCTTTCCCTAGTCGCATCCGGTTTGGCTCAGGGTTTCGACCCCGCCAACTACAAGGATCTCTCCTGGACCCTCGTCGGTCCTAACCGCGGCGGACGCTCAGTCGCCTGCACCGGCGTAAGAACCCGTCCCAACGAGTTCTATTTCGGCGCGACCGGAGGCGGGCTTTGGAAAAGCACCGACGCCGGTGCTTCCTGGAGCTGCGTCTCCGACGGATTTTTCAGCTCCTCATCCGTGGGCGCGGTGGCGGTAAGCGAATCGAACCCGGATGTGATTTACGCCGGGATGGGCGAGCGCGACATCCGCGGAGACATTTCCGAAGGCGATGGAATCTACAAGTCGACTGACGCTGGCAAGACCTGGCGTCATCTCGGCCTCGCGCAAACGCGCACCGTCTCCCGAATTGTCGTGGACCCCAAAAATCCCGACGTCGTCTACGTCGCCGCCCTCGGCCACGTCTACGGAAAAACTCCGGAGCGAGGAGTGTTCAAGAGCACCGACGGCGGCGGAACTTGGACCAAAGTGTTATACGAAAGCGAACAGGCCGGAGCGGTAGACCTGGTGATGGACCCGGCCGACTCGAACACGCTTTACGCCTCCACATGGGAGGCTTGGCGAACCCCCTACAAACTGAGCAGCGGCGGTCCGGGAAGCAAGCTTTGGAAGAGCACGGACGCCGGTCGTACCTGGGTCGACATCACTCGGATGCCCGGGTTGCCCAAGGGCGTTGTGGGAAAAATCGGCGTCTCCGTCTCGGCCGCGAAACGGGAACGCATCTACGCGAACATCGAAGCCGCCGACGGCGGCATCTTTAGATCGGACGACGCCGGCGCCACGTGGTCCCGCGTGAACGAGAGCAGCGAATACCGCCAGCGCGCCTGGTACTACACCCACATCTACGCCGATCCCAAGGAGGTCGACAAGGTCTACTGCCTCAACGTCGGCTTCGGCAGATCCACCGAC
The DNA here is from genome assembly GCF_000724625.1 of Fimbriimonas ginsengisoli Gsoil 348. Classification (GTDB taxonomy): domain Bacteria; phylum Armatimonadota; class Fimbriimonadia; order Fimbriimonadales; family Fimbriimonadaceae; genus Fimbriimonas; species Fimbriimonas ginsengisoli. The sequence goes on along the minus strand of NZ_CP007139.1, from coordinate 3,217,734 downwards.
GGTGGCAAGACGTGGAGCTCTTTGCGCCCTTCGCACGGCGATAACCACGACCTCTGGATCAATCCCGACGACCCGTCCCACATGATCGAGTCGAACGACGGCGGCGCGAATGTGTCCACGGATGGCGGCAAAACTTGGACTCGGGAAACGATGCCGACCGCCCAGCTCTACCACGTGGTCGCCGATAACGCCTTCCCGTACCGAATCTACGGCTCCCAGCAGGACAACAGCTCGGTCAAGCTGTCGCCCGACCAAGTCGACACCCCGGATAAGCGAAACTTCGAAGGAACCGCCGGCGGCGAAAGCGGCTACATCGCGGTCCGCTGGGACGATCCGGACGTCGTTTACGGCGGCAACTACGGCGGGAACATCTCCGAAGTGAACTCTCGCACACGCCAATCGCGCGAGATTGACCCATGGCCGGACAACCCCATGGGCCACGGAGCCGCGGACCTCGTTCACCGCTTCCAGTGGACTTTCCCAATCGTGACCTCCCCTCACGACCCGAACGTGCTCTACACTGCCTCGCAATACCTGCTGAAAACCTCAGACCGAGGGCATAGCTGGCAACGGATCTCCCCCGACCTCACGCGCAACGACCGAACGAAGCAAGCCTCGTCCGGTGGGCCGCTGACGCAAGACAACACGAGCATCGAGTACTACGACACCATTTTCACCGTCGCCGAGTCGCCTCGCCGAAAAGGAGTGATCTGGGTCGGTACCGACGACGGACTTGTTCAGGTCACGCAGAACGGGGGCCGGAACTGGCAAAACGTAACCCCCGCCGGGCTTCCAACCTGGGCAAGGATCAGCATCGTCGAGGCCTCCCCGCACGATCCGGCAACCGCCTACGTCGCCGCCAATAACTACCAGAACGACGACCTTACGCCCTACATATATCGAACGCACGACTATGGCCGCACCTGGACCAAGATCGTCCGCGGAATTCCGAATGGAGCCTTCGCGAGGGTCTGCCGGGAGGATCTCCATCGCCCCGGCCTGCTTTACGCCGGGACCGAAAGCGGTGCCTACATCAGCTTCGACGATGGTGGAAGCTGGCGGTCGCTCCAAAAGAATCTCCCCCTCTGCCCGGTCCACGACCTCGCGCTGAAAGACGACGACCTGATCGCCGCTACCCACGGGCGGTCGTTCTGGATCATGCACGGCACCTCCCGTCTCGCCCACCTCACCGCCGGACCTGCGACCAAACCGATTCTTTACGACCCGATCGACCGTTACCGCCTGGGCGGAGCTCGCGCCCAAATCGACTATTACCTGCCGGCCGCCGCAAAGAGCGTCAACTTTGAATTCTTCGATCGGCGGGGCGAGAAGTTGGGGGCAGTCGCGGGCGACACCGATCCAGGTTTCCACACCGCAACCGCCGGCCTGAGCAAGCCCGGCTTCGGCACCTTCCCCGGAATGATCTTTTGGGCCGGCTTCTCCCGCCCGATCTCGGCTCCGCCGGGAACGTATGCGGTGAAGATGACGGCGGACGGCGTCAGCGAGTCGAAATCGTTCCGTCTGCTGAAAGATCCGCGAGTGGAGGCGAGCGAAGCCGATCTCCAGGAGCAGTTCGATCTTGCTACGCAGATATCCAACCGCGTCAACGACGCGAACTTGGCCGTGGTCCGGATCCGCGACACGAAAGCCCAGATCGACCGCGCGATCGCGGACAGCAAGGGGGATGCGACCGTAACCGCGCACGGAACCGCCCTTAAAGACCAACTAACCGCCGTCGAAGGGGAGATCTATCAATACCGAAGCCGAAGCGGCCAAGACCCTTTGAACTTCCCGATCAAGCTCAACGACAAACTCGCCGGCGTCCTCGGCACCGTCCTCTCCGGCAACATGCGCCCCTCAACGCAAGCCCGCGAGGTCTTCCGCATCCTCTCAAAGCAGCTCCAGGTCCAACTAGACTCTCTGAAGCGACTAGAGACCCGCGAGGTGACCGGATTCAACGCACTTCTCAAAGGCAAGAGCATCAGCCCCGTAACCCCGAAAGAAGTCCCCCTAAACACCGCCGGCGGCCGCCGCGGAGGCGGAGAGGAGGAAGAGGAAGGGTAGGCGTTGGGCGTTGGGCGTTGGGCGTCGTAGCATCGGCACCTTGCCGATGAACCTAATATCTTTCATGCCCAGCGCCATAACGCCTAGCGCCTAGCACCTCTCCCCTTCCACACCACCGCCAACGCATCCGTCTTCGGCTCATTGAGAATGAGGTGGGTCACGAAATACTCCCACATCCGAGTCGAGTTCATGCCGGTATGCCCCCGGTCCGGCCCGATCTGGAGGTCGTACCGTTTACCATGAGTCTCCAGTGCCTGGACCAACTGGATGGTGTTCGCGGGGTGCACGTTGTTGTCGGCCGTGCCGTAGTACAGCATCAGCTTGCCGGCGAGTTTGTTGGCATAGGTCATCGCCGAACCCGCGTCGTAGCCTGCTTTGTTCTCGTTCTCCCACGGGAGCCCCATGAACCGCTCCGTGTAGATTGAGTCGTAGTTCAGCCAATCGGTAACCGGCGAGCTCGCACAGGCCACTTGGAACGTCTCCGGGTGGCGAAGGATCGCCATGACCGAGGCGTACCCCCCGTACGACGTTCCGTAGATCCCGACCCGCTTTCCGTCGACGTAAGGTCTCTTAGCTAACTCCTGAACGCCCGCCGCCTGGTCGTCGATCTCTACCACCCCAAGCTTCCCGTACACCGCGTCGCGAAACGCCTTTCCCCGCCCGTTGGTCCCCCGCCCATCAAGCCAAACGTGCAAGAAGCCGAGCTCGGTAATCGGATTGGGAGTCTGGAACGTCTCCGCGCCCCCACTCGATTCGGGGCCTCCGTAGACCGAGACAATCAAAGGGTATTTCTTGGCCGGATCGAAGTCGGAGGGATACGACATCGTCCCATAACACTGCGTCTTCCCGTCCGCCACCGGAAAGGTAAATCGCTCGACTTTGCGTAGCTTCAGCTCATCGAACTTAGAAGTATCGCTCGTTGCGAGCGTCTTGATCTCCTTTCCGTCTTCGTCTCTGAGCAGCGTGGAAGGCGCCACGTCCACCGCTTGCTGCACGTCGACGAAGCGATGAGTATCGGGAGACAACGAGATCGAATGGCTAAGCTTCGGGTCGGTCAAGCGTTTATCGCCACGCCCGTCGATTCCCACCCGGTGAAGCTGCATCAGGTAAGGGTTTTCTCCGCTTCGCGCGGTATACCAAACCGTCTTCTCGTCCTCCGATACCCGCACCACCCGTTCGACGTCGAAGGAGTGTTGTGTAATATTATTTAACAGTTTGCCATCGATATCGTACAGATATAGATTGTCGAAACCGTTGCGTTCAGAACCCCAGATGAACCGGTGTCCATCCTTCAAGAACTGCATCGCCGGATGATTTTCCGCCCAACTCTGAGTCTGTGACTCGCTAACGATCACCCGAGGAGTGCCCGACTCCGGGTCGGCCGCGCAAAGCTGTAGAACGTTCTGCTTCCGGTTCGTTCGGTTAAAGAGCAGCGCCTTCCCATCGGGCGACCAGCGCACGTCGAACACATATTCGCCCATCGTCGGAGCGTCGAACCGCGTGTCGATGGTCGTCGTTTTCTTCGAAGCCAAGTCGTACACGAACAGCGTCACCACCGGGTTCGGAGCTCCCGCCTTTGGATACGCTTCCACGTCCAACGTGTCCTGAACCTTGGTCTGGGAATACTGCAGGTAGTAGTCCTTAACTTTCGATTCGTCGAACTTGTAGAAGGCAAGCTTCGATCCATCCGGCGACCACCACATCGCCTCCCGCACCCCTAGCTCTTCGCCGTAGACCCAGCTCGCGATGCCGTACTTGGTTCGGTCTTTCTCGCTTCCATCCGTGGTCACCGCTACCTCGTTCCGCCCCGCGGCATCGCTCACGTAAACGTTTCGGTCGCGAGTTACCGCTTTGCGCTTCCCATCCGCGCTGAACGCAGTGTCGAACTGGCGGCCACGCTCCGGATTGCGGCGCGGCCGGTTTGCCTGGCGTCCGCTACCCGACCCATCTTCGGTCGCCTCACTCTCCACCCCTTTCTCCACATCGAAGCGGTACCGCTTCCCATCGCGAGAGTAGGTGATGAACTTGGAATCTTCCGACCAGTCGGTTACGAGATTTCCTCGCTTGACGGAACCGGCAATCTCACGGCGAAGCTTCTCGTAACGGTCGTATCGGGGCATGGTCTGAAGAGTGTCCTGGGCGTAGGCGGTCACGCTTAAAAGGGCAAAAATGAGTAGCGAGGGCCGCATGGTAGACATGGCGCTTAGTATCCTATCACGGGGCCTTGCCCCGAGGGGGTTATCGATGCGTCGTTTCGTTTTGTTCGCCTATGTCGTTGCTTTGGCAATGGCGCTTGCCGGTTGCGGAGGTTCTGGTTCGGGAAGCTCGACCCACGAAGAGCTGCTCGTCGGAAGCTCCGGCAATGGAAAGATTCTTCGGTACAACGCGGCAACCGGAGCCTATCTAGGCGTGTTCGCGCAAGGGGGGCCGTTGGTGAGTCCGAACGGCCTGGGCCAGTTGCCAACTGGAGAGGTGGTCGTCGGGGACTTCGTCAACCACAAAATCTTGCTCTATTCGCAAAAAGGAGCCTTCGAGCGCGAGCTTGGGACGCTAGCCGGCACCCCGTTCGATTTGCTCGTCCTGCCGAACGGCGACTTTTTGGTATCGGAAAACTTCTCGCCCAGTCCTGCCCCTCACCCAACCGGCCGTGTGGTGAAGTACACGAACGGCGCTTTCCACACCTTCATCGAGGGTGGCCCCCTGAACGGACCCGACGGTATGGCGATTGGACCCGACGGAAATCTCTATCTCTCTAGCCAAGATTCGTTCCAGGTGCTGAAGTACAACGTGAACACCGGCGCCTTACTTGGCGTGGTGACTGAGGGCGATCCGCTCGGTACGCCGAATGCCGGTCCCTCGGGGCTCGCGTTCGGACCGGACGGCAACCTTTACGTCACCCAGCACGACACCAACCCGGTTGCCACCACCAACGGCATGGTCCTGCGCTACAACGGAACGACGGGCGCCTTCATGGACTTCATCGTCCCTGAGCACTCGGGTGGAATATCAGGCCCCATCGGAGTCGGTTTCACCCCGTCCGGAAACCTTCTCGTAACCTCCGCGGCTACCAACGAGCTCCTCGCCTACGCCCTAAACGGCGTACCCGCCGGAGTCTTCGCCACCAGCCCCGACCTACAAGGCCCCATCTACTTCACCAAAGTCCGCCGGTAACATCCTCCACGCATCTGCCGATATGGATAGGAAGGAAGCACTTTTCTATCCATATGGCAATATCGTCTCGGCTCATCGAGGAAGTATTACAAGCACACTTCTTCTCCTACGCCGAGTCATTGACACTCCCCCTTCGCGCCTTGGCGACTTTGCGTGACACTCCCATACCAGGGGACGGACCGCTGGTCTCCAGACCGGCTCTTTCCGGACTCCCTCACCCTCAACCCCCTCTCCCTCGTTTGGCACATGCATCCGAAGGAGGGAGAGGGGGCTCCATAACCCCGAGCCAACGACCTCAGGCTTACCACCCGCTAACGCACGCTGACTTTATCTCGCGGCGACTTCGCCTTCCCATTGGAAGACGGTTTCCCGTTGGAGGAAGCCTTTGTCGACGACGACGCTCGGCGCGGCCCCTTCGGCTTCTCTGCAGGCTGAACCTGGGACGCCGTTCGGTTGATCTCCGATTCGGCCAGTTGGCTAAGAAGCTGATCGCATCGCTCCTCCTCCGCCATATTCTCCTTCAGAAGATCGAACCCTTCGCGCATGCCGGCCGACTTCATGTACTCCAAGAGCGTCCCGTACCCGCAGATTTCGTAATGCTCCGCCTTCTGGGCGAGACCGATGATCATCGCGTCGGCGACCGGCCCCGGCTTCGCTTCTTTCAGGTGCTCGGAGCATTCCTCGATGATTCCCTGCATCCCTTTACAAAGCATTCCGCTCGGCTTGAATCCCATCGCCTTGGCCGCTTCTTCCACCCGCTTGACATGAGCGGTCGTCTCCTCTAGGTGGGTCTGCAACGAAGCCTTCAGACGCGGATGCTGCGCCGCCTTGATCAACCTCGGAAGCGCCTTCGTAAGCTGTTTCTCGACGCTATATAGGTCTTTCACGCACTCTTCGATTAGTTGTTGCATCGTCTCCATTGGTTTTGCTCTCCTAAATCAGGCTCGCGCCCCCCATGCTGCCGGCCATCGCCCGCGGGTTTGCGTCTTCTTCGGCGATGTCCGTTAGGAGGTCGTCCGCCTCTTCCTCTTCGTTGAGGGTCATTTCCAGGAGCTGGACCACCTCCTCGTAGCCAAGTTGCTCGGCCCACTCGAGCGCGGTTCCGTAATTCCCGATCTCGTAGTGCTCGCCCTTCTGAGCGCAGGCGATGATCGCCGCGTCTCCGGCCGGAGTGCCGCCGAACTCCTGAAGATGCTCCTGAGCCTCTTTCACGAGACCCACCGTGCCCTGGCACGTCACCCCACTCGGATCGAAGTGAAGAATTGAGGCGATCTGCTCGATTCTCCGCACGTGCTCCTCGGTCTGGCCGATGTGGTTATGAATCGCCTCTTTAAGGCGATTGCTTTGTGCCGCATCGCGCATATCCTGCATCGCCTTAAGCAGCAGCTTCTCGGAGCTGTACATGTCCTTAACCGTGTTTTCAAAGAGATCTTTCAGCGTCTTCATGGTCCACTCCCGGAGCCGCCGACCTTCCGCCACGCTCGCCCCAACCTACCGACGAAGAACGCCAAACCTTGTTCCTACGTGGCACGGGCTTCCAGCCCATGTGTATCACGACCATCCTGGTCGTGTGAGTCCGCCAAGGGCAAGATGCCCTTGGGACACATGGGCTGGAAGCCCATGCCACTTCAGGTCAGGCCTGCGCGTAGCGGGCCGCCAACTCGGGCCAAGTTCCCTGCTCAATCGCTTCGCGGATCTCGCGCATCAGCCGGGCGTAAAACGCCAAGTTATGCAAGGTCGCCAGCCGAGCCCCAAGCGCCTCGCCCGCCACGAAAAGGTGGCGCATATAGGCGGCCGAGTACCGCTCCGTCTGCGGAAACACGCTCCCCTCGTCGACCGGTCCATTGTGGTCTGCCCACCGTTTGGCACGGATATTCACCCGACCGTCCAGCGTGTACAGGGCATGGTGCCGCGCCATGCGGGTCGGCAGCACGCAATCGAACATGTCAATTCCCGACGCCACCCCGTGCAAGATATCTTTCGGGTGGCCGACACCCATAAGGTAGCGCGCCTTGTCGGCCGGAAGCAGCGGAGCCGTGAACTCCACCACCGGGTACTGCATCTCCGTCGGCTCCCCGACGCTGACTCCCCCGATCGCCACCCCATCGAACGGCAACGAGGAAATGAATTCCGCCGACTCCCGCCGGAGGTCTTCATGCACTCCCCCCTGAACGATTCCGAACACCGCCTGCGTCTCCCGCCGAACCGCCAAGTTCCGTGGCGCCCACAGGTGGGTCCGGCGCATCGCATTCGCGGCTTCGTCCCGAGTGCACGGATACGGCGGGCATTCGTCCAGGCACATGCTGATATCGACCCCGAGCTGCCCCTGAATCTCGATCGATCGTTCCGGCGGCAGGTAATGAAGCGACCCATCCAGGTGGGAGCGAAACGTCACCCCCTGATCATCGATCTTCCGCGTGTTGGAGAGCGACATCACCTGGTACCCCCCGGAGTCGGTCAAGATCGCGCCGTTCCAAGACATGAAGCGATGAAGACCACCGAGCTGCTCCACCAAATCCGCGCCCGGCCGGAGGGATAAATGATAGGTATTGGACAAGACTTGCTCAAAACCAAGCCCCTCGATATCCTCGCTTCCGACCGTCTTCACCGTCCCCTGGGTCCCAACAGGCATAAAGAACGGGGTTTCCACCGTACCGTGCGGAGTGTGCAAACGCCCTCGTCGCGCCTTCGTATGCGGGCACGTCGCGATGAGCTCGTAACGAACGTTGGGCAAATTATCCCTTCCAGTCCGGGTTCGTCCGGGCGGAAAGCACGTGGTCTTCCCAGACCCCGTCTATCAGCAGATAGTCGCGCGCATACCCCTCGACCTGAAAGCCGAGGCTTCGCAGAAGACGGCCGGACCTCTCGTTGCGCGGCATGTAGTTGGCGACGATTCGGTGAAGGTTTCGCGCCTCGAACATATAGCGAACGACTTCTCCAAGCGCCTCCTTCATGTACCCGTGCCCTTGGTGCTCCTCGGAAAGGGTGTAGCCGAGGATCGCGGAGTACGAAGGACCGCGCTGGATCTGGGTCAGGTTGGCTACGCCGATCAACTCATCCCCAAGCATCAGAACGAATCGAGCCGTGGTCCCGTTGGCGAACTGCTGCTGAATCAACGGGATGCTCGACTCCCACTCTGAAGCCGAGAACATACCGGCGTCGAATTTGGGCGAATACGGCTGAAGAAACTCGCGGTTCAGCGTGTAATAACGGGCGTATTTGACTCCGTCGCCCTTCATCGGCGTGCGCACCACCAATCGTCCGGTTCTTAGTTCGGCTCCGCGCATCCGGCCTATAGGTTACTTGGGCCGTGTAAACTCGCGCCATGCCGCAGCCATACGACCGCGTCTTTAACTTTTCGGCCGGACCATCGACGCTCCCGGTCCCAGTGTTGGAGAAAGCCCAGGCGGAAATGATGAATTTCCGAGGAACCGGGATGAGCCTGATGGAAATGTCCCACCGCTCCGCCCCGTTCGAAGAGGTTCTCCACAACGCGGAAGCCGACTTCAGAGCCCTGCTCGGAATTCCCGATCGATATAAGGTGCTCTTCCTTCAAGGCGGAGCCAGCACCCAGTTCGCCACCATCCCCATGTCCTACCTCCCCGCCGGTAAAAAGGCCAGGTACGTCATCACTGGTTCGTGGGGCAAAAAAGCGCTCGAGTCGGCCAAGATCCTCGGCGACGCGGAAGTCGTATGGGACGGCAAGAGTGGCAACTACAACGACGTCCCAAACGACCTTGCCCTAGATGCCAGTGACGACGTCGCCTACACCCATTTCACGAGCAACGAGACGATCCAAGGCGTCCGCTTCAGCACCGATCCGAACTGGGGCGGCCCGCTCGTCTGCGATATGTCCTCCGACATCCTCTCCCGCCCGGTCGACATTAGTAAGTACGACCTGATCTACGCCGGCGCGCAGAAGAACATGGGCCCGGCCGGAGTCGCCATCGTCGTGATCAGTGACGAAATGCTGGCGAAGGGACCGGACGGCCTCCCCCCGATGTTCGACTACCGGGTGCATGCGGAAAACGACTCCATGTACAACACTCCCGCCACCTGGGGCATCTACATCTGCGGCCTCGTCTACCGGCACCTGCTCGACACCGGCGGCCTCGAAGCCGCCGCAGAAAGGAACGACCGAAAGGCGAAGCTGCTCTATGACGCCATCGACGGATCTAACGGGTTCTTCAAAGGGCACGCCGTTCCCAGTGCGCGGTCCACGATGAACGTAACGTTCACCCTCGCCAGCGACGACCTCACGAAGGCGTTCCTCAAAGAAGCGCAAGCAAAGCAGCTCGATGGCCTAAAAGGGCACCGGTCGGTCGGCGGATGCCGGGCGAGCATCTACAACGCCTTCCCGGAGGAAGGGTGCCAGGTCCTTGCCGACCTGATGCGCGATTTCGCCTCCCGTAACGGATGAGCACTCGCCTCGCTGAGGCGATCTCCGCGGGTCGAACGGCCGTCACCCAAAATTGGCGGCCGTTCGTTCTTATTCAGGCCTGTGCCGTCCTGCTTGTCGCCGCCTACTATCTCCTTCCTGGAGCACCGGTCGCCACCGCTTGGATGGCCGAGTTGAAGCAGCGCGGCGGACTCCCATTCTCCGCCCTCACGACCGCGTTCGCCGGCGCGATACTGCCAGAGATCGCCCGCCGGATCACTCGGCGTCAAGGGAAGTTCGATGGAACGGACCTCGTTTTTCAGCTTGTCTTCTTTGCGTTCATGGGAGTGATCATCGATCTCTTCTACCGGTTCCTGGCAAGGGTGATCGGGGCCGGAACCACTCCGGACATCGTTCTCAAAAAGGTTCTGGTCGATCAGCTCCTTTTCGGCCCCCTCGTTACCATCACCATCAGCGCGACCGTGTTTCTGTGGAAAGATGCCGGCTTCTCGTTCCGTCGGACCGTCGAAGCCAGCCGGAACGGTGTCTGGGTGGCCCGCTTCGTCTCTCTCGTCATCGTCTGCTGGGCGTTCTGGATTCCGATGCTGGTCTGCGTCTACGCGATGCCGACGAACCTCCAATTCTGCCTCTTCCTCTGCGCTCAAGGAGCATGGGGACTGCTGTTGCTCGCCATGTCCGGCAGATAGCGTTGGTATCCTGTTTCCTAATGCGCGGGACCCTGCTGAACACGACCACCGTCGCGGTAGGGGCGTCCGTTGGTTTGCTCGTGGGACACTCCATCCCCGACAGCTACAAACAGGTCGCGCTTCATGGCCTGGGCCTCGTCACCGTCGGGATCGGGATCGGGATGTTTCTGCGCGCCAAGAACCCGCTCATCTCGGCGATCGCCATCGCCTTCGGCGGAATCATTGGTCTCGCTCTCGGCATCCATGCCGGGATCGAGCACCTCGCGGAATGGCTGAAAGCGCAGCTCGGCGCCCACGGCTCCAGCACATTCGCTGAGGGGCTCATCACCACCTTCGTGCTTTTCTGCGTCGGCCCCATGACCCTGCTCGGCTGCCTGCAAGATGCGCTGGAGCGGAAGATCGACCTCCTTGCCCTCAAGTCCACGATGGACGGTATCGCGGCCGTCTTTTTCGCCGCCGCCCTCGGGCCCGGCGTCCTCGTCACTGCCGGCCTGCTTCTCTTATTCCAGGGTGCTCTAACGTTGATGGCGCGTCCGCTTCGCCCCTTGGCCGAAGACCCCGACGCCTTGGCGGAGCTGAGCGGGGCGGGCGGCGCGATCCTGTTGGGAACCGGCATCGGGCTGCTTGGTCTTGCCGACCTGCACACCGCCAACTACCTCCCCGCCATTTTCCTCGCCCCGCTTCTCGTGCTGATCGGCCGACGAATCCCCAAGAAGGCGGTGGCGGCGTGACCTGGCCAGACTGGGTCCTCCACCTTCCCGCTCCCCTGCGATGGAGCTTCTTGGGCGTTGCCGCCTGGCAGGCGATTGGAGTGCTCGTGCTCGTCCTGGCCGCTCTCGTCGCGGCCCTGTTCGGCCGGATCGTCGCCGTGCGCCTTCTCCGCTTCCGTTCTCGCTTCTTGCCAAACCGATTGACTCTGGAAACCGAAAGGGCGATCCGACGAGCGATCGGAATCCTCTCCGGCGTCGCGGTGAGCTATCTGATCCTCGGTGAGCTCGTCTTGCCGAGCCATCTCGACGGATTTGGCCGGTCGATTCTTTGCGGAATCGCGATCGTCGCGTTCGGAATGCTGGCGTATTCGATGTGGGACGCAGTATGCGACGACATCGCCTCCCGCGCCACCGGCAGCGACCGGGCCGAACGGTTGCTGGTCCCGATGGCTCGCAAGTTCGTGCGGGCCCTGATCGTCTTGGTCGCCTTCCTCGTGGGCGCCACGATGCTATTCAATGCCGACGTCCGCGGCATCCTCGCCTCGCTCGGAATTGGCGGACTTGTGGTCGCTCTCGCCGCCAAAGACTCAGTTGAGAACGTCTTCGGTTCGCTCACGATTCTCTTCGACATGCCATTCGCCATCGGCGACTGGGTCCGAATCGACAAAACCGAGGGAATCGTCGAGGAGATAAACCTCCGGTCCACCCGCGTGCGGACGTTCGAAGACACCGTCATCACCCTGCCCAATGCCAACCTGATCCGAGCCTCGGTAGAAAACGTATCGTCGCGGCGAAACCGCCGGCAGAAGCTGGACCTCCGCCTCAGCTACGACACCGGCCCCGAAGCGCTCGACGCCTTCTGCCGCGACCTCCGCGCCTGGCTTGAGCGGCAACCGAAAACCGTTCGCGAAAAGACGATCGTGGACATCCAGGATTTCGGCGAGCCGTCCTTCGGAGTCTTGGTCCAATGCCACTTCGACGCCAAAACCCAAGCCGAGGAGCTCGATCTGCGACACCTCCTAGGCTTGGAGATCCTACGCCTCCGAGACAAACACAAGGTAATGTTCGCCGCCCACCCCCGCCCCGAACCCACGGCCAAACACTAGACAGGCGCGAAACCCCTGCCAATACACGCCCTCGGCGTGACGATCGGAGGCCGGTCTGGAGACCAGCGGTCCCGGTTAAGGCTACAATCCCCAAATGCCGGTTGGCCGATTCCTTCTCTGCCTCCACTCGCACATGCCGTACGTGTTGAGTCACGGGGTAAGCCCCCACGGAACGGACTGGATTAACGAATCGGCCGCCGAGTGCTACCTACCGCTCCTCCACGCCCTCGACCGCCTCCACCACGAAGGGATTCGTCCACGATGGACGATCAACATGACCCCGATCCTGGCCGAGCAGTTGGAAGACCCCTCCTTCAAGACCGGGTTCGAGGAGTACTGCCAACAGAAAATCGACATCGCTCTCTCCGACGCAAAGCGATTCGAGCGCGAAGGTCCCCTCTGGATGCAGGGGCTCGCCGGCTTCTGGCAGCGTTTCTATACCAAGGCGCTCGTTCAGTTCAAGCACCAGTGGGGCCGAAGCATCATCGAAGGATTTCGGTTCTTCCAAGACCAGGGTTGCATCGAAGTCATCACGAGCGGCGCCACCCACGGATACCAGCCCCTCCTTGGCACCGACGAATCGTGTCGAGCCCAAGTCCGGCTCGGCGTCCAAACCTACGAAAAGCATTTCGGACGCAAGCCCCGCGGTATTTGGCTCCCCGAATGTGCCTACCGCCCCCGATATGCCTGGAAGTCCCCCGTCGAGCCGAACGCCGTCGCCTGGGAAAGGATGGGAACCGACGAGATCCTGGAGCAGGAAGGGCTCGAGTACTTCTTCGTGGACTCCCACATGATCCGGGGCGGCCAGCCCCTCGGCACGTACGCCGCCAATTTCCCCCAGCTCGCTGAAATGTTCGCGCGTAGCAGCCGCTACTTCTCCCCGCCCGAGGAGTTTCGTTCGGAATACGAGCACTACCTGCTTCCAACCGGCACCACCGCGTTCGCCCGCGACCCGCAAACTACCGTCAAAGTGTGGTCCGGCGAAGCTGGCTACCCGGGCGACGAGTACTACCTGGAGTTCCACAAACAGCTCTATCCGGGCCGCCTCCGCTACTGGCGGATCTCCCAGGAGAAGAGCGACCTTGGCAAAAAGCAGCCGTACGACCCCTACAACGCGTTCGAACGAATCCAAGACCACGCTGCCGACCTCGTCAACGTCCTAAAGGGAACCCTCGCCCATTACAAAGGGCTCGCCGACCGAACCGGAACCCTCGTCGCCATGTACGACACCGAGTTGTTCGGCCACTGGTGGTGGGAAGGCCCGGAGTTCCTCTACGAGCTGACCAAGCGCCTCCACGCCGACGGCGAGATCGAGATGGTGAGCGGCGGCGACATGATGGACACCGAACCCGCCAAGCACCTCATCAACCTTCCCGAAGGAAGCTGGGGTGAGGGCGGCTATCACTACATCTGGATCAACGAAGAGAATTCGTGGACCTGGGCCAAGCTCTATCCGATCGAGCGAAAAATGCGTCAGATGGCCCGCGACTACGCCGACGGCCCAGCGAAAGAGGTCGTCACCCAAGCCGCGCGCGAGATGTTGCTCGCCGAGAGCTCGGACTGGCAGTTCCTCATCTCAACCTTTGCCGCCAAAGACTACGCCGAAATACGCTTCCAAGATCATATCGACCGCTTCGACCGCCTGGCCGAGATCGCCGACCGCGTCCATACCGGCGCCGTAATGACCGAAGAGGAAACGGCGTTCTTATTGGAGTGTCAGCAGAAAGACGCTCCGTTCGCCGAGCTAGACCTGAGCCTTTGGCTCCCCGACGCTGCAAAACTTAATGCCCAGTAACATGTCCGCGATGCGCCATCTCTTCGTTCTCGCCATCGGGATCGGCCTGCTCCCGACCCCGGCATCCGCCCAGCAGGCTGCCGCCGCGGCTCCCTGGAAGCCCTCGAGCCTCTCCCCCGTCACCCTTGCCCGCCAAGCGGACGCCAGCATGGCTAGCATGAAGAATATCTTTGGGCAGATTAAGACGGCGATCATCTTTGACGGCAGCGGCACCAATCGCGGCTGGGTCAAAGTCAAGGATTCCAAGACCTTCAACATAAACTTCCCCGACGCCCACTACCCCCGCAACGGCGCCGACGTCCCTTTCTCCGGGGTTAACCTGGTCGCGAACGGAAAGACGCTCCAATACGCGGGCAGCGGCAAGGGCTCCAAACGGCTTCAAATGCCCCTTTCGGCATTTGCCTTTAACAAAGCGAAGAAAGTCGCCGATTGGGTCACCGGCTTCCCCCGTTACATCCTGGGTGGAATACGAGGCGAGGCCCCTCTCTCGTCGCTGGTCTCCCTCGCCCGCCGTCCGGGAAGCGGCTTCACCACGTCGGTGAGCGAGCGCACGGTGAAGTACGGCAAATACAACCTTAAGCAATATCAGCTCCTCATCCTGCGAACGCCCGCTCAGGCCAAGAAGATAGGCCCCGTACGCATCGAGTTGAACATCGACGGTGCGCGGAAGCTTCCGGTAAGCGCCCAGATCGGAGCGCAAGAAGCCGGACACAAGCCGCTGGCCATGGCCTGGATCCCTGTCTGGAGGCCAAAGATCTTCGAAGCCTCAGAATTCGTCGTTCCGAAGCTTCACAAATAGAATGCGGGTAGGTGGCGCACTTCGGAGCCGCTCCGTTCGTCAGGTTAAGTAGAGGAACTCCATGACAAAGATTAAGCCGCTTGCCCTTATGCTTGGCGCACTGCTCGCGACGAGCGCGCTTGCCCAGAGCCAATCCGGAGCCCCGGCCGACGTCCCCCGCGACCACTGGGCGTTTTCCGCCGTCGACAACCTTTTCAAAGTCGGAGTGCTGAAGGGCTATCCCGACGGCCTATTCCGCGGCAGCCGTCCGGCATCGCGCTTCGAAATGGCCGCCGCCCTCGGCGCCCTCTACGGCCAGCAGCAAGTCAAGCTAAGCGACCTGCAGGCCCAAGTCGACACCCTGAAGGCCAAACCCGCTCAGACCCCGGAAGTCACCAAAGCCGAAACGACCGAGTTTGCTAAACAAATCGAGACCCTCCGCCTCTCCGTCGCCGCAATGCGCAGCCAACGCGAAGATATCGATGGCCTGAACGTGACGTTCAAGAACCTATTCGACCAGCTCCACCGCCTTCGAAGCGACCTCAAGCAGATGCACGAGGACCTCGGCAAGGTCAAAGCCGGCAAGTAGACCGTCAAGCCTCATTTAGAATGCATCTTACGGCGAAGCCGTGTAGCCGCAGGTTGGCTCGTACCTGCGCAAAGCCTCCAAAAGGCCAAGCAAGTTCCTCAGGAACAGTAGACCGACACGCTCATTTCCCAGCATCCACCCTGGAAGGGTGCCAAAAATTAGCCCCCGGGTTTCCTACCCGGGGAATAGAGGCCTGTCCGAACCGACCCCGGAGCGGGTTGCAGAACCCTCAGTACGACTAGTCCCTGGCTCCCCGGAAGGTGTCGACCCACTCGTTGTCCCCCTTACCTTCCGAGAACAGCCAGGTCTTGTTGAACGCGATCTTCTCGTCGGCGGTGTGCCGCACCTTCTCCATGCCGGCGAGAAAGACCTTGTGCTTTCCGAATTTCTTGTTCACCGTGTCTACGGCGTGACTGAGCTTCGCCCGATCTTTCGTCGGCGTGAAAAGCGATGGTGTAAATTCCGCCTCGCTCCTGAGCTCGTAAAAAGTCACCGCGACGAGCCTCGGCATATCGAAGTCGTGATCGGCCCACAGTTCCGCCAGATGCTCGTTCATCGTCACCGTGTCCTGCGTCGCCGGCATCCGCACCTTCGCCTGCCAGCTTCGCCGATACCCCTTCACCGAAACCGCCATCGCCGTGGCCCAAAGGTCGGTCGCCCGCAACCGCGCGCTCGCCTTCTGCAGCAGGCGTAACAACACCTCGAACGCCCCTTTCTCATTTCGTAGGTTAGGCGGCAGCACGTGCGAGTGCCCCAACGTCTTGCGGTCGTGGACGTCGATCCCAAGGTCGAACCCCCGCAGCAGATACCACCAACGCTCCCCCACGATCGACCCGAACGCATGGTGCAAGTCCGGACGAGACGCCGCGCACATCTGTTCGGAAGAGAAGATCCCTGCCGCGTTCAACCGAGCCGCCATCCGCTTGTTAATCCCCGGAAAGTCGGTCAGCTTGAGCGGATGAAGGCAATGCGGCAGATCGTCCGCGCGAATGATCACCAGCCCGTCCGGCTTCTGTAGCTCGGTCCCCACTTTCGCCAAAAAAGCGTTCGGTGCGATCCCGACCGAGCAAGACATCTCGCTCCCCACTCCCGCCCGAATCGCGCGCTTCATTTCCCGCCCGATCTCCTCCGCGACCTTCGGCGTACGCTCCGTGCCCAACAGCCGAAACCGCATCTCGTCGATGCTGCACACGTCGTCTATCGGAAGTACCGACTCCGCCACGTCGATCACCCGCTTGTGATAAGCCAAATACACCTGAGGCCGCGCCTTCACGATCGCGATCTCCGGACATCGCTCCTTCGCCTCCCGGATCATCGTGCCCGTCTTGATTCCGAACGCCTTCGCCTGGTAGCTGGCGGCAATGACAAAACTGGTGTCGACGTCGACCGGTACCACCGCCACCGGGCGGCCGCGCAATTTGGGCTGCTCCTGTTGCTCGACCGAAGCAAAATATGAGTTCAAGTCGAGGAACAGAAACTGAAGCGGGCGCTCCTTTCGCTCTATGGGTAGAAGTCCGTCTACCATCTCCCATATCTTACAACAAATCCGGGGCGCGGTAATCTCCTGTCCGTGGGTCCACTAGTCGGCATCATCATGGGCAGTCAGAGCGATCTCGAGACGATGAGCCCCGCGGCCACCGCCTTGGAAGAATTCGGCGTCTCCTACGAAATGAGCGTCGTCTCGGCGCATCGAACTCCGGACGCCATGTTCGAATACGCGCGCTCCGCCCGTGACCGAGGCCTAAAGGTGATCATCGCCGGCGCCGGAGGCGCCGCTCACCTGCCCGGAATGGTAGCGTCCCTTACCACTCTGCCCGTCATCGGCGTCCCGGTACAAACCCGAGCCCTGTCCGGCGTAGATTCGCTCTACTCCATCCTACAAATGCCGGCCGGAATCCCCGTCGCCACCGTCGCGATCGGAAACGGCCGAAACGCCGGCCTCCTCGCCATCCGCATCCTCGGCGCCACCGACACCCGCCTCGCCGACGCCCTCACCGCCTTCGAAGCGCGACTCCGCGACCACGTGGCGGAAATGAACGTTGCCGTAAAAAAAGATTGGTCCCCCACATAACGTCGCACGGACTGATCTCCGGACCGGCCTCCCTACGCCGAAGCCGTGTAGCCGCAGGTTGGCTCGTACCTGCGCCCGGTGTACAAAGTACACCCGCCCTCACCGGCTACGACCGCCGAGACCTTTGATCGGAATAAACCGCCCCTCCTGAGTCCCAAATCGAGCCGGAAGATAGCTTCCGAACACGTAGTCGTGTTTCACCTGCGTCGCATGGCACGCGCTGCAGTAAGAGATCCCGGTCGTCGACCGGCTCTTCATGTCTCCCGACAGGGCCATGTATTGCCAATCCCCATTCGCCCGATCAAAGCCGTTCGGACGCTTGATCATCGCCGTCAACAGGACCGGCTTGGCCCCTTTTGGCAATTCCCGCTCACGCCACCTATCCTGCCCCTGCCGAACCTCGTACTTCTCCTTAACGATGATCGATCCGACCGGAAACGGACCATGCTTCGGGTCTGCTAACGCCGCCTTGCCGAGTTGGTTGACATACACCTTGAATACGTACTGGAAGTGCGGATTTGGGGATCGATCCCACGTCGCCGGACCAATGCAGCTCATGGCGATTGAAGGCGTCATATCCACCGGCCTCGGCGTGACGCACTGCCACGTCCGATAGGAGCCAATCTCCTGCCGAACGCCCTCCGAGTCTTTCGCCGCCGATTGTTGCCTCATCGGCGCCATTCCTGCCGCCAGCACCCCGCACCCCACCATCGCAAAGATCGCCCGCATATCAGTAGTAGACCGTCAAAGCCAATAAGATGATTTAATCTTACGACGAAGTCGAGCACCCCCAGGCTGGCTCGTAACTACTAACAGCCCCGAAAGGTCGACCAGACGGCTCAAGAAAACCCAAAGAACGAGTTCTCCGGAGCCCCCTCTCCCTCCTTCGGATGGTTCGTGCCGAACGAGGGAGAGGGGGTTGGGGGTGAGGGAGTCCGGAAAGTGATGCTTGATGCTTGATATTCGACGGTCTTGGCTCAACGGACCGCCGGTCTCATGGTCATTCACAAATTACGTTTACGTTTACGTTTACGTTTCCCTGCCAAATTTCACCCGTAGTCCGTGGCTTTAGCCGCGGTTCAAGGCTCCTCCGGCGATAAATCCCCGGACTACGGGTGAACCTGGATTGTCAATCTATTTTGTTGGTGACCATCAGACCGGGCTCGCCATGCCCATCGCCGCCAACCAGCTCACGATGGTGGATGAATTTGCTGTGCCACCAACGGACGTCCCAAGCCAGCCTCGAAGGCGCCATCTCAAAGCGAAGGGCACAGCGAAGCGGAGCCCTGGTAAGAGGCGACCAAACCTTCCGAGCCCTGAAAGCGGCGGCATCACATAAACCATCACCGTCCCTCCGTTACTTTCTGCAATTTGGCGGGTTCAAACGAAACGGACAGGAGGTGGACCATTGCCCCCGTGGCGATTTCAACCGCCAAGAGGCCATGGCGGTACGATTGCGTTGATGCCCGAACTCCTGCACACGGCCGTGTTTGGTCTCCCGCCCGCCAGAATCGGAAAGGTTCGCGAGGTCTACGACCTCGGCAATGAACTCCTGATCGTCGCCACCGACCGAATCTCCGCTTTCGACTGTGTCATGGCCAACGGGATTCCGGACAAGGGGCGCATCCTCAACCAAATGAGCGCCTTCTGGTTCGAGCAGTTCGGCGACGTCTGCCCCAACCACGTCATTTCCGTGAGCGAATCCGACATCCAGGCACGTTGTAAACAGCCCCAGCCCGAGCTCGCCGGACGGGCAACCATTGCTCGCAAGGCGGAGCCGTTGCCGATCGAGTGTGTCGCCCGCGGCTACATCACCGGATCGCTATTCAAGGAATACCGGGCGCAAGGCGGCAAAGTCCACGGCTTAGATCTCCCACCCGGCCTCGTCGATTCCGAGCGGCTCCCGGAGCCGATCTTCACCCCCGCGACCAAGGCCCAAGAAGGCCACGACGAAAACATCTCATTCGACAAAGCGGTCGATCTTGTCGGACGCGAAGCCGCCGAGTTCGTGCGCGAAAAGACGCTGGAGATTTACCAGCGCGCCTCCGACCATGCGCTCGCTCGTGGGATTATCCTCGCCGACACGAAATTCGAGTTTGGCCGTACCGCGAATGGAATCATTTGGATCGACGAAGCCCTCACCCCCGACTCGTCCCGTTTCTGGAATGCGGACGCATATCTCCCCGGCAAGTCCCAGGCCAGCTACGATAAGCAGTTCGTCCGCGACTACCTGGAGACCATCGACTGGGACAAGCGCCCCCCCGGCCCCACTCTCCCCCCCGAAATCGTAGACCGAACCCGGGCCAAGTACGTAGAGGCCTTCGAACGCCTCACCGGCCAGACCTTCGGCGCCCAATAATCCGTAGCATCGGCTCCCAGCCGATGAGCTCAAGTAATTTGGGCGGCTCAGCTCGTCAACCACTTCCACGATCTTTGCGCCCACTTCAACAAAGCGTTTTCGTACAAATGCCATTCATATATACAGTTGTGTACGAAAACGCGCCCCCTCGCTCCCGCTAACTGCTAACTGCCAACCCAGCGCATGTTCATCCTTTACAACTTCCTCCTAACCATCCTCGCCCCGATTTGGGTCCCATGGATGCTGCTCCGTGCCCGGCGGCGGAACGAAGGAGTGAATTGGAAGGAGCGCCAAGGTTCCTACACCATTCCCCCACGGGGTGACCGGCCGCGAATCTGGTTTCACGCCGTGTCGGTGGGCGAAGTCGTCGCCTCGATGCCGATCCTCACCGAGCTTCGACAGGCACTCCCGAACCACGAAATCGTGCTCAGCGTCACCACGAGCAGCGGCCACCAAACCGCGAGAGAGAAGGCCGCCGGACTCTTCGACTACCTGGTCTACTTCCCGATCGACGTCGCGCGCTTCCAGCTTGCCGCCATGCAGCGGGTACGCCCCGACGTCGTCGCAATCATGGAAACCGAGCTCTGGATGAACTTCCTTTGGGCGGCCAAAACATTCGACGCCCGAACGCTTTTAATCAACGGCCGAATCAGCGACAAAAACTTTCGCCGCTCGAAAAAACTCCCCTTCTACTACCGCGCCCTATTGCGCGACATGGATCGCTGCCTCATGCAAGCTGACGCCGACGCCGAGCGGATCCGCTTCCTGGGAGCGCGCGAAGTCGAGGTACTTGGTAACAGCAAATTCGATCAGGCCCTCGAAGGGCTCGATGCCGACCCAGCGATATGGCGGCGCGAGTTAGGAATCGATCCGGCAATCCCCGTGGTGGTGGTGGGATCGCTTCGGGCGGAAGAGTTCGATTTCGTCACCCAAGCCCTGCCGTCCGACGCCCAAATCGTTATCGCTCCCCGTCACGTGGAGAAGGGCGACGATCTCGAGAAGACCCTTGGAACCGGCGTTGCCCGGAGATCCCGAAACGAGAGGTTATCGCCCGCTAGAGTTCTCATTCTCGACACCTACGGCGAACTGGCCAAGATCTACTCGGTTGCCGATATCGTGGTGATCGGCGGCGGGTTCGCCGACCTGGGCGGGCAGAACATCATTCAACCGCTGGCCCACGGAAAACCGGTCATCCACGGCCCTCACATGCAGAACTTTCGGGACGTGGCGGCTCAAGCGCACGAAGGAGGCGCTACGATCATCGCCTCGACTCCCGAAGAGCTGCGTAACGCGATCCGCGACCTCCTCGCGGATCGTTCTCGACAAGACCAACTTGGAGTCGCCGCCCAGCAAATCGTTCGACGAAACGCCGGCGCCAGCCGCCGCTATGCGTCCGCGATCGCGGCCGAGGCAGCCCGAGCACCCAAGGTTAGCCGGCGCCGGGGCGAGACTGGATAAATGGCTCCCCGAAAGTCGTCACGCTCGGAGCCCGGCTGAAATCGTACCAGCGGACCCGTTTTCCGTTCACTCGGGCAACCGTTCGATTCAAGTCTTTGAGCATCGGACCGCTAAACCCTTTCCATATCTTGGCGACCTTTCCTTCCCGGTCGATCATTACCACTGCCGGCGCGTTCTGAATGCCGAAAGCCTGAATCGTACTGAGATGGTCGTCCATCAACACCTGATACGGCGGCTTGAACTCGACGACATAGGAGCGAGCGCGGTCGGCGGGGGCGTTAGAGATCGCGTACCACTTCGCCTTGCTTTTTCCGTAGCCCCGAACCATCCGATTAATTTCCGTCGAAGCTCGGCTGCTGAGGTTGTCACGGTCGTTGATGAAGTACAAGAAGAACGGCGCTCCCTGATTTCGCAGATCCCGGATAAAAATCTGCCTTCCATCGATCGTCATCGCGCTGAACCTGGCCGGACGGCTTCCTACGGTGACCCCTTGGGCCGTGGCCGTGCCCACCAGACAAAAGGCCAACAGCCCGGTCGATACGAAACTTAGACGGTGAGCTTTCATATCTCCAGGGACTTGCCTTATGGAGTCAATGTTCGATTTCTCGATCCCGCCGCGATCAGCTAGGATGACGTTATGGGACGCCAGTTGAACCGCCGAGCCGCCCTCGCCGCCGCTTTGGCCATTCTGGCCGCGGTCGTCCTTTTTGAGAGCCCGAAGGGCGCGAAGAGCACCTTTCCAGGACCGATCGCAAAAGCGGTGGTGAAGCTCGGTGGGCACAAGTATCCGGTTCAAGCCGGAATTCCTTGCACTTCTTGCCACGCGTCCCGACGTAAATGAACTCGGGGCCGTGCAAAGAAAGGTAGAAATACGTACACCCTTAGATAGTGGCGAAGCGAAACAATAACGAAGCGGTTCAGGAAAAGCTCAAACTCGTCCCCGCGCAGCCCGGCTGCTACATCTACAAGGACGAGCACGGCTCCGTGCTTTACGTCGGTAAGGCGATCTTGCTCCGCAACCGGGTTCGCAGTTATTTCCAATCCTCCGCCAAGCACGGACCGCGCATCGATCGGCTCGTTCGCAAGGTGTGCGACATCGAGTGGATCGTCGTCGACACCGAGATCGAAGCGCTGGTCCTCGAGTGCAACCTCATCAAGCAGCACCGCCCGCCCTTCAACGTGCGGATGCGGGACGACAAGTCGTACCCCTACATCACGGTCACCGACGAGAAGTTTCCCCGTGTCATGTTCACCCGGCGGGTGCGAAAAGACAAAGCCAAATACTTCGGCCCCTACCCTTCTGCCTACGCGGTACGGGACACGCTACAGCTTCTTCACAAGACGTTCCCCCTCATCCCTTGCGGCAAAAGTTGGACCGGAGAGCCGGTTCAGCGCCCCTGCCTCTACTACCACCTTGGCCGCTGCCTGGGCCCCTGCGCCGGGCTGAGCGATCGGGCTGAATACGGCAAGATCCTCGACAAAGTCGAGCGGTTCCTTGGCGGAAAAGAGGAGATGATGGTCGAGGACCTCAAGAAGGAGATGGAAGCCGCGGCCGAGGAGCTCGACTTTGAGAAAGCGGCCAAGATTCGCGACCAGCTCAATGCCATCCAAACCGTCCTCTCGCGCCAAAAGGTCTTGAACAACGACCAAATCGATCAGGATGTTATCGCAGTAGTGAAGGACGACCGCGGCGCCGCGATCCAGATGCTCTACATCCGAGGCGGCAAGCTAATTGGGCAGCGACAGTTCGTTCTAGACGGCGCGAGCGAAGCTCAGCCATCCGAGGCGGTCGGCGAGTTCGTGAAACAGTACTACGCCGACTCTCCCGACGTGCCGCGCGAGATCCTGCTGCCGATGGAAATCGAGGAGCGCGGAATCGTCCAAACCTGGCTCCGCCAGCGGAAAGGAAGCGCGGTCACGGTAGAAGTGCCCCAGACGGGCGAAAAGGCAAGATTGGTGGACATGGCCGCCGCCAATGCCGAGCAAGCGCTGGCTCAGTTCGCCCAAGAGCTCGAACAGAAAGAGGTCTGGGCAGAGGAAGCGATGGGGCAATTACAGGATTCGCTCGGCCTCGATATGCCGCCCATCCGAATCGAAGGGTACGACATCTCAAATATTCAAGGCACCGCGCCGGTCGGCTCGATGGTCGTTACGGAGAACGGAGAAGCCGCCAAAGACGAATACCGCCGATTCAAGATCCGCTATCACCCGGAGAGCCCGAACGACTTTGCGATGATGCACGAGGTGCTCACCCGTCGCCTGAAGGCGTACGTGGACGGGGACGAGAAATTCCAGAAGCTGCCCGATCTAATCATGGTCGACGGTGGAAAGGGGCAGCTCGCGGCCGCCCTGAAGGCGCGGGACGACCTAGGTTTGACGGTTCCGATGGTAGGGCTTGCCAAACGCCACGAGCTGATCTACGTCCCGGTCGAGCCCGCCGGCGAATTGCTCTCCGATATCCGGGAGATGGAGGCGGCGCTCGCCGCTCCTCCCCCTGCCGATACTCCCTATTCTTACGACCGCCCGGCGCCGAAGACCTACGGTTTCCGGGAGGTCGAGCTACCGCTTACGTCTCCGGGGCTCATGCTTTTGAGAAAGCTGCGCGATGAAGCCCACCGCTTCGCCCTCACCTATCACCGCAAGCTGAGAGACAAGAAGTTCGGCGGATCTTCTCTCGACGAGATCCCCGGCGTCGGCCCCCGGCGAAAGCGGCTCCTACTCCGCACCTTCGGTTCGGTAGAAGGGATCCGCCGCGCCACCGCCGACGAGCTGGCGGCAGTGCCAACGATGACGAAAGCGTTGGCAGTCAAGGTGAAGGATTTTCTAGCGGAGCTCTAGCGCCTTACGCGTCTAGCTCACAGCCGCATTCAAGCTGAATCGTCACCGGCCCCTCGAGTCTCCGGGCTCCGTCCTTGCGAATGTGATAGACGACGTGAGTCTCCGGGTTGACCACCACGACATCCTTCACGCCTTGCGACAGATAAAACGGCGGGCCCACATCGAGGTCCTTTTTCTCCGTCCCCGGCGACAGCACCTCGACCACCGCCTCGGGAATAACCGTCAACGCCTGCCTTGTGAGTTCGGGCTTTTCGCAGAAAACCATCAAGTCCGGCCTCTTTACCGACCCGTCCTTGAACTGGACGTAGGCGTCACTCAAGGCGAAGAAGTAATTTTGCTCGCAGTCAGAACGCGGCCTGACGCTACGATGGATGTCACCGACCGTTCCCTGATGGATCGGTCCTGGGAAAAACTCCCACGTCGGATTTCCTTGAACGATCTCCAATTTCACGCCGAATTGATCGGCCAACATGAGGCGCTCTAAAAGTTCCACCGGATTCGCCGCGCCCATCATGCCCTTAATTCTACGCCTTCACCCTTTGACTTCCCGTCCGGCGTACTGCCGCCCGGATCATCGGCGAGGGCGCCGACGCTACGATCGCCTTCCGCCTTCCGCCTTCCGCCTTCTGCCCTCCGCCCTCCGCCCTCCGCCCTCCGCCCTTGAAAGGGGTACCCTCTTATCCGCCCCATGTCACGGATTCTTACCGAGTTGCCCGTCGGCGAACGCGTCGGCATCGCCTTTTCTGGGGGGCTCGATACCTCCGTTGCCGTTGCCTGGATGCGAGAGAAGGGCGCCATTCCCTACTGCTACACGGGCCTACTTGGCCAGTACGACGAGACCGACGTCGACGGCGTACCGGGCCGCGCTAAGGAATACGGGGCCAAGGAGGCCCGCTTGGTCGATTGCCGAGCGGAAATGGTGCGCGAGGGGCTGATTGCCCTCCAGTGCGGCGCCTTCCACATCACCAGCGCGGGCAAAACCTATTTCAACACCACCCCGATCGGACGCGCCGTCACCGGCACGATGCTCGTGCGCGCCATGGCTGAGGACGGAGTCAACATCTGGGGCGACGGAAGCACTTACAAGGGAAACGACATCGAGCGTTTCTACCGCTACGGACTCCTGGCGAATCCGGATCTCAAAATCTACAAACCGTGGCTCGACCGTGCCTTCGTCACCGAGCTTGGCGGACGCAAGGAGATGAGCGAGTGGCTACAAGCCCGAAAGCTCCCGTACCGAGCCAGCACTGAGAAGGCTTACTCCACCGACGCCAACATCTGGGGCGCGACTCACGAGGCTAAGGATCTGGAGCTCCTTTCGAAAGGAATGCGGATCGTGGAGCCGATCATGTGCGCCAAGTTCTGGGATTCCTCGGTTGAGATCAAGGCCGAAGAGGTCCGGATCGGCTTCCAAAATGGATGGCCGGTCACGATTAACGGACAGGCTTTCGACGACCAGGTCGCCCTCGTCATGAAGGCGAACGAGATCGGCGGCCGGCACGGCCTCGGTTGCAGCGACCAGATCGAGAACCGGATCATCGAAGCGAAGAGCCGCGGAATCTACGAGGCGCCCGGAATGGCGCTCCTCTTCGCCGCCTACGAGCGGCTGCTGAACGCGATCCACAACGAAGGCACAATCGAAAACTACCGGGCGAACGGCCGACGTCTCGGGCGGCTGCTGTACGAGGGACGCTGGTTCGACCCCCAGGCGCTCATGCTTCGCGAGTCGATCCAAAACTGGGTCGGACGCCTCGTAACTGGAGAAGTCACTCTGGAGCTCCGTCGTGGGGACGATTACTCCATCCTCGACACGACCGGCCCCGGTCTTGCCTACCACCCGGAGAAGCTGAGCATGGAGAGCGGAGAGTCGGAATTTGGCCCTGAGGACCGCATTGGTCAACTTTCGATGCGCAACCTGGACATCCAAGACACCCGCGCCAAACTCCTCGACTACGCCACCCAGCACGCCTTGGGCCCGGGCGGCATCCCTTCGCTCGGCATGGGCGAGGAGTAGGGCTGGGCTTCTTCAGGCGTGAAGCGCGAAGGAAAGGGTAAAGCACAAAAACTAGCTCACGCCTCACGCCTCACGCCTCACGCCTCACGCCTCACGCCTCACGCCTCACGCCTCACAAACATTTCTATATTTCTAGAACTGTATGCTATGATGCTCTCGTGGACCACAACGATGAAGGGGCCATGTTCAAGGCGCTCGGGGATCCGACGCGGCTCCGCATCTTCAATTTCCTTCGCAACTGCTGCTGCCCCGTGGCCGTTGGCGAGGAAGGCGAGGTGCGGCCGGTCGAGGGACCCACGGTGGGCGAGGTTTGCTGCTCGGTAACGGGATCGGAAAAGATCACCTCTACCGTCAGCTTTCACCTCAAAGAGCTCCGCAACGCGGGGCTCATCACCATGGAGCGCCGGGGCAAGAATATGGTGTGCGGCATCGACCGCGAAGTCTTGGCCAGGCTCGCGGATTACTTCACCGACGATAGCGGCGGCTGCCGCTAATGGAAATCACCCAAAAGGAACTTAGAAAAATGGCTACCAACGACTTGACAACCCGCGAGGATGTGCAAGACCTCGTGCGGCAACGATACGGAGAGGCCGCCCTGCGCGTCCTCAGCGGCAACGCGGCCACGTGCTGCGGTTCGGCCCCTGCCGAGACTTGCTGCGGATCGACTACCGACAAGGGCTCCTGCTGCAGCGATAGCGACACGATTTCCGGCAATCTATATTCGGACACGGAAGCGTCCGAAATCCCCGAAGCGGCCCTCCTCGCTTCGCTGGGTTGCGGCAACCCGACTGCGCTCGCGCAGCTAAAGGAAGGTGAGACCGTTCTCGACCTCGGGAGCGGAGGCGGCATCGATGTCCTCCTTTCCGCCCGACGCGTGGGTCCCACCGGGTTTGTGTACGGGCTCGACATGACGGACGAAATGCTCGCCCTTGCCGAGCGGAACCGCGCCGAAGCCGGTGCGGAAAATGTCCGCTTCCTCAAGGGGCATATCGAAGAGATCCCGCTCCCCGACGACTCGGTCGACGTGATCGTCTCGAACTGCGTCATCAATCTCTCGGCAAACAAAGATCAGGTGATTCGCGAAGCGTTCCGGGTTCTACGGCCCGGCGGCCGCTTCGCCGTCTCCGACGTGGTCGTCGACGGGCACATTCCCGATGCCGTGCGGCGGGACATGGAGGCTTACGTGGGATGCGTTGCCGGCGCGCTCGAGAAAGAGGAATACCTCGATAAGCTCGCCGCCGCCGGATTCGTCGACCGCGGGATCGAACCTACCCGCCGCTATCGCTTCTCCGACCTCGAGGTCTCAGCGATTGCCGCCTCGGCAATCGAAGAACTCACGCCGGAAGAACGCGAAGCCCTTGATGGCCGAATCATGGGCGCCTTTATCCGGGCGACCAAGCCCTGACTTCATGGCGGCACCGAGTAACGTCCCTATCTCCCTCACCAACCTTGAACAGGTTGGTGAGGGAGATATGCAAAGCGCCGGTAACGCAGCCTTAACACTACGTTGCTAGGAATGTCGAAACGTTCTGCTACACTCGTCGCATGACCCTTGTGGAAGATGCGTCGGCCCAGCGTGCCCGCATGTTCAAGGCGCTCGGCGACAAGACGCGCGTGCAGATCCTCGACTTCCTCAGACAACGGTGCGGCGCCGTTGCCGTTGGTGAGGAAGGGGATGTGCACCCGGTCCAAGGCCCCTCGTTCGGCGAAGTCTGCTGCCATATCACAGGGAAGGAAAAGGTCAACTCGACCATTTCGTTTCACCTTAACGAGCTAAAGGACGCGGGGCTCATCACCGTTGAGAAGCGAGGCAAATTCATGGTCTGCGACGTTAACCGGGCCGCCGTAGCCAAGCTGGCTGCCTACCTTGGCGAACCGGCATCGTGCGATTGCGAGGCCGGCTGCTGATGAAAACGCGACTGGCCATCTTTTCCGACATCCACGCCAATCTCCCCGCCACGCAGGCGGTGCGAGCCCACATCGAGTCCGCGGGCTACGACGCCGTTTATTGCCTCGGCGACCTCGGCGGGTACGCGAGCCAGCCGAACGAAGTTCAGGACGAAGTAATGGCGATGGGATGCCCCACCATCCTGGGCAATTACGACGAGGGGGTCGGCTTTGAAAAAGAGAATTGCGGCTGCCACTACGTGAAGCCGTTCGACATCGAAATGTCGAACGTTTCATTCCTGTGGACGAGAGAGCACACCGCCCCCGAACGAAAGGCTTGGCTCAGAGAACTGCCCCGTGAGATCCGGCTCGTGGTGAACGGACTTCGCGTTCTCCTTTGCCACGGCTCGCCGCGAGAGACCACGGAATATCTCTTCGAGAACCGCTCCGACGGGTACCTGCGCCAATTCACGTCCGGCGGCAAGGCCGACGCGCAAGCGGACGTTATCGTCTTTGGGCACACCCATGTCCCGTTCCATCGGGAGGTAGACGGGGTGCACTTCATCAACACCGGCAGCGTGGGGAGGCCGAAGGACGGAGACGCGCGCGCGGGCTACTGCGCCCTTACGCTGGACGCAGAGTCGGTAACGAGCGAACAGATACGCGTAGATTACGACGTCGAACTCGCGTGCTCGAGGCTCGTGGAAGCCGGTCTTCCCGAGTACTTCGCCGAATACCTTCGAACGGGCGGGCAGGTGGCGTCGAAGTGATGTGGCGCCGATATGTCGCGGAGGGGCTGGGCACATTCGCCATCGTCTTCTTCGGGTGCGGCGCGATCGCTTCGCTCGCCGGCCAGCCCGCCGCCCACCTGATGGTTAACGCGGTCTTCGGCCTCGTGGTCGCCGCATCGATCTACGCGTTGGGACACATCTCCGCCGCCCACTTCAACCCGGCCGTCACGGTGGCGTTCGCGGTCGCCAAGCGGTTCCCCTGGCGGTACGTTCCCACCTATGTCGCCTCTCAGCTCGCGGGCGCCCTCGCCGCAAGCGGGCTCCACGCGGTTCTCTTTGGCGGCTTGGCAAAAGCAGTGGGGTTCGGCGCGACCCAGCCGACGGTGGACCTGGCCCGGTGCCTCGGCATTGAGGCGACGCTTACGTTCTTTCTGATGTTGGTGATCATCTCCGTGGCCACCGATCGGCGCGCCAACGGAGCGGTTCCTGGACTCGCCATTGGGATGGCGGTAGCCCTGTGCGGCCTTTTCGGCGGCCCGCTGACCGGCTGCTCGATGAACCCCGCCCGATCTCTCGCTCCCGCTCTCTTCGCCGGAGGTCCCGCCCTCGCCGCCTACTGGCCCTACCTTGTGGGTCCCGTAATAGGCGCCTGCCTCGCCGCTCTCGTCTACGAGGCGATCAGAGGCGGCGACGAACACGGCCAAGGCGCGCCTAACGACCTCGAACTCGCCCTAGAGAAGGTAAGGCAAGAAGGCATTCATTAACGCTATCGACACAGAAATGAAGCGCCCTTGAGTCGGAGAAGATCGCCGGGCCCAAAGCGGCGACCGAAAGTATCCAACCCGTTTCCCGGACCCCTTTCGTGGCATGACATTCGCCCGCCCGCTAAGCCTCACGATTGAAGGACTCCAGGCGCAGATCCTAAACCAGCGCTGAAGGCGCATTGTCTCAAAGCGAAGCGTAACCCTGGTACCGAGCCGACCAAACCTCAGCGCCCTGAAAGCGGCGACATCAGCCTAGCAATGTCAGAAGCCGCCGGAGCGCGGACGTCCCGTCCGCTTCCCGGACCCCGGGCGTCTCGCCCGAATCAGCGCTGAAAGCGCGAAGCGCTGGTCGAGAGAACCCCGACCACGAATAGCCTTGAAATGGCGGTCTAATCCTTCAAGGTCCCGTTCGCTAAGAGGAGGTGAGTTGGAGGGATGGAAACCTAAACACCCGCGTCTGGATTAGCCCGACCAAAGGTCGGACCCTGCCCGACGGCGCGTCGGGAGGGATCGGACTGGAACGGCTAACCGCCAACCGCTAGCCCCCTCAGGTAGGTTCAACCTATGGCGAACAAAGTTGCCCTCGTTACCGGGGCCGCGCGGGGGATCGGGCGGGGGTGCGCGCTTGCGCTTGCAAACGAGGGCTATGACCTGGCCTTAGGATTCCGGGACCGGACGAAAGACGATGGGCTAATCGCCGAGATAGAAGCTCTGGGTCGCCGGGCGATGCCGCTCCAGATGGACGTGCTGCACAAGAGCCAAATCGATGCCGCCGTCGCCGAAGCTCTCGACGGGTTCGGGCAGATCGACGTCCTGATCAACAATGCCGGCGGAGGCCGGATCGCCGCCGCGCTCGACGTGACGGAAGAAATGTTCGACTGGATCTGCGATGCCAACCTGAAGGGCACGTTCTTCACGTCCCAAGCGGTCGGGCGAGCGATGCTGGCCCAGGGTGGCGGCTCGATCGTCAATATCGGGAGCCAAGCCGGAGCGGTGGCGCTGCCTACGGAGAGCGTCTACTGCGCCGCGAAAGCGGCGGTCGCCCATCTCACCAAGTGCCTGGCCGTCGAGTGGGCTCCGCACATTCGGGTGAATTGCGTCGCCCCGACCTTCATTCGCACCCCCGGCACCCGGCCCGCCCTTGCCGATGCGGATTTTGAGCGGCACGTGCTCGACATGATCCCGATGGGACGAATCGGCGAAGTGGAAGACGTCACCGGAGCGGTGACGTTCCTATGTTCTCCCGCGGCCCGCCTTATTACCGGGGCAACCCTCCTCGTGGACGGCGGCTGGACCTTACGCTAGGCCCAGTCCTTGACTTCGAATCGGTGGCTTCCCGACGGGAGCTCAACTTGGACTTCGCCGTTTGCGACGTTCGTCAACGCGCTTCCCTCGGGCAGGATTACCCGCTCCGGGTCGCCGCACGGTACATAGGCTGTCGCGGTACAGTTCGCCGGAACCAGAACCTCCCAGATCCAGGAGCCATCCTCGATCTTCCAAGCGCTTTCGATAAGGCCGTGAGTCGAAGCTAGCGCACCCTTTGCCTGAGTAAGCCCTCCGCCCGGACGCGGTCGAAGGACGATGTGCTCGTAACCGGGACGCGCCTCGTCGACGTCGATTCCCGCAACCACGGCATATAGCCATGCTCCGATCGCGCCATAGGCGTAGTGGTTGAACGAGTTCATCCCAACGTCTTGGAACCCCTTGTCATGGGTCCAGCCGTCCCATCGCTCCCATATCGTAGTAGCTCCCTGAGTTACCGAGTAAAGCCACGATGGCCAGCTCTCTTGCAGAAGCAGCTTGTACGCCACATCCAAACGCCCATTGTCGCTGAGCACCCGCGAAATATACGGCGTGCCGACGAAGCCAGTGGAGAGGTGCCAACCACTCCGCCCCACATCGTCGACGAGCGCCTGAAGCGCGGTTGGGCGCAGCTCCATCGGAAGTAGATCGAAGTGGAGCGCCAGCACGTAGGCGGTTTGGGTGTTCGCAACGATGTACCCCTCCGGCGACACAAACCGGCGGAGAAATGCTTCCCTCGCGCGGTTTGCCAGATCGTCATAACGGGCGACATCGTCTCCATGCCCGAGCACGCCGGCGATCTTCGCCATCAGGCGAGACGAATAGACGAGGAATGCGGTGCCGATCAGGTCGTTCGGCGTCTCCGCTTTCGTGGAGAGCCAGTCACCGAATCCATGGAAACCCTTCTTGTCGGGATGGCTGCGAATCAGATCGTGGCTGTCCTTCTCCAGGAAGTCTACGTACTCTTTCATGGAGTCGTAGTGCTCCGCGAGTAGAGCCTTATCGCCGTAACATAGATAGATCGTCCAGGGACAGATCATCACCGCGTCGGCCCACGCTGGCCCGCCATCGGCGCCGACCGCATTGGTGTTCGGGGCGGTGGGCGGGATTTCGCCTATTTCCGATTGAGAATCCTTCAGGTCGTTCTGCCATTTCGTGAAGAACCCGGCCACGTCGCGGTTGAAGGCGGCGGTCCGGACAAAAACCTGGGCATCTCCCGTCCAACCAAGTCGCTCGTCCCGTTGCGGGCAGTCGGTGGGAATGTCGACGAAGTTCCCTCGCTGTCCCCAGTCGATATTTCGCTGGAGCTGGTTTACCAACTCGTCCGAGCACACGAAATCGCCGGTTTTCGGCGTATCGGAATGCATGACGATGCCCGTAATCGCGTCACGCCCTGGCTTCTCCACGTCGCCGCCGAGCTCCACATAACGAAACCCGTGGAATGTGAAGCGCGACTCCCAGACCTCGCCCTCCGGGTCCCCTTTCAATGTGTAGTTGTCGGTTTGCTTGGCAGATCGAAGGTTGTCGGTGTATAGATGCCCCTTCTCGTCCAAGATCTCGCCGAACCGGAGCCGAACCGTCTTCCCCGCCTCTCCCTTTACGCGAAGGCGCACGCGGCCAACCATGTTTTGGCCGAGGTCGAACAGGAAATCGGGCCTTGGCCATTTCGCCATCTCCTTCGGCTCGTCGACCGGCTCCAACTCTTGCGTAGATTTGACGGTCGGCCCCACCATGCCGACGAGATTCGCTTGGAGGTCGACCTCCTCGACGGCGCGCCATCCGTCGTCGTGGTACTCCGGGCGATCCCACCCCCCCAATTCTCGGCGGGCGTCGTAGCTCTCGCCCATGAGCATGTCGCTCTCCAAGATCGGCCCGAAGCTGGCGCGCCAGGAGGCGTCGGTTCCGAAAACCTCTTCCGATCCATCCTCATAACGCACAAGGAGCTGTGCGCGGAGCTTCGGCCGATCCCCATAAAGCTGCCGGCCCCGCCACTCCACGTGTCCGCAGTACCAACCGTCGCCGAGGATTGCGCCGAGCGCGTTCGCTCCCGTCTGCACGAGCCCGGTGACGTCGTACACCTGATACTGGACCCGCTTGTTGTAGTCGGTCCAACCTGGCGCGAAGTAGTCGTCTCCCACTCGCTCGCCGTTGATTCGGAATTCGTACAGCCCTAGCGCGGTGGCCACCAAGCGGGCCTCTTTCACCGGCTTCTCGAGCTGAATCTCGGTCCGTAGGAACGGCGCCGGTCCGGTCGTCCTCGGTCCGCCCATCGGCAGGTCCTGGATCCACCTGGAACTCCACTCCTCGGGCGGCAGCCCGGTCTCCCAAAACGATGGCTCGCTCCAACCCGACGCCTCACCCGCCTCATCCCACACCTGAACCCGCCACCAAATCCGCGACAGCGATCCGACCGATGCTCCTTCATAAGGAATATGGATGGACGTGGACGATTCCACCTTCCCGCTATCCCAGAGGTCCGCCGCACCGGGCGATGTTCCGGCTTGGATCTGATATGCCGTCTGCCGAGCACCATTCCGGTCCGATTGAAGCTGCCAAAAGAGGCGGGGAATGGCAATGTCGAGGCCGAGAGGGTTCTCTCGGTATTCAGTTCGAAGGCGGACAGGAGTCATGAGGTTTGTCTAGCGTGGCACGGGCGGCCTGTCCAATGCCAACCCTCTCCGCTAGAGGCTAAGTTGCCCGTCAAAGCTTTTGTCAGCGAGCCCGCGAGCGTAGCATCTACGCGGTGCCGATGTTCAGCCCGACGGTTGGAAGACTAGGGGCAACGGCGCCCATGGGCCGCTTCTTCCGGAGTGGGAACTCCTGAAACAGCGGTCATGGTTCGCGCCAGTTCTGCAGGTCGATAGAAAACCTTGCGGCATGGACCCGTGAAAAGTGTTTCGTGTTGGCGTTCACCAAGGCGAGCTTTCGCGTAATAGCGGTGGCCGCGATGAAGGTATCCGGCACGCCGATCGCCTTCCCAGCAATGGCTAGCGCGGCGTGAATTTCTGCCGCAAGGACGTGGATTGCTTCATCCGCGCGTAGATCACCTCCAGGCTGGGCAAAACCCGTAACCTAAAGTCCTCCGCTTCGGATACCTTACCTTGACGATGCAGCCCATCCAAATGCTCAAATCCGGTGAACGCGCTCACCGTCAGCCTGGGGTGGTGGGCTTGATATCGCACCAGGTGATAGATGGTGTTTTGTGCCCAGGGCGCTTTCATGTTCTTGGCCGCCCTTCGGATGTCGAAAAAGGTGCTGGTGTCGATCAGAACCTTATCCACGAGGGGTGAACCTTTCGGCGCGGACTTGCTTGCTGGCCGCTTCCATACCGTCAATCACGTTATCCGGAAGGTTTTCTAGGAAGGCGAAGATCGGAACGTTCTGGCGAAGGGTTTCTAAATCCGCCTCGGTGACCTCGTGCGTGGTTTTGCGGCGGCTGGACTTAAGCCCGGACTGTATGAACTTCACCGCGGCCTCAGAGGGCGAAATATGCTCGGACTGGGCATATTTCTCCAGCTCGCGTTCTATGCTGGCGGGTAGATCAAAACTCATGGGTTCAGGCCTCCTTAGTTCGATATTATGGCTTCGCACGCCATTTGTCGCGCGGAAAGCAACCCCCTGAGCTGCATTTGCCCTAAACCCCTTCAGAGGTAAAAACGATACGGGGGGTGCCACCGTTCTTGTCGTGCACGACTACCTCCCTCATGCCCGGCGGCAATTTGACCGAAATCCCCGATCCATCCACGGAGACGAAAATCTCGCCCCGAGGCGTCGGCATGGTCCCCTCAGCGGACATCAGCCCACCCAACTGCGGTCGAATCTCCACCTCGGAGAATCCCGGGGCGGTAGGGCGGATCCCCAGAAACGAAGCGTAGTAGTGGAACAGCGGATGCGCTCCCCAGGCGTGACAATCCGAGCGGGTCGGCTCTGGCATCTCTACCGTCGTCTTCATCCCCTTCGCCGGGTGCTCGAACCACAGGTCCATTCGCTTCAGGATCTGGTCGGTGCGGCCAAGAAGTGTGTAGGTTTCGAACAAATAGTGGCTGAAATAGACCGTCGTCCGATCCAGATCGTCGTCCTCTAGGAGGTGCCGAACGACCGACTCGCGGCGTTCCGCCGGGACCGCATCCGCCAACAGCGCCAAGCACTGAGCATGCTCGCTGAACTCCGTGTGAGCCAAGTCGTTCGCGTACAACCCCCGCTCCTCGCTCCAGAAATGGTCGTTTACGGCCGAGATGATGCCTTTCGCGGTCCGACGATGCCGGGCCGCCATCTCGGGTTCCCCGAGCCATTCCTCGATTTCCGCTGCCTTCGCCAGTGTTAGCGCGAACTGCAGGTTGAGCACGCTGCTCTTTCCGCTCACCGCGTCCTTTGGCATGCCCGAATTCCAGCTCGGCACCCAGTCGACGAAGTTCCAGCCGTCCACGCCGCCGAGCAGTTGGTCGGAGTCGACCTTCGCGCGATATGCATCCAAAACGCCGCGAGCGCCCAACATTCGCTCCCGAACGAACTCGAGGTCGCCTCGCCAGAGCGCGAAATCGTGCAGCATGGTCACCCACCAAAGGGAAAACGGCGGGATGATCTGCAGCACGCGGCACGGGTAGCGGGACTGGGTAAGCCCCGACATCTGCCTCGACGCGTCGAACATCCGGATCGACTTCCTCGGCAACCGGTCGTCGTTCGTCTGAGCGTAGGTCACCAGCACCTGGAGCCGCGTGTCTCCGATGTACTGAAGCTGCTCGAAGTACGGGCAGTCCATATACGTCTCGTGCGAACACATCTCCAGCACGCGTCGCATGATCGGAATGATCGCCTCCAGCCGCTCGTCGCTGGCACTGAACGTCGCGTCGAACTCGTACGGATAGTGCGTCTCGATAAGCTCCAGTCGTTCGATCGTCAGGGAATCGTTCTGCGTCTCCACGAGCAGCTCGACGTAGCGACCCGCCTGCCACCAGAGCGTGTCGAACCGTTGACCCGAGCTTCCTCCCGAGACGAAAGTGTCGCCGACCCCTTCGGATTTGTGCCAGATAGTATTGAAGAACTTCCCTTCAATCTCGTCGCGATTCCCCTTTTCCGCCCCCTCGACGGTTTCGTACAGCGACTCTTGCCAATTGATCCGAAGGCGGGCTCCCTTGCCTCCGCTCAGCACCGCGCGCGGGTAGGCACACACGTAATCCTCGAGGTCCACCAAGATGCGTCGCCGGGTGTGGGGTGGTATCGTCAGCGGCTCATCGTCCGCCAGCAATCGCATCCAGTCCTCGTGCTCTCCGATCAAATCGTCCGATTTCCGGATCGCCACCACATTCGTCGGCCCTTCGGGCGCTTCGGCGACCAACTCCAGGGACGTGGTCGGCCAACGCCGCTCCAGCATCGGCGGCAATACCGCCGGCACCAACAGGTGGTAAGGAGTGCGGTCGTTTACGCCCGGGCTCATCCCTCGCAGGCCCACGGCGACTGGCGACCATCCGTCACCTTCACCGTTCTCCCAACCCCAGGCGACCGCATCGCCGTGAATGGCGACGTTCCACCCAGTTCCCCAGGCGGTCAGCGGGTTCGTAAGCTCGTAGCCGGGTAGTTCTTTGGCCTCCCAGGCGGCTTTTCCAGTGCCGATCCGCTCCTGCCAGTCGCCGGTTTGCGGACAGAGCAAGAATCCATGCCCCGCCGAGATTTGGGCGTAGGGCGCCTTTTCACCCAGCGACCAAGCTTTCGCGACGAGCACGTGCGGTCCCGCCGATAACTCCAACTCGTACGTCTCGAAAAACCAGTGCTCGCCGTCGCCCCTTTCGCTTCCCCGACCCACGTACTGGCCGTCCAGCCAAAGCTCGTACCGCTCGTCGGCCGTCACGTGCACCCGCACGATCTCGTCTATCGGCGCCTCGAATAGAAGCCGGTAGGCGGCCACGAACGGTTGTTCCGGCTTCGGGTCGAGGGAAACCCAGGAACACTCCCACTGCCCCCTCCCGCTCCATGGCAGCGCCGTCATGTCGAGCGGGAACGGATCTTCGTTGATGAGGAGTCGCATGGCGTTCTATCGGAGGAAGGCTTCGGGGAGACCCGCGTCGACGGGCACCACATGTCCCGTGGTCAGCGAGAAGCGGTCGGTGGCGAGAAGGTAGATCGCCTCGGCTACCTTTGCCGGGGAGACCGGCTGTTTAAGCAGCGTTCTCTGTGCATAAAAGTTAGCCAGTTTGGCTCTCAGATCTTCCGTCGACTCGCTCTCTTCGAAGGCGATATCGTACTTCTGAAGCGAAGAGATCGTTCGGTCGCGCGGGAACATCTGCGATCCTTCGACCACGGTGGCCGGGGCGATCGCGTTGACTCTTACATCGGGTGAGAACTCGATGGCGAGCTCTCGTACCAGGTGATTCACCGCCGCTTTGCTGGTGTCGTAAGCTACCGACCCCTTCTTGCTCACCACGGCGTTTGCGCTCGAGACCAGGACGAACGAGCCTTTCGTTCCCTGCTTTGCCACCACCGCCCGAGCCTCTTCCGCGATGATCGCTGAGCCGACGACGTTGATCTCGTAGGTTCGCTTCCACAGCTCATCCGCCACTTTGCCGTCCGGTCCCGGGGCGATGAAGACAGCCGCGATGTTGACCAGCACGTCCAACCCGCCGTATTCGCTTACCACTCCATCCAGCATCCGCCGCACCGATTCTCGATCCGTGATGTTGACCGCTTGGGAAGCGACCACTTCACGCCCATACTTCGCGCGCATCTCCTCCGCCGTCTTCTCGGCGAGTTCGGCGTTGACATCGGTGACCACCAGGTGGGCTCCGTTTTTCAGGAGCAGCTCGGCGACTCCGTGGCCGATGCCGGGGCTCGCGCCGACCAACACCGCTACCTTGCGGCTCATCTCCTTTTCTGGAGGCATCCGCTGCAGCTTCGCCTCTTCCAGGCTCCAATATTCGATGTTGAATGCCTCGCGCAGGGGAAGCGCTACGTAGTTATCCACTACAAGCTCTGGCTGAATGCCCGCCTGCATCGGCAGCTCGCCGGCGAGCGCGGTCGCTCCTTCCATCACGTGGATCGCGTTGACATAGAACTCGCCGGTGATTCGCGCCTCGGTCTTATTCTTCCCAAAGCTAAACAGGCCAACTCCGGGGACGAGCACCACCGTAGGGTTGGGGTTCCGGAGGGCGGGTGAATCGGGCAGACGATTCTCTTCGTAATACGCGCGGTACTCGTTCCGGTATTTGGCGAAAGCCGCCTCGATTCCCGCCACGCTGGTGTCCCTGAGCACCATCGGCCGCACCTTGGTGCGCACGAAGTGGTCGGGGCAGCTCGTCCCCTGCCAAGCCAGCGCGTCCAGCTTGGCCGAGTTCACAAATCGCAAGACTTCGGGTCTCGCGTCATAGTGGCCAATTACTCCTCCGATCCGCCCTCGCAGCGCTGGAAGTAGGTCGACGGCTAGCCGCTCGCGGTCTTCGCGGACATCGCCGACGGCCCCGCCAAACAGCGCCTCGCCCTTGGCGTCGACCCGCTTCATCACGTACTGGCCAATGCCGTCGATGACTCGAAGGGTGTTCAAATACGACTCGCGGCTAGTGTTCCCCCAGGTAAACAGCCCGTGCGAGCCGAGAATGATTCCGTCGAGGCCGGGGTTCTCCGCATCCGCTTTCTGAAGCCAAAGCCCGAGCTCGAATCCGGGCCGCTTCCAGGGGAGCCAAGCCAGCTTGAGGCCCGTTTCCTCTTCCAGCCGCTTCAGCTGCTCGGGTCCGTTCGCGCATGCCGCCAGCGCGATCGCCCAGTCCGGGTGCAGGTGGTCAACGTGTTTGTAAGGCAGAAAGCCGTGCAGCGGAGTGTCGATGCTCGCCGCTCTCGGGTTGTTGTTAAACGTGCAGAGCGGATACATGTCCGCCATCGCGTCCTCTTCGTCGACACCTTTGTAGCGGTTTTTCAGCGCGAGCAGCCGGTCCAGGTAGAGCGTCGCAAAGCCGTCCCGCTTGATCGTTCCCAGGTCGCCGCCGCTCCCTTTCACCCAGAGGACGGTGACGTCCTCGCCGGTTACCGGGTCCGCCATCGTCACCTTCGCGGAGGTGTTCCCGCCGCCAAAATTAGTGAGCCGTAAATCGCTGCCAAGCAGGTTGGAGCGGTAGCGCAGCAGCTCCGGCTCGTCCATCCCACGCGTCTCGTCGTCGTTCCAAAGATCCTTGAGGTACCGAAGGTGCATTTTTCCGCCTGCCAAGTCTAACCTAAACGCGTTAACCCAACGCGCATCTAAGGTTCACTGGCGTCAGTGACTTTACCGCCCGCCGACTTTTGCCGGTTCTAGGCTTCGCGCCAGTTTTCAAGGTTTAGCTGCCGGTTGCGAGATTGCATAGCAGACTCAACCACTTCATCCATGACGCCGGCTTCCTCGTCGCTCATGGGCGTGCCGGTCAGACCTGGGATATGATTGGCTTCCGCGGCCGCGTTAGCAACTGACGATGCGGGAAGGCTAAGCAGGCCCGCTTTAATAAGACGCACCACCGCTTCGGTCGTGCCAATCTTTTCCGCCTTGGCGTACTGCTCAATCTGCGGCTCAATAGACCTTGGAATGTCGAAGCTCAATACGGCGCCTCCGTTAGTCACATATTATGACGCCCACGCTATTCCACCGACTTCCTGAACCGCGTCGTCGCGATCGTAACCAGCACGACGGCGATCGCGGTAAGCGCGAGGGTGCTTGGAAGAAGCTCGACCACCATCGAGCCGCGAACGATGATGCCTCTCAGTATCTGCAAGAAATGCGTTAGGGGAATCGCTTGGGAGGCGATGTATAGCATTCCCGGCATCGTCTCCTGCGGAAAGACGAAGCCGGACATCAGAATCGACGGAAGCATCGTCAACAGGGTCAACTGGAGCGCCTGCGCCTGAGTCTTGGCCACCGTGCTGATCAACAAGCCGAGGGCCAACGAGGCGAAAACGAACGGTATGGCAAGCACAATGAGGCCGGGCAGGCTCCCCACTACACGCACGTCGAACAAGAAAAACGCGCCCCCCAGAACCGCCCCGAACTCGAACATGGCCAGAACCGCGTAAGGGGCGAGCTTGCCCAGCATCAGTCCGAGCCGCCCGATCGGGCTTACCATGAGCTGCTCCAGCGTGCCGAGCTCCTTCTCCCGCACGATGCTCGAGCTGGTCAGAGAGACGACGACGATTTGAATCACCACGCCGATCAGACCGGGGATGATCGAAGTTTGAGAGCGGCCGGTCGGGTTAAAAAGCACCTGCACCCGCGCCTGAGGGCGGCCGCCGACCGCCGCCTGCGGCGGAGCCGAGAACGCCAGGGTCGCCCTGGTCGACACCGTGCTGTCCGACCCGTCGAGCAGTACGCCCACCTGCGGCGAGCGACCCGCCGCCACCTCCCGGCCGAAATTGGGCGGAATGACTACGGCGACCCTCGCCCGCCCGTTCTGAATGAGCTTGGCCGCCTCCTCGGCGGTCGCTACCTCCGTGTCGGGATCGAGATACTGCGTATTCCGCAGCGAAGCGATGTAGGCCCGGCTCTCTCGGGATCGATCTTGATCCACCACGACCGCACCGATATGGCGCACGTCGAAGTCGATGGCAAATCCGAACACGAGGAGCTGAAACAGCGGAAGCAGTAGGGCGATGACCAAGCTCGTGGCGTCGCGCCGTAAGTGGAGCACCTCTTTCCGCACCACGAAGAGAAACCCGTTCACGCCTTGGCCAACCTCCTGGTTAACGACACGAAGACATCTTCGAGCGAAGGAGAGATCTCACGGATTTCTCCAATCGTAAGGCCCGGCTGACGAAGCCCGTCGAGGATCGTTTCGTTCGTCATCGCCTCCGGAACGAGGAGGTGAAGCTCCGACTCGACGAGCGTGGCATCCAAAATTCCCTCGATGTTGTGCGCCGCTCGAAGCCCGACCGCTGGCGGGGTCGCCGCCACCGAAACCCTCTTCGTGTTCGGAGGCGAAACTTCCGGCAGCGACTTAAGCTCCGCAGGGGTGCCGATTACCATCAGCTTTGACAGATAAATGTAGGCGATATCGCTGCAGCGCTCCGCCTCGTCCATGTAGTGGGTCGTGACGAACAGGGTCTTTCCACTTGCGGCGAGGTCGAAGAGAAGATCCCATAGCTCGCGCCGAGCCACCGGATCGATTCCCGCCGTCGGTTCGTCTAGGAAGATCACTTCGGGCTCGTGGATGAGCGCCGTCGCCAAGGCCAATCTCTGCTTCCATCCTCCCGACAACTGCCCACTTTGCCGATCGACGTACGGACCCAACTGCGTCAGTTCAATGACCGCTTTCTTCCGATCCGCCAGCCTCGCGCCCCGAAGACCGTATATACCGGCAAAGAAGTCGAGGTTCTCGCCGACCGTCAGGTCGCGATACAGACTGAACGACTGGCTCATATAACCGATCGAGCGTTTGACCGACTCCGGATCCTTCGCGACATCGAATCCGTTCACGGTCGCCCGTCCCTCCGTCGGCTGCAGGAGGCCACACAGCATTCGAATGCAGGTGCTCTTGCCGCTTCCGTTAGGCCCGAGGAACCCGAAGATCGACCCCTTTTCGACTTTGAACGAAAGATGATCGACGGCGGTGAACGTCCCGAACCGTCGCGTTAGCCCCTCTAGTTCGATCGCGCTCATCGTGCTACGATCTCCCCATGGCTTCTCGAATTCCCGCCGGCTTCCACACTCTGACCCCGTATATCGTCGTCGACGACGCCAAGGCCGCGATTGAGCTTTACAAGGCCGCATTTGGCGCCGAGGTGACCTCGTTGGCCAATACTCCCGACGGTAAGGTGATGAATGCTCAGCTCAAAATCGGTGACTCGATGCTGATGCTCAACGACGAATTTCCCGAGCACGGCGTTGTCGGTCCGAAGAAGATCGGCGGCACCGCGGTCACCCTTCACATGTATGTCGAGGATGTCGACGCGGCTTGGGAAAGAGCCGTCGCGGCGGGGCTGGAAGTTGGGTTTCCCCTCGCCGACCAATTCTGGGGCGACCGATACGGGCAGCTCAAAGATTCGTTCGGCCACTCGTGGTCTATGGCCTCCAAGCTTCAGGGTTAGGCGCTTCATCCGATCCGCCTAACCGTCGCCGCCATGCCGGCCTTGACCCGAGAGTCAGGCCGGCGTAGCCGAAGGCGGACGGCAAAAACCTGCTTGCCCCTCTCCTCGGTGGTTTGAAGGTTGGCGGGGGTGAATTCACCCTGGGTCGCTACGCTCTCGACCACCGCATCGACCGAGCTGGGAATGCCGTCGATGGTTAGGACCGCGGCGCCCCCTGGGTGGACTGTGGCCAGACTTGCCTCTGGCACATAGACCCGAAGCCAGATATCGGACGGGTCGCTGAACTGGACGACCGGAATCGC
Organism: Fimbriimonas ginsengisoli Gsoil 348; assembly: GCF_000724625.1. GTDB lineage: Bacteria > Armatimonadota > Fimbriimonadia > Fimbriimonadales > Fimbriimonadaceae > Fimbriimonas > Fimbriimonas ginsengisoli. The sequence goes on along the minus strand of NZ_CP007139.1, from coordinate 3,175,679 downwards.
GCTCCCGGCCAGATCACCATCGGCTACGAGAATACGCTCGACCACCCCATCCTTCGGCGCGCGAACCACTAATTCTTGAAGCTTGTCTTTGGCGCTTCCGGCCTGCGCTCGTGCGGCTCGCGCCGCCGCCCGGGCTTGCGCCACTTCCTCCGGCCGATTTCCCTCTCGAAGCTGCGCGAGGGTTGCCTGCGCGGCTTCTAACCGGGCTTGCGCGGCCGCGATGTCTTCCGTTCGGCTTCCTCGGCGAAGCAGCGCTACGTTCTCCTCCTGAGCTCTCATTTCCGCGGCCGCCGCGGAAATCTCCTCCGCTCGCGAGCCATGCTGAACCTCTCGTAGGCGCGCAATGGCCTGGCGGTAAGCCGCCTCCGCCTGCCGTCGCTCCTCGGGCGGCGCCCCCTTCAAGGCCCGGTTGACCGCTTGCGATGCGGCTTCACGGTTGGCCGATGCGGTCTCGAACCGGTTGCGAGCCGCGTCGACGTCACGCTGAGCGACCGCTCCTTCCTTGCCCAGGAAGCGCATCCGGTCGTACTCGAGGGAGGCGGTTCGCCGATCCGACTCTGCCGCCGCGAGCTTTGCTTCTAGCTGGCGTTGCTCTTCCGGATTCGGTCCCCGGCGGACGATCGCCAACTGAGCTTCCGCCTGGTTCGCGGCGGCTTGGGCCTGTTGGACCTGTTCCGGACGCGAGCCGCGCTTCAATTCGAGGTATTTGGCCCGAGCGCTTTGCAGGTGAGACTCCGCAATCGCAATCTCCTGCGGAAGGGGGCCGCTCCTCAGTTTTGCCAGGCCGGCCTCCGCCTCCGCGACAGCGGCGATCTGTCGCTTGATCTCCTCTGCGCGGCTCCCGGCCTGCGCTTCCGAGCTTTTGGCCTCCGAACCCTTCGCTTGTTCGGCGACCGCCTTAGCATCGAGTACGGTGTCGGGAGCGGTCAGCCTGACCAGCACCTGGCCTGCCTTTACGGCCTCCCCTTCGTGGACAAGGATCTGAGACACTCGGCCGCTCGTTTTGGGCGCCAACCGGCTCGGCTGGCTCTCAAAAGTTCCGGAGATCAGGTTTCGGTGCTCCGCGCGGCTTCGATCCAGGTAGTAACCGCCGACCGCGAGCGCGGCCAGCAAGACGATCGGCGCGAGCATTTGTGGCTTCATCGCTTCACCTCCGGAACGAGCTTGAGCACGAGGTCGAGGTACTGGTCGTCGAGCGAAGAATCACCGGCCGGTATTTGGGCCATCCGCTCGAGGAGCAACCGATAACGAAACCAACTATCGACCGCTCCCAGGGCCAATGCCGCGACAAGCTCAGGCTCTCCCGAATCGTGTAACTCTGCCTTTGCTCGGGCGAAAACCCTCGGAGCGATTTGATCGATCGGGATCGGAAGCGGCGCCGATTCTAAAGTGAGCCAGGTCATTAGCCTCGACAGATGTGGACTCGCCTTCATAAAGTCGAACCGCGTTCTGATAACGTCTCTAAAGGAGAGCGAAGGATCGCCATTCGCATACTTCAAGAACAATTGAACCATCGGACGGACGTGGGCTTCCAAGGTCGTCTGCCACAGGGTTTCCTTGCTCTCGAAGTGGTAAAGCACCAGGCTCTTTGTCACCTTAGCCCGGCTCGCAACCTGGCTAATCGACGTCGCGCCATACCCGCGCTCGCTAAAGCTCTCTAGAGCGGCGGTAAGGATCGCTTCCCGGGTCGCATCTGCGTCGAGCCGCTTCCGCATGAATGTATTGTAATCCAAATTGACCGATCGGTCAAACATTTCGTGCAAGTGCGGGACTTCCCGCCGAGGTCAGAATCGTGTTAAGATCGGCCATCTGGCCAGCCGAATAGAACAATCATGCTCGTGAATCGCAACACTGTCGACGGAGTTTTGCTCCATGTGCTCTACGAAATCGCGACCGGTCACTGGCGCGAAGGTCAGGTTCTGCCGTCCGTTCGGCGCGCCGAGGCGGAGTGGGGCGCGAGCCGGCTCACGGTGCTGAAGGCGTACCAAAAGCTTGCCGAGATGGGCATGGCGGAATCCAAACCACGATCCGGATATGTAGTCGTGGGCGGTCAAGCGCTGGAGCGCGTCTGCCGCAACCGATACTTGATGGAAGGGCTTTACGAGGAAGTTTCCAAGCGAATCCAGGTCCATGAAGACCTCTCAGTGCTGGGAGCCCTTCGTTATCTAACTCGACTAGCAGAACAACAATACGCGCGCTCCCCAGAAGCGGTCTTCGTCGAGAGCTCAGTTATCCAAGCCGGCAAGCATGCATCCGAGATTCGCGAGCGTCTGCAGGTGCCGGTCGGCCACTATTCGTTCGAACAGCTCGGCTCCGACTTTCGTTCATTGCCAAGAAGCGTGAAGACGGTCCTTACGACCGCTTCTAGCCTTCCCCGGCTTGAGCCGCTCGCAAAGCGTGGGATTCGAATCGAAGCTGTCCCGCTGGAAATTTCTCCGAAGACATTTCAGTCCTCCGGGGTAGACGTCCGAGAGGCTTGGCTCCTCGATACGAGCGAGGAAGAAATCGTGGGGCTGATGAACGATATAGAAGCGAGCGGCCGCTCGATTTCTCTTCGGCCTAAGATCGTGAGCGATGTCGAGGAAGAGATCCACCGGCTTCTCGATGCCCGCCACATCTCGCCCCGCTCTCTGATCTTGCTGCGGCCCGAGCTTTGGGGCTCCATCCATTCCGCCCTCCGCGAACACTCCCGGGTAGCGCCGATCGACTTCGAGATCGACGAGCAGGCGTGGTCGCAGGTATCGGACGCCATCGGTATGCCGTTCCCTTCGCCGATTGGGCTCTAGTCGGCGACCTTCAGGACGCTGAGGAACGCTTCCTGCGGAAGCTCGATCGAGCCGATCTGCTTCATCCGCTTCTTACCTTCCTTCTGCTTCTCGAGAAGCTTCCGCTTACGTGTAATGTCTCCACCGTAACACTTGGCGATAACGTTCTTACGGAACGGCTTGATGGTGTCGGCCGCAATGACCTTCGCCCCGATCGCCGCTTGCACGCGAACCTCGTATTGCTGACGGGGAACGACCTGGCGGAGCCTCTCCACCATCGCGCGGCCCCGATTGTAGGCAAAATCCTTGTGGACGATGAACGACAACGCGTCCACCGGATCGCCGTTCAGCAGAATATCGACTTTCACCAAGTTTGAAAGGGCATAGTCCGACAAATCGTAATCGAATGAGGCATACCCTCGAGTGCTGGACTTGAGCTTGTCGAAGAAGTCGAGCAGGATTTCTCCCAGCGGAAGCACATAGTGGAGGATCACCCGTTGCGGCGTCGGGTACTCCGTCTTCACGTAGATTCCCCGCCGCTCCTGGCAAAGCGTCATACAGGCGCCTACGTATTCCTGCGGAACCATGATCGTCGCGGTGACCATCGGCTCCTCCACGCTGGCGATGTCGTTCGGATCCGGCCAATCCGCCGGGTTTGCGATGTGGATCTCTTCCCCATTTTTCATCGTCAACCGGTAATCCACCGAGGGTGCGGTGAGGATGAGGTCGAGGGCAAATTCACGCTCCAAGCGCTCCCTGGCGATCTCCATGTGGAGTAGACCAAGGAACCCACAACGGAAGCCAAAGCCAAGAGCCGCCGAAGTTTCCGGCTCAAAGTCCAAGCTTGCGTCATTAAGCTTGAGCTTATCGATCGCATCGCGGAGGCTTACATACTGGTCGCCATCGCTCGGATAAAGGCCGCAGAAAACCATGCTCAGCGCCTTCCGGTATCCCGGAAGCGCCACATCGGCAGGGTCGTCGGCATTGGTAACCGTGTCGCCTACCCGCGCGTCGCCGATCGACTTCATGGCGGCGGTGATAAAGCCGACGTCGCCGGTGTCGAGCCCCTTGTTCACGGTCAGTCCCGGCCCGAAGTGTCCGGTGGAGTCGACGTCGAACTTATTGCCCGTCGCCATCATCATGATTCGATCGCCCTTCTTGACGCGACCGTCCTTCACGCGAACGTAGGCGACGGCGCCCTGGTAAGCGTCGAAGTGAGAGTCGTAGATCAGAGCCCGCAGCCGGCCGTTCGGGTCACCCCCGGGGGCGGGGATACGGGCCACGATCGCCTCCAGAATATCGTCGATGCCAATGCCGGACTTTGCCGAGCAAGGGATCGCGTCGGTGGCGTCGATCGCGACCGCGTTTTCGATCTCTTCTTTCGCGCGGGCGATGTCCGCGTGTGGCAGGTCGATCTTGTTGATGACCGGGATGATCTCCAGGTTCTGGTTCATCGCCATGCTGGCGTTGGCGATCGTCTGCGCCTCGACCCCCTGGGATGCGTCGACCACCAACAACGCCCCTTCGCAAGCGAAAAGCGCTCGCGAGACTTCGTAGGTGAAGTCCACGTGGCCTGGCGTGTCGATCAGGTTGAGCTGGTAAGTCTCGCCATCCTTTGCCGTGTAGAGCAGCCGGACGGCCGCCATCTTGATGGTGATCCCCCGCTCCCGCTCGATGTCCATGGAGTCGAGCATCTGCTCCTGCGCGGTACCGCGGATCGCGCCGCACCGCTCGATAAGGCGGTCGGCCAGCGTCGACTTGCCATGGTCGATGTGCGCGATGATGCAGAAGTTACGAATACGAGACTGGTCCATAAGAGACAGGGGGGAACCTACCTAAGATTCTACCGCCTAGGCTCCTTACGCTCAGAGCGGCAAATACCGCACCTGCCTCATCGACAGCGGGAGGCCTATTGGCCGCGATCACGACGTAGCGCGAAAAACCGTCGTCAGATAGGTATGGACGGCAGTATAAGCGTGGTTCACGTGCCAGATAAATCCCGGTACGAGCTTCGCTGGGGAGATCAGAGGATCGGCTACGCCTCGGCGATCCCGCGCGGCGACGCGATCGTGGTTCCGCATGTCGAGGTGAACTCCGAGTATAAGGGACGCGGTCTTGGCAGCCGACTCGTACGCGAGATGCTGGACGATATCCGCGCTCGCGGACTGCGGATCGTCCCGCTTTGCCCCTTCGTCGGAGTCTTCATGCGCCGGTACTCGGCTTATTCCGATCTTAAAGCGTGAGCTCGTACGATCGCTCAACTTTGACCTCTCCCGACGCCATTCGCAGCCGTATCGGAATCGGTGTCTCGATCCTCCATTTCCCGCCGTGTCCGAAGCGTTCGTAAAGGACCGTCACCGCATGCTCCCCGATATGCAGCGGAGTCTTTATTTGGGCATGCTTCACGTCGACCACTTGCGGCTTGAAATCAAAGACCCCAGCCCCGATATCGAACCGCGAACGTAACCCGCTTACGAAGCGCGACAGTTGCCACGTCGGGCAGCCGGACCATTGGTGACAGTGCGACCAGCGCGTATCGAACACCTCCAGTAACGTCGTTCGCCCGCCTTCCAGCGCCCATTTCCAGCAGTGCCGGTACTGCTCGAGCGCGAAAGACGCCTCACCACGCTCCCACATTTCCGACAGGGCATAGTGGCTGAAATAAGGGGTGATCAACCGCGCCTGCGCCGCACTAGGATCTGAGAGACGCGGGGCGTGAGGGTCGTTCGGAAAGCAACTTCGGTAATGCGCTTTGATGAACTCGAGGTAGGCCCGAGTCCGATCACGCCCGACAAGCCCGGCTCGCAACGCAAGCACCGACCGTTGCAGTCCCGGCGGGGCCGCCAGCTCTGCCACCCATGAACTTACAATCTGTTCAATTCGAAGCGCCAGAGAACTGTATCTTTTCGCTTCGGTCGGTCTCTCGATCGCCTGACACCAACGAACCATGTCGCGAAGGGAAAGCAAGTAGTGGAAATTCAATCCCATGTCGCTCGGCCCCTCGTTCCGGACATATCCCCAGTCGATAAACGCCCATCCCAGGTCATCGCCCAGCCCGTCGGGCGTCAGATGCGCTTCGAAGGCGGCGAGATTCCGTTCCGCAAACGGAAACAGCTCGACCAAAAGCTGCCGATCGCCAGTCAGTTCCAAGTAGTGAACGCAGGCGGAGATCCACTGCGCGGCGTAGGTCGAGAGAAAGGCGGGGCCACCGGGACAAAGGCCGGCAATCAGTCCATCTTCTCGGGCGCAATGCGCGCTCATCACGAGTGCCCGTCGTATCGGAGATAAGTCGGTGTACGCGACGGAGGCGATGTCCATGCCGACGGTGACCACATCGCCCGTCCATTGCCCCCGTTCCCGGGTCGGGTTGTCGATGAGCGAGTCTTCCGTACAGGCGCGGAACGTCTCGATTCCAGCGCTCCAGATTCGATTTAGAAGCGTGTCGTCACTCTCAAAAGCTCCGTCCGGAACGCCGTAGTACGTTTTCTCCACGAATTCCTCGCGCAGGAACCGGATCTGCTCCGGCGGAGCGAGAATATGCGCTTCCAGGTAGCGCATCCCTTTGGGAACCACCGGCATAAACACCTGCCTTCCGCCCTTTGCCACGTAATGGTCGAGGTTGCAAGACGCTCCCGCCGAAAGGGTGATCCACGGCTGCACGCGGCCATGCGCCAGCTCCTCGCACCCGGCGAACTCCACGATCGCTCCCGCCGGAAGGTCGAGCAAGAACCGCGGCCTCCCCAGTCGCACCCGGTCGAGGTCGTACCGGCGCCAAGTTCCGCCTCGGGGAAGCTCATGGCATTCGATATCTCGCAAGAAGAACCGCGCCGCGGGATCGTCGTTCGCATACCCATACCGCTCAGCCAATGGCCCCTCCGAGTAGGCATGCAGAGCGTGTGAAACCAGGCTGGGGGGCGAAACCGCGGCTCGGGAAACCAAAGGCCACGGGAGCGCAGTTGTGTGCGGAGCCTCCCACGCCTCGGTCGATTCGCGAGTGTCCCACCACTCGATCCACCCCAGTTGAGGATTGATCCGCCGAGCCTCCCTTGCGAATCCATTTAGGGGCGTGCCTTTCCAGGTGAGGACCGCGCCCGGAATCTCGCACGCTACCAAGGGCGGCATCTTCTCCATGATCCGGGTGGTGATCCCTTCGTAGACGGCTCGAATCCTCACCTCATGCGACCCTGAGGTCAGCGTCACTGGACGGTGCAGATACTCCGGGTACGCGGGCGGAAACCGAAGCGGACCTTCCAAGACCAAGTCTCCATCCAACCAAACGAGGGCCGGAACGGTAGTCAACAGCCGCAGTTCGACCTCTTGATTCCGGTCGAGCGAGAACGTTCCCCGAAACTCGACATGGGTATCGGGGGTAGCCGCTCCCGGCTCGCCAACCCACATCGCCGGGGCGTTCAATCGCTCGTCGAGCATGGCCGCCATTCTACGCTCACTGGCACCCCGCCGATTACCGCCGCCGAGCGGTGTACATCGAAAGTACGATCGGGAACTCGACGAGGCCGCCAAACTCGTCCCGAGCAACCCTTTCGATCCCATCGAGCACCCGAGTTCGGTCCTCCAGAGGGAGTCGCGTGACCGGGGAGAACGTGCCATAGAGACGCCGGACCGCCACTGAATCGAGTCGCGCTACCCACGCGACTTCTTCGTAGCAAATCTCCTCGAATTCGCCGTTCCTTTCCAGGGCGGCCAGCCGGAGCTCGGTGTCCCGGGCGAACGCGGGGCGGCCGTCGGTTCCCTCGGAGGGGCTGCTGGCTAACGGCATCATGATGCTGTCCGTCGCGGTGTGGAAGCGGTTCGTGTGACGGGGCTCACCGAAAACGTGCCACCACATCGCCCAGTAACCGCCGGGGCGAAGCAAACGGGCGATTTTTCGCAGCGCTAGGGATTCGTCCAACCAGTGAAACGAGGTCGCCGCCACTCCAAGGTCGAATGGGGCTGCAATCTCGGCGTCCTCGAACGGCGCGGTTACGATCCGAAGCCGCGGATTCGATACCGATGAACTCAGGTGCGAAGCCATCCGCTCATCCGGCTCCACCGCCACGACTTCGGCCCCCGCCTCGAGAAGGCGTCGAGTCGCCAACCCGGTCCCGGCTCCAACCTCGAATACGCGAGCCCCCGGCCGAAGCCCGCAACGTTCGGCAAGCACTTCGTATACCCGGGCCGGGTAATCCGGACGGGCGACGTCGTACGAGGCCGGGTCGTCGCCAAACGCGCGGCGACCCTCGGCGGTGGAGAGGCGATTCACGGCTTCATGATTCGCAGGTCGCGGTAGGTGATCTTAACGAGTTGAGAGTTGTCGTGGCTGAGGGCGATCGCTCCCACGTAAACCTTGCGCGGAAGGTGGTCCGCCGTCGATCCGGCGCTGATCCACTCTCCGGCTCCTTTGGCGAAGAACCCTTCGATCTTCCCGCCTTTGCGCACCAACCGCAGCCGCAGGTTGGGGAGCGTGGCGGCTTTTGCCGTCAATCCCTGAGCCTCTCCCGGCTCCGTGTCGCGGTAGGCGAACTGAACCTCTGCGTTCGGGAAGGTGGTGATCATCGCGAACTGGGCGTCGGAATCTCGTCCGGACCTTATCGTCAAACCCGCCTTCGTATAGTCTTCGAGGTCCTCGACGCCGTCGACCACAACTTGAATCTCGAAATCTCCCTCGATCGCTTGGTTCAGGAATCTGAATTGGTCCTTCGTGCCCCAAATGTCGCTTCCCCCGCCGTACAGCTCAAACGCCCCGCTTCCAAGCAGTTTCAGCCCGCCGGTTAGGGGCTTGCCGACGTCGGTCGCAGTCCAGCCTTCCAGACTCTCCTGAGGGGCCGTCGTCCGCACGGGGGGCGTCGGGGGCAGCGGTGGTAACGGCTCCTTAGAAGTCAATTCCCGCCGAAGCGCCTCGTTCACCGCGAGCGGCTCGGACGCAAATCGCTCGAAATACTCTTCGATCGCCGCCTTGCTGTCGGCAGCGAAGTTGATCGTTCGCATCGGCTCTTGGTTCACCACCGCTCCCCAATTGGCCGGATGGATCCCGCCTTCCTTCGATACGGTTTTCCATGCCCACATCGAGGTCATCCAGCCATAAGCGGCGTGCGTCTCGTAGTACCGACGCATCATCTGCGCTCCGCCCGCCGCGTCGAACACCACGTTCATTTCGCCGATGAGGAACGGCACGTTCAGCTTCTTAACCTTGGCGTCCCAGCCGGCGAGACTAGCGAGGTGCTTCATGTGGGTCGCCACCGTCGGCCGGCCGCCTCCGAAAAGCCCCGGATAGAAGTGCATCTGGAATCCCACGTTGTGCCACCCGTTCGCCTTTGGGTCGCCGTAGTGATCGAAGTCATCGTAGTTGCCGTGGGCGAAGACCAGCTTCTCCGGGTCGTTCTTCCGGATCTCGGCTAGGGCACGTTTGAACACGTCGACTTGAATCGGCTTGGGCGTTCCGTACGGCTCGTTCATGACGTCGTAAGCCATCACCGCACCTCGGTTTCGGTACCGCTTGGCGATCTCTCCCCATAGCCAGGCCAAACGTTTCTGGTCTTCGACGTTGTCCTTGAGGTGATTCTGATCCGAGCGCCCGGTGTGGTCGTACGGGCTCTGTCCGCCCTGCGCGCCGTGCATATCCAAGATCACGTAGAGCCCATGCCGCTCGGAGAGATCGACGGCTCGATCGATCCATTTCCAAGCGTTCGGCTTGAGGTGAAACGGGGTTCGGTCGTCTTCCATCAGCCGGTAGTTCATCGGCAGCCGAACGAAGTTAAATCCGAACGTGGGCATCAGCTTGAAGTCCCGTTCGGTAATCCACGACGACCGGTAGAGGTCCATCAGCCGGTCCTTCTCGCTCTCGCCGAACCGCTCGGCGAGCAGCTTTTCCAGATCGTATTGGTCCTTCGGCGTTCCCGGGAGGCCGGATAAGCCGAGCATCCAAAACTCGTTGACCAGCCAGTTCCCGAGGTTCACTCCTTTCAGCGTTACCGCATGCCCCTGCGGATCGACCATTTTCGTTCCCTGCACATGCAAGGGCGGTAACGGAGCAGATAACAAAAACCCGGCGGCGGCGACGAGCGAGAACATATCTAGATTAAACCTTCGATCTATCCAGATCGTTTAGGGGACCCCCTCCTCTTGCGCGGCGATGTTTGTGCGCCGTGGAGGAGGAGGGGGTTTGGGGGTGGCGGTTCCCGACTCGTCCGGGGCTCGCAGCAAGAAAAGAGTCGGGCCTAGCTACGGTTTCCGGAGATCATCGGCGAGGACGCCGACGCTACCACGCCCATCACGCCGCCACCACCCGCCCCTGCTCTGCCGAGCGGTAGGCCGCGTCCATCAGCCCGACGACCCGTAGGTTCGATCGTCCCTCGGTCACGAAAGGTCGCCCCTCCGCCAGCGACTGGAGATAAGCGCGCATGAACCGGCCGAAGGCGTGAGGAAACCACTTTTCCGTCACGTCGAACCGCTCCTCACCCGCGTCGGTGCGCAACGACACCTCATTCCCTCGCACCGTCAGCGTCCCCCGGTCGCCCTGAACGATCACTTCCTCGTTTGGGTGGTTATGCGCTTCGTCGTCGCGGCACGACCAGTTGTTCTGCACCATCGCCCTCATTCCGCTCTCGTAACGGATGTTCAAGACGCTCCACGTATCGCCCTGAACGCACTTCTGGCCAGCGTCCCGGCCCATCATCGCGTAAACGTCTTGCCACGCGCCAAACCAGTAATCGAGGAGGGCCAAGTGGTGAATCCCCATCGAAGCCAGCACCCACCGCTCGTTCTTCCCAAAGATCGGATGATCGAATTCCCACCACCCTCGGTTATGGATTTGGCAGAAATACGGATCGCCTATCCGCCCCGCTTGGATAAGATCGTGCGCCGCCTGAAAAGCGGGGACGAAGAGCGACTGGTGGTGGACCACGAGCGGAACCCGTGCCTCCTCAGCGATTTCGATAATGCGAAGAGCGTCGGCATGCGTATTCGCTACCGGCTTCTGCAGCACGATCGGCTTCCCGTGCTTTACCAGCCGCTGCATCAGCGGGATGCGGATCTCGGCCTCGTGGGGAACGGTCACGTCCAGCACATGGACATCGTCCCGAGCCGCCAGCTCCTCGGCATCGTCGTAAGTGGCGATGCCAAACCGGTCTTCCTTCGCCTTCCTAGCCGCCGGATCCGGGTCCGCCCCTCCCACCACCCGCAGCCCCTCGCCTTGATAAGCTTCCAGGTGAACGTTCGCAATCCCGCCCAGCCCCACCATCCCAATTCCAAACTCCTCGGCTTTCATGCCTGATCCTGGCATAGGCGGGCGATTAGCAGTTAGCGCCCAACGCCCAACGCCCAACGCCCAACGCCCAACGCCCAACGCCCAACGCCCAACGCCCAACGCCCAAAGAAAGCTGTACCATCTCCCCTAGCCATGATCCTCGCCCTTGCGCTGATCGCCCTCGTCGGGCAAGAGCCCGTCGGCGCCCATATCCAGCGCACCATGCGGCTGCTCGCCACCAGCACGCCGCTTACCCGGAACACTGTCCGCGTCCTGTTTTACGGCCAATCGATCACCGAGAGCGCGTGGTGGAAGGAGGTAGCGAGCGACCTCCGCCGACGCTTTCCTTACGCCGACCTCACCATCGAGAACAAAGCTATCGGCGGCTTTGCCGCCGATCTCCTAAGCCGTACCGTGAAGTACGATGTCGCTCCTTTCCGGCCGGACCTGGTCATCTTTCACGACTATGGGGGCGAGCCCGATTACGAATCGATCGTCCGGTTCGTCCGCTCTCAAACGACCGCCGAGCTGATGTTGATGGACGACATGGAGCCGGCCCCCTTGCGGGGAGGCGAGCCGCCGAACGTCATTGCTCGACAAGAGTGGCACGACCGCCACTCCACATGGCTGCGCGGCATTTGCCGCCGATTCGGCTGCGAGTTTGTGAACGTCCGCCAACCCTGGAAGGATCTGGTGCTGCGAGAGGGTCTCCAGCCGCTCGACCTCACGGTGGACGGAACCCATCCGAACGAGCGGGGCAACCACCTCATGGCATCTCTACTCAAACCTATCTTCCGATACGACCCGACGCTGCCCCGTAAGGCGTGGGCGGGCGTCGCTTACGGAGGATTGATTCACTGGAGCAAAGGACATTACCGCCTTGCCTTTCAGGGCAATCGGGTCGACTTGATACCAGGGCGGAACTTCACGGGAAAAAAGGCGCGCCCGACGACGAAGGTCAGGGTGTTGATCGACGGCCGACCACCCTCTGCCACGATCGGGACGTACATCTTCACCCGGCCGAGCCCGCTTCGAGCGGCGTGGTTCCCCGCCATTCTCCAGTTCCAGCCGCCTCGCACCCGGCCGCTCGTCGAGGACTGGACCGCCACCGTGACCGCCGTGGCCCCCGACGGAAACTTCATCTTCGATGTCCGAGGCTCCGTCACCGGATGGGACGGCCAAGGGAGCACAGCCGCCGACTTCGTCTCCCGGTCCGGCCGCATCGTCATCCGCCGGGTCGACTGGACTTTGGACTACGCCCAGCGCGTCGGAACGCCGGCTACTCCCGTCGGCTTTAAGGTCCACTGGCGCGTCGTCCCCGGCTACCTCGACTCCTATCTCCCTCCGCCGATGCCGGACTCGTCACTCGAGTACGCCACCACCGTCGCCCAGGGTCTCCGCAATGGCCGCCACACGCTGGACCTATTTACTCTCGATGGCCACCCTGGCCCTATCTCCCGGGTTAGGATCTACCGACCTCCAATCCATCCGTAGCGTAGATTAGGTGCGGTTTTGTGATACAACTCGGGAAAGAGTCGCAGCAGCAATAGGTTGTGCCCGTGGCGTAGGTGCCGGATGGACGTGGCTGCGGGCAGGCCCCTCATTGCTGAAGTTGGAAGCATGCCGGTGGCCGGGCGAGACGCCCGGAGTCCGGGGTGCGGGCGGGACGACCGCGCTCCAAGCCCATCCGATGCTACCCTTGGAAGGTGTCTAAATCACCATTCGTGCCTCCGCAACGTCAGTTAGTGGTCGAAGTTTTCGTGTCCGATCTCCGGCGGTCGCTAGCTTTCTACGCGGAGCTCGGCTTCCAGCAAGGTCGGGTAGATGGCGGGTTTGCCGTGCTGACTTGGGAAGGGTGCGAGCTGTTTCTCGACGAGCGGCCGGCGGAGCTATTGCCCCGGGGGACGCAGGCGAATGTGCGGGTGATGGTGGCGGATGTCGATGAGATTTGGGACCGCGTGAGCAGGCTCGGGTTGGATGTGATGGCTCCGATCGGGGACCGGTATTACGGGTTGCGGGACTTCACGGTGCTCGACCCAGACGGGTTCGGGATTCGGTTCGCGTCGCCGATCGGCGGAGCGGAGTAAATTGGACGGCATGCCGCTTCGAATCGGGATCCTCACCTGCGCTCACATGCACTGCTGGAGCTACGTCTCTTGTTTAAGGGGGCATCCGGATGCGCAGATCGTGGGGATTTGGGACGACGAGGTAGAGCGCGGGGAGACGTTTGCCCAGCAGGCGGGCATCACCTACACTGGGTACTTCGACGACTTGCTCGCGGCATGCGACGCGGTCTGCATCACCACCGAGAATAAGCGGCACGCCGAGCTTGGCATCCTGGCCGCGAAGGCGGGCAAGCATATCCTCTGTGAGAAGCCGCTGGTTACGTCGGAAGAGGAGGGCGCGCGGTTGCTCGCGGCGGTGAAGGAAGCGGGAGTGGTGCTGATGACCGCCTTTCCGTGCCGATTCGTTCCTGCCTACATGGAGCTTCGGGAGAAGGTTCGCGCGGGGGAGATCGGCAAGATTCGGGCGATCTGCGCCACGAACCGGGGGCAATGCCCAGGCGGCTGGTTTATCGAGCGGGAGAAATCGGGAGGCGGGGCGATGATCGACCACGTCGTCCACGTCGCGGATCTCCTTCGCGACCTGCTCCAAGAGGAGCCGGTACGGGTGCAAGCCCAGACCGGGTCGAACGTGTACCACCAGGATTGGGAAGACACCGCGATGCTGACGATCGAGTTTCCCAGCGGAATCTTCGCCACACTTGACTCTTCGTGGTCTCGTCCGAAAACGTACCGAACGTGGGGGGACGTCACCATGAACGTCGTCGGCGACGAAGGGACGATCGAGGTCGACCTGTTTGGCAGCGACGCGCAGCTCTACACTCTCTCGAGTTCGCCGGCCCACCAATCGCAAGGGTGGGGGAGCGACGCGGACCGGGCGATGGTCGAGGAGTTCGTGCAAGCCTGCCTCGCTCGCCGGGAGGCGGCGGTGACCGGGTTCGACGGGTTCCAAGCGGCGCGCGTCGCGCTGGCGGGGTATCGGAGCGCGGATCTGGGGCAAGCGGTCGCGCTCTAGCGCTCGAAGAGCTTTTGCTCGGGCTAAAGGTGACGCTCGAGGCGGTAGGAGCTGCCGTGGCGGATAGTTAGGGTTAGGTGATTCCCGGTCTGGGACTTCTCGAACGTCATCGGCGGCGGCTTATCGACCCGGCTGCCGTGTTTGGATAGGATGGCGAAATTGAACCGGATGTCGCCGTCGACCTCGTCGAAGCTTCCGCCGCCGACCCAGTCGGTGCAACCGAGATCAAAGCGACTCGCAGCGTACAGGTTTAGCACGCAACCCTTAGCATTATCAAGCGGGAACTCGCCTCGCCAACGACCCTGCAGGTTCTGGTTGGCACAGCCTAACGATAGGCATGCGATGGAACAGGCGCCTAGCAGCCTGCGCCAGAATCGAAGCATGGTAGTCACGATACCCGTCGCTCACGATTTCATCTGCCCGTGGTGCTGGGTCGGCCTATTGCAGGCGCGTCGGCTGGAACGAGAGTTCGGCGTCTCGTTCGAGTGGCTCTCATATGAGTTGATTCCGGATGCGTTGGAGTGGTCAACCTCCACGCCCGCCTCTCCGCCTCCTGCCAACAAGGCTCCCACCCCGAGCCGGTTCGACCTCATCAAGGCTGCCGACGGCGTGGTGATGCCGGCGGCAGAGCGGCCCAAGCAGATGCGCACGCACAACGCCCACGAGGCGGTAGAGTACGCCAAGACCGAAGGGGTCGCCGACGCGCTGGTGGAACGGCTTTACCGAGCACTTTGGGAAGACGGGGAGACGATCAACGATCCAGTCGTCTTGCGGAGGCTGGCCGCCGGGATCGTTATGGATCTGGACGCCTTGGACGACGCAATCCGTAACCGGCGATTCGAAGACAAGATTATCGGGTTCGACGAGGACGCTTACGCGAGTGGGGTGTACAACGTGCCGACCTTCTTTATCGGAGGCGAAAAGTATGCCGAACAGCCGTACGTTGTGCTTCGGCAGGCGGTTAAGAACGCGCTTGGCGCACCGGAGGGGACCAGTCTCTACTCCGATCTGGCTTTCCCCGCCGCCCCGGTCGACCGCCCGTACACCTTTATCAACATGGTGACGACGATCGACGGGAAGAGCGTGAGCGGGACCCGCGACGAGAGCGTTAGCGACCTTGGCTCAAAAATCGACCGCCTGCTGATGCGGCGGATCGAGTCGGCAGCCGATGCGATCATGACCGGTGCCCAGACGATCCGAGCCACCAGCCCAGCTTGGGACCCAATGTCGCCGCGCCGGATCGCGGTGACCCGTTCCGGCGACGTGCCGCAACATGCCGCCTTCTTCGAATGCGGGGAGTCGTACGTCGCGGCGTGCGAGTCGGCAGCCGTCGAGCCGTTCGGCCAGACGCAGGTGCTGCGGGCAGGGCGCGATTCGCTCGATTTTCCCTTGCTCCTGAGCCGCCTTCGGAAAGAAATGGGAGTCGAGCGGCTGCTCGTCTCCGGAGGCAGCGAGTTGAATGCCGAACTTTTGCGGCTCGATTTGGTCGACGAGCTGTTCTGGACCGTCGCCCCGAAAGTGAAGCTTGGGCACGGCCTGCCCACCTATGCCGGCGGAGACCCGCTTCCGCGGGAGGCGCTTCTTCGATTCGAGCTGATGAGCGAGCAGGTGATTGGCGACGAGCTCTTTCTGCGCTATCGCCGGCGACGGTAGGGAGCAATCTAACGCGAAGCGTTGTAGCCGCAGGTTGGCTCGTACCTGCGTGAGGGTGTTTCGTCTCGTGACCAAACATGCGGATCTTTCGGAGGCTCTCACGCAGGTACGAGCCAACCTGCGGCTACTGGTGTACCGAAGGTACACCGGAATCATCGGCGAGGGCGCCGACGCTACTTGCCGTACCAGGTTGTGGAACGGAGGAGGGGGTTTGGCGGTTGTCCCATAATCAATAGCGCTTCAGACCGCGTAGAACTTCCTTTGACTGCCCAAGAACAAGCTGCCCAGAAAGTGCCCCGGACGAGGGCGCGTGCGATCCTTCGACCGCTCGCGCCCTCGACGTATCTGCTGCGGAACGCCGGTAAGACGATCCCGCTGACGAGCGTCATCATGCTCGCCGTGATGCTGGTCTCCAGCATCATTTCGATGATCGACTCGATTCCGTATTCCATTCGCGTGATCTACGCCTACTCGAAGGAGATGGTCGGAATCACCCCCCGGGGAGACACGTCCCAAACGCCGAAGCTCTTGGACGACGTTCGAAAGCACAGCCCGGTGCCGCTCGACCGAATCGTGACCTGCCGGGCAAGCGGGTCGCAGGTGAAAAGCATCGTCGGCAAATGGCCCTTCATCATGCTAGGGCTAAGCCAGCCGGATATGCAGTACTACTTGAAGCGCCAGGGCATGACGGCGTTGGTGGGGCGTCTCCCCAAACCTGGAGCGCCCGAAGCCGTGGTTTCGCGCCCAGTAGCCAAGAACCTGAACCTCAAAATCGGCTCGGCGGTTCAGGGACCCGACATGAACGAGAGCTACTCGCCCAAATGGGTCAAGGTCGTCGGCATCGCCGAGACCGATCGATGGGTGATGGTGAACAGCCTCGAGTATCAACGGGCATACCACTATCCGCCCATCGACCTCGGCATGGCGTTTGCCAAGAACCTCCAAGACCAAGACAAGCTCGACCACTGGGCGGACAAGTATTTCAAGGGGCAGCACGGCCAGATCTGGGCGTATTTCCAGATCGAGAAACAGACGAAGGAGATGTTCACCGTCCTCTTCAAAATCCTGAACGTGGTCATCGCTACGCTGGCCCTGGTCATCACCTTCATGATGGGGATGCTGATGAACATCTATCAGTCGCAAAGGCTGGTCGAGTTCGGCCTGCTCCAGGCGATCGGCTACACCAAACGGCAGTTGCTGAAACGCGTGCTTCTGGAAGCGATCGCGGTGATCGTAATGGGGTGGATTCTGGGGAACGGCATGGCCTATCTGCTGCTTGTCATGGCCAAAAAGCTCCTCATGGATCCGAGTGCCTTTGCATTGCAAGTCTGGGATCCCTTGGCGTTCCAATACACGATTCCGATTCCGTTCGCCATCCTGATCGTGGCGATCGGCACGGTGGTATTGAGGTTCCGAAGATTCGACCCGGTTGGTGTCGTGGAGCGGCGGCTCGTATGATCGAGGCGCGCGGAGCGGCTCTCGAGTATTCCGACCACGGGCGTCCCGTGTTCGCTTGCCAAGACGTCGACCTGAGGGTCGAGTCGGGCGAGTTCTTGGGAATCTTGGGGCCCTCGGGTTCGGGCAAATCTTCCCTCCTCTACTTGCTGAGCGGGCTCAAGATCCCCACCACCGGAGAGGTTTCTTATAATGGCGAAAACCTTACCGGAATGCATGAGGAGGAGCGAAGCCGGCTTCGCCTTCGCGATTTCGGCTTCGTTTTCCAACAGCCGTACTTGCTGGGTTACTTGACCGCGCTTGAGAATGTGCTTGTCGCGACGCCGGCAGTGACTCGGCCGGACGATGCCCTGGCGTTGCTAGAAGACCTGAATCTAGGCCCCAAGAGCCATCGGCTGCCGCACGAGCTGAGCGGCGGCGAGCGGCAGCGGGTTTGCGTGGCGCGATCGTTGCTGGGGCGGCCGAAGGTGGTTTTCGCCGACGAACCGACGGCATCGCTGGACCACAAGAACGGAGTGGCCGTCGTTCAGTTACTGAACCGGTTGCGAGGGTCGGGCTCACTGGTGATGGTGACGCACGACCCATCGATGCTGGAAGAGGCGGACCGGGTGGTTCGGATCGTCGAGGGCCGAATCGAACCGTCTATAGCGTGAAGTAGAAAGACGCGCCCTTATTAGGCGCCGATTCGGCCCAGACATGGCCGCCGTGCCGTTCGATGACCCGCTTTACATTGGCGAGGCCAAGGCCGGTCCCCGGAAACTTCGAGGTGTCGTGCCCTCTCTCAAATGGTTCAAAGAGCTTTTGAGCAAGGGTCGATTCGAACCCGACGCCGTTGTCTCGGACATGAAAGACACCGTCTTTGAACCCGACTTCGATGCGGGGGTGCGGCTGCCCCTTGGTGAACTTCAGGGCGTTTTCGATCAAGTTCTGCAAGATCACTCGCATAAGGCTCTGGTCGGCTTCGGCGGTTAGCCCTTCCTGAATCTCGATCGTTACATCTCCGGGGGCGTAGGAGCCCCCTTCCAAATCGCGAGCGACGTTTCGCGCGTGGGCGGTGATGTCCACATTGACCTTTTCCAGCGGCTTCGTCCCGATTCGGGCGTGCTCCAGCAGGTCTTGGATCAAGCGATCCATGCGACTAGCAGCATCCCTCACTCGGAAGAGTTCTTTACGGCCACCTTCGTCGAGCAAACCTCCATAATCTTCAAGCAACGCGCCGACCCCGAAATTGATCCCACGGAGAGGGGCGCGAAGGTCGTGGGCCACGGAATAAGAAAACGACTCGAGCTGGCGATAGGCCGACACCAATTCGGTCGTGCGCTGCTCCACCCGGCGCTCCAAAGCAGCTTGGCTCGCCACCTGATCGGTGACATCGACGCAGGTCCCGATGTAACCGACGAACTCGCCTTCCGGATCGAAGAGGGGGGAGCCGTGGGCGAGCATCCAGCGCCAGCGGCCATCTTTCCGACGCCGGCGATATTGCATCTGAAACGGCACCCGTTCATCGAAGGCGTTCTCGAATGCCGACCGATACTGGATTACGTCGCCAGGGTGGATGCTAGAGGCGGAATCGGCGATTTCTTGTTCCATGGTTCGGCCGGTGAACTCTAGCCAAGCCCGGTTAAACCAGCTCTGCCGCCGATCGAGGCCGGCCGTCCAAATGAGGACGGGGGCGCCGTTTGCCATCGCGCGGAAGCGTTCTTCACCCGCTCGGAGCTCCGCCTCCGTCTCGACCCGCGCGGCGATTTCGTTACGAGCGAGGGTGTAGAGGCGGGCGTTGTCCACCGCGGCGCCGGCCCGGCGGGCCAAGAAGCCGAAGAACTCGACGTCTCCCCAGTTATATCGATTCGGCTCTGCGGAGACGAACGACATTCCGCCCAAGATTTTTCCGCGGGCATGCAGCGGGACTAGGACGACGGACCGGAAACCCGCTCGCTCGATATCTCGGATAACGTCATCCGGAACCCCCCGGGGTCGCACGAGCTCCTCGATAAGATCGCCGTAAAGCTCGGGGACTCCAGTCCGAACGACGTTCGGCATGCCGTGATCGGCCCGCATGTCGTGCGGATGGGCCATCCAATAGCTGCGGGACCATGCCACCATCTCCGGATCGGAATGGGCGAGGGCGACGGACTCGAGCTGGCCGTTCTCATCGAGCACGTCAACCGCGCACCAATCGGCGAGATGGGGAATGGCAAGTTGGGTGACCACCTGAAGGGTGGCCTGATAATCGAGAGACTCTCCCAGCAAGGCACTCGCTTCGGCCAGAAAACGGTAGTCCTCGACCGTCCTTTCACCGATCGATTCGCTGAGTCTGAGCGAGTCGTCCATATCTTACCGACACCATCTTAGCCCAGCTATTTGCGCAAGGGGAAGGCAACGCCGGAGATTCGGAATTAGGTTCGGGCTAGATCGTTCGCTTACGAATACGCTGGCTGCCCTTCTTTTCGGTGGGGGTAACGACGACTTCTTCGTTGGTCCCGCCCGCCGCATTGTTGGACAGCTTCAGCTTGTCCACGGCGGCCTTGATGTCTTTTTTAGATGGACGCTTCATGGCTTAGCCTACTTCTTCGGCGAAGGATTTTGCCCAGTCGTGGCGGATGTAGCGTCGGCGCCCTCGCCGATGATCCGGAGGACCGCTGGTCTCCAGACCGGCTCTTCCGGACTCCCTCACCCCCAACCCCCTCTCCCTCGTTCGGCACATACATCCGAAGGAGGGAGAGGGGGATCCGGAGAAATTACTGTGCAACGCATACTGTGTGTGATATAGTATGTATAAGCTACTGTGCGACACATAGTATGAGCAGGTGAAGATGGACCAGTTTGAGAATTTACGGTTGGAGCTGCGACGGGGGTGCTTGGTGGTAGCCGCGTTGGCGGCGCTACGGAGCGAACAGTACGGCTACACGCTGCGGAAAGCCCTCAGCGAGCACGGGATGGAGATCGACGAAGGGACGCTCTACCCACTCCTGCGCCGCCTCGAGACTCAGGGGCTTTTAGTGAGCGAATGGCGCGAGGAGGACAAGCGGAAGAAGCGGTTCTATCGCCTCTCGTCCCAAGGGGAAACGACGCTGGAGCAGCTCTTGACTGAGTGGAAGAGCATCGATAGATCGCTGAACGGAATTTTAGAGGGAGTCTGACAATGGAACTTTTGGATCAATACTTACGGGCGATCAAGCCCCTGCTGCCCAAGGATCAGCAGCAAGATATCCTTGCCGAGCTCTCGGAAGAGATCGCCTCACAGATGGAGGAGCGTCAGCGCTCGCTCGGGAGAACGCTGACCGACGCCGAGCAAGAAGAGATCTTGCACCGCTTCGGGCACCCCCTGATCGTCGGCGGCCGGTATCAACCGAACCAAGGAACCCTTTCCTTTGGGCGCGAACTTATCGGACGCGACCTGTTTCCGTTTTATCTCGGCGCGATGAAGATCATCGCCGCCATCTCGGTGGTGCTGCACGTGTTGGTTCTAGCGGTCCTCTCGTACTGGGAGCCGGTCTCGGTGGGCGTTTGGATTTCCGGATTCGTCTTCCACTTCACCATCCAGTTCGTGGTCATCACCGGCATATTCATTGCCATCCAAAGACATCTCACCCGCTATCCGGATAAGTGGGACGCGGTAGGCAATATGCGCCGGCCCGAGGCCAAGAACCCGAATATCGCGGTCCGGTTCGAGGCGATCGCCGAACTGGTGGTGCTCGGGGTCGTCCTCGCTTGGATTCAAGGCGTGCTGTGGCCGCCGCATGTTTCGCTCGGGATTTGGGAGCTGGCGCCGATTTGGCACAACGCTTATTGGCCGCTCGTGGCGGTGACGGTAGCGACGATGGCGTTCGATCTGGTTACCGTTTTCCGTCCGGATAACGGACGGTACCGGCGATTGGTCAAAATCATCGGCTCTGTCGTCTGGCTGGTTACGGCCGCTTATCTCCTTAGCTCCGGGACCTGGGTCGTACTGACTCATGGAATGCCGGATACGGTGACCACTCGCCGAGGGGTCGCAGGCGTTAACGAATACCTCTTCCGCTACGGTCTGATCTCGACGTTGATCGTCATGGCGGGGGCAACGGCATGGGAGATCTTTAAGGCTATTCGGAATCGGCGCTAAGAGAAGGCACCCGATTTGATAAGGGGTCCCAAGGGACCCTTTATCAACGTTGTCTATTCGACGCCCGATTGAGCCGGCTCGCCTCAGTACATTTCTTTGTCGCCGTACAGCGTCTGGATGTAGCCGATCTGGCCGAGGTGGTAGGTGAAGTTCCAGCGAGGGTAATCCATCATTTCGTAGTAGGTGAAGTCCTTTCCACCGCTGTAGGGGAGCCACTTCGTTTCGGATAGCCGCTCATCCGGGAAATCTTTGTAGAGACCGGCGAGGCGATCGATCTGCTTCAGGCACTCTTCTTTGCACTGGTCGATCGTCTTCCATGCCTCCATTTCCGCTTTAAGGGCCGCCGCGGACTCTTCGTCCCACTCTGGTGCAGGGGCGCCGGAGATAATGTCGTAGGCCCAGACCGGAGTCTTGGCCATCTCACGGGCCATGTCCAACACGGACCGTCCAGCATCCAGGGGTTTCCATTCGAGCTTGTCGGCGGGAACGTTCGCCGCGTACCGAAACGCCTCTTCCGCGGCTTTGCGCGTGACGTCGATGATATAGTCCTGATATCTCATTGGTTTTCTCCAGACGCCTTAATGATAGACGCTTGTCTGCTAATGATACACAAGTGAACGGCCGCCCGCAATAAGCTTGCCGAAAATTTAACGAACGCCGTTTCTCTGCCAAGGTTACGGTAGCCGCTCATGAAATTTCTCGATGCCGAAGAAGTTCGGGACCGTCTCGACCTTGGTCAACTGGACATCGCGCTGGAGACGGCGATGAAGGACGTGTCGCGGGGCGCAACTTCGATTCCGGCCAGAATAGCCGCCCACGTGGAGGGGAAAGGTTTGCTTGCCGCGATGCCCGGCTACGTTCCCTCGCTGGGGGTTCTAGAGGCAAAGTTGGTGGCGCTGTTCCCGGGAAATGCCGATCCGATCCCTACGCATCTGACGGTCATCGTGGCGTTCGACCCCAATAGCGGGGCGCCTCTCGCCGTGATGGAAGGGGACGATATCACGACGCTTCGTACGGCGGCCGGATCCGCTTTGGCAACCCGGCTCTTGGCTCGAGAAGATTCGCGAGTGGTGGCGATTCTTGGGACGGGGGTTCAGGCGAAGGCGCATGCTCGGGCGATGATGCGGGTGCGTGCGGTCGACCGGATTCTCGTTGCCGGGCGGAGTCCCCACAAAGTGGCGGCAATGGTAAGCGAGTTGGAGAGCGAGCTACCGGTGGAGGCCTCCGACTGGGAAAGCGCAGTACGGTCCGCGGACATCGTTTGCGCGGCGACTCATCCGGATCGGCCCGTGGTTAGAGGGGAGTGGCTTCGCCCCGGAACTCACGTCAATTCGGTCGGCCTCTCATCGCACGGGGCGGAAGTCGATCAGCTCGCTTTACGCATGGCCCACGTCTTCGTGGAGCATCGGGCCACGGCGGTGATGCCGATGCCGACCGGCGCCAACGAGCTCGACCAGGCGATTCGCGAAGCTACTTTGTCGTTGGATGAGATCACGGAGATTGGAGAGGTGTTGCTTGGAACCCGACCTGGGCGCACCTCCGCCGATGAGATCACTTTGTACAAATCGGTCGGCATCGCGGCGCAGGATGCGGCGGGAGTGGCGGTGATTCTAGCTTCGTTTCGTGATCGTTAAGGTCAAAAATTAGGGTTGTTGGCCTCATCGAAATCGCAGTAAGATAACTTCGTGGCAGAAAATAACGCAAACGAAAATGTATTGAACAACGGTCGAACTTTCGTGTGGCACGAGGTCTACGGAGCAAGCTCGCAGGCTTCGATCGACTTTTACACGTCGGCTCTCGATTTCGGCTTCACCGAGATGGAAATGGGTTCCATGGGCACCTACAAGATGCTTACCCGCAACGGTATTCCGGTCTGCGGAGTTCTCGGCACGACCGAGATGGAGCAGATCAAGGACGCCCCTCCGCACTGGGCCACGTACCTTTCCGTCGACGACGTCGACGCTCGATTGACCAAGTGCCAAGAACTCGGCGCCACCGTTGTGGTTCCCGCGATGGATGTCCCGACCGTCGGCCGCATGGCCCTCATCATGGACCCCCAGGGCGCCCACATCTGGCTCTTCAAAGGCGCTCCGCAGGAGTAGCAAAGTGGCATGGGCTTCCAGCCCATGTGTGCAACAACATCCTGGTCGTGCAAACGTAGCATCGGCTCCCAGCCGATGAACCTCACGACCTTGTAGGTCGTGCGTAAAGTCCAGGGGCAAGATGCCCCTGGGACCCACTGGCTGGAAGCCAGTGCCAGGTTATTGGGCTGAGACTTCGGCTGGGTAGTCGGTGATGATGAAGTTGACGCCGAGGTCTCGGACTCGGTCGGCTTCTGGGCCGGGAGGCACGGTCCAGGAGAAAATCGGGATGCCGCGGGAATGGGCGGCGGCAATTAGGTTCGCCGTTAGGTATCGGTAGTCGATCCCGAGTCCGGACGCACCGATCTCGGAAAGTCGCGCGAACAGCTCGGGAAAGTTCCAGTGCTCGAGCGGGCGGCCGACTAACCACACCGCGAAGAGAGTAGGACAGGCTTCTACCGCCATCGCGACTCGCCGCGAGTCGAAGGCGAAAACCATTACTTGGTCGACTAGCCCTCTCCGGGTTAGGAGTACGGCAAGGCTTTCCTCGATTCCGTTGCCTTGCTTGATCTCGACCGCCAATACGGAGCGATCTTTCGTGATGGAGAGTACTTCGTCGAGGGTGGATACGCCGAGCGCATGCAGGCAAGCGGCGCTCAAATCCCGAACCCATTTCCCTTCCACTACCGGGTCGTGAACGAGCACCAATTCCCCATCGCGGCTCAGTCGAACGTCGCATTCCGCCGCCGGCGCACCGGACTGGATACAGGCCTCGAAGGAAGCCGGAGTGTTCTCCACCTCATGCGCAGATGCGCCCCGATGGCCGACGACCTGGGGGCGGGACCACGAGCGCGCAACAAGCCCCGCGACGGTGATGCTCATAGTCCTGCTACGTTCCGGGTGGCGAAATCTTCACCGAACGGCCGATTTCCGTGAAATCGATCTCGACCCGCCACGCCGACGCGGGGTCAATGAGGCCTTCCGCCCGGTCGGGCCATTCGATGAGGGAGAGGTGAGTGTCGAGATAATCCTCCAAGCCGATTCCGAGGTAACTGCCGACCCGATATAGGTCCGCATGCATTACCGGCGGACTTGTCTCAAAACTCTGGACCAAGTTAAAAGTGGGAGACCGGACCGCGCCCACATGCCCGAGCCCCTCCAGCAGTCCACGCACCAAGGTGGTTTTGCCCGCGCCGAGCTCACCCCGCAGCAACACGACGTCCCCGACACTGAGACGATGGCCAAGTTGCGCCCCCAGAGCTTTCATAGCCGACTCGTCGGCGACCTGGTGAACCTCCATCAGGCGAAATCGCTCATCTTCGTCCCAAGTTGGATAGCCTGCAGGGGGTTTCCATCCGGGTCCGCGAAATCAACGACGACGCCGAGTGGTGTCTCATGATAGGGGTGATCGGTGGGATAGCCGGCCTCGGACAACCTTGTTCGAAGCGCCTTTAGGTCGGCGACCTCCACTCCGACGATCCATCCTCCTCCCGACGCCTCGCCTCGGAATTTTGGATGGAGGCCAAGCCGAATCGGGCCAAGCATGAAATCCGACCAATACGGCGTTACCAGCCTGGGCGAGAGCCCAAGAACGTCGCGATAAAACGCAACCGCGCGATCCATGTCGCTGATCTGGCAGATCAGCGTATTCAGGCCTTGCACCATTCCTACACGTTACACCCTTGCCACCGGTCAAAGAAATCGGTACGATGGGCGGGTGAAAAATGTCGCTTGGGTCCTGATTGGCGTAATTGGGCTCGCCGGCTGCCGTAAGGCGCCCGCTCTTCACGTCACCGCTGCCAGCCCAGTGGCCCTCTCCGGCGGCTGGACTCCCGGCCAAAGCCGAGATGGATCGGTAACCCTCGCGGTCGCTCCCGGCTGGCGGGTGGGCGTGGACAAAGCGGACAACCTCCTCTCCGCACTTGGCAGCGCCGGCGGCGATTCGAGTTCCGATCCTAACGGGTCGGCGCTAAGTGCCGATCTTCAGCGGATGGCCGCCGACTCGGATCGCCGAAGCCAGGAGATGGAGCAGAAGGAGCTGGCGTCGCTGGAAAAGCGCGGAATCGTGATTCAAGTGATCAACGGCAGCCGACCGACGATCGGTGAGGACCGCACCAAATACTACGTGGTTCGCCACCACCTCTCGGGAAACGTCGGGTGGGCAGAGGCAACGGACGCCGAGCGGCGTCACTACGCGTATCCCCCCAAACCGGAGGAAGTGAAGCTACCGATCGGCAAGGCGTACCGGTTCTTCGCGGACGACAAACTCCGCGACGGATCCGACCGCCACCAGATCAGCTACGTCGTGATCGACGGCGAATACACCTACACCCTCCGCTTCCTGACCCAGGAGGACGCTCAAACCATCTCCTCGATCGCCGACCCAGTCGCCCAAAGCTGGCGGATTCATCCGACAAAACCATTGTAAGCCGATTGAGTAAAAATCGAGACTCAATTTCATGGTCATTGACGAATTAGGTTTACATTTCCCTGATCTTATTTCATCCGTAGCCCGTGGCTTTAGCCGCGGTTCAAGGTTCTACCGGGGATAAATCCCCGGGCTACGGGTGAATCTACTTTGTCAATCTATTTGGTTGATGACCATAACCGCAATTGCGGTGTCAACTATCTGGCCAGAAGTCTGGTTAATTTTTGATCTAGTTGCTCTGGCATCGTGAAATGTTTTTTGAGGAAACAGCCTACGCAATCTCTGTTCAGAAGAAAGCAACTCAGAGACTCAGAGACATTGAGACTTGAGAAGGCAAATACCGTTCAAGAGAAGAGGCTGTCGCCTGGATCTTCTTCGTGTCTCTGTGCCTCTGAGTCTCCGTGTTGAAATTCCCGTGAGGCGTCGTCAACGTAAACGCCAATCCCCGTTCTTCACTTTCGCCCGCAGACTCTCCAGTAACCCGCAAAGGTGCGCCCGCGGCTGCACCGCGTAGTCTGGGATGCCGTCGGCGAAGACGTCGGCCCAGGTTCTCAGACAGTCGATGCCGGTGACCTTGGCGAATGTGGGGTCCATGAGGCCGGCGTACATGGCGGCCTGGGACGAGAGCGGTCCTTTGCCCACAACTTCGATGTGGTTGGAATACTTCCGCATCGCCTCAGCCGCGCGCGCGATTTGCCAGCCGCCAGTAAACGCCACCGAACGGCCCGCGTAGACTGCGTACCGCATGTCGAAACCGGCGAGCTCTCCGGTACCGAGGGTGTCCAAGTACAGGGTGGCGAAACCATCGGTCGAGGGTCGCACCTCAGGGGATTTGCCGTCGTCGGCCACAACGATTCGGACGCCCGACGGCTTGCCGGATGGGAGGACCAAGACTCCGGGGGTGGCTAGCCCGGGTTCCGACTCAAAGGTAACCGTTCGCTTCGGTCCGTCGCCAATCTCGTGGTACTTCATATCGGTCCGAGCCGGTACGCCTCCATTCACCCGAAAGACTTCAGCGACCGAAGCCGCCGCCGGCGCGGCGGCTAGGTACTCCTTCGACAGATCGCGCATCGTCCGCTCGCCGGCGATCGGCGGGTCGAGGACCAGGATCGATCGGTCTTCGGGGTTCAGTAACTCGATCGGTGGCTCGGGCACCGGCGAGCCGTCTCCCTTCTTAAGAAGATAGCGGTCGAAGAATCCCATCATCGTCTCCCGCATCGGCTTGCTGTAGTCGTGCCCGCCCGGGAAAATCTTCACGTAGACGTCGTCTTGCTTCCCGAACAGCCGCCACGTCTCGCCCATCTTCTTGTGGGTGAGCCGCATCGCGTCGGGCGGGAATTCGCCGTCGTTTTGAGCGCCCATCAGAAGCACCGGCTTGGGCGCCTGGATTCCGATGACGTCCGAGCGATCGCCGATCAGCGACGTACCTGGGACATGGTTGCAGAGGCAGCCGTTGTCCGGCGCCAGCTCCATGCTCGACATATAGACCACCGGGACCGCCGCCTTGTACCGGTCGTCGGCCGCGAACAAATAGAGGGTGGCCAGGCCGCCGCCGGAAGCGCCGGTTAGGCCGATGCGGCTCATGTCCGCATCGGGCCGGGTCTCGACGTAGTCCAGCGCCCGTATGGCGTCCCAGACGTAGTAACCGGTCGTGTTGGTGCCGCCTTCCACCAGCTTGAAGTCGTTGTGGTCCCCCTCGGGCCGCCGCTCGATGAGCGAGTCGCCTTCAAAGCTCCACCCAGGACTGTCGATGGTCACCGCCATGTAGCCATGCAAGGCCTGGAAAGCGGAGCGATACTGCAGCCGGTCCTCCCCTTTCTTATGCGCCCAGTGGCCGTTGACGTTGACGATGACCGGCATCTTCGCCTCGGCAGGACGGTCCGGGACGTACACGTGAGCCGTCACATAAAACTTCGGCCGGCTCTCGAAAACGAGCTTCTCGATGTGATATCCGTTTCGCTGGATGCGTCCGGTGATGCGGGCATTGAGCGGCGTCTTGGCCGGCATCGGGTCGAGGCCGAGCGTCCTCAACAGCTCCTTTCTCCGTCGCGCGCGCTCCGGCTCGAAGTCGGCGGCCGAGGCCGGGGTAGGGCGTTTGGAGAGGCTGACGACGCGGTCGCGAAGGAATTTGTTGGCAATCTCCGCCCCCTTTCCGCCGAGCAAATCGTCGTCGGCCACGGGACCGGGAATCGTTGTAAAGCTGTCCATGCCTTGTTCCTTGGCGATGACCTCGCCGAGCGTCATGAAAGGAATATCGTGCGAATTCATCAGGTCGGGGTGGCAAGAGCTAGTGAATTCGGCACCCTCGCTGCAACTGTCGACGAGAATTGTCGGCTTCGTTTTTCCGCCTAGGCTCAGCAAGCGAACGAACGCCTTTGCCGATGCGGGCAGATGCATCGTCTGCATCAGCCGCGCGCTCGTCACCCAAATCTCGCCTTTGCCGAGCTTCATGCGGGCGAGTCCCCCATTGCCGAATATCTCCCAACCCTCGCTAGGCGCGAAGCGCTGCCACATAATTCCGGCCGTCTCAACCTTACCAAGGCCGAGTTGCCCGCCCGGGTCGAAGACCGAATTGTTAGCTGGCTCGATCTTTAGTGGCTTGGGCAGCCAATCGAGCTTGTACCGGTTGAAGTCCTGCTGAAGGATGACCAGCCGCATCCCGCGCTCCACCGGGTCGAGCAGCTTTCGCTTGGTCGCCCGGTCGAACGAGCTAAAGAACGCCCAAGCGCGGGTCCCTAGCAGAAGTCCGCCATATTTGGATGAATCGATCACCGACGGTTTCAGATGGGAAGCCGCCTCCGTTGCGTTGTAGATCTGCGGCGTCGGGCCGGACCGAGCGGGAATAACCAAGTACGGGGCGACCGGGAACGGACCCGGATAACGGACCGCTTTCCTCCCGTAAAGCAGCTCCGCCGCCACCATGTGGCCACAACGGTCCCGATCGAACTCTGCTTCAAACTGGGTGCCGTGACGCCGCATCGGAATGCGATGGAAGAACGTTGAGCTTGGCAACGGCTTCACCAGCAGCCAGGCTCTATCCGCGAAGGGCGCCCGGAGAGCGCACGTAATCGTCTTGCCGGTATCGAACCACGACATCGCCTCGTCGCGCTTTCGACCGGCCCCGCTTACAATGGATGGAACCGGATTGATCGCCCCAGGGAGCCCATGCAACCGCGCAACCTCGTCGGCGACCTTCTTCGCCTCCCCAGACCAAGAGAAGGTGTTCGTGCGCATCCGAAGCCGCTCGGTAAATGGCTTGTAGCGAGTATTCGTGCCCAGCAACCGCATCGCCTCGGCGGCGTCCCGCATGCTGGATCTCATTAGGTCCGTGGCTCCCGGGGGCCCCTGTGCAGCCTCGGTCTGCGCATACTCGGATGCCGCGGTGAAGCGTCCTTGATAGTAGGATGCGAGGGTGCTGTCCATTACGACGGTCTCGGCAATCTCCCTCGCCCGCAAGCTCGGCGACTGGAAAAAACTGGCAGTCCTACCGAGCAGTGTTTCCGGGATACCTTGGTCTCGGGCGACATCTAAGAGAGGAATACGGCCGTCGACCCCACCCGTCGCTCGATTGGCTAACTCCTCATTGATCGGTAGGAACGAAAAACTATCTAGGCCCTGCCCCTGAACGTAAGCGGACGTATCGCCGCCCCACTCTAATTCCGGCGCATGGTTCCGATGGTCGGGTCCGAGACTGTAAGCCATGAACGCTTTCGGCATCAACAGGCTCGCCTCTTTCCAAGCTTGAACCAGCGGGTGCGAGCCCTTACCGAGCAAGCGATCCGCCTGGGCGTCGAACGTCGCCTCCGGAACCGTCGGGTCGTAGCCAAGGCGGCCCCAGGTCATCCAGTACATCTCGTCGCGCTGATGGATCCAGTTGCAGTATTTGTCCTTCGGATCGGCGAGGTAGTAATCCGGCGACTTTGGGTAGTAGGCGTCTAGCCCCTCGATCGTGTAGCCGGAGGCGGTGCCCATTCGCATCGCCTTGATCGACCGCCGCACCCATTCCGGGTTGTAGAACGGAAAAATCCGGTGAGTTCCGTTCGCCCGAACCTGCCAAACGACCTTGTACGGCTCGCTCGGCCAGCGCTTGCCATCCTCGGTCGGCTGACCGGGCCAGGTTTTGGCGTTCAGCTTCGGATCGCCCGCGTCGCTCAGGTAATCCTCGAACGAATAGCTGTACCAGTTCGGCATCCGTCCGCCCGCCACCGGGTACGGCGCGCCCCACTGCTCGCCGTTGTATTTGATCTCGACGGTGAAGTCTTTCGACGCCCGGGCGAGCGGGAGCACGTTTTGCCGCCTCGTGATCCAACTACGCGTAATGAGGGGAATGTCTCGCCCGCTCCGCTTGACCGCTTCGCCGTAGCACTTGAAGAACGACTCGCTCTTGCCGCTCTCTCCGATTCGGAATCCGATCGCATCGAGACCGGGCGCTTGCCGAATCATCCGCTCAACGACGTCTCGCGTGTAGTCGTAGATCGTCGGCTCGTCGTTCTTATAAGGCGGGGTGCGGTTCTGGGGGATTCGGAGGTCGGCCTGGTACGCCATCAGGCTCACTCGGATTCCTCGCGAGTGCGCCATGTCAATCACGTGGTTGAGCTGCCGCAGGTTTGCCGCCTTGACCTCAGACGCTACGCCCACCTGCGGAAACTTGTCGCTCTGTATAAAATAAGCATACAGATTGGGCGCATCCGTAACACTGATATCCCAAGTCCCGTGGATATCCAACCAGTTCAGCCGGCTATGCGCCATCAGGTCGAGGAGGGTTTTCCAGTAGTCCTCGTTGTGAAACCACCACCGGTTCGGATCGGTCAGCGCGGCGGGATCGTAATCGGTGTCGTTCTTGACGTAATTCCAAGGGAGCGTAAGGAAGAGGTTCAGTCCTCGGTCGGCCAGGAACGGCTTCTGCTCGACCTTCGTCGACCAGGCGCTCGCGCCGTTGTTTCGCAACCGCTCGGCAAACTCAAACGCCCCGTACATGGCGCCGACCGGGTCCGAGCCGACGATCTGGACTTTGCCGCCGTCGCCGGAGATCCGGAACCCCTCTTTGGATCCCGGCGCGATTCGCAGGACCACCGCGCTCGCCTTCGACCCGGCAACCCTCGAAATCTCCTCCCGCCCGATCGCCACCGGATCGGGCGCACCTACCAACATCGCTAAGCACGCCGCAAGAAACACAATTGCACACTCCGCCCTACGGCAAGGAGTCTAGCAAAGAATCGAAAAGCGTGGGCACGGAGCCCCCTCCTCGTCGATGTATGTGCGATGAGGAGGGGGTTTGGGGGTGGAGAATTCCGGAAGGACCGCCGCTCTCCAGAGCGGCCCCCGTACCCATGTACCAAAGGTACACGGGAATCATCGGCGAGGACGCCGACGCTACTATCGAGCGACGGCCGACATCATCGCTTCCGGGTATCGGGTTCCGGCGGTGGGTTCCAAGCCGGAGAGTCGGGCGAGGTCGTCCGGAGTGAGGACCAGGTCTTGAGCAGCGGTGTTCTCTTCGAGGTACTTGAGCTTCTTCGTTCCCGGGATCGGCGCCACGTGCTCCCCCTGGGCCAGCGTCCAAGCCAAGGCGACTTGCCCCGGCGTCACCCCGTGCCGAGCCGCGATCGCCTTCACGTGGTCGACGATGACGAGATTGCGTCGGAAGTTTTCACCCTGGAATCGGGGATTGTTGCGCCGCCAGTCGTCGGCGGGGAGATCCTCGATCGACTTAATCTGACCCGTAAGAAATCCGCGTCCGAGCGGAGAATAAGCCACGAAGGCGACGCCGAGTTCCTTCGTCGTCGGCACCACGTCCGGCAGGAAGTCTTGCGTCCAGAGCGACAGCTCGTTCTGGACGGCCGCGATCGGGTGGGTGGCGTGAGCCCGGCGGACCGTTTCCGCCGACGCTTCGCTAATGCCGAGGAAGCGAACCTTCCCCTCGCGAACGAACTCCGCCATCGCCCCGATCGTTTCCTCGATCGGCACCTCGGGGTCGATTCGGTGGAGATAGTAGAGGTCCACATGGTCCACGCCTAATCTCTGGAGGGAGTTTTCCAGGCTCTTTCGCGCGTAGGCCGGGGTGCCATCGACGAAGTAGGTGAGACTTGAGTCCGCCGCCTTCTCGCGGTGCGATGACAAGGTGCGGTCGAACACGTTGCCGAATTTGGTACCGAGGAACACCTCGTCACGGCGGGTCTTGAGCGTTCCGGAAAGGAGCCGCTCGTTGGCGCCCATTCCGTACATATCCGCGGTGTCCCAGTGATTCACGCCGAGTTCCAGCGCACGGTGGAGAACCCGTGTCGACTCGTCGTCGTTGCCCGGGCCGTAGGCGAACGACATCCCCATGCAGCCTAGCCCGATAGCGCCAACCGTCTGGTCTCCGATTTTTCTGGTTTTCATTCTTCTTCCTCCGTCGCTCCGCACAGCCGGCGAAGCTCGCGTAAGCAAGGGTCGTCGATGCCATTCTCAGGCACCCATCCCTGCTCGTATAGTCCGATCTTGTAGTCGAGCGCGGCGAGGTTCCGATTCAGCTCCGCAATGTGCGAAAGGACCGTCTCGCGGTGCGCTTCGAGGAGCGCTTTTCGCTCGGGAATGGTGTGCACCCCCTCCCGAGCCAGCTCGGCGTATCGCCGAACCTGGTGAATTGGCATGCCGGTGGAGCGAAGCCGGGTGAGAAACAGCAGGGAGTCGATCGCAAGCGGATGGTACCGGCGGTGGCCGCCCCCGTTTCGATCGACCCGCGGGAGCAATCCCGCTCGTTCGTAGTAGCGCAGAGTATGCGCCGTCAGCCCCGTTGCCTCCGAGACCTGTTGAATCGTTAGCTCGAGCTCCATCACCCAATAGTCTGAAAACTTAGAGCGCGCTCTAAGTCAAGGGTAAAGAGAAATTCGTGAAAATTCGGACCGCTGGTCTCCAAACCGGCCTCCGGGCGAACGTGCGTTCGCGTCATCGGCGGGGGCGTCGACGCTACGTGGGGTACGTTACTGGGTTCATGGGGGGCCCGACCGAAGCTGACCGCCGTGCCCGGTGGGGGGTGTCCGCGATCTTCTTCGTCGACGGCGCGGGGCTGGGCGGGTATGTGGCCCACCTACCGGATATCTTGGCCCGGCTTCACCTCACGAACGCCGAGTTGGGCCGGGCGCTCCTCTTCTCGGCACTGGGCGCCATGACGACGATGCCGCTGGCGGGATCCCTGATCCACCGATTCGGGAGCCGATGGGTGTCTCTTGGAGCGGGATCGATTCTCCTAACTGTGCTCCCATTCGTCATGCTCGCCCCCAGCCTTTGGATCTTGTGTCCGGTTCTCTACCTCGTCGGGGCGTCGAACGGACAAACCGACGTCGGGATGAACACCCACGCAATGTCGGTCCAGGGCCGATTTCCTCGACCGATCCTATCGGCGATGCACGGCTGGTTCAGCGTGGGCGGCTTCGCCGGAGGGGCGGGTACCGCATTGGCGGCTCGACTCGGAGTAAGCCCGCCGGTACACATGATCGTCGCCTCCATCTTGCTAGCCGGGGTGCTCGTGGCCGGCGTCGCCGCGATGCTTCCGTCCGATATCGACAAAGAAGGGGAGGGACCTCGCTTCGCTCTGCCGAAAGGGGCCGTCCTCATGCTCGGAATCCTCGTTCTTTTGGCGCTCGCGAGCGAGGGAGCGATGTGGGATTGGTGCGCGGTCTATCTGCGCCAAGCCCTGCACGCGAAGACCGAGATCGCGGCGTTCGGTTTCGGCCTGGCGAGTCTTTCGATGGCGGTCGGACGATTTTTGGGAGACTCCTGGACCCACCGCTCTGGATACCGGCGCGTCTTGCGCGACAGCGCCCTGCTCACCGGCGCGGGGTTGCTTCTCGCCGTGAATCTCGCGAGCGTCCCCCTTTCCATCGTCGGCTTCGCCCTTACCGGGCTGGGACTTGCGAATCTGGTCCCCATCCTCTTCCGCGCCGCCGCCACCCTCCCCGGTCTCGCCGCCGGTTCGGGCCTTGCGGCGGTGACCACTCTCGGCTACACGGCCTTCCTCGGCGGCCCCCCCATCGTCGGCTACATCGCCGACCGGACTTCGCTCGCGTTCGCCTTAGGCTTGATCGCCTTCTGTTGCCTTGCGATCGCAATGAACAGCCGCCGAGCGGCGGCCACGCTGGACACGGGCACTTGACGGGCAATCATCCTGGTTCCGCCCCCCTATCCCGAAGGGATTACGTCCCCTAGCGAAGGGTTACCCGCTCCCGCGGGTTACCCTGGTATCGGCGACAGACACCTTTCCTACCTCGAAGAGGTTGCGTCCGGACGCAACCTCTTCGAGGTTGATGAGATTGGCGGCCCCGGTACCGGGGTAGGACTCCGCTACGCGGGGTCCTACAGTTCGCTAGGGGACGCAATCCCTTCGGGATAAGGGAAGCTGACCCTAAGCGAGCTCCAACACCTCCGTCGCCACCCGCTCCACAAACGACCTATCGTGCGAGGTAAAGAGGATGGCGCCTGGGAACTCCATCAACGCCGACTCCAGGGCTTGCACGGAGACCAGGTCGAGGTGGTTCGTCGGCTCGTCGAGCAGGAGGACGTTGGCGCTGGAGAGGAGCATCGAGACGATCTCCACCTTGGTCCGCTCACCGACTGACAACACGCCGACCGGGCGATCGGCGGCCTCGCCTCGGAGTCCGAGGCGGGCGAGAGCGGTGCGGGCGAAACGGTCCTCCTCCGAACTCTCCGGCTCGAGCGCCCGAATAGCGGGCAACTCGAGATTCAGGGCGTCTCGGGCCTGCGACAGAGTCGCCACTTTAGCATCGGAAGCCCACACCACTTCCCCGGCATCGGGCGACTCCTCGCCCAAGAGAAGGCGGAAGAGGGTCGTCTTGCCCGCGCCGTTGGGTCCGACCACCGCGATGCGCGAGCCGCGGAGCAGGGTGACGTTTAGGTTGTCGAAGAGACAGCGCCCTCCGTACGACTTCTTTAAACGTCGCCCCGCCAGCGCCTCCGCCGCCCGGAGCGGACGGGTCGGGAAGCGAAGGGTCACTTCATCCCCCACGTACGGCTTCTCGGGCGCCTCTTCCCTTCCCTTTTCCACGCGCGAGACGATCGCTTTGGCCCGCTTGTCCAGCCGGGCCTGCTTACCGGCGTAGAACGCCTTGAACTTGGGATCGTAGGTACGCCCGGTCGGTTTGCGGGTCATCTTGGCCGCCACCTGCAGCGTCTCCTCAGCGGCTATTCGCAGACGGCGATCTTCCTGTTTATGCCGTTCCCAGCTCTCTTGTTGCCGGGCATCGCGACGCTGCTTCGCCTCCACCATCGCGTTAAAATCTCCCGTGTAACTGGTGAGGCCGCCTCGCTCCAACTCGACCACGCGATCTGCGACGGCGTTGATGACGGTCCGGTCGTGGCAGACGATGAGTACCGCCTCCGGGCAGGTCGACAAGAACCTTTCGAGCCATTCCCGGGCGGAAACGTCGAGGTGGTTGGTCGGCTCGTCCAGCAACAAGATCGAGGGCTCGGCTGCCAACAAGGCCGCCAATGCGCCTCGCATTCGCTCCCCCAGGCTCAGGCTTGAGTACTGCTGTTGAAGGCGGGAAGGATCCAGGCGTAGCCGGTGCAGCGCCCGCGCCACGGCGTGGGGAGGCGCATCGGGAGAAGTGAGCTCCAACAGGTCGGCGAGAGACCCTTCGAATCCCTGCTCGAAATCTTGAGGCAGGTAGCCGAGCGCGTCACCCGCACCGCGGACGACCCGGCCATGGCTCGCCGCGAGGCGTCCGGCGAGGATGCGAAGCAGGATGCTCTTACCCGCGCCGTTACGTCCGACGAGCGCGACTTTCTCGCCCGGATCGAGCGAGAAATCGACGTTCTCGAACAACGGACCGACCCGAGGGTCGGGTGAATAGGACAGGCCAAACGCCTGTAGCATGATCAGAAACCTCCAAACGCAGAACCGAGCCATCCGTGGGATGGCGGAAAAAGAAAGCGGTCCGGGTAACTAGCTGAGGTCTGTCATAACATCGCGCTTTGGACGCGATAATTGAATTGTACCAAATCCCAGGACCGCCGGTCTCCAGACCGGCCCCCGGGCGAACTAACGTTCGCGATCATCGGCGGGGGCGCCGACGCTACGGAGGGTTGAATGTTAGGGCCATAACACGGTGAATTTGCCGGGGTTATGGTTTGGAATCCTTAACGTTGCGCAAACCTGCCGGCGCGGTCCCACGGTGGACGATGAGGGCGGTACGGAGGCACTTATGCAGCGCAGAGCATTCACCCTAATTGAGCTTCTTGTCGTGATCGCCATCATTGCGATCCTCGCCGCCATCCTCTTCCCAGTTTTCGCCCAAGCGAAGGCCGCGGCGAAGCACACCACCAATCTGAACAATGTCAAGGAGCTCGCGCTCGCGGGCATCATGTACGCGGGCGACGCGGACGACTACTTCAGCTGCAACTTCAACCACGACTCGCTGAACGACTACGGCGAACCCCAGGGACTCTGGCAGCCGTACATCAAGAACCGGCAGATCGTCTACGACGTAAACCGAACCCGGACCGGTTGCGATCAGTACATCGATCCCACCGGCCGCTGTGTCGGCTTCGCGCCGAACTTCGGCGTCTTCGACTACAACGGCGGAACCGGAATGTTCGAAACCTCCACGGACAACTTCCCCATCACGACCACGTTTGGCGGTACTCAGATGGGCCGAATGTGGAAAGGGCGAAGCATGACGAGTTTCGACGCTCCCGCCGAAATGGTGATGATGGTGACCACGGCGGACACGCCGATGTTTACCGACTCCTACTACTTCCAGGATGGCGACGGCCACCTCAAGACGCCGCGCAACGACGGGCGGTGGGTGCGGGCATTTGTGGATGGCCACGCCAAGACCGTTTTCTACGGCGCCTACAACCTGATGGGAACCTATATCCAGATGCCGAAGAGCCTGACGGACGCCAATATGCTGTGCCGTTCGCTCGACGCGGTCGAGACGGTTCCGACGGGCGCCGGCTCGCCCTTTACCGGCATGAAGTGCGGCGACATCAACGCCTACATCGTGGCCAACCGAACCCCTTGGTAGCATGAGAAAACGACCCGTTCGACTCTTAGCCGATCTGGGCCTCGTCGCCGCCGCCATTTCGGTGGCGGCGGCGCACGGGTGTGGACCAAAGGACGTCGCCGAAGAGACAAAGCCGTCCCAGGTGACCCAGAACATTCCGAAAGAACAGGCCGATAGGATCGCTGCCGATTTCAAAGGCTGGAAGCCTAAGAAATAGTTTCAGTTCGCGCCACGCCTGGCCGCTTTTCAGGCGTGGTTCGAACCTGGTGGGCGAATGTTTTTGTTACGGTCTTAACCCGTCGACCGGCCGATTGTTAGCGTTTTGAAGGCTTAACCCACCGTAAACGATCGCGTGTGAATCTGAGCATGCCACGGAGTCTCATATGCAACGCCGAGCTTTTACTTTGATTGAACTTCTCGTCGTGATCGCCATTATCGCGATCCTCGCTGCCATCCTTTTCCCGGTTTTTGCCCAAGCCAAGCTTGCGGCGAAGAAGACCAGCTCGCTCTCCAACGTGAAGCAGCTCGGTACCGCCAACCAGATCTACCTGGGTGACAACGACGATACAACCGTCTCCATCTGGGGAACCACGGACCCCGCGAACTGCGACTACACGCAGAAGAAATTCGTCGGTTGCGGCATCGAGTGGTGGATTCCGCTCTACCCGTATTTCAAGAGCATCGACCTGATCTACTCAAGCGAGCGGAACGATTTGGAGAACCCGAACTCCACGTCTAACTCGGCTCAGTACCGGCAATCGTTCGGCGCCAAAAAACTGTCGGCCTATGGCTATAACTGGGGACCGTTTGGCTGGCGCGGCGGCGGACTGCTGGAGGCCCAGACCGCGGTGGGCAGCATGAACCGTGGCAAGTCGGCCACCAGCGTAAGCGAGCCGGCCAAGGTGTTCGTCTTCGGCGACACCTACGATACGCCCCGCGCAACGGTTGGAATCGGCTTCTCGGGAGATGACTTCAACGGTTTCAGCAATCACGAGCTGCGGTACGGCGGCTCGTTCAACTACGCTTACCTCGACGGTCACGCCAAGGCGCTAAAGGTTCGGGGCGGCATTCTCCCCGGAGCTTTCAATAACCGCTGGATCATGCCGAGCGACGCCAAGCAGTGGGGCGGAGCCTACTGCTCCGATTCGACCGCGATCCTCGTTCCGGAGGACGGCAGCACGTCGAGTTTGAACACATCGCCTCGCCCGCCGGCGCTCGCTTGCGGCGACTTTATGCAGTGGATCGTCGACAACATCACGTCGCCGTGCGGCAACAATCCGTCCTCGGCTTGTTACTTCACGAACTAGGGCAGGAAATCTGCGAGTGCCTACGGGCCTGTCTTTTCAGATCTATCGAACTCCCCCAACTCCCTCCTCCACGTGGGGAGTTGGGGCGTTCTTCGACCACCTGTCGGGGTCGGGAAAGGTGGTGGCGCTTCAACCCCTGGTCGTCGACCCGGGGCTAAGTTCTGAAGACCCCTCCGGGGTCGCGATGCGGGTGATTCTGGCCGTTAGATCTGGGCCCCGAGTCGATTTACCGGGACCGATTTCATGTCGGAAATCCTTCGAGACGCTGCGATGGGTCAACAAATGATGAAAATGCTGAAGTTCGTGCTCCTCGCTTCGCTCGTCTTGTCGGTAGCTGCCTGTGGATCAGGCAGCTCCGGCGAGGCTGAGTGGGCCCGCAACGCCAAAGCCTCGCACAATCGCGGGGAAAATGGCGAAAAGTGATCTCCTACAAAAATCGTCGAATTGTTAAGATTTTTGGCGTTTGTCGCTTTACAATTGCACCGGGTCAAATTCGGAAAGAGCCGAGTTTGACTTGACGGACAAGGTGTCGTTAACCTCCACCTAACTTAGGTGGAGGTTAATCTGGCCCCCGTCTTTACAGCGGTGTAATTATCATGAAGAAAGGTTTTACGCTCATCGAGCTTCTCGTCGTCATCGCGATCATCGCGATCTTGGCCGCCATCCTCTTCCCGGTTTTTGCCCAAGCCAAAGCTGCGGCCAAGAAGACTCAGGCCGTCAGCAACTGCAAGCAGTTTGCGCTGTCGTTCATCATGTACAACACCGACAACGACGACACGTTCTTGGTGCAGCGAAACGACGACGCTCTTAACGATCGGGGTGAATTTCAATACATTCTCCAGCCGTACGTTAAGAATCGGGAGATTTTCTACGATCCGACGCGGACCCGCAGGGGCTGCGACACCTCGGTCGACCCGACCGGCCGCTGCCTCGGGTTTGCCCCGAACTTCGGCATCTACAGCTACAACAACGGCAACGGCATCTTCCACCTAGCCGAGTCGGATGCGCCCGAGTTCCCCGAGAGCTCCCGTTGGCGCGGCCGGAACGGTAGCGACTTCGCCCACCCGGCCGATACGATCATGGCAGGAGCAACGAACGACACCAATATGTACACCCTGTCGTTCTACTTCCAGACCGGTGACGGTACCGGCGTTTCCGCCTTGCGACACGGCGGACAGTATCCGATGGCGTTCGTCGATGGACACGCGAAGACGATCAAAATGTCCCGCTACTCCTTCCTCGCCGACGGGGACGACTTCGACATCATGCCGGAGAATGGGAACGACATTAAGAAGTACTGCTACAACGTGGACGCGATTCAGGAGCGCAACGGTGGATACGGGAAAGGGGTTCCGTGCGGGCAGGTGGCGGATATGATCACCCGGGACCGAGTCAAGCTATGACGCGAGCCCTCCTTCTCTTCGCGCTTGCCGCCATTCTGGTCGGGTGCTCCAGTGCGCCCGCGGACACCTCGACGACGGTCGTCAACAAGAAAAGCGACACCGCAAAGTCAAAGTAAATGGGCCGGCCTCCCACTTCTTAATGGGGGGCCGATTCATTTCCGCTGGCGCCGGGGGGATATCTGCCAAAATCACCCCCGACGATGTCCAGCGACGCTACCGGAATTTTTATTAATGAGACTCATACGTCGGCCGCCATTTGGCAGTACCGCGTGGAGAAGATGATCCTCGAGGGGAAAACCCAATTTCAGACCTACCAGATTGCGAATATTCCGCGATTCGGCAAGTCCCTTTTCCTCGACTACAACATTCAAACGTCGATCATGGACGAGTACGTCTTCCATGAGTGCATGAGCCAGCCGGCAATGACGTTGCATCCGAATCCGAAGAAGGTGTTGGTCTGCGGCGGCGGCGAGGGGGCCACCCTGCGCGAGGCGCTCAAGCACAACACCGTCGAGAAAGCGGTGATGGTGGATATCGACGAGGAACTCGTGGACATGGTGAAAGTCCACATGCCCGAGTGGCATCAGGGGGCGTTCGAGGACCCCAGGACGACGCTGGTGCACACCGACGCTCGGCAGTGGATCGTGGATCACTCGGATGAGAAGTTCGACGTCATCTTGAGCGACCTTCCGAACCCGCACGAGGACGGTCCGGGGCAGATGCTCTTCACCGAGGAGTATTTCCAGATCTGCGCCGACGCGATGAGCGACGACGGGGTCTTCGCAATGCAGGCAGGATCGGCGAACGAGAACTATCCCGCTTGCATGGCGTCCTGCATCAAGACCCTCGAAAGCATGGAGGTCTTCCAGCACGTGGCCGGTTACTACGGGATCGTCACGACCTTCTTCCAACCCTGGGGGTTTGTACTCGCCAGCAAGCGGCACGATCCTCTCGCGTTGGATCCCGAGGAGATCGCGCGCCGTTTTGCCGCCCGGGGAGTGAGCAACCGATACTACACTCCGCGCTTCCACAACGCCTGCTTCACCCTCCCGGAGTACTTGCACCGGGCGGTGGAAGAAGAGGGTCGGATCCTCACCGATGCCGAGCCGTTCGTCTGGACGGCATAGTGGCATGGGCTTCCAGCCCATGTGTATCACGACCATCCTGGTCGTGTAAATGGGCCAGGGGTAAGATGCCCCTGGGACCCACTGGCTGGAAGCCAGTGCCCCTTTAGGTAGGATGAGAGCGGAGGCATTCTTCCGCTGAGCTCTGCTCTCGAACTGCAAAACGTAAGCCGCACCTTTGAGAGCGGGGCGAGCCGTACCGCGGCATTGAATGGCGTTTCCCTTTCCTTTGTGCCGAACGAGATCGTGGCGGTGGTGGGGCCGAGTGGGTCTGGGAAGTCGACTCTGCTGCATCTTGCTGGCGCGCTCGATCTACCCACGGAGGGCAGGGTGCTTATCGGCGGACAGGAGACATCCAAGCTTAGCGAGGATGCGCGAGCGCGGTTGCGGCTGCGGTCGATCGGGTTCGTTTTTCAGTTCTTCAATCTGATTCCGACGCTTACCGCGCTCGAGAACGCGGCGGTGCCGGCGATGATCGCGGGCGAAAGGACGGATGCCGCGACGACGCTGTTAGAGCGGGTGGGGCTGAGCCATCGGCTAGATCATCGCCCGGAGCAGCTATCCGGCGGCGAACAACAACGGGTTGCGCTCGCCCGGGCATTGGTTTTAGGTGCGCCGCTCCTATTGGCCGATGAGCCGACCGGGAACCTCGACTCCACGGCCGGGAGCGAGATCCTCGCGATGCTGCGGGAGTTCAGGGAAGGACGGACGATCGTGATCGTCACCCACGATCCGAAGGTCGAGGCGTTTGCGGACCGCGTCGTTCGAATTACGGACGGTCGGGTGGCGTGAGGCCGATCCTGCTGGCCGGGGTTCGGCACCTCCTTCGACACCCGTTACGAGTTGTTCAGGTGATCGTCGCGGTGGCGTTGGGGGTCGCGCTCTTCGTCTCCTCGTTCACATCGATTTCCGGAATCCGAGCTTCGATCGTCCGAAACGCGAAGGAGGCGGCGGGAAACGCCCAGTGGAGAGTCTCCCGGGGCGGGGGGCGAGGAGTGCCGGAGGATCTTCTTGGGCGGATTCGATCGACCCCGAACGTGGTGGCGGCGCCGTTCCTCAATTCATCGGTAACGCTGCTCCGCCCCCGGGCGGGAAAGTTGGTGGTAGTCGGAGTCGATATGGGAAGCGACTCCATGCTTCGACTCTACGGGTCGAAGCGGGCGCTCGACCCCGCCGCATTGGCGCGAATGGTGCTAACTCCGGGAAGCATCCTGATTACTCGCCAATTCGCGGATCGTTACCGGCTGAAAGCCCGCGATAAGGTCCGGGTGGGAGCGCCGGAAGGGGCGAGCGAGCTCTCGATCGCCGGTTTCTTCGACGACCCGGGGGCGGCAAGCGCGGTGGAAGGGCAGATTGCGTTTATGGAGCTTCACCAAGCGCAGGCGATGGTCAAGGCGACTGGTTTGCTTGACTATATCGACGTCGCCGGCGTCTCTCAATCGGAGTTAAAGAAGGCGGCGCCCGGCTTCGTGGTGGAACCGGTTACCGCGCTGAGTCCGGCGGCTCAGGATGCTTTGGCGCAGATGGAATCGCTCTACGGCTTGAGCCTGGTCGCGATGCTGATCGGGTGCTTCGTGATCTTCGGTTCGGTTCAGGTCACGGTTCTGGAGCGGATCAAGGAGATCGCGACGTTCCGCGCGATCGGAGCATCTCGGGGGCAAGTGGTGGGAGCTCTGCTCGTCGAGTGGCTCCTCGTCGGCCTAATTGGGTCGGGGCTGGGAATTTTTACCGGCGCGTGGTTGGCGACTTCGATGCTCCGGATTGCAATGAGCACCGTGAATGCGATGGTGCCGGTGGTGAAGGGGGCAACGGCGGAAATGACCCCGAGCGCGGCGGCGGGTGGATTTGTCGTGGGGGTGGTGACGGTCTTGTTCGCGGCCATGCTGCCGGCGATCTCCTCGGTACGAGAGTCGCCGCTTCTTTCCCTCAAACCGCACATGTACCGGCTCAAGAACCGGCAGGCGCTTGGGTTTTGGTTAGGAGTCCCTCTGTTGGCAGCGGGCCTCGGCTTGTGCGCGCTGGTGGGGGTCTCGTTAGTCACGAGCCTGGCGGGGATCGTGCTCGCATTCTTGGGACTGGCGTTCGCGATGCCGTTTGCGGTGACGTTCGCCGCCGGACGGTTGAAGCGAGTGGCGGGGGCGCGGCTCGGATTCCCCGGCTTCCTTGCTACGGATAACGTTCACAAAGCTCCGCAGCGAACGGGGCTGAACGTTATCGCGCTGGGCGGGGCGCTGGGGATCATGGTGGCGACCTCGTCTTTGGTCCAGGGACTTGGGACGAGCACTAGGCGTTGGATCCACAACACCTTGCCGTTCGACCTGGCGGTGACCGCCTCGGATTTGGGGACGAGCGTCTATTCAAGCGAGACGATTCCCGACTCGCTGGTGCCTCGGATCAGAAATCTGAACGGGGTAACGCACGTTTACCGGGTTCGGAAATCGTTCGCTCGGCATGACACGGGCGACGTGATGGTCATCGGGATCGAGACGCGTCAGTACTTGGAGGCCCA
The DNA here is from genome assembly GCF_000724625.1 of Fimbriimonas ginsengisoli Gsoil 348. Classification (GTDB taxonomy): domain Bacteria; phylum Armatimonadota; class Fimbriimonadia; order Fimbriimonadales; family Fimbriimonadaceae; genus Fimbriimonas; species Fimbriimonas ginsengisoli. The sequence continues at coordinate 3,132,526 of NZ_CP007139.1, read as the reverse complement.
CCGGCGAAAAGGGACAAGCGACTGGGCGCGGCCGATCGCGGAGAATCAGGAGGCGTTGCTCGATGGTTCGGGAGCTTTCGCGTCGGAAAACTTTCTCGCGCTCAATCACCTCCGGATCGGGGAGTCGTTCAAGCTCACGACGCCATCGGGGGAGCGGAGCTTTAGAATCCTTGGCTCGGTCGAGGATTACTCTTGGCCGCGGGGGACGATTGTGACCGATTTGGAGACGGTACGGCGGCTTTGGAAAGACCCGAACCTCTCGTATATCGACGTGCAGGTCGACCGACCGGAGCGCATGGCGGAAGTTCGGGCCAATATCGGGGAGCTTACGCGCGACCAGTACGCGCTCTTCATCTTCGACCGAAACCAGATCGTCAAGGTGGCCGATGATGTGTTGCAACAGACGACGGCAGTGGCGAACGTTCAGGTTTGGCTGGCGGCGCTCATCGGGTTTCTGGGGATTGGGAACAGTTTGGCGATGAGCGTGCTTCAGCGAAAGCGCGAGATCGGATTGCTGCGGGCGGTGGGAATGAGCCGGCGTCAGCTACAGCAGACGGTGATCGCGGAGGCGCTGCTGGTCTCCATCGCCTCGGGAGTGATGGGAATGGCGGGCGGACTCGTTGGGGGCTGGATCCCGCTTCGCTACTTCACCTTTAGCGTCACCGGCTATCTTTTCCCGCTGGTGATCCCGTGGGCGCACATGGGAATCGTGTTCGCCTGCGCCATCGTCATCGGCCTCATCGCCAGCATCCTCCCGATGCGGCAGGCCTCCGCGATCCCAGTTCTGTCCGCCATCGCGTACGAGTAAGGGAAGCGTCGGCGCTTAACGCGAAGCGTTGTAGCCGCAGGTTGGCTCGTACCTGCGCCCGGCGTACGGAAGGTGCACCGGAATCATCGGCGAGGGCGCCGACGCTACGACGAAAAGCTCTCGCGCAGGTACGAGCCAACCTGCGGCTACACCATCTCAACTAAGCGTAGCCCTACTGAAACCGCCCGTCTGACCCATCATTGGACCTATAAGGACGCGCTGGAGAGTCGACTTCGAACGCTGGAGGTACCATTTAGTGTCTTCTTTATCGAAGGAGATCCGCGGCAGCGTCGCCGCTTGACAAGGAAGAACAAAGATGTTTCGACGGGTCTATTGGGTCACGGAGTACGTTTATTCAGACGGCAACTCCGACGTTCACGGCGTTTATACGTCCATTCCTAACCTTATTCGACAGGGCCTCAACCGGCCCGACGGGGCGCGATTGCGTCTTACCCTCACAAAACTCGACTGCGAGCAGGACCCGTTCGGGACTTGGCTCGAGCCGAATTTCGACGGTCTCGCCGACCGGCTCGACGAATTCGTCCGCACAGACGAGTTCTCGCGGGACCAGTGCCAAGCGTTGCTGAGCACCCTGCTTCGAGAAGCCAAGGCAGCATAAATTAAGAAGCCCCGGTCTTTGGCCGGGGCTTCTTTGGCATTTTTGTGTAAGCCGTCTACTTTGGCTTAGCGCCGGGCGTCGCCTTTCCGGGCGCAGGGGCCGTTCCGGTCGGAGCGGGGCCGCCAGGAGCGCCGCCGGGACCGGCCGGGTTGCCGGCGGGCGCGGGAGAGGACTTCTTCAACTCGTCCATCATCGCCGTCCACGGCTTGTTCAGGTGATCCGGAACGACTTCGATTTTGGCCGCTTTCATCTTCTCACCTAGGCGGCGCGGAAGGTCGTTTGCCAAGGAGCCTCGGCTCTTCTTAAGCTCGCGCTGAACCTGCTTTTTCTTTTCTTCCGTCATTACGATCGGCTTCGCGGGGGCCTTGCTCTGGACAAAGAACTTGATCCAGGTTGCCCCTTCGTGGATCCACGCCGTAGCCTTGCCCGGAGCGGTTTTGGCCACGAGATCCTGAAGCGGTTTCGGCATTCGGTCGACGACGTTCTCAGGGTAGGCGCCGCCGGTCTCCTTGATACGGGGGTCGACGCTATAGCGGATAGCGACGGTTTGGAAGTTTTGTCCGGCCGCCAGGTCTTGGTCGGCTTGCTTCTTCTTGGCATCGTCTTGAAGGGCGATGACCAGGAGATTTGCCCGAGCCGGTTCGGAGAACTGCTTGGGGTTTTCCTTGATGTAGGTCTCTACTTCCGGCATCGTAACGACGACACCCTTGGTCACCAGATTTTCTCGGGCGAGTTCGAACAGAATGTCGTTCCGCAGCATTTTCATCGTGTAGCCACCCTGTGAAATCATTCGGGTCGCATAGTCCGGCTGCTGTTTGGTCCGCTCGTCGAGTTCCTTGGTTACGTCGGCGTCGGTAGGAAGCACGCCGTCTTCTTTCGCCATCTGGAGGATGATCCGGCGCTCGACGATGTCTCGCAGCCCTTGGAAACCAACCGAGCCGACGGTGGGAACGCGCTGAGGTCCCTGCCCCCCGTTAACGAACACCATGTTCATTCTCTCGAGGTAGTCGTGGTAATCCTGGTCGGAAATCGGTTCGCCGTTGACGGTGGCAACGGCGGCGGACGAACTTGCGGCCTCCTTCTTGGCGCACCCGATAATGCCGGAAGCGAGGAGTGCGGCCGCAACGGAAAGATAGCTTAACTTCAAATCGATATAGTCTCCCGAAGGGATTGGAAAGATGCGCCGGACGCTAATAGCGACCCGCAATAGGTTACCAACAATTTGTTGAGCGACAACGGTTCCTAGGCGGAAGGGGGAATGCGGAGGGCGGAGGGGTTTGAGGGGGAACGGGCGAGAGGCACTCTAAGGCGCGGAGGCGCAAAGGGGGGATAGGAGGCGACCCTGATACACGCGGCTTGGCCGCCTTGCCACTTCGTAACGCTTGGTTAGACGGGGCTGACGCCGACTACTTGGCGCATGAAGTTGCGGAGGCGGGACATGGCTTGGGTGTGGAGCTGGTAGACGCGGGACTCGGAGACTCCGAGGACTTTGCCGATTTCCTTGAACGTAAGACCTTCCGAGTAGTAAAGGGCTACTACCAGTCGCTCTCGCTCCGGGAGCTTGTCGACCCCTTCGGATAGGAGGCGGCGGATTTCGCGACCTTCCACTTCCCCACCGGTGTCGCTGCTGTCGTCGGCGAGCATGTCCACGAAGTGAACCGATTCCTCACCGTCGCCGGTACCGAGGATGTCGTCGAGACTGTAAACGTTCGTTCGGCCCATGCGGACCATCAGCTCGCCGACTTCTTGGCGAGTAATTCCCAGATCGTCGGCCACTTCCTGCTCGGTCGCGGGGCGGCCCATGCGCGATTCGAGCGACATCATCGCCCGGTCGAGCGCCTTCAGACGCTCTCTAATGGAACGGGGGACCCAGTCCTCGCTGCGGAGCATCTCTAAAATAGCGCCGCGGATGAGGGCGATGGCATAGGTTTCAAATTTGACGTCTCTCGTCGGGTCGAACTGGTCGACGGCCTTGATGAGGCCGACGACGCCGGCGCTAATAAGGTCCTCTCGCTCGAGGCCGTTCGGCAGACTGGTCACAAGGCGGCCGGAAGTGATCTTTACGAGATAGGCGTAATGGTTGATCAATTCGACGCGCGCATTCGGGCTTCGAAATACTTTAAATTCCTGCCAGGCTTTATTTAGTTGATCCGGAGTCAGCGGCATTTTTTCCCTACAAATAACGCGGTCGTCTTCAGTTTGACGCACCCGCAAGCAAAGTTGGAGCTCATCTGAGGCCACCTTTTTAAGTGACCCGGGCATGTTTAAGTATTCGCCCAGAACTACCTTTATGTGTCAGGGCTAGGGCTTATTTGCTACAAATACGCGGCTTCAGCTTCGATTTGGATCTTAAGTCCATCCCACGCAAGCTCAAAAGAATAGGGCAATTGGGCATTGGTTTCGTCGTGGTCGTAGTCGTGGCTAAGGTGCGTAAGATAGGTTTTACGGGCGCCTATTTGCTTGGAAATTGCGATCGCCTGCTCGAGATTGAAGTGGTTTGGATGGGGCCGAATGCGTACCGCGTCGATCATGAGGACATCCAAATCGTCCAACTCGCGCATCGCCTCGTCGGGGATTCGGCTGACGTCGGTAATGTAGGCGAAGCCGCCGACGCGCAGGCCAATCACGGTCGTCCCGCCGTGTTCCACGAGGAAGGTGCGGATGCGTAGTCCCCCGACTTCCAGGTCGACAGGCACGTCTCGCAGGTCAAATCGCGGGACGAAAACCCCCTCCGGGAAATCGCGAAAGGCGTAAGAGTAGATGCGGCGGATGTCCTCTTGGTAGATGGGGAGGGTGTATACCGGCACCGCCTGCCGGGTCTTCATGCAGATCGACCTCAGGTCGTCCATTCCCATGACATGGTCCGCATGGGTATGGGTAATCAGGACGGCCTCGACGTCATAGATCCGCTCGCGAGACATTTGCAGCCGCATTTCGGGACTGCAATCGACGAGGAGGTTGCCGGTCGGCCCTTCGATCAAGATCGAGGAGCGGGTGCGATGATTCTTAGGATTGGCCAGATATTCGGGCGGATATTCCACCCCGAGCATAGGGACTCCGTTGCTCGTTCCCGACCCAAGGACGATTGCCTGGGCCACTTACAGCTCGCCGGCGCGTTGCAGCACATACATGGCAACGATTGGACTCGGAATCTCGCAATACTGGGCCACACGCTCAAGGCAACGGGCAAACGTTCGCTCGGCCATGTCGTCGAAGTTCGTCATTCCCTTTCGCGTGTCGGCAATCAGCTCGATCGCCTCGACAAAGAAGCGGGCGCGGTTCTGGGGGAGCGACTTGTTCGTAACGGCGGCGAAGCGGCGGCTGAGCTGGTCGTAGACGGAATCCCAACTGGAGCCGGCCTCCAGCTCGCGCCGCATCTTGACCATCTCGGCTTCTTGCAGCCGGCGTCGCTCGGCGTCGCGCCGCTTGACGACTTCGTAATCGGCGGGCGTCGTTCCGTCGATGATTCGCACGCGGGTAGGGGAGCCGATGCCGCGGGAGATCACGTTCTCCATCAGCCGGTTGGTGGCGGGAATGCGAAGATGGCCGGCCAGCTCACTATCCTGCGAAGCAAGTCCGAGCACAAGCATGCCGTCCTCAAATGCGACCGGCCTTGCCGCATTCAATGCTGCCCAAACACCACGCCCCGAAACCTGATTTAGGATGACGGGAAGCGCCTGCTTCCAAACCTCGGCCATGTCTGCCATGCGTGCAGCGATTATAACCGGGGCGGGCGGTTTCCATGTGGAGTGTCGCGCCTTGGGCAACTGTATTTCGTGCCTACGGCCAAGCGCAACTTGGTCGCCGCGAGGGTGGCCTCCGTGTTGACAGACTACGAGAGCTTAGTCTTGTTAGTGACGTCACCCAGTTTCCGGCTGCCTCCTAACGCGAAGCGTTGTGGCCGCAGGTTGGCTCGTACCTGCGCGAGTGCGTTTCGTCTCGTGACCAAGAATGCGTTAGGAAGCCCCTTCGGCTTTCTATACAAGGTCGTCTGGCACAGGCGGTAGGTTCTGCGACCCGCTCCGGGGTCGGTTCAGACGGCCTCTCTTCCCCGGGTCTGCTGACCCGGGGCTAATTTCTAAAGACCGTTCCGCGGTCGGGATGCCTCTGGCGGGGTTGGCGTTAGAGGTCCGTTGCCCATCCCTTCGGCCTTAACACCTCGACACGCCAGCACCCTGTCACTCCGGGGGTTCATCGGCAAGGTGCCGATGCTACCATCGGAGCGGTTCGGGCGGACATGCGATAAAGTAGAAGCCGGATTTTCCGGTTGGAAGCTATGAGTTTCTGTCACGTTCTTGTTCTCCTTTCCCTTGCTCATCCCGCCCAGGGTTCCGCTTTGAACCGCGGGTACTACATGCAGCCTTCGATTCGGGGGAACGACATCGTCTTCGTTTCGCAGGGAGATCTTTGGCGAGTGGGAATCGACGGCGGACTCGCGCACGCGCTGACCGGACACGTGGCGCCGGCTTCGTATCCGGCGATCTCTCCCGATGGAAAAGCGGTGGCGTTTACAGGAACGTACGAGGGGCCGACCGAAGCGTATACGATGTCGCTCGACGGCGAGCTGCCAAGGCGGATCACCTACGAAGGGGGAATGAACGTGGCGGGGTGGACCCCAGATGGGCGCGTGATCGTCGCCACGGGAATCCGCTCCACCCTTCCGAACACGCAGCTGATGACCATCGACCCGGCCACACGAAAGTCGGCGATGGTCCCCCTCGCGCAGGCGAGCGACGGATGCTACGACCCGACCGGCAAGACGCTCTTCTTTACGCGGATGCGGTTCCAAGGGAGCCACACGAAGCGGTACCAGGGGGGCACCGCGCAGGGGATCTGGAAATACACCGAGGGGTCGCCGGAGGCGGTGAACCTCACCAAAAGCTACGCGGGGACGAGCAAGGACCCGATGTGGTGGAACGGGCGGATCTACTTCCTAACCGACCGGGACGGCTCGATGAACCTGTGGTCGATGGCTCCGGATGGGACCGACCTCAAGCAGGTGACGAAGAACGAAAATTGGGACATTCAAAGCGCCTCGATAGACAAAGGGCGCGTGGTCTATCAGCTTGGGGCGGACCTGCATCTGGTCGATGTGACGACCGGAGAGGATAAGAAGCTAGACGTGACCCTCGAATCCGATTTCGAGGGAACAAGGGATCGGTGGCAGAAAGATCCGCTGTCGTACATGAACGGCCTCGACGTATCCGCCGACGGGAGCAAGGTCGCGCTTACGGCGCGGGGGCAGGTGTTCGTTGCGCCTGTCGAGCCCGGGCGATTCGTGGAGGTGTCACGCAAGCCGGGGGTGCGGTACCGCGGAGGCATGTTCTCTGCCGATGGGAAGTGGGTGTATGCGCTCTCCGACCAATCGGGCGAAACCGAGTGGTGGAAGATGCCGGCAAACGGGGTCGGGTTCGCGGAGCAAATCACCACGGGTTCCAAAGTGCTGAACATGGGGGGCAAGATCTCGCCCGACGGCAAACGTCTTGCCTACTACAACAAGGACTTAGAGCTTTGGATCGTGGACCTCGCCACCAAGGTCTCGACGAAGGTGGCTTCGAGTCTGGATGACACCATCAGCGACTTCGCTTGGTCGCCCGATTCGAAGTGGCTGGCATATGTCATGCCGTCGTCCACGTTCTCTCGGATCAACCTTCTGGCGGTCGCCACGGGCAAATCGACGACGGTCACCACGGATCGGGCGGATAGCACCAGTCCGGCTTGGTCGGCGGACGGCAAATGGCTTTACTTCCTGTCGGACCGCACCTTCCGGTCGCTGGTAGGTTCCCCGTGGGGGACGCGGCAGCCGGAGCCGTTCTTCGACCGGCAAACCAAGATCTACGCGCTTAGCCTGGTGAAGGGGCTGCGTTCTCCGTTCGAGGCGCCGGACGAGCTGACGCCGGTTCCCGCCGCGCCCGCGAAGACGGGTCCCGTCAACGTCGAGATCGACCTCGACGGAATTCAGGGGCGGCTGTGGGAGGTGCCGGTTCCGGCAAGCAACTACAACTTGCTGAGCGCGACCGCCGAGCGGCTGATCGTCCAAGACGCTTCCCTTTCGGGACCGCGCAACCTGGTTGTGGTCGATATCAAGGATCGGGACGTAACGCCGAAGGTGCTCGTCCCCAGCATCGGCGGCTACCAACTTTCGCAAGATGGGAAGAAGCTCGTGGTCTTCAAGGACGGGAAACTCTTTCCAATGCCAGCTTCGGCGCCGGTGGCGGCGATGGACAAGCCGGTCGACCTTTCGGGATGGAACTTCGCAGTCCAGCCACGGGAGGAGTGGCGGCAGATGTTCGCGGAGGCGTGGCGTCTCGAGCGGGACTACTTCTATGACCGAAACATGCACTCCGTGGATTGGAACCGGGTGCGGAAGCAGTACGAGCCGCTCGTGGACCGGGTGCGGGACCGGAGTGAGCTGAGCAACCTGCTGGCGCAGATGGTGAGCGAGCTCTCGGCGCTGCACATCTTCGTGTACGGCGGCGATAACCGGCGGAGCCCCGACTCGGTCGGGATCGGCTACCTGGGCGGGCTGTTGACGCGTGACGCGGCGAACGGCGGATTTCGGATCGAGAAGATCTATCAGGGGGATCCCGACTATCCAGAGACCCTGTCGCCGCTCGTTCGACCGGGGACGGAGCTGAAAGCGGGCGACACGATTTTGGCGGTGAACGGGGTGGACACGATGGGGGCGCCAGACATTGGGGCGCTGCTGCGGAACCAGGCGGGTAAGCAGGTGCTGCTGCACGTGAAGGACGGAATCACCGCCAAGGAGCGAGACGTGATCGTCCGGCCGATCTCCGGAGGGCAGGCGAACGATCTGCAGTACACCGACTGGGAGATCTCGCGACGGCGGCAAGTAGAGTCGGCGAGCAACAACACAATCGGATACGTGCACCTGCGGGCGATGGGTTCGGGCGATATCGCCACGTGGGAGCGCGACTTCTACCCCGTCTTCAACCGGTCCGGATTGATCGTCGACGTGCGACACAACGGCGGCGGGAACATCGACTCGTGGATCCTGGAGAAGCTGATCCGTAAGGCTTGGTTCTACTGGCAACCTCGCATCGGGAACCCTTATTGGAACATGCAGTCCGCGTTCCGTGGGCACGTCGTGGTCCTCTGCGACGAAGGGACCGGGTCCGACGGTGAAGCGTTCACCGAGGGGATTCGGCGGTTGGGGATCGGCAAGATCATCGGGACCCGAACCTGGGGCGGCGAGGTCTGGCTCTCCTCAAGCAACTTCCTGGGAGACGGCGGGATCGCGACGGCGGCGGAGTACGGGGTGTACGGTCCCGAAGGGAAATGGCTGATCGAAGGACACGGAGTGGACCCGGATTTCGTGGTGGACAACCTACCGCATGCGACGTTCCTTGGGAAGGACGCCCAGTTGGAGGCGGCGCTGGCATATCTGGCGAAGGAAATCAAAGACAAGCCGGTTCCGGTGCCTCCCGCGCCGAAGTACCCAAACAAGGCGTTTCCGCAGAAAAAGATCGGCTGAGCCGTATCATAGATGCAGAATGCTTGTTGCAGCTCGATACGGCGTTTTGCTGGTGATCATCGCGGCGGCGGGGTGCTCCAAACCGGGCGGCGATGCGGCCGCCGGGGGAACAAAATCGCTCGCGGGGGACTGGGCGGCCACCTCGACGGATGCCAAGAGCGTGTTGCGTCTAGCCGAAGACGGCTCGGCGACAATGATCGTGGGGAATTCGTTCGCAACCGGCGTTCTCGAAGGGCGATTCTCGCAAAGCGGCGATCGGCTCACTCTGGAGTTGGCCTCGCCGGGTGAGCCGACGCCCATGAAATCGACGTATCGGTACCGCTGGATCTCGCCGACGAAGATGGCGCTCAAGAGCGACGCGCCGGGCGGAATCGAGGCAGTCTACACGCTCGCCGGCAAGGCGGCGAAAACGGCGAAGCTCACCACGGGAAGCGTGCCAGGGTCCGTACCACCGAAGGACTCAATGCAGACCACTTGCCTTTCGAATATCAAGCAGGTCGCGATGGCGTCGGTCCTTTATTCGCAGGACTACGACGAAACTCTTCCGACAGCCACGACGTGGGCGACGTCGCTCTATCCGTATGCGAAGAACGCCACCCTATTCTCCTGTCCGACGCTAATCAAGGCCGGGAAGAAAGGGGGATTCGCAATGGACAGCCGGCTGTCGGGACTCCGAACCGCGACGATTCAGAACCCTCGGGACACGGTGTTGTTCTTCGAGTCGACGACGGAGGCGCTAGGAGCCTCCGATCCGCAAACCAGCCTATTGCGGAAATCGCGGCACGACGGGAAGGTGAATTTCGCGCTCGCGGACGGGCACGCGCAGGCGCTCGCCGCCCCGTAGCGTCGCCGCCCCCGCCGATTCTCCACCACGTAGCGTCGGCGCCCTCGCCGATGATCCGCCGTACCGAAAGTACACCGCAGAGGCCAGTCCGGAGACCGGCTGCCGCCGCCTACCTGCCCGGGGCAACGACGAGGATAGTGGCCGAGTTGGGGACCATTTGGCGGCGACGATTGTTCGAGTCCGGGTTGGTCTGGAACTGAGCCGCGATGAGGTAGATGCGGTGGGTCTTCGGGTCGAGGGCCATGGTTCGAGCGCTTACCTGAGTGGTGACGGTTTGCAGAACGCCGTAACCGCCTCGGGGCAGTCTGCCAACGACGGTAAGGGTTCCATCTCGTCCGTTCGAACTGAAGGCGAGCCCTTCTCCCGGATCGAACGCGGCGGCGTCGGGGCCTTCGCCGATCGGCGCGGTGCCCAAGAGTTTGCCGGCTTTCGCGTCGCTGATCGCGAGCAGCTTGTTCGAGCAGGTGGAGAAAAGCACTTGACGCCTCACATCGAGAGCCAACCCCGAGGGTTCCTCAGCGGGGGCGAGCGGCCACGAGCCGGTTACCTTTAGCGCCTTGGTATCGAGCTTCTGAATCTCGCTCTTGTCCTCGATGTTGACGAACAGGTTTCCGTGGGCGTCGACCTGCGGGAATTCCGGCTTGCCGTCGAGTTTCACGCTTCCGGCGACGGTGTCGGTCTTTACGTCGATGGCGGTAGTGTCGGTGCTACCGGCGTTAAAGGTGAAGACGCGGTCGGAGGCCGGATCGTAGAAAATCGCGTCGGGGCGGTTGCCCACTTTTACTCGCTTAAGCGCCTTGAGAGTGGTCAAATCGAAGACGGTGACCGTGTCGTCGCGGCCGTTGCTGGAGTAGCCCTTCCCGGCTTTTGAGGCAACGGCGACCCCGTGAACGCCGGGGGTATCGGGAATATCGCCGACGAGTTGGCCACGGTCGACATCCAGCACCATCACGTGGGTTCCGCGGGAGATGTAGAGGCGGCGCGCCTTCGAGTCCATCGTGAGGTAGTCCCATCCACCTTCTCCGCCGATCGCGATCTTTTGGATGACGGAGTAATTGGGAGCCGGAGGGGTGAGGAGCGCAACGAAGGCCAGGGCGAGCGTCGTCATATCGCGAGTATGCGCCGATGGGGTCAGATCCGGGTTCTTAGAATCTGTTAAGGGATAGAGTTTGCTATGCTGGCCGAAGGTTACATATCGATGTTTCGTCCCGTCAGGGGACTCGGGGTTAATCACGATGAACGGAAAAATTACGGTTCTGATTTCTGCCGCCCTCGCTTTGGGCCTTTCCGCAATGGCGGCCGCGCAAGGCGCGCCGAGGAAGCATAAGCACCCGCACCTCATCACGGCATCGGCCGCGGCGAAGATCGCCCTCGCCAAGTATCCGGGCAAGCTGACACGCGAGCCTCACTTGGAGAAGGAGGATGGCAAGATGCAGTACGAGGTGTTTATCAAGACCGGCAACAAGGTGATGGAGGTCAACGTCCTCGCCGATTCGGGCAAGATCGGCAGCGTCGAAAACACCTCGGCCGCCGAAGAGGCCAAGGAAAAAGGGAAAGGACAGAAGGGCAAGGCCAAAGGGGCGAAACCCAAGAAGGAGACGCACGGGAAAGGGGGCAAGTAAGCGACTTATTACCGGCTGGTCTTCGCCTTACCCGCGAACGTAGCGTAGAGGAGGGGACCCAGCACGAGGGTGACCAGAGTGGAGAAAGTGAGGCCGCCGATGACGGTCACGGCCAGCGGTTTTTGCATCTCCGCTCCGGCCCCGAGGCCGAGGGCGAGGGGAAAGAGGCCGAGGATCGCGGTGAGGCTCGTCATCAAGATCGGCCTCAGGCGTTGGCGGCCCGCGTCGACGACGGCCTCCACGGTCGACATCCCGGCTCGTTCCGCTTCCTGAGCGCGATCCAGCAGTAGGATCCCGTTCTTGACGACGATTCCGACGAGCATGATCGCGCCCATGAAGGAGGAGACATTCAGCGGCGTCTTGGTGGCCCACAAGGCGAGGACGGCGCCAAAGAGGCCGAGCGGCATGACGAGCAGGATCACGGTGGGCGCGCGGAACGAGCCGAACTGGAACAGCATTACGGCGTAGACCAGCAGGATCGCGAGGGCGAGGACCTCGGCGAGGTTTTGGAACGACTGGGTTTGGCTCTGATATTGCCCACCCAGCACCACGGAAACCCCGGGCGGAAGGGGTTTATCGGCAAGGACCTTGCGAACGCCGGCGATGGCGGTTCCGAGGTCGACGTTATCGAGGCGGCCGGTCACGTCGACGACTCGGCGCTGGTCTTCTCGGGCGGATTCGGTGCTACCCAAGCGCTTTTCGAGGACGCCCAATGACCCAAGCGGGACGGTGGCTCCGCCGGGGGTCGTGATCGGCACGTTCGAGACAGCGTCGAGGTCGAGGCGAATGGCGGAGGGGTATCGCACCCGGACCGGAACCTGCCGGTCTCCGCGGAGCATTTGGGTCGCGACGGTACCGAGGAGGGCGGCTTCGGCCTGCTCGGAGACCGTCTGGGCGGTGAGGCCGAGACGGCCGGCCTTGGCGGGGTCGACGCGGAGCGAAAGGTCGGGGCCGGCTTCGACGACGCCGCTCTTGAGGTCGGCGAGCCCTTTTACGTTGCCGAGCCGTTCGGCGAGGTCCTGGCCGAGCCGTTCCAGCTCCTGTTGATTTTCGCCGAACAGCTTGACGTCGATGGGAGCGGGCTCGCCGGCGAGGTCGCCGATGAGGTCTTGGAGAACTTGAATGAATTCGACTTCGAGGCCGGGGACGCCGGACTCGACCTGCCCCCGAACCTCTTCGATCACTTGGTCGATGCTTCGGCTCCGGTGCGGCTTGAGCATGACGGCGTAGTCGCCTCGGTTCGGCTCGGTGATGGCGAAGCCGAGCTCGGTGCCGGTTCGGCGCGAAAAGGTGGCCACTTCGGGGGTGTTCAGGAGGATTTGGTCCACCTTGCGGAGAAGGCGGTCGCTTTCGGCGAGGGAGGTTCCGGGAGGGGTCAGGTAGTCGAGCACGAAAGCCCCTTCGTCCATTTCGGGCATGAATCCCGAGCCGAGCAATTTGGCGATGAAGAAGGTCGCCGCGAGCAGGCCGACTCCGGCGACGGGCACGAGCCAGCGGTGGCGGACACCCCAGCGAAGCAGCTTCTCGTAGCCGTTCAGAACGCGGCCGTAGAGGCGGGTTTGGCCGTGGTTGCTGGTGGTACGAAGGAATCCGGCGCAGAGGCTGGGGCTTACGGTGAGGGCGAGGACAAGGCTGACGAGGAGGGCGAGGGTAAGGGTGATGGCGAGGGCGGCGAAGAAAGCGCCGGCGACCCCTTCGAGAAGGGCGAGCGGGAGGAAGACGACGACCGTGGTCAGGGTCGAGGAGATCATCGGCTTCGCGATCTCTCCGGAGGCGGCCCGGACGGCGGAACGGAGGTCTGGCTCGCTAGGGAGATGGCGGAAGACGTTTTCCACGACGACGATGGCGTCGTCGATGACAAGGCCGATTCCGACGGCGAGAGCGCCGAGGGTCATGAGGTTTAGCGTTAGCCCGGATGCGCGCATCAGGAGGAACGTGACCAACACCGTCATCGGAATGATGGCAGCGGTGACGAGGGTGGCGCGAAGATCTCTAAGGAAGAGGAGGAGCACGACCACGGCGAGGACGGCGCCGATCAGGACCGCCTCGCCGACGCTCTGGATGGCGTCGTTAACGAGGATCGACTGGTCGTAGAAGATGCCGAGCTTGACCCCGGGAGGGAGCGACGACCGAAGCTGGAGCATCTCGGCCTTGACCGCATCGGCCATCGCGACGCTATTGGCGGTGGGCTGCCGGATGATGTTGATCAGCACCGATTCGTGGCCGTTCGCGGAGACGACGGTGAGCCGATCTTCGGCGGTATTTCGGACGGTGGCGATCTGGCGGAGCTCGATCGGAGCGCCGTTGCGTTGGGCGACCACGATCCGGCTCAGGGCTTCCGTATCGACGGCCTGCCCGTCGACAAGGACTTGGAACTGCTGGAATTGGTGATCGACCCGGCCAACCGCGGCCACCAGGTTCGACTGAGTCAGCGCCTGTGTGACGTCGACGATGCTAAGGCGAGCGGAGCGCAGTCGCGCGGGGTCCACCTCCACGAGCACTTCGGGGGCGAGGCCACCTTGGACGACCACGCGCGCGACGCCTTCGACTCGGGCGAGCCTTGGGCGGACGGAGTAAGTGGCGAGGTTGTAGAGCTCGGTCGGGCTGAGTCCTTTGGAGTCGAGGGTGAGGCCGAGAACCGGGAAGATGGTCGGGTTCATCCGTTCCGTCTCGGTGCGGGCATCGGCCGGGAGCTCCGGGCGGACCTCGTTCACTTTCGCGTTGACGAGCTGCTCGGCAACGAGGATGTCGGCGCCCCAGTTGAAGTCGATGGAGATTTCGGTGGAGCCACGCTTCGTCCGCGAGCGGATGCGATGGACGTTGGGGACGGTAGCGAGCGCTTCTTCGAGGGGGCGGGTGATCGCCGCTTCGACCATCTGGACCGGGCGCTCGCCGGCGGAGGCGATGACGACGACCCGCGGGAAGCTGACGTCGGGCAGGATGGAGACCGGGAAGGTCCGATAGGCGAAGATGCCCATGAGGCAGAGCACGATCACCGTAAAGAGGATCGGCTTGATCGAGCGGGCGGCCCAATCGCTAAGGCTCAAGGTTTCTCCTGGGGCTCGGATTTCGCCGGCTCGGCGACCTTTATCTTCGCTCCGTCGGATAGCTCGTATTGCCCGAGACGAACGAGCGTGTCGCCGGCCTTGACGCCAGATTTCACCTCGATAAAGCCGGCGTCTTTGGCGCCGGTGACGACGGGGGCCATCTTGGCGGTGTCGCCGTTGGCCAGGAAGACGACAGTTTGGCCGTCGCGATCGAGGAGCGTCTCTTTAGGAACGGCGATGGCGTTTGGATTTCTACCCAGGACGATTCTGGCTTGGCCAAACGAGCCCGGGACGGCGTGGGCGGAGGTGGCGATCCTCGCGCCGGCGAGGCCGGTTTGGGGGTCGGCGGGCGAAACGCTCACCACTCGCCCGGCGGCGAATTTGCCGTTGGCAAGCTCGATTTCTGCCTCCATGCCGGGGCGTACGCTCGCCGCGTCGGCGGCGGGGAGGGAGGCGACGAAGTCGACCGATCCGGAGGATCCGGCGATCTCCAAGATCGGGGTGGTGGAATCGGCGAAGTCGCCCGGGTTGAGGAGGCGGTGAACGATCTGCCCATCGTAGGGGGCGCGGATCTGGGCCAAGGCCGATGTCGCGGCGGCGGCGGCGGTTTCCGCGGCTTTTTGGCGGGCGAGGCTTGAAAGCGCGGTGGCGTCGCGAGCCTTGGCTTCGACGCCGAGAACGGCTTGGCGGGCTTGATTGAGGGCGGTCTCGGCTTGGGCGACTCTTTGCGCGCCGACCTTACGGGCGTTTTCTACGGCTTGACGGGCGGCGGCGGCTTTTAGCTCGGCGGCGCGGAGCTCTTCGGGGCGGGCTCCTTCGCGTATGAGGCTTTCGTTCGCCTGGGCCGCGGCAAGGGCGGATTCGGCGGTGGCGGCGGCGGCTTGCGCGTCTTCTAGCTGCCGGCGGGCGATGAAACCTTCGGCGGAGAGAGCTTGGTCGCGCTGCAGCTCTCGCCTTGCGCGATCGCGGGTGACTTCGGCTTGGACGGTCGCTTGATGAGCTTGGGCGAGCTCTTGGGGGCGCGCGCCGGAGCGGATGCGGCGCAGGTCGGCGAGGGCGGTTTGGTAGTCGAAGTTCGCCTGGGTGACCGCGCTGTCGCGCTCGACCTTGGCGGTTTGCAGCGACTGTTCGGCGGTGCGGACGGCGGCGGCGTGGTCCGCCGCCGAGGCTTGGTAGGTGAGGCGGGCTTCGTCGGCTTGTTGCGCGGCGGCCAGGGAGCCGGCTTGAGCGGCGGCTTGCTGGGACTGCTGGACCTTGCTTTCAATCGTCGCCAGGACCTCGCCGGCGCGGACATGGTCGCCTTCTTTGACATTGACCGTCGCGATGCGGCCGGGGGCGGCGGAGGTTAGCTTGGCGGAGCCGCCCTGTGACGGGTTGAACGTTCCGGTTACCTCGAGCGTGGTCCGCATGGAGCGGCGGATGGCCTTGACGGTCTCGACGGCTACGGGGGCGGCTTCGGCGGGCTTCTCCCCGGCTTCTTCGACGGCGGACGGCTTACAGCCGGCGAGACATGCGATTCCGGCGATCCATATCAGGGCTGCGACCTTCACTTTGTTTCTCCCACGATGGTTCCTGTCGTCGTCATGAGCCGGGTTGCCGCTTGGGCCAGGCTGAGGCGGGCGTTGACCACGCCTTCTTCGATGTCGCGTAGCGCTCTTGTGGCGTCGAGGACGTCGAGCAAGGTGCTTGCACCGAGATCGAAGCCCCGCTGTTCCTTCTCTAACAGAGTTCGAGCGTCGGCGGCGAGCCGCTCGAACGAGGCAAGGGTAGCGGTTGCGGCGTCGTAATCGGCCTGAGCGGAGGCGATTTCGGATTGGGCGATCGCTTGGCGATCGGCGAGAAGGGCCTTAGCGGCGCGCTCCCCCTGTTGGGCGGCGCGGACACGGTTTCGGCTGGCGCCCCAATCCCATAAGGGCATGACCACCTGGAGCCGGGCGCCGTACTGTTCCGGGGTCGACCAAGGGGAGCGGCGAAACTGGAGCTCCACGTCTGGTAAGCCGGTGAGGCGGCCTTGCCTTATTTCGGCCCGAGCATTGGCGACATCGGATTGGAGCTGCTGTAGGTCGGGCCGCGTCTCGATGCCGGTTGCAGCGGTTGGGAGGGGCACGGGGGCCGAATCGAGGATATCTAGAGAGGAAGCGGCTACACCGAGCGAGCCGGCGAGACGAATCACCGCGGCGGCAAGGGAACGGCGGCGCACTTCGATCGTTTGCCTGGCCCGCTCGCGGTCCAGGTCGGCGCGCAGAAGTTGAGCGGGGGGTAAGTCGCCCTGGTCGGCTCGTCGCTTCGTCGCGGCGTAGACCTTGTCGGCGATGTCGAAGATCGATTGGCCGGTTTGGACGAGCGCCTGGGCCGATTGCGCTTCGGCGAACGCCGTGAGCACTTCGCCCTGCAGGTCGAGCTTCGTTTGGCGGAGCGCGGCCCGAGCGGCGGCAAGGGCGGCGTTGCCGGAGGCGCGGCCGGCGGAAGAGCGGCCGAAGATATCGAGCGGCTGGGCAAGCAGCAAATCCTCTCCGCCGCTCACGTCCGGTAGGGAGCCGGCGCCGAATTCTAGTCGGGTTGGCAGGGGCGCGCCGAGGGCGGACCGGCTCGCAATAGCCTGCCGCACCCGGAATTCGGCGGCGCGGACAGAGTTTCGGTTGCGAAACGCCATCGCCACTGCCTCGCCCGCCGTCAGCGGCGCGGCCTGGGCGCGACCTAGTGCGGACAGTAGCAATGCAAGAGAGATGACTAACCGCATGGGTGTCGCTCAGTTTGAACCTGCTTGCTCGACAATAGGCAAGGGCTTAGAAATTCCTAAGGCCGATACGAG
Organism: Fimbriimonas ginsengisoli Gsoil 348; assembly: GCF_000724625.1. Lineage (GTDB taxonomy): Bacteria > Armatimonadota > Fimbriimonadia > Fimbriimonadales > Fimbriimonadaceae > Fimbriimonas > Fimbriimonas ginsengisoli. Next base: position 3,115,279 of record NZ_CP007139.1, on the reverse strand, counting down.
GGCGATACTGAAAACCGAACCTAACGGGGCTGCGGAAGGGCGCGAATCTTGGAGATTTGCGTCGAACGGAACGCTGGGTATGTGGGCGATTCATCCAACTTTGAGCGTAACCTAAGCCGTGCGTATCCTGATCGTCGAGGATGAACCGAAGCTTGCGCGAGTGATCGAGCAAGCGATGAAGGAGGCGAATTACGAACCGAGCGTGGCTCACTCCCTGGCGGCCGCCCGCCAACAAATCGCCTCGGAAAAGCCGGATTTGATCCTACTGGACATCATGCTTGGCGACGGCAGCGGCATGGATTTTCTTGCGGAGGTCCGGCAAGCCAGCGAGGTACCGGTGCTGATGTTGACGGCCCGGACCGGCATCGAAGACCGGATTCTGGGACTCGATGGAGGCGCAGACGACTACCTTGTTAAGCCGTTCCGGCTGGAGGAGTTGCTGGCGCGAATGCGAGCATTGTTACGCCGAACCCGGGGCGGAGCCACCACGGTGACGGTGGGCGACCTGACGGTGGATATGGCGCGACGCCGGGTGACCCACGGCGGAAAGGTGATCTTTCTGTCGACCACCGAATATGCGCTCCTGGAGCTACTCGCCCGGTCTCCCGGCGAGCCGGTATCGAAGGGGACGGTGCTCAAGCACGTTTGGGACGACGCGGAGCGGGCTCCCAACGTGGTGGAGGTTTATGTCAACTACCTTCGACACAAGCTGGAGAGAGGCGAAGCACCCCGGTTGATTCATACGGTCCGCGGCAAGGGATATGTGTTGAGCGAGGCTCCGCCCGAATGAGGATGGGGCATCGAGCTCGGCTCACGATGGTGTCGGCGGCAACGGCGGGGGTTCTGCTAGCGGTGGTTTTCACGGGGATCGTGCTGACGAGCCGCGCCTCGGAGTTTCGAGCGGCACACGACCTTTTGATGCCGGCACTCAGGATGGGTCAGGAGGAGGTCCGCGCGTCGCCGACGAACCCCGACCTAGGGGAGGTCGCCGCCTCCGACCCCGAGATAACCCTGGCGGCCTTCGACAAAAATGGGGGACTGATAGCGAGCGCCGGCCCACTGGACATCGAGCCAAATATCCAAGTTGGGAGGACCCGCCTGCCCGATGGAACCTCGGCGGTGGTGGTAGCGGGCGATACAGGCGGAGTGCACGTGGTGGCCGCGCTGCCATGGCACTCGCGGGAAGCGGCGATCGAACGGCTCGCAATAATGCTGGCAGCGCTCTGGGGGCCCCTGGTGGGGTGTGCCGCGCTGGCGAGCTGGATCGCCTCGCGAGCCACTTTTCGTCCGCTCGCCGACTTGGCCCAACAGGCGGAGAAGATGAGCGAAGGATCGCTCTCTCAACGGCTGCGGGTATCCGGCGAGGATGAGTTTTCGACTTTCGCCGCAAGACTCAACCGGTTCTTAGACCGTTTGGAGGACTCGGTTCGACGTCAGGAACAGTTCGTCGGGGATGCCGCGCACGAGCTTCGCACACCGCTGGCGGTGCTCCGAGGAAGCATCGAGACGACGTTGCGCCGAGCGCGCTCGGAAGAGGAGTACCGAACCGTCCTTATCACTGCTTTGAGCGAAGCCGAGAGGCTCTCCACGCTGGTGGAAACGCTGCTGCAATCCGCGACTCCGAAAACCGACGCCGCGCCGGTGTTGGACTTGGAGGAGGCGGCCGAAAAAGCGCACGCCCGATGGGTCGACCGGTACTCGGAAGCGGGCGTCGAACTGGAACTGCGCTCGTACCCGGTGCTGGTCTGCATCCAACCCTCGGAGATCGGGGTGGTGCTCGACAACCTCTTATCGAACGCCCTGCGGGTCAGCCCTCCCGGTTCTCAATGCCTCATCTCATGCTTTCCGCGAGCGGGAGGATTTGGAACGGTAGTCGTGGAAGACGAGGGACCCGGCATTCCGGAAGGGATGTCGGAGCGGGTATTCGAGCGCTTTACGAGGGGTGACGAAGGCCGAAGCCGAGATCACGGCGGCTTCGGCATCGGATTGGCCGTCTGCAGCCGCCTCATCGCGGCGCGGGGCGGAACGATCCGAGCCGAAAACGGCGACGCCGGCGCCCGCTTCGTCATCGAGCTCCCCTCCGCGCGACGCGAGTCGCGTCCGAGCGACGGGTAAGCGGCTCGACAAATTAAGAAGCGTCCTGGAGTGCGCAACCTCCGGAGCCCCCTCCTCGTCGATGTTCGTGCGATGAGGAGGGGGTTGGGGTGGAGAAAATCCGGAGGACCGCCGCTCTCCAGAGCGGCTCCCCTCGGCCCCAAACGACACTTCCTGACGATCATCATCACTATAGGGACCAGGTGCAGTGATGATCGTCGGGCCCTTTCCTCGGGAGCGCCTAGGTTCTCCGGAACCGCCACCCCCAACCCCCTCCTCCTCCCGTTCGCGATCGGGTTGGGGGATGAGCGGGGGTTGTTTGCCGCGACGGCAAGAGGAGGAGGCTCCGGAATTTCTTACGACTTTTGGCTGTCGACGCCCATGGGGCCAATGGGGGTTAGAAAGTCGATGATTTCGGCGGCTTCGTAGACTTCGAGGGAGTGGGGGAAGTTGGAGGGGAGGACCATCACTTCCCCGCCTCTCATCTCCTGGTAGCGAAAGCCCGGCGTTCCTTTCTCGCCCAAGCCCCAGCGGACGTGGCCGGAGAGGACGACGGCGATCTGCTCGCTCTCGTGGCGATGCTCGGCGACCACACAACCCGGCTCCAACCGGACTCGAGCCGCCATCATCCGTTCGCCCTTGACGGTGCGGCGAGTCAGCAGCGGGATCGGATTGTCTTCGGCGACTTCGTTCCAGCGGAACAGGGTGGCGTCCATACGGCGACTTTACCAATAACCAGAAAGAAAGAGATTGATCTGGGTGAGGACGGCAGCGACGGTGGCAAGCTACGCGTACAATCCACTAGGGATGGAGCCGCTTCGTATCGCGATGTTCTCGGACAGCGCACTACCGATTTTGAACGGGGTGAGCGTATCCGTGGATGCGTTGGTGGGCGAGCTTCGGAACCAGGGGCACTCGGTTCACTTGTATACGGCCCGGTATCCGCACTATCGGGACCCGGACGCGAACACGTATCGGTTCCGGGCGCTGGAGACTCCGATTTCGCGGGGATATCCGGTGGCGATTCCGCCGTTCTATCGGATGCTGCACAAGTTTCGGCGGCAGGAGTACGACGTGGTGCACACGCATACTCCGTTCGTGTTGGGGATGGTGGGGCTACGGTGGGCGGAGTCGCACGGCTTGCCGATCGTCTCGACGTACCACACGCTGTACGACCGATACTCCCACTACTTCCGGCTATTGCCGAGGCGCTACATCCGGTTCCGGATTGCCAAGCACACCAACTTCTACTACAACCATGTCGACCATGTGCTGACGCCGTCCGAGGCTTCGATGAAGTGGCTAAAGCGGCACTCGGTTTCAACCCCCACGACGGTGGTTCCGACCGGGATTCCGCGGGGGCCGATGCTGGAGCGGGCGGAGATGCGCCAAGCGTTGGGCATCCCTCCCGACGCTCGCATTCTCTTGTACGTGGGGCGGTTGGCGCAGGAGAAGAATCTCGGGGTGCTGTTGGAGGCGGCGGCCGCGGTCTGCCGCGAAGACCCTCGAGCGCGGCTTTGGCTGGTGGGGGATGGGCCGTATCGGCAGGAATGCGTCGACATCGTTCGCCGCTCCGGAATCGGGGACCGGGTTCGGTTCGTCGGATTCGTGCCGAGGGCGGAAGTGGACCGCTATTACGCGGCGGCCGACCTGTTCGTGTTTTCTTCCATTACGGAGACCCAGGGGTTGGTGGTCCAAGAGGCGATGACGCATGGGCTTCCGGCCGTCGTGGTGGCCGGTGGCGGGGCGGGGGCTTCCGTGGTGGATGGGCTTAATGGATTCGTCGTGAAGAACGAGGCGGGCGAACTAGCGCGAACGATCCAGCGGGTGTTGCGGGACGAGCCGCTCTACAGCCGGCTGACGGAACAAGCGCCCCGCTCGGTGCGCGATCTGGGCGTTCCCGCGATGGGCGAGCGGGTTCTCGCGGTATACCGTCAGGTAATCCGTGACCAACGAGAATCCGCCAACGCCGACCGATTCGCCTGGGTTTAGCCGAACGCTCGGCATTTTCCTTGCGGTGCTTCTGTTCATCGCCGCCCTGCGGATGCTGATCGGGATCGTCCCCGTGCCACTGCGGCTCATCATGCCAGTCAGCGTCGGGGTCTCGGTCGTGTTCGTGGCCGCGCCGATCCTTGCCCTTTACGCGGCGGCCAAATATCCTTGGACCTATCTGAGGTCGTTCGCGATGCTCCTCGGCGGGTTGGCGATTTGGTGGCTGGGATACCTCGCCGCGCAACGGGCGACCCAGCCGATGACGGGGGGAGCGATGATGGCGATCAGCCAGAGCGGGTTGATCGCATGGTGTCTCGCGATCGGATCTTTGCTCGCGCTCCGGCTCAAGGACCGGAACATGCTCGTTCCGGTCGCCATTTTTTTGGCGCTTTTCGATCTCTGGCTCGTGTTCGCCCCGGAGGGGCTTGTGCAGCAAACGGTGGTGCGGGGCACGGGGCAGGGTCTGGCGATGCTGGGATACCAAGTGCCGCAGGTGCGAACGGTTTCCGCGGGAGGGTTGGCCGCTCCCCTTCTCTTCGTAGGTCCGGCCGATTATCTGTTTATTTCGATGTTCTTTGTGGCGATCTACCGCCTCAAAATGCGCACCCGGCAAACGCTGCAGGCGCTCGTGCCGGTGCTTGCGCTCTACCTGCTGGTGGTGCTTAGGTTCAGTGATGTGGAGATCGGGCCGATCCGGCTGGGGGCGCTGCCCGCGCTGGTTCCGATCGGGATCGTCGTGCTTATCGTCAACCGCAGCCAATTCAAGCTGGCGAAAGAGGAGCGGCTCGTAACCTGGTTTTTAGCGATATTCGGCAGTTTGTTCGTTATGTGGCGCATTTCGCAGCCGCCGCCAGCGCCGCGAGTTGTGACTTTGCCGTCGGAGCCCGCCCAAGTACGGCCAAGACTTCCTCGCTTGCCCGGGCCATACGATCCACGTCAACACCCGTCGGCATTCCCGTCCGCTCCAGAAAGTAGACAAGGTCCTCGGTAGCGAGGTTGCCGCCGGCGCCGGGGGCGTAGGGGCAGCCGCCGAAACCGGCGGCGCTGGAGTCGAACGCCGTGTAGCCGAGATCGAGGGCGGCGGAGACATTGGCGATTCCGGTGCCGTGGGTGTCGTGGAAGTGCCAGGCGATCTGACTTTTCCTCCGGCTGTCCAGAGCGTCGGCGAGGCGGAAGACCTCGACAGGGGCGGCGACTCCGATGGTGTCGCCGAGACTCACTTCGTCGACTCCCATCTCGAACAGGCGATTTGCCACTTCGGCCACCCGGCCGGGCTCGATGCGCCCCGCGTAGGGGCACTCGAAGGCGGTGCTGACGTAGGCGCGCATCCATTGGTCGGCAGGCGGGATGCCGGCGCCACGGAAAGAGGCGATGACTTGGCGGAACACCTCCAGAGAGGCATCGACCGTCATGTTGATGTTCTTCTGAGTGAATGCGTCGCTGGCGGCGGTGAAGAGGGCGATGCGTTTGACACCGACCTCGATCGCGCGTGCCAACCCTTTTTGATTAGGCACCAACGCGGAGTAGAGCGGACCGGGTGGAAGTTGCGGCCAGAGTTCGGCGGCATCGCCGAGCTGCGGGACCCATTTCGGGGAGACGAAACTGGTCGCCTCGATTTCTTTTAGGCCGGCTTCGGCCAATCGGGCGATAAAGCGGAGCTTGACATCGGTCGGAACAGGGGCCTTTTCGTTTTGAAGGCCATCTCGGGGGCCGACTTCGACGATCCTCAAGCGGGCTCCACCACGGCGAGGATCGCGCCGTCGATAACCTGGTCGCCTTTGGCGACGCCGAGGTTCTTGACAATACCGTCGAACGGGGCGTTGAAAGGCTGCTGGGTCTTCATCGCCTCCAGAACGAGGAGAGTTTGTCCTTTCTTCACTTCTTCCCCTTCGGCCACCCGGACGTCGACGATCTGGCCCGGCATGGGGGCGAGGAGTTGACCGGAGGAAGCTGCGGCCGCGCCCCGGGGGCGGGTCGACTTCTTTTCGACTCGATATTGGCGTCCCTTGTAGGAAACGAGAACCGCGTCGCCTTGGGAGACGGCGACGGCGCTGAAGGTTCCTTCCGGGGTTCGGACCATCAGCCGGTCACCGGCTCGGACGACTTCGGCGCCGGCTTCGTCAAGGTCGACCTCGTCTCCATCGACGAAGCGTTTCACTACTTGGCTCCCGCTTTCCCTTCGGCAAACCGGGCGGCGGCAAGAACGAATTCGCGGAACAGACGGCGGGTCGCCTCGTCCTCCAAGGTTCGCTCGGGGTGCCACTGGACGCCGATCATCCAAGGACGGTCGGTTGCTTCCACGGCTTCGACAGTGCCGTCCTCGTGTTTGGAGACGACGGCGAGCGCCTCGCCTACCTGGCCGACGGCTTGGTGGTGGTAGCTCTTACCGGTCATTTCGGGGACGCCAACGATTTCCCGCAGGCGCGATTCCGCGAGGGGATAGGACTGCATGGTGCCGCCGGTGTGGATCTCGTGACCGACCCGGTCGGGCAGGTGCTGCTCCAGCGTGCCACCACGAGCCACGTTGAGGAATTGACATCCATAGCAGATTCCGAGCACCGGCATCTCGGAGTCGATCGCCTCAAAGAGCGACTTTTCGCCGACGAAGCGGGACGGATCTTGAAGTTTGACCTTCGGATGGTTCTCCTCCCCAAAGTTAGCGGCGTCGATATCGTTCCCGCCGGGGATCAGCCAGCCGTGGATGACTCCGGCGAGGACCTCCATATCGGCGGTGGGCGGAATGAGAACCGGTACGCCGCCGGCGTCGGAGACGGCCTGGGCGTAGTTCCAGTTGAGCTCCAACTTCCCCCGCGTGCGAGGATCTTCGGGGTCGTGATGGCAGTCGACGGTGATTCCAATAATCGGCTTCATGGCAGTTAGTCGATTAGCGATCCAATGGTCTCGACGTTTTGCCGGACCGCCTTCATGAATTCGGCCGCACCGACGCCGTTGAGGATACGGTGATCGAAGGTCAGGGCGAGGTTCACCACCCGGCGAAGCTTCGGAGTCTCGGTAGCGGGATCGAGATCCTGATAGGTCTCGCCGAGGAAGAGGGTGGCGACGGCAGGGGGGACGACGACGGGGACGGCATCGCGCAGGCCGAACGACTGCATATTCGTCAGCGAAATCGTCATCGCTTCGTTCGCTTGGTCCTTGCCGGTTCGGGCGAGATCGATTCGCTCGCGGGTGCGTTGGGCAAATTCCCGCCAGGTCAAGGTGTCGGCGTCTTCGACAACCGCCAGAACCAGTTCGTCCCCGGGGAGGGAGACGGCGATTCCGAGCGAAACATGGCGGTAGGTGCGGAGCCGATCCTCGCCGATGAGAGTCGAGCGGAAGGCCGGGTAATCCTTGAGCGCCAAGGCAACGGCGTAGGCGAACATCGTGAAGCTGCTCGGCTGGAAGTCGCCGCCACCAGACTTGTAGCGAGCCCGGGCGTGCTCGATCGCTTCCCAGTTGGCGACCAAGGTCATCGTTCCGGGGACCACGAGCTGAGCGCCACGAACGAGGCGCGAGGCGAGTAGCCGTTGCTTTTGCGCGACGGGCTGCTCGTCGTAGCGGTCGGTGGAAACCGGGGCTACTGGGCCGGGGCCGGAGAGGAAGGCGTCGATATCGGCCGGCATCAGCTTGCCGCTTGCGGAAGGTATCGATGCGAGCTGATCGTCGGAGACTCCCTTCTCTTTGGCGTAGGCGCGGGTTCTTGGCGGAATGGCGGCGCCGCGGGCGGAAGCGGCCGCAGCCTCTACGGGGGCGGGAGCGTGGCCGTGCGGGGGGGCTTCTTCGACGGCGCCGGCGACTTCCATGCGGGCGACTTCGGCGCCGATGGCGAGGATCTCGTCGGGTTGGCCGAGCCATTCGACGAGGGTTCCTTCGTAGGGCGACTCGACGTCCATGACCGCTTTATCGGTCTCCATCTGGTAGATCGGCTCATCGCGCTTGACGTAATCGCCGGGCTGCTTGAGCACGGCCACGAGGCGGGCCTCTTGAAGGCCTTCGCCGATCTGCGGAATACGGACGGAAATGACGGGCATCGCTCTTTCTATTACGCTCCTTTGCGGGTGGTCTGAGTTTGGCACGCAACCCGATCGGATGACCAACCTTCAATCCACGTAAACTGCGGTTATGGCAACGCGCGAACAGGTCGACCGGGTAATCGAAGACTTCAAGAGGGTCGACGAGGGGATGGAAGAGGTGCTTTGGTTTCCGGCGGACAACTCCGTCCGGCTAGTCGTCGTGTCTAACACCGCCCCCGCTTCGGGCGCAGTCGTCGAGACATTTCGGTTCCCTGCCGACCCGGATGACCCCGCCGATTCCCCAAAAGAAGTTGGACTGATTCGTCCGGAAGACGTAGACCGAGTTGTCTACCCCAGCGGGTGGAACCGCGAGTCCGCCGAGGTGATTCCGATCCATGAGGCGCACGCGGCTTGAATTAGTTCGGCGCGTTCGTCACGCAGGCCAACAGCGATCTCGAGGCATATAAAGTTCTGAACAACGCCAACCTCCCTCGTTGTCATCAACTCCACTATATGCAGATGATAGTCGAGAAGACTGCCAAGGCCGGGCAAGCACGCAACAATCCGTCGATCGCCCCGGCACCCTCTCACGCAACGGTAAAGCGGTTCTTCAAGGTCTTGCACGCGGATCGAATGCTTCGTCGGCGACTGGGATATCAAAAGTCATCGGAATGGGATGCAGCGATCCGCCGGCTTGTGAGAATTGCCGATACAGTAGAGAGGTTTGCGCCCGCCCTCGCTGGCCAGGCAAAGAATGTGGAGTATCCGTGGGCGACGCCCGACGGCTCGGTATCAGCTCCGGCGAACGACAGATTCTCCGAGCTGAACTGGCTGGACGAGGTCGAACTCGCAAGATTTGTCGGCAGTGTGCTCAATACCTATTCAGGAGAAATCTAGATAAACCGCCGAGAATCCACCTTTGAGCAGTCTCCCACCGCCGCATTAATCCGGAAGTGGCCTGCTGTCCTTGGGGTAACCTAGGCGTTCGTGCCCGAGAAGCTTCCCTCTCCGGGCGTTAACCCTTAACGAAGGATAACCTCCCCAGGATTTCAAACCCATGGCGAAGAAGATCACGCACAACATTAAGCTGAACATTCCAGCCGGCAAGGGCACGCCGGCGCCTCCCGTTGGTCCCGCGCTCGGTCAAGCCGGTATCAACATGATGGAGTTCCTCAAGAAATTCAACGAGCAGACGGCTCCCCAGATGGGATTCGTCATGCCGGTGGAGATCACCGTCTTCGAGGACCGCTCCTACGCTTTCAAAATCAAGCAGCCGCTGACGACGGAACTCATCAAGCGAGCGGCCGGCATCGGTAAGGGAGCCGCGAACGCCAAAATGGACAAGGCGGGTGTCTTGACCAGCGACCAGCTCCGCGAGGTGGCCAAGCTGAAGATGGCCGACCTGAACACGGAAGACGAAGAGATGGCGATGCGGATCGTAGCGGGCGCGGCCCGATCGATGGGCGTTCGCGTCGAAGGCTAATTAACCGCGATCAAAACGGCCCGGTGCGCTTGCGTACCGGGCCGTTGCGGTTTTTAGGATCATGTATGGCATAAGTGCAAAACGGCGGTAACGGCGAGCGACGTCCGGAGTCAAAATAAATGCCGCGGCACTTATATGAAATCGCTTTTACGCCCGCTTGTCATCGGAGCCATTCTTCTCTCCGCCGTTCCCGTTTGGGCGGAGGAAAAGGATAAGCCTGACGTCGGTCCCAACCCGGCGGCCCAGGCGGCGGCCGATGCGCTCCGCAGCTTCGCGGGCGCCGACGGGGCTTTCCTTGCGGGCGGATCGCTGAAAGAGACGTTCAATAAGGACGACATGGCGACGATGCTGCAGTTCCCAACCGACGAGATCGTCGTCTTGAAGCTGACCGGCGATCAGATTCTGCAGGCGTTCGAGCGTTCCGTGCAGTTTTATCCGGAGCAGAACAAGTTCTTTCTCCAGATCTCCGGCTTCGAGGTGACCTTCAAGAAGAAGGCTGCGCCAAGCGGGCGAGTCGTTGGAGTCAAGGTCGGCGGCGTGCCGCTCGACAAGACGAAGAGCTACACGGTGGCCATGCCTTCGCTTCTCGCGCGGAACGTGGGCTACTCTCGGATATGGGACAAAGCCGAAACCAAGAAGAAATTCCCCAATACAACCCTCGAAGACGTGCTGAAAGGGAAGAAAGTAAGCGAGGAGGCTTTGCGATGGGTCGGACAGCTCTAGCGGCGCTCGCCTTTACGGCGATTATTTGCGGATCCGGTTGGGGGCAACAGACGCCCAGCCAAACCGCGCCCTCAGCGCCCAAGACGTTCCAGTCAAGTCGGGCCTGGTCGGATTTGCTTAAGCAGGTCGCCTTTGGTCCCCGCGTACCAGGGTCGATCAATCACATACGATGCCGCGATTGGATCGCGGACCAGCTTAAGCTGAGTTGCGAAAACGTCCATTTTCAGGAGCTTTCGCATACCTGGTCGCAGAACCACAAGTCGATCAAGATGTGGAACGTTATCGGGGAGCAGAACTGGAAGGACGCTAAAACCCGCGTCGTGCTGTTCGCTCACTGGGACACACGGCCGATGGCGAGCCAGGAAGAGGACGAATTTAAGCAGAGGCAACCGATTCCCGGCGCGAACGACGGGGCGAGCGGGGTGGCGGTGCTGCTGGAACTCGCTCGAGTCTTGAAGGAGACGCGGCCGGATGTAGGGATTCAGTATGTCTTTACGGACGGCGAAGACCTCGGCCCAGGCTTAGACGAGATGTTTCTCGGCGCTCGCGCCTATGCGAAGCAACTTCCCTCGCCTAGGCCGGCTTACGGGATTTTGCTCGATATGATCGGCGACAAGGACCTCAGCGTTCCGATGGAGCCGAACAGTATTGGGTTCGCCAAAGATCTGGTTTACGCGCTGTATGCGCACGCTGCCCGCGTGGGCCTGGGTGGAACGTTCCCGATGGTGGAGGGGCCGGTGATCGAAGACGACCATATCCCGATCAACCAGGCGGGGTTGAAAACGGTGGACCTCATCGACTTCACCTATCCTTCGTGGCACCTCCTGAGCGATACGCCGGATAAGTGCAGCCCGCAATCGCTGGGGAAAGTTGGAAAGCTTCTGCAGACGTGGCTGGAGCAGAATCCGGCGTACGTGCCGAAGTAGTCGTCTTCGCCCGGGTTTATTACGGCGGTCCGCCAAACATCACTTTCCGGACTCCCTCACCCCCAACCCCTCTCCCTCGTTCGGCACATGCAGCCGAAGGAGGGAGAGGGGGCTCCGGAGGTTGGGTTATCGGCAGCCGTAGCGTTCTTGGCGTTGGAGGATTTCGTAGGAGTGCTCGAAGACCATTCGGGTTAGGGGGTTCCAGAGGTGGTAGATGGCGGGGAGCTCTTCTAAGGTGGCCAGCTTTCGGCCTTTCGATTCGTCTTGGCGGCCAATTTCGACGAGCTCGGTGACGTGGGCCACGAAGCAGTCGGCCCAGCGGACCTCGCGGCGTTCGCTGATGTGGTAGCAGCCGATGTACTGGATGTCGGCGAGATGGGCGCCCGCCTCTTCCAAGGCTTCGCGCTTAACGGCTTCCAGCGAAGTTTCGTCCGGCTCTACCCGTCCGGAGGGGATGCACCAACCTCGGCCTTCGATGTCGGCGATTAGAACCCGGTTTCCGTCCCAGGGAAAGACCAGACCCGCGAAGGCGCGGAGCGGGGCGCGGAATGGAGCCGGAAAAAACTGCAACCGCTGCCGACCGTATTGACCGGTCGGAAACCGTTTCACCGGACGAGGACCTTACCTAGGATCTCCTCGACCTTTCGTGGCCCGAACTTCCGGCTATCCTCCGATTCCGGACGGTTATCGCCGAGGACGTAGACGCAACCCGGTGGAACGACAAAAGGACCCTTTCTGATGTCGTAATTTTCGGGCGCCCATTTCCAGTTGACCGTCTCGCCTGCGGACCACATGACCCGCTTGATGATATAGCCGGTCGGACCGGTGTCGGTAAGGACGACCACGTCGTTATCTTTGATCGGCCCCACGAGCCAGTAAGCCCTGCTTACGAGAACGTGCTGTCCACTCTTGAAAGTGGGAAACATCGAGCGTCCCGACACTTCCACCGTCTTAAAATTCAGATAGCAAAATATTGCGAAGGCCAGCAGGAATAGCATCGCCACTCCAAAGCCGGTTATTGCTCGCTTCTGTCCTATGCGGGGAGATGCCGATACGGGCGCCATTGCTCCCGATATACTCGTTTCTTGGTCTTCGATGGCCGTTGTTCCCATGGATGTTCTTCTGAAAAGCTTAACCCAACATAGCCCCGAGGCCATGCTAGTTTTATTTGGCATTGTCCTGGTGCTGGTGTTTGCGCTCGTTCGAATAGCGATTCGGCAGTCGCGGCACCACGCAAGGTGGCGCGAACTCCTGAAAAGTGAAAATGGAGAGAGCCTCGAGTCTCTGCTTCTCGGCCACCTCCGCGAGCGCGTTCGCATGGAACAGAAGCTGGCGGAGCTCGAAGGGCGGTCGACGCGCTTGGAGAACGCGCTTGCGGTCAGCAAACGACATCTGGGGCTGGTGCGATACGACGCTTTCGACGACGTCGGTGGAAATCAGAGCTTTACGATGGCGGTTTACGACGATGCGGGCAACGGCGCGGTGCTGACGAGCATCATTGGGCGTACGGACTGTAGGGTGTATTGTAAGCCACTCGTGAACGGAAGGTCGGAAAGAGACCTCTCTCAAGAAGAGCAACGCGCGATTCGAGAGGCGAAGGCCGCCGGGCCGAAACCGATCCTGTCGCCCGAGTAGTCGGCTGTGAACCATGGCGGAACGAGACCAAGAGGACCAGATACTCGTCAACCGAGCCCAGCAGGGCGATCGGGCGGCGTTCAACGTCCTCGTCCGCAAACACGAGGCGAAGGCATACCAGTACGCGTTCCGACTGACTCGCAGCGCGGACGAGGCGGCAGATGTGGTTGCGGATGCTTTCGTCCGGGTCTACAACGCGATTGGAAATTTCAAGGGACAAAGCGCCTTCAGTACGTGGATCTATCGGATCGTCACCAACTGCTACCTAGACGCGCGCAAGAAAGATAAGGGACGGACCACCTCCTTGGAGTCGACGATCATCACCGAGGATGGCGAGATCGAACGGCAGATCGAGGACCCGTCGCCGAATCCGCATCAAGAGATGGAGCTTTCAGAGCGAGACGAGCGGGTTCAGGAGGCGATCTCGATGCTGCCCGACTACCAGCGGGCGATGATCGTGATGTACCACTCGGAGGAGATGAGCTACGAGGATATCTCCGCGGCGTTGGACCTACCGATAGGAACGGTCAAGAGTAGGCTTAATCGAGCAAGAATCAGCCTTCGCGATATTTTAGTGCGTCACGAGGAACTTTTCCGCCGCTAGAGAGTCGAAGTACGTAGGGTTCTTACGGTTGGAAGACCGCTGGAGCCGGACGTCGACGAGAAGAGCAAGGGAGAGGCTCGAGACTGCGACGCGTATCGCCACTCGATCTTTCATAGCTTGTTTTACTTCCGGGTCACGCCGGGCACCAGAAAATCAATGAACCAGGATAAGGCACGCGAATTTTTCTCCGCACATTACGAGGAGACCCTGGAACCGGGTCTGCGCCAAACCCTCGAGCAGCGACTGCGCAACGATGCCAACCTTCAGGCAGATTACGCGGCGTTTGTGGAGACGATGCAGGAGCTCGAGGCTCTTCCACGCGAAGAGATCGAGATTCCCATCTTCCTCAGCGACCGTATCGCGACCCGTCTAGATGAGGAGCGCGCGCGAAAGACGATCCGAGTTCCGGTCTGGTCGCTTTGGATTCGAGGTCTCGCATTCTCGGGTCTTGCGGCGGTAGCGATCACGGGCGCGGTGATCTCGATGCAGTCGCGTGGACCGGTCGCCAATGCGGGAATCGTGGGGAGCACCACCGGTGACGCCCAGCCGACTTTTTCCGGCGCGGGGTCGACGGTCTCGATGAGCTTCCGGCCGCGGTCGGAGAAGACGGTGATCGTCTCTTCCGGCGTTACCGGAAGAGAGCTTCAGCGGTTCACCGCCACCGGCGACTCGCCGGCCCACCCGTTTGAAAACCGCCTTGCGGGAACTGCCCTGTTCCAAATCCAGCTCCAGGGAGAGAAGGATTCGACCTTGCTGGCACTTCCCGGCTCGGGCGCCAGCTCGGCGGCTTCGGGGATGGGAACGATTCGGGACTTCGCGGTGGCGATCGCCGACCGGTACCACATGCCGGTGATCCTGAGCACTCGAGACGACCAGAAGCGGCTGAGTTGGAAACTGGACGGGGCAGATCCCCGGGAAGCGGCAAGCGCGGTGCTGAAGGATCAGGAGTTTGTCGTAGATCAGCGGGGGAACGGAGTTCTCTCGCTGATGGATCGCTAGTAACAAAAAACGGCCGCTGTCCATTTCGGACAGCGCCGTTTTTTTGTTAAAGGGTCGCCAAGGTTTGCTCTAGCTCGGCATCTGTAGTGCGGTCGTTCTGAACCGAACGAAAAGCGAGCATGAGAAACGGGTCGAAAGGGACCTCGGTTTTCGGCCTTCTCATTTTCGAGGAGTCCCCCGTTACGATTTCGATCACCGCTGCTTTGGACGGAAGCTGCCAAGTTGATTGGAGCCTGGCCACGTCGGTCAGCGTCAGGAGCCCGCCTCTATCGAGCGGATTGTCTTTGATGTACAGGCCGTACATGTTCAGCAGCATCCCGGTGGTTGCGGCTCGGTCACCGCGAAAGCCCACGAGCCCCGCCTTCGCCTTGGCCCGTTCCTGCGGGCTCAGCTCTTTCGCGGCCATACGGATCACCCATAGGGCTTTTCGATACCGGGCGCTGGCGAGGGAGTTCGTCAGAGGATCTGAATATTGAAGACCCCGGCAGACCTTCATTCCTAAGAGAACGTCGTCGACGGCTCGATCGGCTTTTCCGCTTTCCGCACGTTTGGCGGCAGCATCGATAAGAGTAGTGGCGATGGAAAAGCCGGTTCGAACTATCTGTCCGGCCGCTCCATCGAAGATGGAATCTTGATATCTGGTGAGGGGAATTGGCTTTAAAGTCCCCTTTTCGATCCCTCGGGCCCAGACGGTGGCGGTGGTGCGGGCTTGATCGACAGGGATCGGGTCTTGGTCGGTGAGAGACCAGGAAGAGGTTTGGAGCACCGGGATGTAGTCACGCACCCGGGCGTCGTACTCATTCTCTAGTGCGGTCGGCAAGATCTCCGGCGTGCCTTTCGACTGCACCGAAACCGCCAGGGTCATCAACGCCGGAACGGCGAGCATGAATTTGGCAAAGAATCGGCGACCGGGGCGGCTCTCGTGGGCAATGAAAATCAATGGATCCCGGGTGCGGGCATTCATGAGCGATGACTCTCCTGATGCTTAGTCCTCTTTCGGGCTCCTTCGGTTCGGAGGATTGCCAGAGGACCCAGAAGAAATACGGGGTCGAATAAGAGGACTCAAAGAAAACTAAAAAAGACTTTAAAATTCTTAAAGCTGTGCTATGATTATCTTGTCCTTCGATTAGGAGGCACTTAGAAAATGATAAACGCTCGTGTTATTAGTTGGGAGTCTCACCTTATCCTCCGCGCCGCGGAAAGAGACGAAGTGGCTTTCGAGCTGCTCTCCGACATGTATCGTCCGGTGCTGATGAGCCTCGCCTTGCGCATGCTCCGCAATCCCGACGACGCGAATGACGCCGTGCAGGACACGCTGGTCAAAGCGTTCCGCGCCATCCACGATTTCGATCCGGACCGCCCCTTGAAGCCGTGGCTCTGCCGGATCTGCACCAACTGCTGCGTCGACGCCGTTCGATCGCGAAAGCGAGACGGCGAATCGCTCGATCAACACGAGTACATGCTTGCCGACGACGGCGAGAGCGTGGACGCCACCGCATCGGGTTCGATCCGCGAGGGTCAGGTCATGGCCGCGATCGAGCGACTTCCGGACAAGTACCGCCGAATCATCGTCATGCGCCACTTCCGGCACATGGACGTCAACGAGATCGCGGACGAGTTGCACAAGCCGGAAGGCACGATCAAGAGCTGGCTGTTCCGAGCCCGGGCGATGCTCAAGAAGGATCTCCAGCTCGTTCTGAACTAATCGAGGGCCGGCGCAACGTCGCGCCGATTCCCCCTTGGAGCACCCAAGTTCGGCCCGGCGTTACGTCCAAAACGTTCGGGACCATAATAGCCGGCGAACTTTAAGGATCCGTCGCGGCCCTTCCAAGTAGCAATGAATGTTAAGCACCGGCTTGGCAATGAGCCCACGGGCTCCCGCCTCGAGGGACGTCCCGCAGGAAACGAATCCTTAAGGCGGTGCTCGTCCACTAGAATTTGCTCAACCACCAGGGCTACGGAGGTGACTTTTGAAGTCCCAGCCAGACCTCATAGTGATCCGGCCGGGCTCGCCGGGCATCGGCAGGGGAAAGCTTCTTCGCTTTCGATTGGTATCCAAGCTCCTGCAGAGCCGCTTGCAGGAGATCTAGCACTTCCTGCTGATTATCACCAGGCTTGTATCGGATTTCGCTGATGCCTTTCGGGGTGTGGAGGCGATCCACCCTCTCCACTCCTGGAGCAAGAATCGCGATCCCCGTCGGGGAAGCCCCGCCGTTGAGCTTTGCCATGAGTTTGTTAGCACTCTCGACTGCGTCCGGATCGTCGCGGAAGGCCTGAATATACACACGGGGCACCGCTCCGGCCTTGTTCTTGGCAATGAAGTTCTCCGTGGCGTCCACGACTTTGTGGCTTAGTTCGGCATGAGGGACGTTGTTCTTCGTAACGTCTGCCGTCGCCTCTTCATGAATCTTCGCCACGCCCGCCACGGCGAGCGGCTTTAAGGCAGAAACCGTCTCCTGATACTGTGCCTTCCGTGCAACGATATCTTTCTCTAAGCCAATTTTGGTGGCCTGAAGCTTGTCGACATCCAGGTAAAGAGCAGCGGCTTCCGACCGAAGAGCCGAGATCCGGCTTCCGAAGCCGCCCAGTGCCGCCACAAGCGCCACGCTCCCAATAACCAGTGCGGCGGCGCTCCATCCGACCCGAAGACGAATACTCTGGATGGATTCGGGATTGAGGCCGTTCATCTCACACACTCCTAATGTAGCCAAGTACCCGGCCCACGAACATCGTGAGCCCCCCGAAAGAGAGGAGCGACGAGCCCGACCCGGCTACCGAATAAAGAAGCTGGTCGGAACCACCACGCACAAAGGCAAATATTGCGACGAAAAAGTAAACAAGATTGCACACAAGGAGGACGGGAGTGACGATCCAAAGCATCATCATCAAAAAGCGGTAAATCTGATTCCGAACCTCATCGGGAGTTTTGTCATTTGGACTTTGGTTCAACAGCACGGCTTCTCCGGCGATTATATTCTGCGCTCGCCAACAGTCATATTGTATACTAATTTTTGATTGTCGGGCATATTTAGCTCCCGAACATACTACTAAGGATTACCAATCCGCATCGGAAAGCGGCAACTTTGGCATCTACATCTTTTGTCACAATAAACTGCTTTAATTGCAAATCGGGACGGTAGGACGAGTTATGTCTTCACTGAGGCTCGGGGCGGGCGAGACTAAGCCTCCGGGTACCCTGAAGGGTAGATGCCCGTTACCGAATCTCAGGTCCTCGAAGCACTGCGCAACGTGGTCGATCCGGATCTCCACCGCGACATCGCCACGCTCGGGTTCGTAAAGGACCTAGTTATCGAGGGCGGGAATGTCTCCTTTACCATCGAGCTCACGACCCCCGCTTGCCCGGTTCGCGAGGAGCTACAGGCGCAGGCGGAGGAGCATGTTCGGGCGGTACCAGAGGTAACCAGTGTCCGGGTCACGATGACGGCCCAGGTTCGGCAACGGCAAACGCCGCAGGACGATCTCATCCCTGGGGTGAAGCATTGCATCGCGATCGCCTCGGGCAAAGGGGGCGTGGGCAAGAGCACGGTCACCGTCAACTTAGCCATTGCCCTCGCCCAAACGGGCGCCAAGGTTGGGCTTATGGACGCGGACGTCTATGGGCCGTCGATTCCGCTCATGATGGGGGCGGTGAACGAGAAGCCTTTCACTCAGGGAAACAAGATCATTCCGATCCAACGATACGGCATTCACATGATGTCGCTGGGGTTCCTCCTGGAGGAAGGGCAAGCCGTTCTTTGGCGCGGTCCAATGGTCGCGGGAACGGTGAGGCAGTTGTTGGCCGACGTGGCGTGGGGCGATCTCGACTATCTGCTTGTGGACCTGCCCCCCGGAACCGGTGACGCGCCGATGTCGTTGGCCCAACTCGCGCCGTTGACGGGGGTGGTCATCGTGACGACGCCTCACCATGTGGCGGCTAATATCGCGGGCAAGTCGGTGCAGTTATTCCGGCGGCTCAACGCGCCAATCATGGGGGTCGTGGAGAACATGGCCGGCTTCGTTTGTCCCCATTGCGGCGAGGTCTCGAATATCTTTGCCGGCACCTCGGGTGAAGAGCTTTCGACTCAGCTAAAGGTGCCGTATCTCGGTTCCGTACCGTTGGATCCGGGCGTGAGCGATGCGGGAGACCGCGGGGTGCCGGCGATCATCGCCAACCCGGAGCGGCCGCAGGCTCAGGCTTTCAAGGATATCGCCGGCAAACTTGCCCAGCAAGCCTCCATTCTGGCGATGACCCGGCGGGACCTGACGAAGCTCGGCGACGCTGCGGAGCGGCCGAAATTCGTGCCTGGTTAACGGTTGGCAGCTACGCAGGCGTGCCCAGAATCACTTCGGCGGATCTTGGGTCGTCGAGCCAGGCTTTTAGGGGGCTTTGGTCGTACACCGAGATTAGGTCAGTGACCGGTTCCTCCTTTTTGAGCCATCGCAGGATCTGGAATGGGAGGGTTTGCCGATCATTTGCTTCGAGCGGTCCGGGCCAATCCAACCGCTGGTACGTAGCCCGCGGAAGCTGAACCTCCGGATCCAGCAGGCTCAGGACAGGGATCGCCGGCGGCACAGGGCCAAGAATATCGGTCACCGCCTGTTCCACCATTCCGAGATCGCCCACGTCCGCGATCCCGGCTTGTCGGGTTGCTCGAAGGTAGCGACGGGCGCAATTGGCGCCGACGGCGACGACGATTCCGTCGGTCTCGTGCAACGCCTCTCCGGGATCGGTGGTGGAGAGCAGCTCGTGGGGGACGTAGGTAGCAATGAAGCACATCCTAGCAAGGCGATCGAAGAGGTCGAGCCGCTCTTCGTCGGCGTCGTACATCCTGATCTGTAACGGGCGCTCGCCGAAATAGCCGGCAAGCGTGCCCACAATGGCCGGTGCGCAGCGAAGGCTCCCCGCTCCCAGGATCGTAAGCCTAACGTCGCTCATAAGCAAAGTTTACGCCGCTTAGAACTTCAAAGTCGCGCTCGCAAACCGGCTGGCGGCGGTTCGAAAGGACCGTGCCCAGGAACAACGTATTGCCGGGAAGGGTCACGCGTGTTAGCCTAGCAATTTTATCAGGCTAGAGCCAATTGTCCGTTTCAGTGAAGGGAGTCACGAAAATGATGATCGATCGTAAGCCTTGGCTCGCATCTCGAGCTCTCGCCATCGTCGCCGCAAGCGTCCTCGTCGCTCCGATGGTCGCCGGGTGCGGCAGCGGAGGAAGTAACAGCGGGGCGAATCTTCCCCCGGTCGACGATAGCCGGCCGCAAACGATGAGCAACAGCGGCTATGGATACGGCCAAGCCCCGCAACAAAACCGGGGAATGTCCACGAAGACCAAGGTCGCAATTTTAGCGGGCGCGGCGGCTCTCTATTACATGTATCGAAAGAACAAGCAGCGGCAGGAGGCGGGGCAGCTTAATGGGCAACCGACCTACTTCCTTTCCAAGAACGGACGAGTTTATTACCGCGACCAGAGCGGGCAGGCCCACTGGGTTACCCCGCCACCGCAGGGGATCCAGGTGCCGTACGACGAAGCGCAACAGTATCGCGACTACCAGGGCTACAACAATCAATCCACAGGAAGGGACCTCACGGGTCTCGGGATCGAATAAGGAGATCCGAGCATGCTTCAAGCACTTCTCAACCAGGTTAAGAATGCCATTTTCAACGATCCGACGACGCCGCACCGGCCCGGATTCGACCCTTCGGGGCTCATTGGGCAGATCGAGGGGTTGTTCGGGCAGCACCAACAGCAATTAGAGCAGAGGGGAATCCGGCCCGCTTCCGAGGATCCGCTTGGGGATCCCGCCGATTTCGCCTCTCCCGGCAACTCAAACCAGCGTTCGTATGGTTATCTTTCGGGCCAGAACGTCCGGCCGGCGTCGGAGGACCCGCTAGGCGATCCCGCGGACCAAGGGAGGTTCTGACGTGGAGTGCGCATCGCAAAGTTGCCGCGGCAACCAGGCTGAGCGAGCCGTTTGCTTGGTTGCGGGCGGTGTGCTCTTGGCGCTTGGCATGAGGAGAAACAGCGCCGTGCGCGTCGTCACGAGCTTAGTTGGCGGCGCACTTATCCTGCGAGCGGCGAAGGGACACCTTGGGATCGCGGAGGCACTGGGCGCCGTTCCGGAGGAGTCGGATCGACATCCCTGGCAGCGAGGAATCTTCGTGCGGGAATCGATCGTCATCTCCAAACCGCGAGAGGAGATCTACGCGTTCTGGCGTAACTTCGAAAATCTTCCTCAGTTCATGCGACACCTCGAAGCGGTGGCCGTCGAATCCGAGCGACTATCTCACTGGAAGGCGCGAGGACCGGCGGGAAAGGACGTCTCGTGGGATGCGGAAGTGACTGTCGACCGACCCAACGAGTTGATCGCCTGGAGATCGTTGCCGGGGTCCACCATCGAGAACACCGGCGAAGTGCAATTTGAAGACGCACCGGGCGGAAGGGGCTCTATCATTCGGGTGCAACTGACGTACCGGCCTCCGGCGGGGGTCTTTGGCGCGGCGGTAGCCAGGATGTTTGGCGAAGAGCCGCATGGCCAAATTGCCGACGACTTGCGGCGACTTCGGTCGCTGCTGGAGGCGGGCGAGGTTCCTTCGATCGAAGGGCAGCCGAGCGACCGAGTTCGAAAGGCAAAAAGGTGGATCGGAATGCGGCCCCTTGGGCCTGGATTGCCCGGCTCGGATCTGGAGCCGGTGCCAAACGAGGAGGCGGCAAGGTGAAAGCGGTTTGTTGGAACGGGAAGTACGACGTCCGGGTGGAGACGGTCCCCGATCCGCGCCTAATCAACCCCCGCGATGCGATCATCAAGGTGACCACCACCGCCATTTGCGGCTCGGACCTCCATCTTTACGACGGGATTATCCCCACGATGATGCCCGGAGACATTCTCGGCCACGAGTTCATGGGCGAGGTGGTCGAAGTCGGCGCGGGGGTGAAGAACCTCCAAAAGGGGGACCGCGTGGTGGTTCCCTTCGCTATTGCGTGCGGGAACTGCTTCTTCTGCCAGCGAAAGCAGTTTTCACTTTGCGACAATTCCAATCCGAATTCGGCGATGACGGCGAAGGTTTACGGGGACTCTCCTTCTGGCCTATTTGGCTACTCACACATGATGGGCGGGTATGACGGGGGGCAAGCGGAGTACGTGCGAGTGCCGTACGCCGACGTAGGACCCCTAAAGATTCCCGATGGGGTACCGGACGAGAAGGTGGTCTTCCTCACCGATATCTTCCCCACCGGCTACATGGCGGCGGAGAATGCGGCGATCGAAGAGGGGGATACCGTGGCGATCTGGGGCTGCGGACCGGTGGGGCAATTCGCGATCCGAAGCGCACTCATGCTGGGCGCGGCGAAGGTGATCGCCATCGATCGGGAGCCGGCTCGGCTTCAGATGGCGGAGCGGGCGAGCCCGAACGTGGAGACGGTCAACTTCGAGTCTCACTACTCGGTGGAGGAGATCCTCGACCGAACCGGCGGACGCGGGGCCGACTCTTGCATCGACTGCGTGGGGACCGAGGCGTTCGGCCATGGTCCGGGGGCGATTCTCGACTATGTAAAGCAATTGGCCCGGTTGCAAAGCGACCGTCCCAACGTGCTTCGGCAGGCGATGACGGCGTGCCGAAAGGGGGGCACGATCTCTATCCCGGGGGTCTACGGCGGGATCATTGACTCCATTAACTTCGGGGCCGCGTTCAACAAGGGTCTCACGTTCAAGATGGGACAGACGCACGTTCACAGATATTTAGAGCCCTTGATGCAGCGGATTCAGAACGGCGAGATCGATCCCTCGTTCGTCATCACCCATCATGCGAGGCTGGACGAGGCGCCGGAGATGTATAAGACGTTTCGAAATCAGAAGAGCGAGTGCATAAAGGTCGTGATGAAGCCTGGCTAATTCGTTTACTTGGGCACCCTCGGTTTAGAAGGGGGGTGGCTCAGGCGAGCCACCCGTATCACAGGGGCCAGCTATTGTGAGACTGTTGAGGCGGCCTCGGGGGCATGGACGGTGGACCACTCGTGCTCGATGTCGCGCATGACCAGGGCATGGTCGTACTCGATCGAACCCTTGGGAAAGTTTCCCGGGTCCTCGCAATAGCTGGAGTGGAGGCTCGCAACCTTCAGAGGGCGAGCCCTCCAGCCGTGGGTTCGTAACTGAAGCCCATCCAAGCGGCTACCGTCTGGGCTAGGGGTGTAACCTCGATCTCCCGCTTCGAAGAAGGCGGATGACTCGGCCAGAGAGGCAAAGCAAGATTCCGGGGGTAATGCGTCCGCTTCGGAGGCCTCGACTCTTACGGAGAATGCGCCGTCCTCGGACCGCAGCGAGTATTCGATCCGTCCTTCCCCATCTGTAACCTCGATGCGGGCCATGTGGTGCTCGCTCGAGAAGATCCGGCCACCGGCGAGTTGGTTCAACCGAGAATCGGTGTCACGCCGAACTATGTACACACCCAAACCGTGTTCGGATTCGACCGCGATGCGGTGGGCGGCATTTTCGCTTGAGACACCGAGGAACCCGGGAAGACCGTGCGGACGCATATGCTCCAATCGAATTAGGCACATGCCGACGATCGCAAATCCTCTTTGGGTCTGAGGACGAAAACCTTCCGGCAGAAGCCGCTGAACTACCGTTGGGTCGGCACGGTAGTTGATCAAAAGCCGTCGCTTGATGAGCCCCGAGATCGTGGATAGGCGCATGGGTTCCTCAACCGTATTCTAGTTGAGGTAGATCGGCACGTTGGTCGAGCGCAGGGGACGGCATGCTTTATTTTTGGGGGTGGTTCGCCCCAAATAGTGAATGGCGCCGAAATCGACGATCGCCAGTCCGAAGAGCGCGGCGCATAGTGTAGGCAGACCTATACATACGAGCAGGCCAGTGACAAACAAGGCCACGATCGCGAGTCGAGAAAGGTAGCAAAAGAAGAAGTTCATGGTCGAATCGGATCGCGTATTCAACGCGATCCATTTCTTAGACCCCCCTCCAGCCAAAAAAGGTTGACGGAACCGGGCACTTTGCCGGGAGGTCATTGGATTAGAGGGCAATTTGGCCCTACAAAAGCGAAAATATTTATGAAAACCATTCTTTCTCTGGGCAGCGTCGTCGTTCTCGGTCTTACATTAGCGTCGGCTCAAACGACGACCAGCAAATCGACCGAGACCAAGGTCGGAGTTAGCCTCAAAGGGGTCGAGGTCACGCGAAAGCATGTCGATACTACGAGGACCGAGCGTGGCAGCCGTCGCCGGAGCGGGGGCACGGTCCGGGCGGCCAACATTGCCGTCACCGTAGATGGGGACCCGGTGAAATTCGTCGACCAGGGGCCGGTGATGCGCGGAAGCCGGGTGCTGGTTCCGCTCCGCGGCGTCTTTGAGAAGATGGGCGCTAACGTCGTATGGGACCGGGACACGAACACCGTGATCGCCACTCGGGGCGAGCGAACGGTGAAGCTCCCGCTGAATGGTTCGACCGCAACGGTCGGAGGGCAAACCGTAAACCTCGATATGCCGCCGGTGGTCATCTACGGTCGCGCACTGGTTCCGCTCCGTTTCCTTGGAGAGAGTCTGGGCGCTACGGTCGACTGGCATCCGAACGAGATGGCGGTCGTGATCAAGTCTGGCGCTTGATCTGCCGATCCCCCAGTCGCTTTCTTTTCGTGACCTTCCTCGCTTAGGCTCCTAGTGAGTTCAAGCGACCACCTATCGGGTTGGGTACGGAGGGTCACGCAAAGGCGCTAAGTCGCAAAGGGATTCGTGAAGGTGGCCGGGAGGGTGAATCCCGGAAATGAGACGTCCTAGGACTGAACTTTTACCTTCAGCGGAGCCTTCACGTAGGCGACGACGGGGGTGCCGATGTAGGCCTTGATGTTTCTTCCGTGGGAAGCCTTGTTGAGGCGGTCGTTGACTTTTTGGGCGAGTTGGGACATTTCCATTACCGCGGCCATTGTCATCGGGCCGTCCATCGCGGCGGGGGCGAGGCGGGCGAGGGAGTTCCCTTTGCGAAGCTGGTCGAGCAAACCGCGGACTTTGCCGACGTCGTTCTGCTGGGCCAGGTTTTGGAGGCCGGGAAGGCGCAGCTTTTCCGCGAGCGCTTGAAGGCGGGCGCGGCCCTCGGCGGATTCGAGATCGCGGGCGTCGCCGTTCTCGAACAGTTGGGTCATTGCGGTCAACGTGGTCTCGTCTCGAGAATCGAGGGGGACCGAATCCAGCTCGACGGCCGCTCCCGCGATGCCGGTATTTCCTCGATTCAGCTCGAAGGGCTCGTCCACCTTGTTTGGGTCGGCGCAGATATCGACAGGTTGGCCATCGGCGGCAACGGTGGTGTCGAAGGCGAACTTAAGTCGAGCCGGGCGATTCACCAGGCTGCCGAGGGTTCCTTCTCGCCGGGACCAGGTCACGTGCCCCTGCATCGGGGTTCCCTTGGGAATCAGAACATGGCCGGCTGAATCTTTCACATCGGCGGCGACGATCATCGGGACCACACTCCCTTCGTCGTCGACGCCCGACTCGAGCTGCTTTGCCAGCATGCCTTGAATCTTTGTGCCGGTGGGCAGGTCGGCTTCCACCAAGGTCGGCGCGGCCGGAGGTGCGGCGGTCGGCTTGTTTTGGCAGCCGGCAGCGCTGATCGCAAGGCCGATAATCAGCGCGGGCAGCACCATACACGCTTTGACCCTAGTATTTTTACTTGCGTTCAATTCTCTTTTAATCACCAAGAAAGGTAGACGCGGGAAGGGGCCTAGCGTTCTTGCAGCGGCTCGGGATGCGGACATCGGCGAGGCGCCGACGCCACGGGCTAACAAACACGGAGCGCGCCGACAGGCAAGCCTGTCGGCGCGCTCACGCTTTTTTACTCCTGGCGGAACGGCCTCCCGAAGGAATGGCCCCGCTCGGAGCTGGCTTTCGGATCGAGCGCCACCTTACGGCGACCTCTCTCACCTAAGCCATGGTTTTCTGGGCGAAACTGCGGATGTACACCCGTTCGTTCCTACACTCGGCCGTCTCAGTCGTCACGTCCCGGCCAAGGGAGCAGAAAACCAAAAACCTCCCGTTGCTTCCGAAGAGGAGCTTGGCTCTTCGGCGCTACTAGAATCTGGGCACTGGTCCAAGAGGCCCCGATACAGTCGCGGTCGGCTGACGCATCGCACCGGACGTCCAAGTACTGCCCGGCTTGACTCCTTGCGGAGCCACCGGCGGGAGTTCCCCGCCGCTCGTTGCGTGCTCTCCGTTCGAGGCGGTGCCTCGATTTCTTCTGGATTTCTCCGTCTTCCGGTGGACCATTCTCCACCGCGGTTCGCATGTTTAAGATACGCCTTTTTGAATCCGATGCCAAGGGTTATTTCAAGTTTTTTTCCACAGGCAAATGGGGATAAGTCGTGGGGAAATCTCGAGACATTCGATTCTTACGCGACCAGGACGGTCGTAGGGCCCATCAGCGGGAAGCCGATGCTCGTGCCACTGGCATCTTGCCAGTGGGTCCCAAGGGCATCCTGCCCTTGGCCCGGTCATACGACCAGGATGGTCGTGATACACATGGGATGGAAGCCCATGCCACGGTGGCGGATTCTGAGGTAACTATAGATATGCCTTCTTTATTTGGCCGTGGCCTTCTCACCCCTGCTTTGATCCTTCTCGTGGGTGCGGTGGCAAGCGGCCAGGGAGCGGAAAACCGGATCACGGTGCGGGCCGATCGGCCAGGACCCAGGATCAGCCCGACGTTCTACGGGCTAATGACGGAGGAGATCAACCACTCTTACGATGGCGGCCTCTACGGCGAGCTTCTTCAGAACCGAGCTTTTCGCGACGACTCGAGGGCGCCCCGGCACTGGTCTCTGATCTCCGATGGGGGAGGGGCCGGAAAGATTTCCCTCGAACCAGGACTCGACCCGAGCCTCCGCGTCGATATCGAGCGAGTGGATAAGGGGCAGCGGGTGGGAGTGGCGAACGGCGGTTACTGGGGGGTTCCAGTTAAACCGAACACCACCTACCATGTTTCGTTCATTGCGAAGGTTTCGCCCGGTATGCGAGCGGTGGAGGTCGGCATCGAGCCGACGAAAGGCGGGGCGGATCAGGCGAGCCGGCAAATCGCGGTGTCGGGCGCCGACTGGCGTCGGTACGAAACCGACCTGCGGGTCGGGCGGGCACCCGCGTCGCTCGACAACCGATTCTTTATCACCGCCGCCAATCCGGGAACGATCTGGCTGCGCAACGTTTCGCTTTTCCCTCCAACCTACAAGAACCACCGGAACGGCAATCGGATCGACCTGATGGACAAGCTTTCGGCGATGCGGCCTACATTCCTCCGGTTCCCCGGCGGGAATTATCTCGAGGGGAACACTATCGCGGAGAGATTCGATTGGAAGGCGACGTTGGGCGATCCGGCGATGCGCCGGGGGCACCAGGGGCCTTGGGGGTACCGGTCGTCGGACGGGCTTGGACTGTTGGAATTCTTGCAGTGGGCCGAGGACCTGCACTCGCAGCCGGTATTGGCGGTGTTCGCCGGGTATGCGCTGGAGGGTCAGCACATCGATCCGGGTCCCAAGTTGGCTCCGTTCGTCCAAGACGCGTTGGACGAAATCGAGTACGTGACGGGCGACGTTCACACCAAATGGGGGGCTCGACGCGCGCAAGACGGGCATCCGAAGCCGTTTCCGCTGAAGTATGTCGAGATCGGCAACGAAGACGGGTTCGACCGGTCGGGTAGCTACGACGGGAGGTTCGCGCAGTTCTATGACGCCATCAAGGCGAAGTACCCGCGACTGCAGCTAATCGCGACGGCTGCGGTCCGTTCGCGAAAGATGGACCTCTTGGACGACCACTATTACCGGTCAGCGGTGGAGATGGCTCGCGACTCGGGGCACTACGACGGATACGACCGGAAGGGGCCTAAGATCTTCGTGGGCGAATGGGCGACGGTCATGGGCAGGCCGACGCCTACCTTTGAGGCGGCCCTTGGGGACGCGGCCTGGCTGACTGGTCTGGAGCGAAACTCCGACTTGGTGGTGATGGAATGCTATGCCCCGCTCCTGGTGAACGTGAATCCGGGCGGCGCCCAGTGGCCGACGAACCTTATCGGCTACGACGCGCTCACCAGCTACGGTTCGCCCGCGTATTACGTGCAGACGATGTTCGGGCAGAACACCGGCGACGTGGTGCTGCCGGCCGAAATCGCGCTGGCATCCAAAGCGGCAACCTCGACTCCAGCTCCACACGGGGCGATCGGCGTGGGGACCTACCGGACGCAATCCGAATACAAAGACGTCGAAGTCACCCACGACGGAACGACGCTGTACCAAAAGGATTTCAGCCAGGGGATGGATGGCTGGGGAACGCGAGGCGGGCGCTGGAGCGTGGTCGACGGCGCGCTGCGCCAGACCAGCAACGCTCCGGACGTTCAGGCGTACGCGGGGGACAAGAATTGGACCGACTACACGATCCACGTCAAAGCCAGGAAGCTGGGCGGAGCGGAAGGGTTCATGGTCGCGTTCCATGTTCTCGACGGACGCAACTACTGGCACTGGAACATCGGTGGATGGAATAACACCCGATCGGCGATTCAGCGCCACGAGGATGGCGGAGTCGACGAAGTCGGCGAAGCGACGCCGACCACCGTCGAGACCGGCCGGTGGTACGACATCCGGATCGAGCTGCAAGGCGGCCGAATCCGCGGGTACCTCGACGGGAAGCTTATCACCGAGGTGAACGAGACGAACCGGCCTCCGGCCAAGCCGCTTTATGTAGCGGCGAGCCGAATGAGCCGAACGGGCGAGATCATTCTGAAAGTGGTCAACTTCTCGGCGGAGCCGATGGCGACCCAAGTGGACCTGACCGGGGTTTCCCGGATTGCGTCGAAGGCATCCGGTTGGATGCTTTCAGGCGACCTGGACGACGTGAACTCGGTTCAGAATCCGGTCAAAGTGGCGCCACAAGCGATTACTCTCACCGACGTGGGGCGATCGTTCGGCCACACGTTCCCGGCCCATTCGGTAACGGTGATCCGGCTGCGGGCGAGGTAGGGGATCCGGAGTACCGAACGTACTCCGGGACATGGGCGGGCCGCCCATGGGACCCACGGGCGAGCCGCCCGTGCCACGATGGGGGATGGATCGGAGAATCGCCGTGGTTACGGGGGCGGGGAGTGGGATCGGCAGGGCTTCCGCGATCGCGTTGGGGGAGGCGGGGTTCGCGGTGGCTTTGATGGGGCGGCGGGAAGATCGGCTTGCTCCGGTGGCGGAGGTCATTGGGGAGCGGGTGACGGTAGTGGTGGCCGACGTGGCGGACGAGCGGCAGGTTGCCCGGGGGTTTGAGAGGGTTTTTGAGCGTTTCGGGCGGTTGGACCTGTTGTTTAACAATGCCGGTACGAGCTCGCCGGCGGTGCCCATCGACGAGCTATCGCTTTCGCAATGGCAGGCGGTCGTGGATACGAACCTCACCGGGTCGTTTCTTTGCGCCCGCGAGGCTTTCCGCTTGATGAAGACTCAGTCTCCGATGGGGGGCCGGATCATCAACAACGGGTCGATCTCGGCTCACGTTCCGCGGCTTTACTCCGTTCCTTATACGGCGACGAAGCACGCGATTACCGGGCTCACGAAGGCACTCTCGCTCGAAGGGCGAGCGTTCGACATCGCCTGCGGGCAGATCGACATCGGCAACGCGGAAAGCGAAATGACGGAGCGGACGAAGCTGGGGATGCTCCAGCCGAACGGAGAGCTAGCGACGGAGCCGGTGATCGACGTGGCTCATATCGCCAAGGCGGTCGTCTACATGGCGAGCCTGCCGCTCGATGCGAACGTTCAATTCATGACGGTCATGGCCACGAAGATGCCTTACATCGGGCGTGGCTAAGGGGTTCATCGGCTGGGAGCCGATGCTACGTTAGCTCGTCTTCGATATGGACGCGAATGATCTCGTCGAAGGAGGACTCGGATCGGAATCCGAGCTCGGTCGCCCGCCTGGCGACGAAATTCTGCGGCCAGCCGCCAACGATGCGCGTGATCGTCTCGTCCGGCTCTCGACGGATTCGCGCCACGACCGAGTCGCCGGCGATCCGGCGGAGGGCGTCGATCTGCTCGCCGACGGTCGCGGACAGCCCAGGCATGGAGAGGTTTCGGCGGCTGCCTAAAGCGTTTCCGTCGAGCGAGGCGGCATGCAGCAGAAAATTGACGGCCGAGCGAGGGGAGGCAAACCAGTGGCGGACATCCTCGGGAACCGGCAGTACCGCCTCTTCCCCGTTCAGCGGCTCGCGGATGATGTTGGAAAAGAAGCCGGAAGCGGCTTTGTTCGGCTTGCCGGGCCGTACGCAGATCGTCGGAAGCCGAATCCCGATGCCGTCGAAGAACCCTCGACGGGAATAGTCGGAGAGGAGTAATTCACCGATCGCCTTCTGAGTTCCGTAACTGGTTAGAGGCGCCAAGAGGAACTCGTCGTCGATCGTGTCGGGGAATGGCTTGCCGAAAACGGCGATGGACGAGGCGAATACGACCCGAGGGCAGTAACCCTCTCCCATCAGCCGGATCGACTCGAAGAGGGCGCGGGTCGCGTCGAGGTTGACTCGATAACCTTTCTCGAAGTCGGCCTCCGCTTCGCCCGAGACGACGGCGGCCAGATGAAAAATCAGATCGGGCCGCTCCGCCAAGAGGCGGTCGGTCGCTCCCGGCTGTCCAAGATCGGAGGTGTCGACTCGGCTTCCGGGCACGGGGGACGGGGGCACGACGTCGTGGAGAAGTAGAACTTCTATCGCCGCGCCGCCTACGTTCCCATCGGCCGCGATTCGCTCGGTCAGCTTCCTTCCGATCATTCCGGCCGCTCCGGTGATGAGAACTTTCATAAGTGTCTCGTCTTACCAGTTTCCGACTAACATGAACTCATGACCCGCCTCGAGGAGTTGGCCCAGGCACAACGCTGGCTTGCCGCCTTTCGGCCACTGCCGGAAGCGGTGGCGTTGGCGCCGGAGACGCGCGGGCAAATCGGTGACTGGTTGCCAGCTTCCTAGTGGTCGACCGCCTTTTTTCCAAGACCTTGGCGGACAATAAAACGTGCCGATATTCTTGCGAGTGTTTGGCGGGGATTTGAAGCGATGAGGTCTATTCTTACTTTATCGGTAGCGGTAGTTCTTCTAGGATCGCTGA
Source organism: Fimbriimonas ginsengisoli Gsoil 348 (assembly GCF_000724625.1). Lineage (GTDB taxonomy): Bacteria > Armatimonadota > Fimbriimonadia > Fimbriimonadales > Fimbriimonadaceae > Fimbriimonas > Fimbriimonas ginsengisoli. Next base: position 3,084,705 of record NZ_CP007139.1, on the reverse strand, counting down.
TCGCTTGCGGCGGGGGCTCGGGAGGTGGAGGCGGGTCGACGAGCGGCAGCGCAACCGGTGGTGGCACTACCGCCACCTCGACCGCGGGCGGTACGACTACGGCGGGTAATCGTTTCACGATCGGACCGGCGGGAGGAACCTTTACCGCCGCTTCGGGAGCCGTAAAGCTGACGGCGCCGCCGAACGCGGTTGCGAGCGGAACGAAAACGGTTTTTGTCTCACCGGTCGCGATCGCGCCGGGTCCTCAATCGGGAGAGGATTACGTTCCGAACTCGGGCTGGTCCCTTACGCCGACCACATTTTCCAAGGGCGTTCAACTAACGTTCGGATTTCCGACCACCGCGCTACCGGACAACGGGCGCATTTTCCAATACGTGGGCAACAGGTGGTCTCCGGTTGCGACGTTCATCGACCGCGCGGCGAAAACCGCCACCGTGCCGTCGGTCGGTACGGTGTCCGACTTCGCCGTCTTTTCGTATCCAAACGGCGACTGGGATTGCAGCGCGCCAGGCACGTTTTGGTACCGCGGCTTCACCCTCAATCTTCCCGACAGCGGCCTCGCCGCTCCCGTGAAGCCGAGCGAGATTACACCCGCACCGCCGGCAGATTGGGTCGCGGTACCTCACGGAAGCTATGCGATAAGCCATAACCGTTACTCGGTCGTGCTTCCTGGCCGGGGGGCGATTGCTACAATCCAGATTCCGGCCGGCTTCGTTCCGGCCGATAATTGGGGGCTCTTGAGGACCTTCCAAAAGGTCGTCAACCAGGGAACGCAGCCTTTCGTTCCGACGCTGGATCCGGTGGCGCAAACGGCGACGACCTCGATTAACGAGATGGGCCACCTCGGTTATGCTTGGTCGCTCGCCTATTTCAGCCATCCGGTTAAGGTGGACTGGGTCCGGCAAACCAGCACCACCTGGGAGGTTTACACGCAGGATGCCGGCCACTTACAGTCGACCCTGCTCTACACCCTGCAGATCGGTCCGGTCGAGGCTCAGGGGGTTGTTTTGGATGGCGGCTTCCGAATGGACGACCACGCCTACATCGGTCACAAGTTGGGATCGGGCAGTCAGCCGACGAGTGGATCGGTTGTCAGCATCGACGCTTCCTCGGGCAACGTGATCGATCTGTTACCGATCAACGCCGACTCCGGTTGGTATCTCGGCGGCCTGCAGACGGTTCGATGCTCGCGTTCGGGCACATCGACCCGGGTCGCGGTCGCCATCCGATTCGTAAATAACGCCAACACCCAGGTTCGGGATCAGTTGATCGCGTTCACCCCGGGGGTTGCGGGAGTCGACGTTCTAAAGGACGAGACGCGCGCCATTGGCGCCATGGGGCCGTACAAGGCTTGCGACGTCGGGCCGAACGGAGAGGTGCTGGCCTTTGTCGACATGGCTCAGGTGTTGTATAAGGCGGGCGGATCTCAAACGATCTACAGCTACGACCGGGACGATGAGGTGCTTCGCACCGCTTCGATTAGCCCCTCCGGAAGCAGCGTGCTGTACTTCAACCGCAACGGCGACGCCAGAGTCATCAATCTCGCCACCAGTACAAGTTACGAGCCGTACCCCGTGGGTCTCGGCGCCCATTGGGCACACAACGACAACTACCTCGTGCTGGACGGCGGGAATGTCTTTACGATGATCGACGTGCGGACGCACACCAATAACTTCACGATTCCACGGACGCCTTCGGGCGCGGCGCATGTGGCCGTGGTTCGGTAACAATTCCGGTCAGGCTTCGCCTCTTAACTTAGGTTGAGCGGAGACTCGAAGGTGAAGGGTCAGCCACTCTTCGTTGGTGACCGCGAACTTGGGCTCTTTCGTCCAAGGCTGGGGAGTCATGCCGAGCTTCTGCAGCACTCGTTGCGAGCGAAGGTTGCCGAGGCTTGTGGATGCCCAGATCAGGGTCAAGTTCAGAGTTCCAAAGCCCCACTCCAAGACCGCCTCGGCGGCTTCGGTGGTCAGCCCGAGATTCCAGTAGCTGCGACTGATGCCGTAGCCCAGCATCGCGGTTCGGGTGGCCTCATCGATTTCGAGGTTGATGCTTCCGATGACCTTGCCATCCAGCACAACGGCGAAGGTTGCGCTTCGGTCGAAGGGTTCGGCCATGTTGACGCGCACGAACTCCTCGGCGTCGGATCTTGTGAAGGGCTGCGGAACGTGCGCTAGGTAACGGGCAAACTCCGAATCGTTTCTGTATTCGAGGCTGTCCTCCACATCGACCGTTTCGAAGGGTCTCAGTAGCAGACGCTTCGTTTTCAGCCGCATTAGAGACCTCCGACCGCCATATCGATCATTCTGCATCGGGCTCACTTCACATGATGTTTGGCCGGTGGTACTTCTCGCGGCGATGAAGTTGCTTCGCTTGGGTCATTAGACAGTCATGATCTCGAAGGTCGTCTTCCATGGCCTAACTCCCCATGACACCAGTGTGTGCGTAGCATTGTCGGTTACTGTTGAATCCCCGTAAAGTAACCGGTACCGCCGTATAATTTGACCGGCCCCCTGAATTGCCGTGAAACCCGCTTTCTTATGCCTCGTCGTTGTCGGATCCTTGGGAGCCCTCGTGGCTTGCGGAGGTTCGGGCGGCGGTTCCGGCGGAACGACGGCTACAGCAGGAACGACCGCCACTGCGGGTACTACGGCAACCGCCGGAACGACGGCTACGGCTGGAACTACAGCCACTGCGGGAACCTCAGCAACTGCCGGAACTACGGCTACCGCAGGAACCACGTCGTCGGGTACTTCTTGGACGATCGGTCCCTCGGGCGGAACCTTCGTGGCCGGTTCAGGGGCGCTCCAGGCGGTCGTGCCACCGAATTCGGTGGCTGGCAACGTAACAGTTGCGGTCGCACCGCTCGCAACCCCGCCGCCGCCTCAGTCCGGACGGGAATACGTCCCGAACTCGGGGTGGTCGATGACCCCGACGACGCTTAGTAAGGGGGCCGAGCTGACCCTCTCGTTCCCTACTTCGACCATGCCGCCAAACGGTCGACTGTTCAGAAAGCTCGATAACGGTCAGTGGCTCCCACTAGCCACCTTCCTCGACCGCGATGCCAAGAAGGCCAGGAGCCCAGGCATGGGCGGACTTTCCAACCTCGTGATGCTGGCCAATCCAAACGGCGATTGGGATTGGACCGCCGCGGGAACGTTCTGGTTCAACAACCTCACCGTCAGCTTGCCCGATGGTGGCATTGACAACGTAACGCGAGCCACGCCAACCGAAAATTCCGCCATGAGCGTCCCGGGCGACTGGGTCGCGGTACCTCACGGATCCTACACGGTGACCCACGGCCGTTTCTCAGTCACGGCTCCCGGCCGAGGATTTGTTGCAACCATCCAGGCGCCCGCCGGCTCAGTACCGGACGCAAACTGGGGTCTAGTGCGCACGTTCCAAAAGGTGATCGATCACGGGATCATCCCGTTCATTCCGGTGTTGGACCACGACGCCCGGACAGCAACGACTTCCATCAATGCGATCGGCAACCTCTCTTACTCGTGGACCCTGGGTTATTTCTCCCACCCGCTTAAGATCGATTGGATCAAACAAAATGGATCGAGTCTCGACATCTATACGGAGGATGCGGGCGCGATGCAGTCGAGCCGGCTGTACTCCTTGGCCACCGGCCCGCTGGCCGCTCAGAGCATTACCGTCGATGGCGGATTCCGGCTAGATGACCATTCCTTCCTCGGAGAGCGCCTTATCAACGGTATCTTGCCGCCCACTCAGGGAGATATTGTCAAGATCGATGCGTCGAACGGCACCGTCACGACCCTGCTGACAGTCGTTGCCGATCCGGGCTGGCACGTCAGCAGCTTGCAGGCGGCTCGCTCGACTCGCAACGGAGCTTCAAACCGCATCGCGGTATCGGTCCGACTGACGGACAATGCGAACACTCAGGTCCGAGATCGCCTGCTCGCGTTCGAGCCGGGCGGAGCGGTGGATGTCCTGACGGACAAAACTCGTGCCGTTAGCGACGTCGATCCGCCCGAACGTTTCTTGGCTCTCGATGTGGCTCGCAACGGAGACGTCCTCGGATACACCGCCCTACAGGTAGTGCTGTTTTCGGGGACTTCAACCAGGGTAATAGTCGGTTACGACCTCCCCAGCCTCGCCATCCCGTTCGCCACCTTCAGTCCATCCGGAAACCGCATTCTGTACTTTAATAGGAACGGTGACGCAAGAGTTACCGATCTGGTGACTGGAGCTTACTTCCAGCCCTATCCGGTGGGTTTGAGTGCCCATTGGGCCTACAACGATAACTACCTCGTGACCGATGGAGCCGATACGTTCAGCTTCGTCGACATCCGAGATAACAGCGCCGGTTTCGCGGTCACCAAGAGCCCGGTGGGCGCCGGTACCATCTTCCAAGTTCGGTAAGGAGCGCCGGTCTCCGGACCGGTTCCCCTTCGGCATTCCCCGAGGGAATGCCGAATTCCGGAATAAGCCAGTCTGGAGACGAGCGGTCCGAGTTACGCCAGGCTTCGGACCGGCGCGCCGGTGCCGGGGAGGATGACGTCGGCGACGGCGTAGGAGCGGCGGATGTCTTGGAGACAGACTTTGGCGCGGCCGCCGAGGTACTCGTTGCCGTCGAGCAGCTCGATGTAGAAGCCGGAGTCGGTCCAGCCGATGACCTTATTCGAGTTTTCAAACGCGGAGCGGCGGACGTTGGCTTCGAGCACCTGCGCCCGGCGGTAACCCATGAACTGGCGGTCGAACTCTTCGATGGTGCCGGAGCGGATCTCGTACTCCTCGTACTCCATGTCGAAGTTGGCGCGGATGTAGATACCGCGTCGCATCTCGTGCTCCAGTTCCTCCACGTTCTCGCCGTCAAGCCCGATCAGGGCCTCAACCACGGAGGGGTGGCACTCGATAAGGAACGCGTTCCCGGCTTCGTGGATCTTTCGCCACATATCGCGCTCGATCCAGAGAGAGACGGTCTCCTTGCTGGCGATGCGACCGATGCCGGTGCACATCGGGCAGATCTCGGTGATCTCCTGAGTAACGGACTCGCCGGTGCGCTTGCGGGTGAGCTCGATGAGACCGAGGGAGGATACGCGGCCGACCCGGGTGCGGGCCCGGTCGTTGGCGAGGCCGGCGACGAAGTGGTCGAGCAGCTTCTTACGATCTGCTTCCGACTCCATGTCGATGAAGTCGCAGACGATGATGCCGCCCATGTCGCGGAGCCGCAACTGGCGGAAGATCTCGTCGGCGGCTTCCAAGTTTTGGCGGAGGATGGTGTCGTTCAGCGAAGAGCTGCCGACATTCTTTCCTGTATTGACGTCGATGGCGGTCAGCGCCTCCATCTCGTCGATGACAAGCGAGCCGCCGGCCTTGAGCGGCACCTTGTGCTGCATGATCCGCTCGAGCTCTTTCTCGATTCCGTAGTGGTCGAAGAGGGGGGTGTCGCGATCGTAGAGTTCGATCTTGTCCCGCATCTGCGGCGCGACCTGGCTAGCCACGAGGTGGACCTTCTCGTACTCGTCCGGATCGTCGATCACCATGCGGGTGATGTTCTCGCCGAACATATCGCGCACGGTCCTGAACAACAGGGTCTGGTCCTTGTGAACGCACGCAGGGGCGCGCATCTTCTTGGCGGTCTTGAGGACGTCGGCCCAAAGGTGCTGCAAGAATCCTACGTCGGCCTTGAGCTCCGCTTCGGTGCGGCTTTCGCACTCGGTGCGAAGGATGAGACCGAAGCCGTCGGGAATGATCCGGTCGCCGATCTTGCGGAGCCGCTCGCGCTCACTCCGATCTTCGATCTTGCGGCTCACGCCAACCGAACCGGCCTCCGGCATGAGGACGACGTAGCGCCCCGGCAGAGCGATCCGGGTGGAGACGCGGGCGCCCTTGGTTCCGCGCGGGCCCTTGGTGACCTGCACCATGACCTGCTGGCCGGGTTTGAGGAGGTCCTTGATCTTGCGGCGACGCAGTTCGCTACGCTTGACGCTGGCGGGGGAATTGTCGCCCGCGTCGTCGGGAATGATGTCGGCGACGTATAGGAACGCGTTTCGTTCCAGGCCGATGTCGACGAAGGCGGCGTCCATTCCGGGGAGGACGTTTTGGACGATTCCCTTGAAGATGGAGCCGACGACGCGCTCTTCGCGCTCGACGCGGTATTCGGTTAGCTTGCTGTCCTCGAGGAGAGCGATACGGGTCTCGCGATTCGAGACGTTGACGATGATTTCTTTACGGTTTCCTGCGGATCTTGGGCCGTACCCGGCTGATTCGGAGGAAGAATTCTGATTGGGGCGCGCGCTTCTGCGTCCGCGCCCGCTCTTTAGGTTGCTCATTAGCGTTCTCGGCGGTCTCGCCGGCTGCTTCGGCGGCCCACTCTTTGCCACCCGTTTCGCCACAGCCTGCTCGCAGCAAGTTTACCGAAGGACGGTGGTTGGAGGTTTGACTCGTTGCCTCGCCGGTTTCTGGTGGGGTTCGAGCAAATGGAGCGCGGACTTCAGCCCGCGTCTCCTTGCATTCCTGAGGGCGCCGACTGAGCTCGACGCTGCATGCAAGCTGAAGCTAGCGCTCCCTCACCTCTGGTCAGTAGGTCTCGTTTTCTGAGGAAGGCAAGGTAGCGGGCTCTCCCGGAGCGCGGGCGTCCTCGTCCGCTCCCCGGACCCCGGGCGTCTCGCCCGGTCTCTGCGGGGAGTTGACACGGAGGGGTTGAAGGGATTCCGCCACCCCTTCATGGTCGATGGTGGTGGGCGGCTAACCCGGGATCGGGGATGCAGAGTTCATGGATGCGCTTGGTCACGTTCACACGACCAGGATGGTTGGGAGGGCGTTTAGAAGATTCTCCGACCCGTCCGGGTCGGGGGATCATAGGTGACTCTTTACCAGGGGTCTGCTGACACCCTGGCTATGCTCGGTGACCCTCCGGGTCAGGGGCGGTGTCGGATGGTCGTGAACCGTAGCATCGGCTGGGAGCCGATGCTACGGTTCCGGACTCCCTCACCCCCAACCCCCTCTCCCTCGTTCGGCACATACATCCGAAGGAGGGAGAGGGGGCTCCGGAATTTGTCCCAGGGGCTAGAAGCGGACTTGGAGGCGGATGGTGGACTGGCCGTAGCGGGTTTGGTGGAATGGCGTGGTTCTCGACTCGTCGATGAAGACTTCGTGAGCGAAGGTGAGCTTCATATCTCGGGAGAGATTGCGGATATAGGCCAGTCCCATACCGTGAAAAGCGTTTCCGGCCGAATCCAGGTTTGGATCGAACCCTTCCCATCTTGCGGCGAGCTCGTCCATTGCGGAGAGTTGATAGGTCCCCAGGAGGTGGTATCCGCTCAGAGGGTGGTCCACATTCGTCGCGGCCGAGGTCGCCGTGGGAAGACGGTCGTTACCGCGCATCACTTCGGCGTGAAGGTTGAAACGGGGAAAGAGCAGATGCCGCTGCTCCAAATCTAGGAAAGCGAACCTTCGTGAAACTTTGGGCGAGGTTGGTCCCCCGGAAGTGTAGGCGGGGCGGTCGCCAGCCATTCCCGAGAGGCCCACGGAAGTGTTGCCTCGCACGAACCTCCCGCCGAGGGTGACGGCGAGCCGGTTGCCCGGTCCGGGCGCTAGGTTGGCTTGCTCCGGATCGCCGATCGTCAGCGAATTCATGACCGACGCCTGCAACATCCCGTCGCGCCCCTCGCGGCGGACCTTGAGGCCGCGGCTCCGCTCGGTAGCGAACAGGATTTGGTTGTATTCAGCCCGCTCGGGGAGCTCTATTTCGCTGGGGGATCGCTCGAGCTCGTATCCCACGGGAATCGCCATCTGGCCGGCGAACGCTCGGTCGTGTCCAAGGTGAGCTCCGCCGCCAAAGTCGTACCGAACCCAAGCGTCCCGAAGCTGAGCCTGGGTTTGGTTGCCACCGGTTGCGAGATCGAAAGTAATCTTGCCGGCCAACCGAAGCGAATCGGTGATTTCAAGCGAAGGTTCGACTCGGCGAAAACGAAAGGCGTCGAACTGACTGGATCCCTTTCGATCCGTGTCTTGATACTGGAACTGCATGTATCCCCCGAGATTCACCCGGGAGGGCGCGGAAGCCGAGTTATCCGGCGCTGAGGAGTGCCCTTCCAGTGCCTTTAACCGCATGCGGATCTCTTTCAGCTCGTCGACCGCCTGCTGGAGGAGGCGAAGCGCCTCGTCGCTGCTCGTAAGATTCCCGCCGGCCGTCAGCTTGCCGATTTCCTTCGCCTTAGCTTCGGCAGAGATGCGGAGCCGCTCGGCTTCCTTCTTTACGTTGGGCGTTGGGCTTTGGGCAGAAGCGGTCGTGGCGATGGCGAGAAAAACAAGTGGCGAAAGACGGCACGTCACGCCCTTAACAATATTTAGAGAAAGTTAAGTAGAAGTTAAGGTTGGATTCAACCCCTTAATACAAGAGCAATAACCAGGTTTGTCTGCGAGGGAATGGGCCAGCTCCCGGTCGATCGGTATCCTTGATAGGTGCCCGTTTTCGAATACCGATGCCAGAGCTGCCACCGAAAGTTTTCGGCCCTCGTCGGAATGACCGCCGAACCTGACGACGAAAAGTGCCCCCATTGCGGCAGCTCCGACACCGCGAAGCTGGTAAGCCGGTTTGCTCGGTACCGGAACGAGGACGACCGAGTCGACGAGATAGCGGACCGGCTGGAGACGATGGGAGAACCCGACTCCCCGGCTCAGATGCGAGAGATGATGAAAGAAATGGGACGGGCGATGGACGAGGATGTGTCCGGCGAAATGGAGGAGATGTTCGAGGCGGACATGGCGGGGGAGGGCGGGGATGAAGAGTAGCCTGTGGCCATGTGGACTGTGAACTGTGGACTGAGGGGTTGGCATGGCTGAGCCGGTAAAGCATCATCGCGATCTGGAGGTACGAAAAAAGGCGTTTGCTTTGGCAATGCGCATTTTCGAACTGTCTTCTTCCTTTCCAAAGGAAGAGCGTTACGCCCTGACCGACCAAATAAGGCGCTCATCACGCTCGGTGACCGCGAATATGGCGGAGGCGTGGCAGAAAAGGCGGTACGAAGCAGCCTTTTGCGCCAAGCTTTCCGATTCTTGCGCTGAAGCGGCGGAGACGCAAGAGTGGCTCGACTTCGCATTTGCATGCGGGTACATCGACTCGTCCACCTTCGATGAACTTGACGAAGGCTATTCCAAGGTTTTGTCAACGTTGAGAGCTATGCAATTTCACTCTGCCCAATGGTGCTTACGGGAGCAACCTCAGTCCACAATTCACAAGCCACAGTCCACATGACCAAGCAAATGGGAAAGATAACCGTCGTCTGCGGCTCCATGTTCGCGGGGAAGAGTGAGGAGTTGATTCGGCTTGCTCGGAGGGCTTTGTATGCGCGGAAGGTGGTGCAGGTGTTTAAGCCGACCATCGACATTCGCTACGACGAAGCGATGGTCGTGACGCATATGGGGGTGTCGCATGAGGCGGCGCCGGTGAAATCGGTACGCGAGATCCGCGAACAGGTGGAGAAAGAGACGCAGGTCGTGTTGGTGGAGGAGGCGCAGTTCTTCGACGATTCGATCGTCGACTTCGCGGTGGAAATGGCCGACGCGGGGCGCGAAGTAATCCTCGCGGGGTTAGACCAAGATTTTCGACGCCAACCCTTTGGACCGATGCCTAAGCTAATGGCGGTCGCCGACGAGGTCATTAAGCTCCGCGCCATCTGTATGAAGTGCGGCGCCCCGGCAAGCCACACCTACCGAGTTATCAACGGCAAACCGGCCCACTGGGACGATCCGATTATTCTGATCGGAGCCACCGAATCGTACGAGGCGCGGTGCCGGCGCTGTTATAAGGTGCGAGGCGTTAGGCGTTAGGTGTTGGTCGATGCCCCTGATGGGACGAATGGGACAGATGGGACTCATGGGTCCCAGATGACCCAATCGTCACATTCGTCCCATTGCTCAGGTGAAGCCTTATCCGATAACGCCTTTACGTCCAACGCCTTAACGCCATGAACGAAAGCATCGGCGAGGCGCCGACGCTACGTCCTACTTGTCTACTCTCTCGATCTTTACCGTTGCGTTTAACGGGGCGGGCGAGCCTGGGAAGGGGGCGTTGGTCCACTTGACTTCGGTTTTGATCATGGAACCATCTGCTTTGTCGATCCACATCGTGCCGTCGCTGGTTGCGGGGGCGTCGCCTTCGGTTTCTTTCACGGTCGCCTTGACCTTTAGCGTATCGTGAGTTCCGATCTTCTCCTCGCCGAGAAGTTTGAAGTCGGCTTTGGCGGCAACCGTTCCAAGGGTCTTGTCTGCCTTGACATCGAAGGTCCAAGCGTCGCCGACGGCGAGCGCTTTGCCGGGGTCGACAAGGAGTCCGAGGTTCGCCATTCGATATGCGCCTCCGGTCGCCTGAGCTTTGTCGCCGAGGATTTTGGAGACCTCGCCGTTCGCTTTGTAGATCATCGAGGTCGGCGGTCCGCCGGGCATATCGCTGGTCGATCCGTTGATCGTCACCTTGCCATCGACTTGCATCTGCTCCAGGGTGTATGCCCCGTCGGCGGCGACGTCGGTCACCTTCTCTGAAATGGTGGCGTTGACGACGACGGGAACCCCGCTGTAGTCGACGTCGGCCTTCATCGAATACTTGTGAACTTCGTCTTTCTTGGCCTTACGGGCTACGCTGAAGCCGTCGACGGCCGCGAATGCAACGGTCGACAAGGCAATGACAGCGAGGATTCCGATCGCGTGAATTCTGGTCCTCATGTTTTTCTCTAATCCTTTACCGCCAGAGTTTACGCTGTCTCGGAACCCGAAAAGCGGCTGGCCATCTATGCATCTATACTTCCGAACGGTGCCGCCTGTTACGGGAAAGGTTAAATATCTCCGTTGACTCCCAAGCTCGTCACCTTCGATTGCGCCGCGACCCTCGTCGACTTGAAATGGTCCCCCTCAGGCTCCGTCCGCCTGATGACCGGGCGACTCGGCTTGGAGCTACCGGATGAGGCGTTCGCCGCCTACGGCGAGCTGTTCTTGGAGTGGAGGCCGCACTATGAGCGTGCCAACCTTACTCGCGACCCGGCTCAGCTTCGGGAATTTTGGTCGGCGCTTTATCGGACATGGCTCGAACTTCACGGGTACCCGGCGGCGCTGGCCGAGCGGTTTTTGGTGCTTGGCGAGGAGCTCGCTTACAGTGGCGGAGACACCTGGTTTCCCCCGTTTCCGGACACCCGCCCTTGTCTGGAGCGGCTTCGCAACCAGGGGATGCGGATGGCAGTCGTTTCGAACTGGGACCTTTCCCTTTCGCGGGTCTTGGAGTCGATCGATCTGTTGGCCTACTTCGAACGGGTCATCGCTTCGTTAGAGGAGGGTCCGGAGAAGCCCGATCCCGCTCTTTTCCGGATCGCCTTGGAACGCCTAGGGGTGGAGCCTAACGAGGTGGTGCACGTTGGCGACAGCCCGAGGGACGATATCGATGGGGCCCAGGCGGCCGGGATACGCGCGCTGCTACTCGACCGCCGTGCGGAGAAGTCGCGTCCCGGAGTCATCCGCAGCCTGGACGAGTTGCCGGAGGGTTTCGCCTGGAGCGCCTGAGCGACTACGACTACGTCCTCCCGGAAGAGCGGATCGCCCAAACCCCGCTCGTGGACCGGGCCGCCTCTCGCCTACTCCACCTGGACCGCTCCACCGGTGAAGTGCGCCATCGGGCGTTCCGGGAGGTGGTGGACCTCCTACGCGAGGGCGACCTCCTGGTGCTGAACGATACGCGGGTCTCCGCGGTGCGGCTGATCGGGCACAAGCCGACCGGCGGAACGGTCGAGGCACTGCTGCTACGGGAGGAGGCGCCGGGGGTTTACGAGGCGCTGATTAAGCCGGGCCGGCGGATGCGCCCGGGAGCCGAGGTTTTGTTCGAGGGAGAGCTTCAGGCCGAAGTTTTGGAGGAACGAGAAGAGGGTCGAAAATTGCTTCAGTTCGCGCCCCAAGCGGACCTCAAAGACCGGTTGAGCACTTTCGGCCTCGCGCCGCTCCCTCCGTACATCCATGAGGCGCTCCGGGATAAGGAGCGATACCAGACGGTTTATGGCCGCCACGAAGGCAGCGCGGCCGCGCCGACGGCGGGGCTCCATTTTACGCCGGAGATCTTCGATGTATTGGCTCGGAAGGGGGTGGAGACGGCGCGCGTGACGCTGCATGTAGGGCTAGACACGTTTCGACCGGTCCAGGCCGAAGACCCGTCCGATCATCCCATTCATGGCGAGAGATGCGATATATCGCAAGAAACCGCATCAAAGATAAACGGGGCGCGGGGCAGAATCATCGCAGTAGGAACGACATCGGTTCGTACGCTCGAGACGTTCGCCGTGGACCGTCGCCGGGTAGAGCCGGGAGAGAGGGTGTCGAGGCTCTATATAAGGCCCGGATACGATTTTCGGATCGTCGACGGGATGTTCACCAACTTTCACATGCCCCGCACGACGATGCTGATGATGATTTCGGCGATGGCCGGGCGGGAGAATGTGATGAAGGCATATCGCGAAGCGCTATCGGAAAGCTATCGCTTTTTGAGCTTTGGAGACTCAATGCTGATCCTCTAATCGGTGCATGGAAGAATGAGATTAAGTACAATGCTGACGGGGCAATCTGAGGGATAACCGCTTGAGAACGAACAATTTTGATCCACTTGCTTATATTGAAAGCGCGTTCCTCGACAAGGAGGGCGAGCGCGACGAGCATGTGGAGGGTCGTGACCTTGACACCCTTACGATCCCCTCGATCACCGACTATCTAACTGGTGGCCGGGCTTCGATCAGCATCGTCGACCCGAGAGAAGATATCCCCGAGGCGGGCGAGCCGGAGAAGCGGGCGAAGTTTCGCAAGACGGTGATGAGCGCCCCACGTCCCCGGCGATCTCGAAAGCTGGAAGGCGATACCGAGCAGACGATCGATCCGGAGCTACGGACGGTTTGGCAGGCGTTGCCGAAGAACGTTGCGTTCCTCTGCAGCTTCTACGACGACTCGGTGACCAAGAATTATTACCGAGGCGAGTTCAAGGAGACCCGTCAGGATCTCATCCGGCGCTTGCTCGACCCCGAGCTTTCCCTGGAAGAGACGAGCCGATTGCTCGGCGTGTGTCCCGCTACGGTTCGCCGCTACACCAACCGAGGGTGGCTGGCCCACCACCGCACCACCGGCGGCCAGCGCCGCTTCCGCTTGAGCGACGTGGTGAAGTTCGTCGACGAGCACGGGCGCTTCCCCGAGGAGTGAGTCGGCGGGGACCGTTTCGGTCTACGGCGGCTATGCTATCCGACGGTGAACGACTCCCTTCAAGCTCTTAACGAAGCAATCCTTTCCGCCTTTCGTGTGGAGGAGTTGCCGGCGTTGCCAGTCGCCTCGGTGGAAGACCTTAGGCGAAGGGTCAGCAATGGATTCGACTTCGATAGGCCGCACGCATTGCCGGATCTGATCGGCCTAGCGGCGGGATTGCTCCGCGACGGAGCGGTTCATACCCCGCACCCCCGCTACTTCGGGCTGTTCAATCCGGCGGTTACGGAGGGTTCGGTCGCGGGAGACGCGCTGGTAGCCGCATTCAACCCGCAGCTTGCCGCCTATTCCCATTCACCGGCCGCGCAGGAGATCGAGCGGCATACGATTCGCGCCCTGGCATCGCGCATGGGGTTACCGGAGGCGACGACCGGGCACTTCACCTCGGGGGGCTCGGAGGCGAATCAAACGGCGGTTCTACTCGCCCTCACCCACCACTTCCCTTCCTTCGGTGACGATGGGGCCGCCTCCCTGCCCGGTGCTCCACGAATGTATGTGTCGGAGCTGGCGCACGACTCGTTTACCAAGATTGCCCATTCGGCCGGTATCGGACGCCGGGCGGTGCGGAAAGTCCCAGTCGACGAAGACCTGCGAATGGATATGCCGTCGCTTCGGGAGGCGATCGCGGAGGACCGGGCTGGGGGATCGGTGCCGTTTATGGTCGTTGGGACGGCGGGGACGACGGCGGGCGGGGCGATCGATCCGCTCCAAGGTTTGGCCTTGCTCGCGGAAGACGAGGGGCTCTGGTTCCACGTAGATGCGGCCTGGGGCGGTGGCGCGCTCATTTCGGAGCGGCGACGTTCGCTCATGACCGGGATCGACCGGGCCCACTCGGTGACCTTCGACGCTCACAAATGGCTCTCGGTGCCGATGGGGGCGGGGATGATCTTTACCAGGCACGCGGCTACGGTCGGAGAGACGTTCCGAGTTGCGGCCGGCTATATGCCCAATCGAACCGAGCACGGTCTGGATCCGTTCGTCAGCTCGCTTCAATGGTCGCGCCGCTTCACGGGGATGAAGGTGGCGATGAGCCTGGCCCACCTCGGTTGGGACGGCTACGCCGACATCGTGGAGCGGCAGTTCTCTCTGGCGGACGAGTTGCGCGAGCGACTTGTGAGCGCCGGCTGGATCGTGTTGAACCGAACCGAGTTGCCACTCGTCCTCTTCTCGCACCCGTCGATCGAGTCGGGAAAGGCCACCTTCGAGGAAGTGCTCGACCGGGTTTACGCGCAAAACGACGCCTGGATCTCGATCGCCCCACTCCGCCCCGGCCGCCGCGCCCTCCGGGCGTGTATCACCAGCATTCACACGCGGTCGGAAGACGTGGAGCGGCTGGTTGAGATCTGCGAGCAAGCCCGGCAGGAATCGAGCTAGGAGCGAACCGGACAACTCGCAAGATACGCTCAAAACGCTAGTCAAACCCCGAACGTCCTCGGGATCATCGGCAAAGCGCCAATGGCACGAGATGCCTCAGCTTTGATTAGGGCAGCTCTTCGTTTTCCGCGCCGAGGTAGCGGATTTTGCCGTCGGCGCCGACGCGGACGGTGGCGTAGAGGGTGAGGTCTTTGTACTTGACCCGGTAACCGAGGGTGTGGACGGAGCCGGTTGGCCGTACGAATAGCAGGTCGACGGAAAGCGGCTTCCCTAACTGGGCAAGCTGGGCTTTCTGGGACGCCAGGGCCGTGCGGTAGAGGCGGTAGAAAGTCGGATCGTAAAGCGACTCGTTCGCGTTTTCCGCGGATAGCACATGCCGTAGCTCGGTCGTGAACTCGGCATGCTGACCTTGATCCTCAAGCGGGCGCAAGCTCCCCCACGACGCGTCTGGCACCATGAACTTGGCCACGCTTTGGGCGAGAGAGGTGGCGTTGCCGCCGGAGAGCTGCTCCAGATTAGTCAACACGATCACGGCCAAGTGGTCGTCGGGCAAGGTGTAGAGGGCGGTTCCGGTCGCGCCGCCGTGTTGAACGACGCGATGGCCGTTGAGCCATTCAAGAAACCAGCCGAGTCCATACGAGCCCGACGTCCCTGTCACCTCGGAGCCGTCCGCCAATCGGGCGGGGGTCCACATCTCTTTCAC
Source organism: Fimbriimonas ginsengisoli Gsoil 348 (assembly GCF_000724625.1). GTDB lineage: Bacteria > Armatimonadota > Fimbriimonadia > Fimbriimonadales > Fimbriimonadaceae > Fimbriimonas > Fimbriimonas ginsengisoli. The sequence goes on along the minus strand of NZ_CP007139.1, from coordinate 3,069,380 downwards.
CGTCTCCGGCTTCAGAGCTTTCCCAGAATTCATCGCGATTACCCACTTCGCGAGGTCCCCAACGGTCGAGATCACGCCGAAATGTGACACCAGGCCGTAGTCGGTGCGGCGGTGGTTATGGATGATCTTGCCACCTTCCATGGCATAACCTTCCGCCAGATTGGGAACGATTTCCTTCATCGCGATCGTGGTCGTGGAGGTCATCCCAAGCGGTTTGAAGAAGCTCTCCTCCAGAAACGCTCGGTACTTCTGCCCAGAGACCTCTTCGATGATGCGTCCGAGAAGGAAATAGCCCTGGTCGGTGTATTGCCACGCGGTGCCGGGAGCGAAATCGACGGGCGTAGACTTGGCAGCTTCGTACATGGCCAGCTCCGAATAGTTCAGCCGCCACAGCGAGGTGTTTTTCTCCTCGAAGCGATCTTTGAGGCCCCCCGTATGGTTGAGCAAGTTCCGCACGGTGATTGCATGCCAGGACTCCGGGGCGTCGGCCAGGTACGTGGAGATCGGCTCGTCGATCTTGACCTTGCCCTGTTCGGCCAAACGCATGATCGCGGCTGCGGTGAACTGCTTCGTAATCGACGCGAGAAGGAACGGGGTCTTGGGTGTCGCGCGAACCTTGTAGGTGAGATTCGACAGTCCATGCGCCCCCTGGCAGATCACTTTGCCGTCCTTTACGACGGCATAGGCAAACCCCGGGATCCCCATCGATTCCGCCGAGACTCGAAGGAACTTGTCGATCCGAGATTTGAAATCGGATGGAGGCGCGGCGGCGGAAGCGAAGGCAAGTGACATAAGAGCAAGGGTGGTCATTGGGATGGCTCGGAGTCGAGAGCGGGTGCAACGGCGAGAAGGTCGGGCGACAGTGAGATTCCAACCTGGGTGGGACGGTGTTCGTCGGCGATCGGCTCGGCCGAGTAACGGCGGATAAGGTCGAGTAGGTCTAAGCGGAGCCGTTGCCGTTGGTCGTCCGAAAGATTCAGGTTGGCGATGAAGTAGGTCATCCCGTCGCGCGTCGTATCGCGTTCCGGCTCTTCGAAGTAGCGGTTGACGACGGTGGACAGCGCCCCCAGGAACACGGCGTAATACCTCTGATGGGCTTCGCCCGAGATCGCGGCGAATTCCTCGCGACTTAGGCGAGTCGAGCCGCGTACGAGAGCGTAGACGGACTCGGATATCCCGTTACGCGGATGCTGCTCGACCACCTCGACGATGCCGTGATCTTTGAGAAGTTTCAGGTGACGGTAGAGCGACGCCGGAGGCAGATCGGGGACCGCCTCACCAATTTGGCGAGTCGTCATTTTTCTCCCTTGCAGCGTCTGCACGATTCGCAGTCGAGCCGGGTGGATGACCACCTCTCCCTTTGTTAGAGTCTCAGTTCTCACGATTGATATCGCTATCATACATGATAAGTGAATAGGATCGAAGACCTTTAGGCGAGGATTTCTTCACACTGTGAAGACCGGTGAGCCTAGACAAGGTGCTTCGCCTCACTGATCACGGCCGGGCTTCACCCCTCGCCCAGCACCCTCGGAATCCTCATGTTGGTCGCGGGGTGGGTCGCCTGCGCCGTGTTCCTTGGAGGATATGGAGTGTTCACGGCGGCGATCACCGCGTACGTGGTGTTCTCCGTGGCGGCGACCGGCGTTCCCGAGCGGGAACGCGGCGGTCTTGCTAACGCTCTGCACCGAGAGCAGGCACGGCGCGCTCGACGCTAGAAGCAGGAGCTCTCCAAGACGCGCTCGAACGGGCGAGGCAGCTAGCCGACTCCCTCGCTTCGACTCAGATTGGATCGAGCCGAACCGCGTGATACCGATTACCGATCCTTGCCGACGCCGAGATTTGTCCGGCTTCGTTAATGCCCGTAACGGTTTCCACAACCATCCGTTTGTCGTGAACGACTTCCCCCATATGGAAGAGACGACCCTGCGAAAAGAGGAACGGTAGGCCGTTGGCATTGCCGACGATCTGGTCTTTGGAGTTGATTCCGCTCACGGACCCGTATCGGCCAAGGGGGACCAGGTTTTGGACGGCTCCCTCTTTCCACAGAAACAGGTAGGTGCTGCGGGAGGAGGTCCGCGCCGCCTCGGCAGCATGGCCGATGGGGCTTACGCGAAAACCTCCGAAGCACTCCGTGGTCTCCGGAACCGGGTCGAGGAGCTTTCCTCCGGTGGTAATAAATCCGCGCGAGGTGACGCCTACCTGGAAGGTTCCTCCGACCATTCCGGCGTCGTTGATGGACCAACCCCAGGCCTGCGCCTTATCGACGGGAGGGATTAACGACTCGATTTTTTCCCCGATGAGCGTCTGCGCAAACCCTCCCGAAAAGCCGGCGAGGTCGCCATGATTGTTGATCGCCTGGGGTCGAAATTGGGAAGGGTCCTTCCAAAGTCGAGTCTTCCCCACTTCCCAGAGAACGACATAGGGCATCGGCGGCGGGATGGATCCGGGGCGGGAGGCTCCGATGTACTGCGGCTGGATGAGCACCTGATCCAGGTCGTTCACCGCGAAGGCGGCCGGAGAAGACTGGGACTTGCCGATGAGATCGATCGCCTTTCCATCTCGCCAGAGGACCGCCCGCGTATCTCGCAGAAGACCTTCAACGAGCGTTTTCCCGGTGCTGCAGAGACCTACGACGTCGCCTCGCCCGTTGATCGCAGCGGCGGAAGAGTAGTCTCCGCCGGGCAACTCCGGGAGGACGGTGACGCGGTATACGGGCTTAACGCTAGGGGGCGAAGCACCCAACAGGAATGCGGACGAGATAATTGCCTGCAAGATCATGCTGATGAGTGTCGCATGCTAATTGGTGGGTTCAAGCGTCTCACTCGGGCGGGGTGCTCTATACCATCAGTTTTGTTCGGGGCCATGCTTTGCCGCCGTTTTCCTGCCGACGGAGCCTGAGAATCGGGATCGATAGAGACTCGCCGGCGCGCTCGCAGGCTCGCTGACAGAAAGCGGTGGCAGGCCACCGCAGTCTATATGGGCGGGCGGCACGAGAACTGGATGTCATTGGGCGGGCCGCCCCTGCTACAACCGCAAATCGTTTGACGACAAGGTGGCTCTCCAGGCATACACGGTGTATGCTTGGCAGCATCGTGCTCGCCGTTGCCGCGCTCGTTTTGTTTCAACAAGGTCTGGAGGATCTGACGCGACTTCGGGACGTCCGGAGCCAGCGAAGCTCCTCGTCCAGCAAGGATTTCCGGACCTCGAACGTCGACTTCAGGTTCATTAAGCCTGGCGAGAGCCTAACCTTGCTCGACGCGAAAGGACCCGGCACGGTGCGCCGGATCTGGCTAACGGTTCTGCCTTCAGAACCGGCCTACTCGCGGCTCATGACGATCCGCATCTATTGGGACGGCGAGGAATCGCCAAGCGTGGAGTCGCCGCTGGGGGACTTCTTCGGAGTAGGGCATGGGATTGACGCTCCGTTTGAATCGGCGCCAGTCCGCGCATCGGCCGATGGGAAGGCGCGGAGTTGCGTATGGGCCATGCCGTTCCGTAAGTCGGCCCGAATCACGGTGACGAACGACGGCACCCAAGCCACGTGGGGGTTCTATTACATGGTGGACTGGGAGTGTGGGCGCGTTAATCCCACGGCGCCGTACTTCCACGCCTCCTATCGGCAACAGTTCCCTTGCCGCCCCGGCAACTACGTCATTGCCGATCTGCGGGGGAACGGCCATTACGTGGGAACGGTGCTCAGCGTTCGGTCGACGTCGCCAGGTTGGTGGGGCGAGGGGGACGATTTCTTCTCTATCGACGGCGAGCGGGATCCCTCGCTACGAGGCACCGGGTTAGAGGATTACTTCGGAGAGGCGTGGGGGCTTCATAGGGGGTCGGGGTTGTACTCGGGCGTACCGGTTCTGGAAGATATGGAGACCGGGGCCCGCGCCACCGCCTACCGTTGGCACATTCCCGATCCCGTTCGCTTTCGACGCAGCCTGAAAGTGGAGATCGAACATAAGGGAGTGGCGTTCGGCGCGGACGGCAAGGATCTTGGCAATAACAACGAGCGGGCGGACGAGTATTCCTCGACCGCGTTTTGGTACCAAATGGAGCCCCATGCTCCTTTTCCGCCGATGCCGAGCGGACCGGACCGATTGCCGTTCGACTACCGGAATTTCGTCGAGATGGAAAGTTTGGCCGGGCAAGTTACCACTTCGACCGGCAAGGTCGAGACGGCAAAGGTGAACGGGCTACGGGGGAATGCCGAGCTCGAGTGGCTCGCTCCACAAGACGGCGAGGAACTAAGGGTTCCGTTTACGGTGAAGCAAGCCGGCCTTAACCAGCTCTACGTCTTGGGCACGTTCAGGTGGGACGGCGGCCTGGCCGAGTTCCTGGTCGACGGGCAACGGATCGGTAAAGCATCGTTCTACAGTGCGGGCTACGACATGCACCGGGAGATTACGTTTCCCTTTTGGCCGCTGTCCGCGGGGGCTCATGTGCTGACCGTTCGCTGCGTGGGGAAAGATCCGGCGTCGCAAGGGCGGTGGTTCGGTTTGGATGGGATGATCGTGCAACCGTTGCGGCGCTAAGGCCCGCATAGACAACACCGCAAGAATGCGGTATCCCCGTCGATACATAGTGACTACCTTGGCCGTATACTCTTAACGTGGCGGAAGAACCAAGAGACGAATCCGGGCGGGGCTATCAGGCGATCGCGGACGAGCTTCGGGACCAGATTCGGGCCGGTCTGTACTTACCAGGGGCGTTTTTGCCCACGGAACGGGAACTCCAGGAGACGTTCCGAGTTAGCCGGAGCACAGTTCGGCGGGCGCTGTCCGCTTTGGCGGAAAGCGGGTGGGCCGAGGTTAAGCCTAAGCGGGGGGTAGCGGCCAAGCTGGGTCCCGCGCAAGAAATCGGCGGAAACGTGGCGTTCATCGACCACGCGGACGTCGTCAACGAGAGACTGTTTTTTGGCCTCAGTCGAGCCCTGCAAGGCACGGGACTGCACTTGATCCACGTCGACTCGCGGGTGTTTGGCGTGGAAGGGGCCATGGAGTATGCGGCGGATCAGGGGTTCGTCGCCGCCTTCGTTTGGTCTAAGGTCGGGTTCCCAGATACGGAGCGGGTGCGAGCCGTTCAGCGCCGACTTCCCCTCATTGCCCTCGATCACGGACTCAAGGGGGTCTCCACCGACCTGATCACGGAAGACAATTTCGGCGGCGCGCGAACGATCGCAAACCACCTTGCGAATCAGGGGCGGCGGCGCATCGCCATTAGCGGGATGATGGACATGCTGGAGATCAACCACGATCGTTTCTCCGGCTTTCTCAGCGGGCTGTTCGACAACGGCTTGACACCTCGGCCACGCGACTTCGTCTTCTGCATGACAAGCGGGTACGAGTCTCCGGATACCGAACTGCTGGCAAAACGGCTCGGCGATCCCGATCGGCCGGACGCCGTCTTCGTGCTCCAAGACATGCTGGTTCCCCCGGTGGTCGAGGCGATCTTCGCCGCGGGGCTTCGGGTGCCGGAGGATGTCGCCGTCGCGTCGTTCGGCGGGGAAACACCGATCGCGATCGACGATGTCGGGCTTACGACCGTCGCCATCGATTGGTCGGAGTTTGCTAAAGAGTGCGTTCGGGTTCTCCAAAGTCGACTCCGGACCCCGCTGGAGACTTTTGATCGGGTGGTGTTGACGGTTTCGCTCGTCGTCCGCGGGTCGTGCGGCGCTCCACGCGACAAATGGGGAACCCTACCGTCATTTCGGGCCGATGTAGCTTCGGGTCCGCGCTGGCGGCCCCAGAGCGACCAGGTCCATCTACGGTCCGATACGATCCACTCGACGCCGCCGCTGGTGCCCTTGTAGACGTAGTGATTACATCATCGATACACAATGGCGAGTTCCTTGGTATAGTGTATAGGAGCGGTTCACCGTTCGTATCCTTGCACTCATTTCCATAGGAGTCCTGCAATGAAGCAAAAGGCCTTTACGCTCATCGAGCTTCTCGTCGTCATCGCAATCATCGCGATCTTGGCCGCCATCCTCTTCCCCGTCTTCGCGCAGGCGAAGGCCGCGGCCAAGAAGACCCAATCTCTGTCGAACATCAAACAGGTTGCCCTGGCGACGCTGATGTACAACAACGACAGCGACGACGTATTTGTGGCAAACGGCGAGCCCGGTCCGGATAACGGCTGGGGCTGGCAGATGACCTGGACCGTTCACGTGCAGCCGTACATGAAGAACATGGACATGCTGCGCGACCCGAGCGATACCCATGCGATCGTCGACGGCACCGGCCCGCGTTACAGCTATTGGGCCAACGGAATCCTGGGTTGGGGCAACGGTTGGGAATTCCGAGGCGTGATCAACGCGAGCCGAAGCTGGTTCGAAATGAACCCTCGAAGCGGAACCGCGGTGACCAAACCGGCCGAAACGATCATGTTCTGCACCCGAACGAAGGTCGCTCCCGGATCTTGGCAGACCACTCTCGAAGGAGCGTTTTCCCCGTGGGACGGCATCATCACGATCGCCGACGGCACCGACATGGGCGTGGTGCTACCGGGACAAAAACCGGACCCGTGGGGCAAGCCTGACCCCACTTATAAGGGGCTCATCGACGACACCTATTCCGGCCAGTCGGTTTTCTCGTTCGTCGATGGGCATGCCAAGGCGATGAAGCCGTCCCAGACCGTCGACATGGGGGCGCCGGGCGCCGGGGGCGCCATCTCGCATAAGTTCACCAAGATGTGGGACTCGCTCCGCGACTACTGAGAATGTAAATGAAGCGCTTCTTCACGCTGTTCGTCGTCGTTGCCGCCCTCGCCGGCCTGGGCGGATGCTCGGAAAAGAAGGAAGAGTTCGGCGACAAACCGCAGGACTGGAAGAAGTCGGCCCCGCCGGCGGGATGGAAGGGTCCTGGGCAACCAGGAGGCCCTCCCGCGGGGGCCCGCGGACCGGGGATCGCTCCTCCTCCGTCCAAGTAACGCCAAGAAATCGAACGCAAAAATAAGCCCGCAGATCGTTTCCGATCTGCGGGCAAGCTATGTTTGTGCACCCATCGGCCGTTAGCCTTAGGACCTCTCGTCAGAAAATCGCGCAGTTTAACTCGCCTTCCCTGATCCTTCCATGCAAGAACGGTTGTGAAGGCAATTAGGTTCGTTCAAAATCCATCCTTGTTGGTTTGAATTACATTTTTCGAATTCATTGCGCTCGACTGCGCAAAAACACCTCACCCGAAAGCATTTTTCAGTGGCTTCCGTGTTTCAGCAGGGCAGCGCAGAGATAACCATCCGGACCGGATGGTGGCGAGAGAGGCGGTCCGAGATACGAAATTCCAGACCCATGGAAACCGGAACTCCGAGGGCGACGTTCAAATCGTTTTTGACACGTTTCTTGCATACTCGTGCAACAATTTAAGTAGCAGTTCGGTGAATCCGCTAGGCACCCGCTCCGGCGCGTTCGCCGGTAGTCGCGCGGAGAAGGCGGAAAAAGGCGATTGGGATCAACTTCCCAGGCGAAGGAAGTCTAGTCGTAGCATCGGCTGGGAGCCGATGCTACTTACGGTTAACGGCCCTTTTTGACTTGTAGGTCCGCTCCAGCAGGGCGGGGTCGGTACCTCTTGCTCCCAGGTCACCCACCCAAGAGACGAAGAAGGACCATCGGGCGCCGAAGCGGTGCATCCGCTCGATGTCGGGGGCGCCGGGGAATTCGGCGATGGCGAGGAGCTTCTTGCCGTCGAATCGACGTTGAAGATCGGACCAATCGCCGGTTAGCGGGTCGGTGCGGTCGCCCGGATAACGGTCGATCGCCATGATATCGACGGCGTCGTCACCGGGATACCAACTCGGGTTCACCGAGTTGTAGACCCAGATCAGGTTGTGCAGGCCGTGCTTGCCGATAAGCTGCTCACGCAGCAGGCGCCACAACTGTTTAGTCGGCTCGGCGCCTTTGGCTCCCCACCAGAACCATCCGCCCTCGGCTTCGTGCAGCGGCCGCCAGAGAACCGGGATGTCGAGGGCGGCGAACTTCTTTAGTTCGACGGCAATGACGTCGATGTCGCGAAGGAGCAGACGACGCTCCTCGGAAGCGGGGTCGGCCATCGCCTTCGCCACGTCAAACGTGGAGGCGTTGGTGTAGAACCCCTTGTACCAGCTCGCATCGATCTCTCGGCCCTGAGCATCTTTGTATTTCTTATCGAGAAGGCCGACGGGAGCGTTCCAATGCCACGAGAGGGTAACGATCGAGCCTTTCTTTGCCTCGTCGATCAAGGTCTCGGTGATGCCGCTCGGTTTCTCGCCGTGCTCCGCGCGCGAAGGCGAATATGTCATGAAGTCACCGCCAATGATCGCGGGGGTAACTCCGACCTTTGTGCGCACGAAGTCCGAATCTGGCAGCTCGTACTGGCCGGTAAACGTCCGGCGTCCGTACGCGCCGATTAGCCGGCGCATCAGGTCGCGGGTATGGGGCGAGGCAAGTGGGTCGCTCAGTCGAAGCGGCGGTCTCTTGGGCGCGGGAAATGGTTTGGATGGGCGGAGCTCGATGTAGTCGATGTCGTAATATCCCCATCCTTTGCCGAGGGCAATTTCGTTGTCCCCCTCCACGAGCTCGACTTTCCCGGCTTCCGCGACGCCGAACCGCTCACCGGTGGCAGCAAACATTCCGGTCTGAGAGTGTCCGTTCACGCGAAGGTCGAACCCCTTCTGGCTTCCGGCCCGATACCCGATGGCCACGTCGTAGATCCCGGGATGCGCCGGGTAGCGCCAGGTCACCCAGTCGCTGCCATGGGTGAAGCCGGTGACGTAGCCGGTCCCGGAATACCCGGTCCCGAGCGCCTCTTGGACCGGTCCGCTCAAGGTTCCGTTCTCCGCCTCGAGGCGGATGGAGATACGGGGCGTCTGGATTCCGAGAAGTAGGGCGAGCGTCAGCATCGATGTCACCGGCTTCAGACTACCGAAAAATCTCGTAAACAATTTGTATCTCACCGTCGGATCTGGGTTCGGCAGCTGGAACGTTCATCGGCGGGGCTCCGACGCTACGGGGTTTTTGCGTTGCATACAATTTGTCTCGCAATATTCAAATCATCGATATAGAATGTTAGCGGTTTATGCTGCGCAACAGTTACCAACGAATCGCCGCGGAATTGCGGAAACGGATCGATGCGGGGACGGTCGAGTCCGGCTCCCTGCTGCCGACGGAGCGAGAGCTCCAGGGTGAATTCGAAGCCAGCCGGAGCACGGTTCGCCGCGCGTTGGCCCATCTGGTCGAATCGGGGTACGCCCAAAGCGTGCCCAACCGAGGCGTGGTCGCGGGGCGGGCGAATCTATCCCGTCGCACCGGCAACGTCGCCCTCATCGATTCCGGCTCGTATGTGCTCCGGGTGATGGGGATGCGGTTCGCCGAGCGGCTTCGCGACGAAGGGATGTACCTGGTTCACCTCGGCGGCAGCGTCGAGTATCCAACCGAATACGCGCTCCAGACTGCGCTGGATAACGACTTCTCCGGCGCTATCGTGTGGCCCTACCGCTCGTTTCCAGATAACGAATTCATCTCGAGAGCCGCCGGCCAACTGCCGATCGTGTCGCTGGACCACCGTCTGGAAGGGGCGGAAACGGACCTCGTGACCTTCGACCACGAAACGGCCGCCGCCGATGCGACTACGAGGCTCATTGCCCAAGGTTGCCGGCGCATCGCGGTAACCGGGATGATGGACGCGCTGGAGATCACTCACCAGCGGTTCCGTGGGTACATGCGGGCGATGTTCGCGCACGGACTACAACCTCAACCGAGGGACTTCGTCTTCTGCATGACAAGTGGCACGACCGACCCCGACCCTTATCCGCTCGAATCCAGGTTGCGAAAACCGGACCGGCCCGACGGCCTACTCGTCCTTCAGGATTTCCTCGTTCCGCCCGCCGTCGAGGCAGCCCTACGGTGTGGGCTTTCCCTTCCGCACGACCTCAAGGTGACCGCCCTCGGCGACGATATCGACCTTACGGTGGACGGCGTAGGGCTTACCGCGATCGCGTTCGATTGGGATTCGATGGCCGACGAAGCGTTCCGCCTGCTATTGGACCGCATCGCGAACCCGAATCAACCGGCTCGTACGCGCATCGTGCCGCACCGGCTTATCGTTCGCGGTTTGTGCGGAGCTCCTCGCGAAGCGTGGACGCCGGCTCCGGAGCGGCTCAGCGGCTTTGGTGGCGACCTACCGGTTCCCCGATCCCGATATCAATACACCTCTCGCTGGGATGTCCAGGGCGATAGCGCGACCGATTCGATTCTGAAGTAGCCATGCGTACTCGATCACTTGATTCCGGCTGGCGCTTCCGCTGCCTCGACGAGGCGCCCGACTACCACCAACCGCAGCTTCAGCGGGTCGGTTTTCGAGAAGCGGAGGTCCCCGGTTGCGTGCATCTCGACCTGGTGCGTCACGGAATCATTCCGGACCCGTTCATCGCGATGCACGAGCCTGGAGTTGCCTGGGTAGATGAGCGGCGCTGGTCGTACGAGACCACCTTCGAGTGGACTCCTTCTCCGGATCACCCGATCCGCGTGCTTCGATTCGAGGGGCTGGACACGGTTTGCGAGGTGTTCCTAAATGGAGAGTCGGTCGCCCGTCACGACAATATGTTTGTGCCGCTGGAGATCGACGTGACATCGCGGCTCCAACGTGGGAAGAACGAGCTACGGATCGACTTCGAGTCGGCGGTCAAGGTCGGGCAGGGACGCCGGCGGGAATATTTCGATGCCAACGGCATCGACTGGAAAACCCAGTGGTTCGACGAGCGAGCATTCGTTCGTAAAGCCCAATACATGTCCGGATGGGATTGGGGCCCTAGGCTGGTGTCGTGCGGCATCTGGCAGCCGGTCAAGCTTCTCGAGTTCCGGGGGCGGATCCGACGGATCAGCTATCTGCAGGAGCGACTCTCATCTGGCAGGTTTCGCGTCGTCGCCGAACCGGAGATTGAAGGAGAAGGGAGGCTGGCAGTCGCCTTCGGCGATCAAACCCGATCGGGCGGCGACCCGTTGGAGTTCGAGCTCGCGCCCGAACTGTGGTGGCCGAACGGCGAGGGAGCGCAAACCCTTTATCCGGCCATCGCCACGATGGACACGGGGCATCGAGTCGAGAAGCAGATCGGGTTTCGAACCGCGCGGCTCCTTCGGGAGCGGGACGACCACGGGCGCTCGTTCGAATTCGAAGTCAACGGACGGCGAATCTACGCCCGGGGGGCGAACTGGATTCCGAACGACTCGTTCCCTTCCCGCATCTGCCCATGCGACATTTCCACCCAGATCGCCCGTTACAAAGGGCTTGGGCTGAACATGCTGCGGGTGTGGGGCGGAGGATTTTATGAGTCCGAGGCGTTCTACGACGAATGCGACCTGCGCGGGATCTTGGTCTGGCAAGATTTTCCGTTCGCGTGCAGCTACTATCCGGACGGAGCGGCTGAGAAGGAGATCGTCCGCAAAGAAGCGACGGAGCAAGTCCTGCGCTTGCGCGATCGCGCGAGCCTAGCGCTTTGGTGCGGGAACAACGAAAACGAGGCGTTGTGGCTGGGCAAATGGGGCGGCGCGGAGCTGGCTCCGCCCAGGTACTTCGGCGAGGAGATCTACTCGGAGGTGCTACGAGACGTAGTCGAGGAGCTCGATCCGGCCCACGACTACATAAGAACCAGCCCTACGGCGGTGGAGCCGGAAGAAGAGGTTCCCGGGCTTACCGAGGAAAATTGGGGCGATGCCCACTACTGGGACGTGTGGCACGGGCGAGGGGACTGGGTCCACTACTCCGATTCTCAGACCCGTTTCTCCTCCGAGTTCGGCTTTGCCTCTTCGCCATCGTTAGACGCTTGGCGGCAGATCGGCGCGGGGTCGGAAGTCGACTCGGAAGTTGCTTGGTGGCATAACAAGACCGGGAAAACGCCGGAGGTTTTCCGGGGTTACGCCGGGCTGCACTACCCGGAGCCACAAACGTTGGAAAATTGGACGTACATCTCGCAGCTCAACCAGCGCGATGCGCTCCGGCACGGCATCGAATATTTCCGGCGAAACGAGCTTTGCCGGGGAACGCTGATTTGGCAGATGAACGATTGCTGGCCGGTGCAGAGTTGGGCGGTCGAGGACTATTCAAGACTTCTTAAACCCGCGGGGCACGAACTGCGGCGGCTGTACGCACCGACGATGCTCTCGCTAGCCGTCGGAGAGTCGGACGCCGAGCTTTATGTCGCTCACGAGGGCCCGGAGCCGTTCGACGGAAACGCTACCGTCGATGCATTCGACACCCTCACCGGCGAGCGAACCCCGCTGGGAGCTTTTCCAGTTACCGTCTGCCCGGGGGGCCGGGCAAAGCTTTCGATCGCGATTGCTCGATTCACGAGGAACCGCACCGCGATCCGGGCGGCGATCGCCGGGCAAGACGGAAGCGAACGCTGGGCCTGGCTCTGCGAGCCTAAAGATCTTCAACTGAAACCGGTCCGATTGACGGCAAGAGCCAGCGAAGAACTATCGGTCGAGGTCGGCGGATTCGTGGCCGATCTGGTGGTGTGGGACGATGACGACCTGTTTGCCGTGAGGAACCGTATAGACTGCGAAGAGGGCTGGGAAGCGATGACTGCCGCAAATACCGCGGTGATCTACAACCTGGCTTCTAGGCCGGTTCGGTTGAGAGCGAGATCCTTGGCCGGCGAGCACGAGATATCGATGGATTAAGCGGCAACGGAGCCGAGACGTCATGGAAAAGTCGCCCAGGTTCTACCGCCGGCTCTCAAGCTTCTTCGTCTTTTTGCTTCTCCTCTTGGCGCAGGCTCCGGCACAGCGGACCCTCAAGTTTTGGGCGGTCACCGGCAGCGTGCTCGACGTGGAAATGTACCGGTCGATCGCTCGCGACTTCGAACGAGCAAACAACGTTCACGTGGAAGTGACACCGATCGCGTGGGGAAACTTCCAGATGAAGTACTTCACCGCGATGGCGGCCGGCCTTCCGCCGGATATCGGGGTGACCAACCTGGGAGGGCCATTCGACTACGGAACCGTCGGCGGGCTCGTCGACCTGCTGGCCGACTTTCCTGAAGAGGCGAAGGAGCTCGAAAAGCAGTTCGACCCAAAGCTGCTGGAGATGTTCGGTGTCGGCGGGAAGCTGTACGGGATCCCATGCGATCTCTCGACGCTGGTCACCTATTACCGAACCGATATCTTTAAGAAGCTCGGCCTGCGGGCGCCGCAAACCTGGTCGGAGCTGAATAAGACGATCGGAACCCTCGAGGCGAACGGCTACCAGTACTACTTCGGATTCACGAACGGCGCCCAGTGGGCGATCGGCCTGTACACAATGCCGTACGGGCTCCCGGGACTCCAGCGAAAGCCGGACGGCACGCTGACGGTGAACTGGGAAAATCCCAAGTACCAAGAAGCGGTGATGGAGGCGCTCCGCCTTTGGCACATGCACAACTCGCCGGGGAAGGATCTGGGCAGCCGCGTCGTCGGCATGTTCCGGTCGGACAACCCCGGCGAAGCGATCCCACTGATGTTGGAACTCCACACCAACTTCAGCGGCATCCACCACGATGTGCCGGAGCTAGACGGAAAGTGGGACATCGCTCCCTGGCCCAAGGCGGACGACGGGAGGCCGTACAACGTTATGGGCGGCACTTCGTACGTCATCTTTCGAAAATCGAAGATGAAACGGGAAGCGATGGCTTGGATGCGCTACCTCCTTTCAAACCCGGTTCAGGAAAAGATGGTGCTGATGCACCTGCAGCGCTCGACCGATCTGGGAATGCCGCTCCCCTCGCCGAAATCGATGTGGTCGAACGAAGCCGAATCGTTTTGGAACCAGCCGTCCCTGGCTTCGAGCCGAAAGCTTTTCGACGTCCTTCGCTCGGTCTACCCTTCGTTCGCGACCGTCGAGCCGATCCACGGATCGACCGAGGCGAACCGGTTGGAGTCGAACCTGCTCGACCAAATGGGCACATACATCCTGGACCACCTCGATGGGCTCGCCCGACAAAAGGGGATGTCGCGATCGGAGCTGATCCGGGCGTTCGGAGCGGGGAAATTTACCGATGAGCACGCCGCGTTAGAGCAGGACATCGCCGCCCAGCTTAAGAAGGGATACGGAGAGATCGCTCCCAAGGCCCTTGAACTGCTGCGCTCCGAAACTGCCCGCTATCAGGCTCGGTACGGAGACATTATCGATCGTCTGCCGCAGCTCGAGAGGCAAACGAACATTCTCGACTACGTTAAGTGGGCCGCGGCGGCGGTGCTGTTTGGACTCACGGCCCTGGTCGTAGGGCGCCCTAAATACCGCAAGCACGCGATCTCCTATCTCTTCGTCGCCACTCCGCTCGTCCTGGCCATCGTCTTCGTGTTCGTTCCGGCGGTCGTCGCCCTCTTTCTCTCGATGACGGACTACCATCCCGTGCTGCCGCTCTCGACCGCAGCCTGGGTGGGGACCGAAAATTACAAAACGATCGTCCATTCCGGCGACCTAACCGCCAGCTTTGGGCGCACCATCGTTTACGCGCTTTTCTCGATGCCGGTGGGCATTGTGATTTCGCTGGTGTGCGCCTACCTGCTGAACTATAAGTTGAAGGGGCAGCGATTTTGGCGCTTCCTGTACTTCTCGCCGCTGGTCACCAGCGTGGTGTCGATTGCGCTGATCTTCGGCCAGCTTTTCCTCGGCGGTCCCCAGGGGTGGCTAAACGCGTTATTGATGAAGTTGCACCTGGTCAAGGACCCGATTCAGTTCCTTACCTCCGAGCACTACTTTCTCGACTGCGTCATCATTCTCGCGATTTGGCAAGGGCTGGCGTTCACCATCCTGGTATTCCTTGCCGGACTCCAGCAGGTGCCCGATGCCCTTTATGAAGCGGCCGAGATCGACGGCGCGGGGACCAGCCGGCGGTTTTGGCATATCGCGTTACCGGGCATCCGTCCGCAATTGTTCTTCGTCACAGTACTAGGCCTCATCGGTTCGTTTCAGGTTTTCGAGGTGATCTATACCTTGGCCGGAAAGAGCGGGGATGCCGGCGCGAGATTCGGGCCGAACGACTCCGCGCTTACGGTCGTACCTTTGATCTTTCATACCGCCTTCGAGACCTATGAAATGGGCAAATCGGCCGCCATCGCTTACGTGCTATTTGCGGTGATCTTGCTCCTCACCGCCGCTCAGGCGTTCTTCTACCGCCGTGCGGAGGCACGTTCATGAAAGCACCCAGGCGAGAGATGTGGATCGTCTACACTTTGCTGGCCTTTGGGGCGATTGTGTTGGCGCTCCCGTTCTACTACATGCTCATCACCTCGTTTAAATCGATGAACGAGATCGCCGAGCCGGGCATGAGCATGCTCGTAAAGAAGCCGACCGTCCAGCCATACGTCGACCTTCTGAACGACCCCTCGCACTTGGTCGTCGGTGCGACTTGGAACAGCTTTGTAATCGGTATTTTCGCTACCGGCGGCACCATGCTGCTCTGCACTTTGGCCGGTTACGCGTTTGCCAAACACCGGTTTCCTGGCAAGGAGGCCATCTTCATGGTCCTGCTCGCCACGATGATGATCCCTGGGAGCGTGTTGCTCGTTCCGAGTTTCCTCCTGCTTCGCGACTTCGGGTGGCTCGATACGTGGCTGCCGCTCATCATTCCTGGCTTGGCGGGCGCCTTCGGAGTTTTCCTTGCCCGCCAATTCATGGAAAAGATCCCGGACTCCTTGATCGAGTGCGCAAAGATCGAGGGGAGTGGCGAGTGGCGTATCTTCTTCCAGATCGTGTTGCCGCTTTCGAAGCCGTTACTGGCCACCCTCGGCATCATGTCCTTTCTAGGTTCCTGGAACTCGTTCCTCGGGCCGTTGATCATTCTGCTCGACGAGAAGAAATTCACCCTCCCTTTGGTGGTAGCGATGCTCCAAGGTCGCTTCCCCGGTAAGGATAACATGCAAATGGCCGGCGCCATGATCTCCATCCTCCCCGTGCTGATCCTCTTCTTCATCTTCCAACGCCAGATCGTCCAGAGCCTCGCGAGTAGTGGCCTTAAGGAGGGATAGACAATGTTCTACGGCTTTAATTTTCTTTGGATGTACACCTGGTCTCCCGATAGACCTCCCCTTCCGGCGGACGAGAAGGCGTTGGATTTTTTGGTTCATAACGGGTTCAACTTCGTTCGTATTCCGACCGACTATCGTCAGTGGACACACGACTTCGACTATTTCAACCTCGATGAGCCGGTCTTTGAGCATCTTGATGGTTATCTGGAGGCATTGCGCTCTCGCGGGCTGCACATGTCGCTCAACGTCCATCGGGCTCCGGGATACTGTATTAACCGTAACGATCTAGAGCGACATAATCTTTGGAAGGACGAGATCGCCCAGGACGCTTTCGTCCACCTTTGGGAGACCTTCGCCCGGCGATACAAAGGGGTTCCGAGTAGCCAGCTAAGCTTCGACCTCTTGAACGAGCCGCCGAACGAGGGAGAGTACGGGTTCACGCGCGATATCCACCAGCGGGTGATGCGGCGGACGGTGGGGGCCATCCGCGCCATCGATCCCGACCGGGAGATTGTGCTCGACGGCATTGGAGGCGGGCACTACGCGATGCCGGAGCTGGCGGACCTTGGAGTGGTCCATAGCGGGCGAGGCTACCAGCCGATGCCGGTCAGCCACTACCACGCATCGTGGTGGGGACCTGGAATGTCGTTGCCCGAGCCGATCTATCCAGGTACGCCGTGGGAAGGCAAGATCTGGGACAAGGAGACGCTACGCGAGCTATTCGAGACCTGGCGCGACGTCGAGCGGATGGGGGTGCGCATCCACATGGGCGAGTTCGGCTGCTACAACCAAACCCCGAACGACGTCGCCCTCCGCTGGTTCGCCGACCTCTTCTCCCTCTGGCACGAGTACAGCTGGGGATTCTCCTTCTGGAATTTCGACGGCCCGTTCGGCATCGTCGACCACGGCCGCCCCGGCGCCCGCTACGAGCAGATCGACGGCTACAACGTCGACATCGATTTGTTTAAGCTCGTGATGGAAGCCCGCGTGTAACGTAGCATCGGCTCCCAGCCGATGAACCCCACGACCATCCTGCTCGTGTGAACAGGGCCGAGCGCTAACCAGTATTTTGTTGAGGGGGCAAGATTTGCCGCCGTTTTCCTTCAGACGATGCCATAGAATCGGGATCCATAGAGACTCGGTTCCGCGCTCGCAGGCTCGCTAATGGAAAGCGGTGGCAAGCCACCCCAGTCTATATGGGCAGCCGACACAAAAACTGCATGGCATTGGGCTGGAAGACAGTGCCGCATCCGGAAACTGGGGAGAGATGACCCAGGAGCCCGGCTTTTGGGCCAACCTTGCGCCGCATTGTGAAGGGTCCAAAGTCCGAATCGGCGATTGGTGGGGTTTGCCTCTAGACACACTCTTTGTGCTCCCGACTACGGAACGGGAGCCAAGGGAAGACGAGGAACGATGCAAGAAGGAAATCAGGTTATCGAGATGAAAATCACTCGGTCGCAGGATCTGCGGGACCGGGTGAAAGGGGCGGTTTACGTGCCCGGAGACGAAGGGTACGACGGGGCGCGGCAAGGATGGAATCTGGCGATTGTCCAGCATCCGCTCGTGGTGGTCGATGCTATAGATGCGGAAGACGTCCAGGCCGCAGTGCGGTTCGCCAAGAATGCCGGATTGCCGATCGGGGTGATGACCACCGGCCACGGATTGCCACGAGGGTGCGACAAGGGAGTGTTGATCCTCACGCGGCAGATGAGCTCCGTAGCCGTCGATCCGAAGACGAGGATCGCGAAGATCGGGGGCGGCGCTCAGTTCAAACACGTCTTCGCGGTCGCGCAGCCGCACGGGCTCGCCCCGCTATCGGGCTCCGCGCCGCATGTCGGGGTGGTGGGATACACGCTGGGCGGCGGCTTCGGCCTTATGATCCGCAAGCACGGACTTGCGATCGACAGCGTCCGCGGCGCCACGATCGTCACTCCCGAAGGGGAGCTCGTTCGGGCAACCGACAAGGAGAACACGGACCTGTTCTGGGCCATCCGAGGCGGAGGGGGAGCGTTTGGCGTGATCGTCGAGATCGAAATGGAGCTGGTTCCACAGCCGATGGTCTACGGCGGCGCCACCATCTATCCGGCTGAGAACGTGGAGGAGATCTACAACGCCTACGCCAAATGGACGGCCGATTTGCCAGAGGAGGTGAGCTCTTGCATTCAGCTCATGAACCTCCCGCCGCTCCCGATCGTCCCCGAGCCGCTTCGCGGAAAGGCGGTGATCAATATTAACGCCTGCGTTTGCGGCGATCTTCAGAACGCCCAGGCACATGTACAGCCGATGCGAGAGCTTGGCCAGCCGATCCTCGATATGTGGGGCGAATTCCCTTACGCGGAGTCCGCCCGAGTCTACAACGACCCGATCGACCCTTTGCCGGCGACCGGCCGGGGCGTGCTTCTAACGGAAATGACGCCGCAGATGATCTCCCGCCTGCTTGGAGCGATTGGTCCGGTGGAGCGTTCTCCACAGGTGAACATCCAGCTTCGGCACCTCGGCGGGGCAATGGCGCGGGTAGCTCACGACGAAACCCCGGTTGGCTGCCGCCGGGAAGCGAAGTACCTGATCTACTTCTTGGGGGTGCCGAATCCGTTCGTCCCTGCGGAAGCGATGAGAGAGCACGCAAACCACGTCATCGATGCGATCGCGCCCCACACACTGTGCCGTGGTCCACTCAACTTTGTGGGAGAGGGGGACGTGGAGGCAGCGTCGGTGCGGGCGGTGTTCAACCAACCATCGTTCGAGCGGTTGACGAGTATCAAGCGGTCTATCGACCCGGAGAACCGGTTCCGATTCAGCAGTGTCGGTCTTGCCTAACAACAAAAAAAGCCCGTCCCGGAGAATCCGGGACGGGCTTTTTGACGAGCCTTAGAGGTCGCCGATGATGAACGCAAGCGTCTCGACACCGGTGACCGGAACGTTTGAGTTGTCGTGTTGAATATTGGCGAATACAGCACGATTGTTCGCGATGGTAACGGTCTTGTCGAGCGCAAACCCATTGCCGTAATCGATGAACAAGCGGGCAGATCGGCCATTGTTACCCGGGCCGAACAGAGCAGTGACGACCGAACCAGCCGCGTTCTGGCCGTTGTTCGGGATTCGTCCAACGAGGTCGACCGGAACCGGAGAGATGATCCGAAGCGGGTTAAGCTGAAGATAGAACTTGCCCGAGAAGATCGTGTGGTGGACGGTGAGAACACGGTTCGTATTCAGGTCCGCATCTGGAAATTCGAGCGTGTAGTCCGTACCCGCCTCGGTGACAGGCAGTCCGACGCTCTGCGCCAGAAGGCCGTTCGTGTTGACGAACGCGCCGGAGTTGGCGGTTCCGTTGACGATCAACTGCGACCCTGCCGGGACGGCGCCCAAGAAGCCGGTATTGATCGGAATGATCGCGAGAGTATCCGCCGGGGTGATGTTAGTGTCAGGCACACCTGACGGCACGGTTACAGTACCGTTCGAAGTCGTAGTGACCGTCGTGCCGCCCGCAGGAGGAACGACCGCCGAGGAGGTCGGGGTGTCCGCGTTGGTGTCGTGGCCCGCGAAGTTCACTCCGCCAGGGGGTGGCCCCTGTAATTGGACGCCGCCGCCGCTTCCGCCGCAGCCGATCGCAGCAATGATTAGCCCCAGGGCCACAAACCTAGTAATAGAATTCTTGTTCAACATAACGCAATCCTGTGCGGGTAGGCCGCTTTCCTATTATCGCAAATTCAGCAGGGTTTTGTGTCCCGCTGGGATTACTTTACTGGAGAGAATTCGCTTCAACTTTGTCCAAAAGCCGCTCCCGAGACGATCCGGTATTTTTACTGCCTGTGTGAAAGTCCCTAAAAGGGTCGCGAGGGAAGAGGCAGAGGGCCTGAATTGATAGACTAGGTCTTCAATGGAAGCGTTGTTGGATACCTGGCGCATCAACGATCGGATTAATCGTTATTTGCTTGACTCCATTCCTCCCGAGGCGTTGGCAACCGCGCTTTCAAAGGGAAAATCGGTATCGGGAAATCTGACCCACATTCACAACGTGCGCCTAATGTGGCTCAAAGCCGCCGCCCCCGATCTGCACGAAGGGCAGACGAAATTCGATAAGGAGCCGGTCGACCATGCGGCGCTTACCGAGCGGATTACCTCGTCCGGAATGGCGATCGAAGAGCTGGTCCGGCGGGCGGGAACTCCCGATGGGAAGATCAAGGGATTTAAGCCGCATGCCGCCGCCTTCGTCGGCTATCTCATCGCCCACGAGTCGTTTCACCGTGCCATGGTCGAGATCGCGCTGCGGCAAGCGGGAATCCCGCTCGACGACAAATCCGCCTACGGCGCTTGGGAGTGGGGGAGCCGGTAGGCGTAGGCGTTGGGCGTTGGGCGCAACGCCTCACGCCTCGCAAACCGGTACTCTCCCGCACCATGAGCACATGGCGTCTTGAGCCGAACCGAGAGACGGTTCACGGGGTTTTTTCGCGGGATGTTTCCCCCGTACTCACGATCGACTCGGGAGACACCGTGGTTTTTCAAACTCTTGACGCCGGATGGAGCGTCGAACCCCGCACTTCCGCCGAGCCTAACGACCGCCCCCGCAAACTGGCGCCGCGGGATCCTTCGTGGACGGGGCATGCGCTGACGGGGCCCATCGCGATCCGCGGCGCGAAAGCAGGCATGACCTTGGAGGTCTCGATCGATGAAATTCAGATCGGCTCTTGGGGATGGACTTCGGCCGGCGGATGGCCTCATGACTGTCACAAACGCTTGGGGTTTGTGGATAGCGGCGAGACTTTCATGCTCTGGTCCTTGGATCGCGATCGGATGGTCGGCCGGAATCAGCACGGACATGAAGTCGCTCTGCGGCCATTTATGGGCGTCATGGGGATGCCGACGGATGAACCGGGAGAGTACTCCACGGCTCCGCCTCGCGCAACCGGCGGCAACCTCGATTGCAAAGAGCTCGTCCAGGGAACCACCCTCTACCTTCCGGTTGAGGTACCAGGAGCGCTCTTTTCCGTCGGCGACGGCCACGCCGCGCAGGGAGACGGGGAGCTATGCGTCACCGCGATCGAGTGCCCCATGGAGCGTGTCCAACTCACCTTTCGGCTCCGAGACGACTTCCCTATCGCCACCCCGCACGCGCGAGCGCCAGACGCTTGGATCACCCTTGGACTTCACGAGGATCTTCAGGAAGCCACCTACCGAGCGATCGAAGCGATGCTCGACCTGATGGTCCGAGAGCACGGCTTCTCCAGAGGCGACGCCTATGCCCTCGCAAGCCTAGTCGTCGACCTACGAATCACTCAGATCGTAAACGGCGTCCGCGGGGTGCATGCGGTGTTGAGGGATGGGGCGGTGAGGGGCTAGGCGTTGGGCGTTGGGCGTTGGGCGTTGGGCGTTGGGCGTTGGGCGTTGGGCGTTGGGCGTTGGGCGTTGGGCGTTGGGCGTTGGGAAAGGGTAAAGCACTAAGCAGGCAACGCCTTAACGCCTTAACGCCTTAACGCCTTAACGCCTAACGCCCCACCGCCCCTCATTGGCAAGGTGCCGATGCTACGGCGGTCGATCGGTGTAATCTCCAGTACACGATGCCCTTGATCTATTCGGCGGCGGTTTTTGCCGCGCTTTCATTTCAGCAGGCGGTTACAACGCCGACGGAGCCGCCTCTCAACTCCAATCCCGTCATCGCCGCCGCGGAGAGTGCGGCGGGGCTTCACCTCGACGATCTTTATCCTCGCAAGCCGTTTTTCGGGCGTGGGGCAACGGGGAGCGAGTGGTCGAAGGATAACCGGTACCTGGCTTACGTTTGGGCGCCTTACGACACCAAAGGGGGTAGCGACCTCTATATTTACGACGCTCAGGAGCACAAAACCACCCGTTTGACCAGCCCCGAGGTGATGGGACGGTTCGATCGCGACATCGCGAAGGCGGTCGAGCGGTACAAGAAAGAGACCGACGAGGAAGCGCGGATGCTGCGCATGAACGACCTCGAATTCCGAGAGTGGCGCCTCAAACGCAAGGAAGAAGACGAAAAGCGAAAAGAACCGCTCCCGAGCTACCCGGGCGTCGGCGAATTGGAGTGGAGCCCGAAAGGTCACGACCTTCTGTTCACGTGGAAAGGGGATGTGTTCAGAACCAACGTCGCGGAGAGCAAGCTCATCCGGCTGACTCGCACTAAAGAGTCGGAGAACGGCATCAAATGGCTTCCAAACGCGGAAGGGTACACGTTCCAGCGTAGCGGTGGCGTCTTCCGAGTTCGATTCGACACCGGAGCGATGGAGCAGTTGAATCCGGAGCTCCCTACCGGCGTCTCCTACACCGGCTATAGCCTTTCTCCCGACGGAACGAAGCTGATGGTTACCGGCTCCAAGCCGGGTCCGCAGAGCCGAATGGTGGACTACATTTCTTACCGAGAACGGTTCGCTCAGGCGAAGAAAGCGGAGCGTGAAGTGGCCGACGATCCGTTTAGCGGCGAGGCTTACGTTTACATCTACGATCTGACCCAAGACTCCCTGGACGAGGTGAAGGGGGAAGGCAAGCCTTGGGAAGTTTGGAAATGGCCCGGCGGCAAGGAGTGGCAACAGACCGCCGTCAACGACCAGCCGTGGTCACCCGACTCGAAGCGATTGGTCTTCGGCACCTGGCGGCGCACCGCGCGCGAGCAAGAGATCATCGTCGCCGATACCGAAAAGAAGACATTGAAGTCGATCTACAAGGGGAAGCCGGACGGCGAGATGAACACCCCCGGGATGGCGGATCCGTTCTTCACCAAAGACGGGAACCAGGTGATCGCTCTGCTCGACACGAGCGGATTTCGCCACGCATGGCTACTCGACCCGGCCACCGAAGGAGCCACGCCTTTAACCAAGGGAGACTTCGAGGTCTACCCGGTCAAGCAATCGGCGGACGGGAAAACGCTCATCGTAACCGCACAGAAGGAAGATTCAGCCCGGATGGATGTGTACCGCGTGGAGATCGCGTCCGGAGCCATGGAGCGAATGACGCATCGGGAGGGGAACTACGGACGTCCCGCCGTCTCGGACGACGGCAGCCGATTGGCCACCACTTTCGTTAGCTGGGACTCGCCTTCGGAACTGTATGTGCTCGACGGCGGGCGGGAAGAGAAGATCACCGATTCTCACCGGGTAGGGGCTTTCGAGAAGATCAACACGCTCAAACCGAAGCTCTTCACGTACAAAAACCGGAATGGACAGACGATCCATGGCTTTATGTTCCTGCCCCCGGGTTGGAAGAAGAGCGATCGTCGCCCGTTGATGATCTACGTTTACGGCGGTCCGCTCGGAACGAGCAAGTCGGTCGAAGTGGGGGCGTTCAACTCCTCCGCGTACCTGTTCAACATGTACCTGGCCAAGGTTTTCGGCTACGTTACCGTCACCATCGACCCACGGGGCCAGAGCGGGTACGGGAACGTCTTCGGCAAGGCGAACTACGAACAGCCGGGTAAGGCGCAGGTCGAGGATCTCACCGACGGGGTGAAGTATCTAGTCTCCAACTTCGGCGTCGACTCGAAAAAGGTCGCCGTAAACGGTTGGAGCTTCGGCGGGTTTCAGACCCAGATGTGCATGTACACCGCGCCCGACGTCTTCACGCTCGGCATCGCCGGCGCGGGGCCGACGGAGTGGCAGAATTACAATAACTGGTACTCGACCGGCACCATCGGTCCCGTGCCAAACGCCAAGCCGGACGATCTGGACAAGTACTCGCTCACGTACCTAGCCAAGAACCTACGGTCTCCGCTCCTGCTGCTGCACGGCATGGAGGACACGAACGTGTTGTTCCAGGACACGATCAAGGTGTACCGAAAGCTCCTGCAGTACGGCCGTGGTCCGCTTGTGGAACTCGCCTTCGACCCGACCGGTAGCCACGGTCTCGGCGGAGATATCGACACCCGCGACCGCCACGCGATTTACCTCGGGTTCATCAACAAATGGTGGGGGCCGTACCGGCGTTGACGTGGCATGGGCTTCCAGCCCATGTGTATCACGACCATCCTGGTCGTGTAAACGTAGCATCGGCTCCCAGCCGATGAACCCCACGACCATCCTTGGTCGTGTGTATTGACCAAGGGCAGAGATGCCCTTGGGACCCACTGGCTTCATGGTTATCAACCAAATAGTTTGACAATCCAGGTTCACCCGTAGCCCGGGGATTTATCCCCGGTAGAACCTTGAACCGCGGCTGAAGCCACGGGCTACGGGTGAAATCAGATAAGGGAAATGAACCTTATTTGTCAATGACCAAAATCCCCGGGCTACGGGCGGGGGAAGTTAGTCTGCTCACGGCTAGCGGGGGAGGGCGGGGTACATCTCGCGGTTGATTCCGCGAACGTCTACTTTCCACTCGTCGCCGACCTTGATCAGCGGGAGCTGGTAGTTCTCCTCGTAGGACCCAGGGTTTGTGAGGTTGCGGATCACCTGCAGCCGGATGCTGGCATTCGTGGCGTCGGCTTGGGCAGAGCTAGTGATCTTCCAACTGAAGTTGTAATACTTGCCCGCGGTGTTCACCGCGAACTCCCAGTCTTTGCGCATTTCCTCGGGAGGTTTGTTCCCTACGTACGACATCTTCGTCAACGTGTCGACGTCGCCGTGAGCGAGCGCATTCATGAAGCGCGCGCCAACGGTCGTCAGCGACTCGCGCCCAAAGAAAAAGACGGCGATGACGATCGCAAGTGCGAAAACCGCCAATAATCCAACGAGGCTCACACGGCCTGAACCTTTCATGCGTCCGTATTTAACCTTACTGGAGCCTCCCGCGTTCCCGTTCATGGGCGTCGAAGCCTGATACCTAGCGAATCGCGCATGATCGTCACTGTTTTATCAGCGTCCACCCTCCAAATTCGCCCCCGTTTCTCTACGACCCAGATCATGGGGAAGCGTTCGTCGGAAGGGGACGTGTACACGATCGCCGCACGCACCTGGGTCGGCCATCGCTGCATTCGTAGGAGTTGGTAACGCGCGCCGGCCTTCATCAGCCCCTGGACCTGACGCGCCAGCCACTGAACGTTTTCCGATTGGATCGGCTGCGCGGTAACCCGCTGAAGCTCGACCCCGTCGTCGTGGGAGATGGCTACGTGAAACCGGCGAATGGCACTTTCCGGTCCGTAGTCTTGGAGCGGATACAAGACGGCGAGCGTCAGTAGGCATAACCCGGCTGCCGCGAGGTAGGCCCAAAGTCGCCGGGATCCTGCCGCCACGGGGGCAGATTACCTCTGCCGCTGAACCATTGATCTGACCACGCGTTTACACTCAGTACTGGAGAATGAGGGATGAAGCGCGGCCGATTATTCCTATAATCGATTGGGCGTCCCCTTGAAAGGAAAAGAGATGAGCGATCTGTTCACGAGACGAGACTTGATTAAAGGCGGAACGATGATCGCCGTCGGCCTGGTGGCGCCGCGGTGGCTATCGACGATCGCTCAGGCGGACATGATCCGCGTCGGGCAGGGCGGAAAGGCGACCGGAGACACCGTCCTTGTCGTCTGCCAGCTTTCTGGCGGCAACGATGGGCTGAACACGGTCGTGCCATACGCTAACAAAGCTTATTACACGCTCCGCCCAACCCTCGGCCTCACCGAGGACAAGATCCTGAAGCTGAACGAGAGCCAAGGGCTTCATCCCGGGCTTAAGGGGCTCCACGAGCTTTTCCAACAGGGCAAAGTCGCCATCATCAACAACGTCGGCTATCCCAAGGCGAATCGCTCTCACTTCAAGAGCATGGAGATTTGGCAGTCGGCCAGCCCGGAAGGAACGATGAAGGGGGGCTGGATCGGCCGCCACTTCGACGAGCAGCTCCGGCACGGGCCGCTCAATCCGGTCGTGGGACTCGGCCTTTCGACCGATAAGCCGCTCGCGCTGAATGCCCAGAGCGCCAGCATCCCATGCTTCGCCAGCCTTGCGGACCTAAAGAACATGGTCGGCGACCCGGATACGGAGCGAATGCTCCGGGAGATCCAAGGGATGGACGCCATGCAGGGGACGGCGACCCACGCCGTGCAACAGGCGAGCAAATCCGCGCTCGACGTGATTTCGATTCTGCAGAAGCAGCTTGGCGGGTATACGCCGAAGGAGACTTACGGCAACGACGCGTTCGGCATGGGGTTCAAGCAAATCGCCCAGCTCATCGCCACCTCGCCCCAAACGCGGGTGGTCTACTTCTCCGCCGGCGGCTTCGACACCCACGCCCGCCAGCCGGACACGCACGCAAAGCTTCTGACCGGGTTCGGCGATGCGATCAACTCGTTCCAGAAGGAGTTGGAAGCGGTTGGCAAAGCCGATAAGGTGGTCACCGTGGTCTTCTCCGAATTCGGACGCCGAGCGGCCGAGAACGCCAGCCAGGGTACGGACCACGGCCAAGCCGCTCCGATGTTCTTGATCGGTAGCAAAGTCAAAGGCGGAATCCATGGCCCGGTACCGGATCTCCAAGCGCTGGCGGACGGCGACGTCATGTTCACTCAGGATTTCCGCGGAGTGTACGCGGCGACCTTGGATCAGTGGATGGGCGGCGATTCGGAAATCGTTTTGGGTCAGAAGTTCGGGCACCCCGACGTGTTCAAGTAAGAGTCCGCTTGCGCGGACCCGTAACTTGACGTACAATGCGAAACGTTTCGCAAAGTCGTCGTCATGGTATGCCACAACGCGCCAAATTCTCGGGATCCCCGCCTCTCGAGGGCGGGAATCGCCGTGTCTGCGTCTCAAACGCGTCCCTCGGCCCAGCAAAAACGCCGTGACTCGGGACGTTCCGAAACGTTTCTCACAAGACTATGCTGTCGATTCTTTGTCTGCTAGCGACCAAATCCATGAGCTTGATCAACGAACCGCGCGAGGGTACCAAGTGGGTGCTTGCTTTCTCCGACGAGTTCAATGCTCCCATCTCGTCGCCCCCTGACCCAAAGAAGTGGACCCACGAAGTGGGTGGAGGCGGATTTGGAAATAACGAGCTCCAAAGCTACACCGCCGGCAGCAAGAACGCTTTTCACGACGGGAAAGGGCATCTGATCATCGAAGCCCGCAAAGAGCCGACCACCGGACCGGACGGCATCGCCCGTGAGTACAGCTCCGCCCGACTGGTTACAAGGGGGAAATTCTCCCAGGCTTACGGACGGTTCGAGGCGAGGATCAAGCAACCGATCGGGCAAGGGATTTGGCCGGCGTTTTGGCTCCTGGGGGACGATATCGGCCACGTCGGTTGGCCGACCTGCGGCGAAGTCGACATCATGGAGTACCGAGGGCAGCACCCCAAGGTCCAAGTGGGCAGCGCCCACGGCCCCGGATACTCAGGGGATCAGTGCAAGAGCGGGAAAACCGAGCTGAAAGAAGGAACCCTCGCCGACGGCTACCACACCTACGCGATCGAATGGGAGCCGAACCAGATCCGGTGGTTCTTGGACGACCACTGCTACCACACCGTCACCCCGGCGGACCTCGGAGGTAAGAAGTGGGTGTACGACCACCCATTCTTCATCATCCTGAACATGGCGGTAGGCGGAAACTACGGCGGAAACCCCGACGCCACCACCCAGCTTCCTCAGCGGCTGACGGTGGACTGGGTGAAAGTGTTTAGGAAGGCGTAGGGCGTTACCGTAGCATCGGCACCCTGCCGATGAAAATCCGGGTTCGTGGCGTTAGGCGTTAAGGCGTTGGGCGTTAACCCGGATCTAACTCTGTCCTGCTAATGAGGCTCGCCCCAACGCCCAACGCCCAACGCCCAACGCCCAACGCCCAACGCCCAACGCCCAACGCCCAACGCCCAACGCCCTCAGGCTCATCGGCAGGGTGCCGATGCTACGCTTCTCTTACCCTCGATCCGCGGCTGGCACCTGCCTAGGGTCGCGGACGGCTCCGGGAATCGTTACCTCGATGTCGGCCGGCTCGCCGAAGGCTCGGGCGAGGATGCGGGCTTTACCGGCGTGGATGGGGTGGACTAGACCGCCTTGGTCGATCCAAGCGGCGCCTCGGGCGGTCCAGAGAACGTCGGCGTTCTCCACCGGCTTTCCGCCGATTTCGACTCTGGCCTGCAACGTCCCGTTCGGGTTAGGGCGCACCAGGATCTTGCGCGCGCCTACGGTGGGCGCCGGACGAGGGCCAAAGATGAGAATTCCGTTCGCAACCGGTCGCTCGACTCCGTCGCTCGGCCGGTTGACGGTCACTCCGAAGAGGTTTAAGGCGCTACTTCCGCCGCCATCGAGATTGATGGCATCCACGCAGCCAAGCCGCTTCATTAGCTGAGCCATCTCTTCCAGCGTCGCTCCAACGCTGCAAGCCTGTCGGCCGTCGACGGTTACGATCCACACGTCCCCCTCGGGAGTCTTTCCGATCGCCGTCCTCGGGTGGCGAACGAGGAAGTCGCTCTTGAAACCTTCTTCGGCGGCGTCGACTACCTGGTCTCCATCGCGCAGCAACACCGGCCCACCGCCAATGACGTTCTCGTACTTCTCCCAGTCGAATCCATCCGTTTTCAGGCGGATCTTGATCCGCTCGCCGGGGTGGAAGGCGGCAATTTTGGCCATTGCGTCGCCGGTGGCGATGAGCAGCGCTCGGCCCGCCGGAACCGGCGTTCGGTGGCTATCGGGAAGCGCGTAGTCGAGCGTTGCCTCGATCGACGTGCTGGGCGAAATGTGCGCGTCGGCGATCTTTAGCACCAAGGTCACGTTCGGCTTATCCGTCGCGGCGATCCCGACGGCCGGGGTGTAAAGCACCACCCCGTTGGCGCTCACCGGCTGGTTCACGCTCTCCAACCGCACGGGAGACCCCTCGCCGCTGTCGACCGTTCCCGACGAGCTGGCGAAGCCAACCGCGACATCTTTCGGACCCCAACCAAACACGGCTCGAGGGCGCGTGGCGGTCGTGATCAACTCGCCCGCACGAACCATCTGGCCGATCGGCGCTCCGTGGTCGTACGAGAAGAAGTCGCCGTTGACGGCGGCGATCGCGCCCGACTGAACGGCCATCAGGGTCGGCGTGAGCTTCCCTTTCACCGTTCCCTCCTCGTTAATCGTCTTCCCCGCCAACTCGGCCGACCACCGTAGCACCGGACTCCCCGGAGAGATCCTCAGGGCGTGCACCGTACGTGGCAGGTTCGGGTCGACCTCCATGCGATAGACCAAACCGGGGGCGAGCGTCTTTTCCCAAACCTGGGCCGGCCGCCATGGCCCGGCGTGGAACGGGGCGAACGCGAGCAATGCGGCGGCGAACGGGCGATAGATTAGGCGCATAGCGGTTCCAGATAGGTAAGGGTGCCGTCCGTAGCATCCAGGCGAGCCCGAATCCCCAGGGGTAACGTAAGCATATTCTTCGCGTGGCCTAAAGGGAAGTCGGTAACCATCGGCTTACCAAGGGAGCCGAGGCGCTCCCGAAAAATCGTGCGCCAAGGCTTTCCGCCGATCGCTTCGTCGACTCGCTCGTCGGTCCGCGTCATTTCTCCAACGAGGAATCCGGCCGCTCTTTGCGCGAGACCGGAGTTCAACAGGTGGGTCAGCATGGCGTCGATACGGTGAGGATGCTCGTCGACGTCCTCGATCAGTAGGATTTTCCCTTCGGTTTCCAGCGGCTCCGGTGTGCCGATCGAGTCGGTCAGGAGGCACATGCACCCCCCTACGACCGGTCCCTCCGCAATCCCGCCGACGACGGTTACCGGCTTGGGGGCTTCGGCCGGTAGCGTCAAGTCGTTTCGGAGCACCCGGCGTAGCGACTCGATTACCCATGGCTCCCGCGGATAGAAAAGGGTGAGAGCCATCGGGGAGTGCACGGTGGGCATGCCACGGCGGTTGAGCGCCACGTGAAGGGTGGTGACGTCGCTGAAGCCGAGCAGCATCTTGTTAGCACCCACGATCCGGTCTAGATCGAGATGTGGGAGAAGACGGGCGCACCCGTATCCGCCCCGGGTGCAGAACACGGCGCCGACCTCGTCGTCATCGAACGCCTCTTGCAGATCCTTCGCCCGAGAGGCGTCGTCGCCGGCGAGGTAGTCATCGACTTCCAGTGCGTGGGGCATCACCTTGACTCGGTACCCTTCCGCGACCAGCACTTCGGTGACAAACTCCAGCTTCTCCGCGCTCAGGGGGGAAGCGGGAGTCACCAAAGCGACGGTGTCGCCTGGCCGAAGAAGTCGAAGTGGCATCGTTCGATTGTGACTGGAACGAGCCTTTAGGGTTCGCCTTAATACGATAAGGCGCCAGCGTTGGCGTCCAGGGTGGCGGGGTGGCCGAGCGGGAGAGTTAACATGGCATCGATGTGCCCGATCGGGTAGTTGAAGATCATCGGCACGCCGAGCGGATCGAGGCGTTCGCGGACGATCGTTCGCCAGTCAAGGTCGATGTCGCGCCGCTTCTCATCGGTTTCGGTGAATTCGCCGACGACGAAGCCGGCTACTCCATCGAAAGCCCCGGCGTTGAGTAGGTGCGTCAGTTGGGCGTCGACCCGGTGAGGCTGCTCGCCGACATCCTCCAGCACCACGAGCTTGCCGCGGCCGACGAAAGCGTCTCGGTTTCCCAGGCTATCGGCCAGGAGTGTGAGGCACCCGCCGGAGAGCTCTCCGCGGGCAACGCCGGGGCGAACGGTGACGCCGGAGGGGGCTTCCAACGGGGTTTTGAAACGGCCGGCTAACGCCTCGATGAAAGAGGTCGAGACCCATTCCGCGCGGGGCTTGGCGAAGGTGTAGATCATCGGGCCGTGCAGGGTGACGCGGCCGCGGCGATTGAGCGCGAGGTGAAGAGTCGTAATATCGCTGAAGCCGATAAACGGCTTATCCGAAGCCGCCAATCGGTCCAGGTCCAAATAAGGGATGAGCCGTGCGCAGCCGTAGCCGCCACGGGTGCATAGGACGCCGTCCACCTGAGGATCGTCGAAGGCGCGATGCAGGTCCGCCGCCCGGTCGGAATCGGTTCCGGCGTACGAATCGTGCCGATCGCAGGCGTGCGGCATCAGCTTCGTGCGGAAGCCCATCGCCTCTACCGCCGCTCTCCCGGCTTCCAGCTCCCCATCCGGAAGGGGCGAGGCCGGTGAGACGAGGCCGAGGGTAGCGCCGGGAGCGATCGGGCGTGGAAGCATCGCCTATTCTGGCCATACTTTAGCCATGGGACTCGCACCGACCGAGCGCTTCTCCAGCCGTGTAGAAAACTACGTCAAGTACCGGCCGCACTACCCGGACGCGGTTCTCGATCTGCTGAGGATCGAATGCGGTTTGAGCCCGGCGAGCGTCGTCGCCGATATCGGGTCGGGGACCGGCATTTCGACCGAGCTTCTGCTCCAATCGGGCGCCGTCGTCTACGCGATCGAACCGAACCGCGAAATGAGGGAAGCCGCCGAGGCGATGCTTGGCGATCGGGCTAATTTCAGGAGCATGGAGGGGACCGCCGAGGCAACCGGACTTCCCGTCCGGAGCGTGGACCTGATCGTCGCCGGCCAGGCATTCCACTGGTTCGATCACGCCCGGGCTCGTCAAGAGTTCCAGCGAATCGTCCGTCCTGACGGGTGGGTAGCGTTGATGTGGAACGAGCGGATATCCGGCGGTTCGGAGTTCTTGGACGGGTATGAGAAGATCCTCCAAGAATATGCCCCGGAGTATCTCGAGGTACGCCACAAAGAGTTCGACACGGCAAAACTCGCGCCGTTCTTTCGTGGCTCCGACGTACGGGTGGCGACCTATCCCAATGGACAAGCGTTCGACTTAGACGGCCTAAAAGGACGGGTCCTGTCCTCTTCCTATGCTCCGGAAGCAGGGCAGCCGGAGCACGAGCCGATGATGCGAGCGCTCGAAGCGCTCTTCGCGCGAACCGCGCGGGATGGCAAGGTCGACTTCCTGTACGAGACGCAGGTTTACTTCGGCAGGATCTGAGGTGGTACCGGCTTCCAGCCGGTAGCCCAAGTTTCAATTGGGCACCGGGTCTCTTCGTAGGCAAACTTGGGCTGCCGGCTGGAAGCCGGCGCCACGGTTAGTCCGCGGGGGCGATGACGACTCGGCGGTTGGGCTCTTCGCCTTCGCTGTAGGTCGTGATGCCTGAGATCTCGCCGAGCGCCTTGTGCACGATTCGGCGCTCGAAGGCGGGGAGCGCGTCCAGAACGGCTTCTTCTCCGCGCTTCTGAACCTGCTCCGCGATCTTCTGGGCGAGCTGGGTCAAGGCTTCTTCGCGGCGGCGACGGTAGTCGTTTCCGTCGATCGTCGCGCGGACTCCGCGCTCGATGCGGCGGCTGGCGACGATGTTGACCAGATACTGGAACGCGTTCAGAACCTCGCCGTGCTTGCCGACGATGAACGCGACATCTTTTCCGTCGAGCGTAATGTTCACGTACTTGCCGGAAATGCTGCCGATCTTAGCGGTCACGGTGAGCTGCGCGGCGTCTAGGAGCTCGCGAACGAGAAGGAGGAGCGTATCGGCGTCGGACTGGCTGGCCAAGACTTCGGTCTCGGTAGCTTCGGACTCTGCCGGTTCGACGACGGGCGCGGGAGCTTCCGGCTCCGCCTTTTTGCCCCGGCCACGACGAGCAGGCTCCTTGGGAGCTTCCACCGGCGCAGAAACCGCGGTTGCCTGAACCTCCTCGATAACGACCTGAGGAGTCGGTTCCGGCGCGGGAGCTGCCTTTTTGCCGCGTCCGCCTTTCGGAGCGGCGGGCGCAGCCGCCGCGGGAGCCGTTGCAACTGGGGCGGGCGCCGCCTCGATTACCTCGGCGCGAACGCGTACCGTACTCTTACCGAAAAGACCCTTGGTCTCTTCGAGCACCGTAACTCGCACCTGGTCTGGACTCACGCCCAGCTTGTCAGCCGCCTGCTTCGTCGCGTCCTGAACCGATTTTGCCGAGATCTCCACCGTCTGCATCAATCCTTGCAATGTACTCGGTTTAGCGCCCGATTGTCTTGGTCGTTATGCGCGACCCACTTTTCAATCGACAGTGATACACTAGGATTGCGCTCCGAGGGCGCTTCCGGATCCGCGGAAAGGACTGAGTCCACCTCCGGTAAATCTCCACATCGGAACCTTTGATGGCGCCTGAGCGCGGGTCGCAGGCTAAGTGTCCACGGAGGTTCAATATGAGTCAATCGGTCAATCGGCCGGACCTGAGGCAGCTTAGGATCCAGGCTAAAGAGCTATTGCGGGCGGTTCGCGCGGGAGATCCCGCCGCGGTGGCCCGAGTTGTTCCCTACTTCGCTTCCTCGCCAAGCTTTACGCTTGTGAACGCCCAACTCGTGATCGCCCGTGAAAACGGCCACGAGAGCTGGGCCCGTCTCGCGGCCGAGTTGGAGCCGGCAAAAGAGACCAAATCATTGCGCGATCAATTCTTCGACCTGCTCGAGGCGGGGGACGAGGGTCGTACGGTTCAACTAATCAAAGATCATCCCGAGGTCGCCGGTATGTGGCGCCGAGGGGAGTACGGTTGGGTAAGCCCCCTCCATCGCGCTGCGGGCTTGGGGAAGCTGGCGACGGTTAGGCAGCTGGTGGAAGCCGGGGCCGAAATCTATGCCGTGAATCAAAGCGGTTATCCGCCGGTCTCCGACGCGGTCGATGGCCGCCATACGGAAGTCGCCGAGTATCTGATGCAGGCTTCCGCCGCTAGCGACCACGGGCATCCTCCGACTTACGGCTGCGGCATCGACATGGTGCTCGCGACACGAATGGGGATGCTGGATAGAGTACGAATGCACGTGGAGCGAGACCCGTTTGCGGTGTACCGGCGAGGCTGCATCGGTGAATCTGTGCTGCACTGGCCAGCCCACAACGGGTACGTCGAGATCGTTCGGTTCCTCTTGGATCACGGAGCCCAAATCGAAGCCGACGAGATTGGGCTGTACGGCGGCAAGCCACTGCATTGGGCGTCGGAGCATGCTCCGGCGTGCGTGGCGTTACTCTTGGAGCGGGGGGCGAACCCGAACTCGAGAAACCTGATGCCGGGCGAATTTGAAGGGTTCACGCCGCTTCATATGATGGCCAGCCAGCGTAACCAATGCATCGAGTGCGCGGAATTGCTGCTGGCGGCCGGCGCCGACCCAACTCTTCGCGACGCGAAGGGTGCGACGGCATTGGACGTGGCAAAGGAGCGGGGGCGCGACCAAACGGCCGCGTTCCTGGCGAACCTCCGCCGGTAAACGAGGGGGACTCCCTCATCCCCAACCCCTTCTCCCTCGTCCAGCACAAACATCTGGAGGAGGGAGAAGGGGTTCCGGAGGGATTATTTCCGCTTCTTCGGTTTGTGCTTGGCGGGGGTGCCGGTTTTGGTCTCGCCCGTGCCGAGGAAGGTTACGCCGTTGCCGTCTTTCGGCTTGCCGTTACCGTTGCTGCTCGGGGAGCCATTCTGCTTTTCTCGCTGCTGCTCGTTCGCTTGCCGCTGGGCTTCTTCGAACCAGGCGGCCCACTTTCCGCCGACCCCGCTCTTGGGGATCGCGCCGCCCGCCATGGTGTTCACCTTGACCAGTGGGGGCAACGGCAGCCGATAGGCTCGGAGAGATTGGGCGGTCGCAAGGATATTCGTGAACGTCCAGTAGAGGACGAAGGCGGAGACCACCGGGAACGCGCCGGTGAGCATCATGAAGGTCCACACCGCTGTGATGCCGATGCCCATCAGTCGCTGCTGCTTCACCTGACTCGGATCGGAGATCGGGGTCAGCAAGGTCGAAATGAGCATCGTGACGCCGTAGATGAGCGTCAGAATCGTGTCGCCCTGGCCGAGGTTCGCGGCGACGAATCCGTGGGTCGCTTTGCTCGTTTCGGCGTTGATCCAGAGGAAAGTTCCCTTCTCGAACGTGAATTGGTAGTGCAGCATGCACTGGTAAACCATCAAGAAGAGGGGCATCTGCAGGAGCGCGGGCGCGCACCCGGCCATCGGGTTCACCCCGTACTCCTTGTACAACTCCATCACCTTCTGGTTCTGGGTGAGCTGATCGTCTTTGTACTGCGCCTTGATCTCGGTGACGAGCGGCGTGAGCTGCGACATCTGCCGCCCGTACATGATCTGCTTCTGCGAAAGCGGGAAGACGATCGAACGGACGAGAAGCGCCAGCAGAAATGCGGCGAAAGCGTAGCTGAAGCCCGGTACCCGTCCGGTGAGCCCTACCAGAGCGTCGATCAGCTTGTAACCGGGAACCGCGCCCCAAACCAGCTCGGTCCGGTTTCGGTTCGCGATGGTGTCACGAACCTTGGCGTACAGCTCTTGGCCGGAGATCTTGTCGTATCCAAATTTTGCGCCATCGGTCGAATCCGAGACGGCGAACTCGGTGTTCCAGATCGGCTTGTCTAGGAATTGCCGCTCATAGGTCGAAAGCGTCGAAAACGCCAAGCGCATTCGATTCGTGTCGTTCGCGTGGACCCCCGCTTTGTATTGGGTATCCGCCACCAAAACCGCCGACTCGACCTTCTTGGCGTCCGCCTCCGCCTGCGTAATCTTCTTCGCCTTGAGGTTTTCGTCGATCTGGCTGTCGTACTGATGGCGGGTGCTGGCGATCGAAACGTCGAGACGTCCGGCGTTCTGCTTGTGCATCAGCTCGTACAAGTCGCCGACCGGCTGGGGCGAGGCTTGTTGCTGAGGCTTAAAGAAGAACTGGATCGCGAAGAAAATCGCGGTCATGAGCAGCAGGGTGCTCAGGAAGTTCGGTTTCTGCGGGGCGGGTTTTGACATTAGAAAAACTGCTTGGTTACCAGGTTGCCGACTTGCTTACTCCAGGGTTTGGGCAATTCCACAATCGATATCAGGTACCGGATCGTGGCCTCCGGGGTGAAACGGATGGCATCGGCAGATCCGACGCAATCCCAACCATGATCCCTTTATTAGGCCGAACCGTTCTACGGCAACCAGGGTGTATTGGCTGCAACTCGGCGTAAATCGGCAAGTCGGAGGCATCCAGGCAAATCCACGCTGATAGCAACGGATTAAGAAGATTCCAACTCGTCTGCCCATCGTTCGACCGCTCGCCGGAAAAGATCCCGGACCTCCTCTTGGATACGTTGAAACGGAACGTCCGCTCCGTTTGCGCCCACGATGAGGATGAAATCGAGTCTTGGTTCCGCAAGATCGGCTTGGATCCGAACTGCTTCTCGGAACCTTCTCCTGGCCCGATTCCGCTCGGGGCGTCCGCCAATCTTCTTCGAGGTGGCGATACCGAGAAGGCCAGTGCCCGGGAGAGCCGAAATCCGGGCCAAAGCGCCGCTCGCGCGGCGCCCGTCGCGGAAGATTTCCTCAAACCGCGCCTTGGTCGGACCTTTTAGTTTCAGGCGGACAGCTTGTGGCGCCCTTTCACGCGTCGGCGCTTCAGGACGTTCTGACCGTCGGTCGTGCGCATACGAACACGGAATCCGTGCGTGGTGCTGCGGTGGCGCTTGTTAGGCTGATAGGTGCGCTTCATGGATGGCTCCCAGACTCGTTTGGGTTACGAAGGAGGGAGTATACCCCGCTGCCACCGCCTACCCTTTCGACAGCTTCGCCCGAATGCCATCGAGCTGGCTTTGGAGGGTGGTAAGGGTCTTGGTGTCCATCCCCGTTAGCTGGTGCAACATATCGGGAGAGAGGAGGGCGAGGAGATTGACGCTTCCCCGCACTCGCCATAGCTCCACTAGCAATTCCTTCTTCTCGGTGAGATGGTGGTCGTCGGAGAAGTCACTCGCCAGCTTAGAGATTCGAGCGATCTGCGACCGCATATTTTTGAACCGCTCGGGAAACTGCCGGACGACCCTCTCCGCGGCTGGGCGTCCTTCGTTTTGAACTCGCTGCCACTGGGTGCGGAGCCAACTCGAGGCGGTATCGAGCGCCGATCCTCCCGGCTGTTGGGCCAAGCCAACGGCCGAAAGGGTGGATATCAAAACGATGAGGATCAAGCGGCGGCGCATGACTTTCAATGACTATACGCCGCAGGTGTCTTCGGGTTTGGTTTTTCCTGGGCAGCCGACATGCATCCTCGAGAAAACCTCCGTTACCTTCAGCGCCTCGTCCTCGGTGAGGTGGCTGGCGAAGTGTTGGGCGATCGACTTTCGGTAGACCGGCCAGGCCCGTTCCCGCTCGGCTAAACCCTTCTCGGTAATCACGGCGTGACAGGCGCGACGGTCCGAGGGACAGCTCTGCCTGCCGAGGAGCCCGTCCCGCTCCAATCGGTCTACGAGACGAGTGATTCCGCTACGGCTTAGCAGGGCGCGATCGGCCAACTCGGACATCCGGAGTCGCTTCTCGGGCGCCATCTCCAGGGTCAAGAGAATGTCGTAAGTGTCCATCGGGACCACGCCCGCCTCGACCATATCGCGATCGATCTTCTTGCTGAGCGCTCCGTGCGCCACGAAGAACGCAATCCACGCTTCCTTCTGCGCTGAAGTCAGTTCGCCGTCCATGTAAAAAATTCTACCCGAACCGTTGCGCAGGCAATTACTTCGTGGTAGAGTAGTTGCATGCTCAATTGATGAGCACGCAACTAGGAGAAAAGAGATGTCAGTTCGAAGTCACGTTGAAGAGTTGATCGGTCTGGTGAAGCAAGGAGCCCTGCTGGACGCCTTCGAGCGGTTCTATGCGGAGAACGTCAGCATGCAGGAAAACAGCTATCCGGCTTCGGTGGGAAAGGACGCTAACCGCGAGCGTGAAAAGCAGTTCCTTGCCAGCGTGAAGGAAGTGCACGAGGTAGATGCGAGATTTACGATCGTCGAGGGTAACCAGGCGGCGATCGGCTGGCTTCTCGATTTCACGAACACCGACGGAGTTCGTCTCCGCATGGACCAGGTCGCCTACCAAGTTTGGGAGAATGGACAGATCGTCAGTGAGCGGTTCTACTACGACACCGCCGGCCTGGCGGTAAAGGAAGAGGCGCTCGTATGAAGCTCCTCTTAGCGACCCGGTCGGACTGGGCGCTTACGTTGATTCGAGTCTCGATGGGACTCGTGATGTTTCCCCATGGAGCGCAGAAGGCTCTGGGCTGGTTCGGCGGAGCGGGCTTCTCCGGCACGATGGAGCTGTTTACGCAGAAGATGGGAATCCCGGCCCCGCTTGCCTTCATGGCGATCGCCGCCGAGTTCCTTGGCTCGCTCGGCCTCATCTTCGGAGGGTTAACCCGCGTCGCAGCGTTTGGGCTCCTCTCGACGATGCTGGTTGCGGCGTTCAAAGTTGCCCTCCCGAACGGATTCTTCATGAACTGGTTCGGGAATCAGAAGGGCGAGGGGCTGGAATTCTTCATCCTCACCTTCGGGCTGACCCTGGTTTCGCTCGTTTTCGGTGGCGGCGCGTTGTCGCTGGATCGGTGGGCGTTGAGGGAGCGGAAGCCGTCTGGTTCTACCGCTCCAATCGCATTAGCGAGCTAATGGCCACCAATAAAATAGATTGACAATCCACACCCGTAGCCCGGGGATTTATCCCCGGGCTACGGGTGAAATCAGGCAAGGGAAACATAAAGCTAATTTGTCAATGACCGTAAAGCTCGCGCTCCTTTTCTTCGCGCATTGGGAGCGAGGGCTTCAAACATCAACCATCAAACATCACAAATCAATCATCAGCCATCGCTCTCGGACTCCCTCACCCCCAACCCCCTCTCCCTCGTTCGGCACATACATCCGAAGGAGGGAGAGGGGGCTCCGGAGTTATCGTTTACGGGCGATGGTGACGCCGTCGCCGATGGGGATTAGGGCCAGATCGATTCTCTCGTCGTTCTTTAGAGCCACGTTCAGCTCGCGTAGGGCAACCGTGTCCGGGTCCTGCTCGGAGTCGTCGATGAGGCGTCCGTGCCACAAGACGTTGTCGATCAAGATGACTCCGTTCGGGCGTAGAAGTTCGAGCGTCCGCTCGAAATAGGCTCCGTAGTTAGACTTGTCGGCGTCGATAAACGCGAAGTCGAACGTGCCGGCGTAACCTTCGGCCAAGAGCCAATCGAGCATCTCGATGGCAGGGCGTAAATGGAGCTCGATCTTGCCGTCGACGTTCGCTTCCTTCCAATACCGGCGAGCCACGCTCGTGTACTCTTCGCTGACGTCGCAGGCGACCAGACGTCCTTCGTCCGGTAGGGCGAGCGCCACCACGAGCGCGGAGTAACCCGTGTAGACGCCGACCTCCAGGCAATTGACCGCCCCGACGAGCTTGGCGAGCAGCGCCATCAACTGACCCTGGTCCGGGGGGATTTGATATCCTGCGCTCGGCAACGCCGCGGTTTCTTCGCGAAGCCGGCGGAGAATGTCCGGTTCCCGGTTCCACGTATCCAGAACGTAATCTTCGAGAGCCTCGGGCAAGTACGACTTGTGCGCCATGTCTCATCTTGTCCTAAACTTCTGGCGATGCACCTGCGCGCGGCGACTCGGGATGATGTTCCCGCGATCCTCGATATCTACAACGAGGCGATCCTGAATTCGATCGGCACCGCGGACTACGATCCGGTTTCCCTTAGTGCGCGGTTGAGCTGGTACGACGGCTTGGTCGAGGGCGGCTACCCGATTCTGGTTTGCGAGGAAATGGGCGAGTGCCTGGGTTACGCGGCCCTGGCGCCATGGGTACGGCGCACCGGATACCGTCCGACGGCGGAGAATGCCGTCTATGTGGCTCCCAGCGCAAGAGGGCGGGGAGTCGGGCATCGATTACTGGAAGCTCTCATCGAAGCCGGCCGAGATGCCGGGTTTCGAAGCATCATCGCGCGGATCGCCACCGACAACGAGGCAAGCTTACGACTGCACCGACAGTTCGCTTTCGCCGAAGTCGGCCACCTGCCTCAGGTCTTCGTGAAGTTCGACCGCTGGTATGACGTGGTGTTGCTGCAACTCCTCTTGTAAAGCGCCAGGCCCTTTGGAACCCT
Source organism: Fimbriimonas ginsengisoli Gsoil 348 (assembly GCF_000724625.1). Classification (GTDB taxonomy): domain Bacteria; phylum Armatimonadota; class Fimbriimonadia; order Fimbriimonadales; family Fimbriimonadaceae; genus Fimbriimonas; species Fimbriimonas ginsengisoli. Next base: position 3,029,686 of record NZ_CP007139.1, on the reverse strand, counting down.
GGTCACCAGTTGCCTTCCCTACGAAGACGGCCTGAAATATCTTGTCGCGTATGATAGATATGTAGGATTCGGATGTTCTGCGCTTCTAGATCGACCCGGTAAATGACCACGTGTCCGTGGCCGCGGTTACTGCGCCGAAGGGTGACTTCTTGGAGGCCCGGAAAGCCTTGAACTATCTTTCCGTCAGGATGATTGACTGTGAGTTGGTCAATTCCCTCAAGTAAGAAATCTTCCCACCTGTCTGCCTCGACGGGACTTCGATGCTCAGCGTTATAGGCGTAAATGGCCTTCAATTCAGCCCGTGCGCCCGGCGAAATGGTGACTTTCAGCGGGGGTTTGCTGCTTGCCATTTCTGTCGGTGCGCGGCAAGTTCGGCTCTTACCTCTTCGATAGACAAGCCTTTCCCAGCATCTATGTCGGATTCCGCTTGGGCGATGATGGCCACCTGATCGGGGGTCAGTCGAATCGGAGCATCTTCCTCGAGCTGCATTAGCAGCGCTTCCCGGACATAGGCTTCCACCGTACTACCTCTCGCCGCGGCAGCACGTTGCGCTTCAGCGTAAAGAGGATCAGGAAGTGGGATGTGATGCATGCTTGCCTCTCTGGACGATTAAAGCAAGTGTAGCGTTTCCCTTTGCTTGCTCACCCAAATAATCCCGTCCGCCTCACAGTTCGAAGGTCTCTCCCATATGCGGGATCACTGCGTTCCAGCCGAGAGAGCTAACGATCTTTTCTCGCAGCGCCTCCTGTGCGTGCGGTTCGCCGTGGACGATGAACGTTTGCCGAGGCGGCGTTTTGAAACCGCCCAGCCAGCGAAGGATCTCTCCTTGGTCGGCGTGAGCAGACAACGCCGATAGCTGCTCGATCCGTGCCCTCACCGGCACCTCTTGTCCGAGGATGCGAACCTCGGGATCGCCATCCAGAATGCGGCGGCCGAGGGTTCCCGCGGCCTGGTAGCCGGTGAACAGGACGATGTTATTCGGGTCCGAGATCCGGTGCATCAAGTGGTGGACAACCCGGCCGCCGTTGGCCATGCCGCTTCCGGCGATGATTACGATCGGACCCCGTTGGTTATTCAGCGCCTTCGACTGCTCGCGGTCGCGGATGAACGTCACCCCAGCCGGCTCCAACTCGCTACGGCCTTGCTCGACGGAGAGAAGCATGTCCTCGTCGTGCTCCTCCTTGGCGTCCGCGTAAAGCCGGGTGGCCGATACGGCCATCGGCGAGTCGATGTAGACCGGGATCCTCGGCATGCGCCCCGCGTCTTGCAGTAGCCGGAAGAAGTACAGCAATTCCTGGGTACGGCCGATCGCAAACGAGGGAACGATTACCGAGGCGCCGGTCTGCCACGCGTCGCGCAGGATCAACTCAATTGCCTCCATCGGATCTCCCGTGGGGTGAAGGCGGTCGCCGTAAGTGCTTTCAACAACCAGGTATTCGGCTCCTTCGATCACGTCCGGGTCGCGGATGATCGGTGTATCGTATCGGCCGAGGTCGCCGCCCATCAGGATACGCTCCCCGTTCGCGAAGAAGATCTCCGCGAATGCCGACCCGAGAATATGTCCGGCCGGATGGTAGCGGAAGGTCGCGCCGCCCGGCAGCTCATGATTTTCGGCGTAGCGAACGGGCCGAAATTGTCTCATGCAATCGAAGGCCTGCTCCTCGGTGTAGAGAGGGAGCGCAGGCTGGTGCCGTGAGCCGTGCCGGTTGGCGCGCCGGGCGTCTTCTTCCTGAATTCTCGCCGAGTCGGGAAGCGAAATCCGGCATAGGCCGATCGTTGCCGGAGTCGCGTAGATCGGGCCTCGATATCCTTGGGCCACTAAGCGCGGCAGCCAGCCGATGTGGTCCATGTGGGCGTGGGTTATCACCACCGCATCCAAACTCACCGGATCGACGGGGAACGGAAGCCAGTTCAGCTCCCTGGAATCACGGGTTCCCTGGAAGAGACCGCAATCGACCAAGATCCGTTTCCCATCGAGGGTCAGAAGGTGACGAGAGCCGGTAACCGTCTCCGCTGCGCCATAGAAGCCGATCGATTGAGCCATGGGCGTGATCATAGCCCGTGGATGGACGTTAATAGCATTAGAATGTCCACTCACGATGTCCAAGGTCTCGTTACGCGCATTGAGCGCCTAGAGAGAAAGAACCGTTTTCTTATCGGCGCGCTGCTCGTTTTGCCCTTACTCGCCGCGGCGGGGTGGGTTGCAAAGGAAGACGTGCTCAAGGTGAAACGGCTCGAGATCGTCGACGATCGAGGCGTCCCGCTCGTCATCCTATCGCCCGACCGTTTGAACGAGGGTGGGATGATCACTTTGCGAGACAAGGACGGCGAGAAGCGCGGGTGGTGGCAGGCCGGGCCAGGGACCTCTTCCCTAACCCTGAACAGCGAGGGACCGGACGCGACCGGCGATAGCACGCTTGGGCTCACGGTGGGGCCGAAACGGTCGGCGCTTTCGATGTTCAGTAAGAACGGCGCGAGCCTCTCGGCGGGAATGCAGGCAGACGAGCCGAAGGTGGAGTTGTACGACACGAAGGGGCATCCACTCTTCGTGGCGCCATGGAAGTCGAAGTAGAGCCTGAGCTACGAGAGGTACCCGTTCTGGTTTGCCGGGACAGCCTCGGCGACGGCCGCCGATTCCCCATCGACGTCGATATCGCCGCGAACGAACTCTTCTCGAGTGAACCAGCGGATATTGTCGATTTCAGTCGCGGAAGCAAGGATTTCGTGTACCGCATTCGGGCCCGCCGACTGGATCGGACGGTCGCGCCTGCCGAGAAGTGCTCCGAAGAATCCGGCCGGCTGCTCTAGCCACGCAAGCCAAATCCCGCGCTCGGGGTTGAGGCAGGTCACGCCGAGGTCGAACTCGTCGGCGTCGCGGCGAAAGGTGATGAACCAACCAAGCGGCTCCTGGGAGATCTCGTCGTCGACTTCCCAGCCCGATTCGGAGAGGCGGTCGGCGAACCAACCCGCGACATCGTCGCCAAACTTCCTCGGCTGAGCGAAAATCTCCCGCTCTTCCGTGGTGTTGAACGCCTTCGAACTAAAAGTGACGTAACTCCGCATCGCTTAACATTCCTAACGCTTTGCGCGGCGGGAAAGTGGCACCGAACAAAAGGCGTTAGGGCGCTACGGCGTTGGGCGTTGGGCTTAACGCCTCAACGCCTCAACGTCCAACGCCTAGCGACCCCAACATCTCCCGCGCGTTGGCTCGGACGGCGTCGGTTACGTGGTCGCCCGCGAGCATTCGGGCTATCTCCTCGACCCGCTCGTGCTCCTCGAGGAGGCGAACGCTCGTCACCACGCGGCCGCTCGATTCGTCTTTTTCGATCCGGAAATGGTGATCGGCGCGACCGGCGATCTGGGGAAGGTGGGTGATGACGAGCACCTGATAATGCTCTGCCAATTCGCCAAGTTTCCGGGCGACGGTGACGGCGGCGCGTCCGCCGAGGCCGGCATCGACCTCGTCGAAAATGAGAGTCGGCACTCCGGCCCGGCCCGCCATGGCGGTTTTGATCGCCAGCATCACCCGGCTGATTTCTCCCCCGCTTGCGATTTTCCCAAGCGGGCGGGGCGGCTCGCCCAGATTGGCCGAAAAAAAGAACTCGACCTGGTCCGCGCCCGTAGCGTCTGCGGGCTTGGGGCGGATGTCGACGCTGAATACCGCTCTATCCATCGCCAGGTCACGCAGTTGGTGCTGCGTTCGCTCAGCAAACTCCACCGCCCGCTCTTTTCGCAGTGACGTTAACTCGGACGCAACTTCATTGAGCGCGGCCCCGGCTCGGCTCGCGGCTTCCACCAGTTCCTCTTCGCTCGCCTCACCATCTTCTAAGAGGGCGAGTTGCTCTCGGGCGTCGTGCAGAAATTCGAGCACTTCGTTTTCGTCGGCGCCGTATTTGCGGCGAAGCCGCTTTAGGGAGTCGATTCGGCCGGCAACCTCGTCGAGCCGTGCGGGGTCGGCTTCCAGATTCTCCGAATACCCCCGCAGCGTGTGAGCAGCTTCCTCCACTTCGATCAGGGCTTCCCGCATAGGCGCAACCACCGACTCCAGCGATGCGTCGTATCGGATCGCGGACTCCAGAAGCTTGACCGCTTCTCCGAGTTGGTCGATGGCACAGTTTTCCTGGTCCGCCACTGTGGCGAGAGCGCCAAAAGAGGCGGTCGCCAGCTTCTCGGCGTACTTCAGCCGGGAAAGCTGCGCGTCGAGTTCCTCCAGCTCCCCTGGCTGGGGGTTTACAGCTTCGATTTCATTGACTTGGAAGCGCAAGAGGTCGAGCCGATGCTCGCGGTCCCGTAATCCCTGGCGAAAGGAGGTCAATCGCCGATTTGCTTCGAGCGCGCGCTCGTGGGCGGCTTCGATTCTCTGAAGGAGCTCCACGACCGGGCCGCCGATCCACTCGTCGAGAAATCCGATGTGACGCTCCGCGTCCAGCAAGCTTTGGTGGTCGTGTTGCCCATGGAGATCGACGAGGAAACTTCCGAGCTGCCGCAATGTGGACACCGGAGTCAGCTTTCCCCCGATCCGGCATTGCGACCCCCCCTTTGCGGCGACCTCGCGCTGGATGTAGAGGGTCGTTCCCTCAAGCCCCACGCCTAGCTCCTGGCAACGAGCGAGCGCGGCCGGCTCGTTCGAAAGGTCCAGTACTACGCTTACCGAGGCCCGGCTCGCTCCAGTGCGAACGAGCTCCGTGTCGGCCCGCTCGCCAAGGGCCAGCTCGATCGCGTCGATCAACAGCGACTTTCCGGCGCCGGTTTCACCGGTGAGAACCGTGAAGCCTGGTTTCAGCACGAGCTGCGAGCGCTCGATAATGGCCAGGTTTTCAACGGTGAGCTCGACGATCATAGGGCGCTTATATTCTGACGCCGATGGAAGTGCGCCGCAGCGAAAATTAACTCCGCGCGGGAGACGGAAAGAACCCGTGTGGTGGGGCGAACGTCCTACAATCACGCGCCTCGGCAAGAGGCGGAGCCGTCGATAGCCAGTCAGTGTCAGAAAAAATTCTTCGATATACATCATTAATTGCGATCCAGACCGCAATTAATGATGTATAGTGATCTCAGTGACGGCCAACCGGGAGAGCGGCCGAAACGCACAAAGGGAGAATTTCAATGGCTAGCGCGCACACCGACTCATTTTTAATCGAGAGATATCTGAATGGCGACAAGCACGCAATGGACGAGCTGGTGCAGAGGCATCAGGCCCGAGCTTATCAGTACGCTTTCCGATTAACCAGGGACCGGGACACTGCCGCGGATCTGGTGGCGGACGCGTTCCTTCGGGTCTTCCGATCCGTGGAAGGATTTAAAGGTCAGAGCGCTTTCACCACCTGGCTCTATCGGATCATCACCAATTGCTTCCTAGACGCCCGGAAGAAGGCGGCGAGCCGCCCCACGAGCAGCCTCGATGACGCGATGGATACCCCCGAGGGAGAGCTCCAGCGTCAGTTCGAGAGCGACGATGAGAGCCCGTTCGATCTGCTCGACCGCCGAATGAGAGCCCAAGCCTTAGCCGACGCGATTGAAGCGTTGCCGGACGTCCACCGCTCGATCGTCCAGATGTACCACGGCGAGATGCTCAGCTACGAGGAGATCGCGGAGGTCCTTCGGGTGCCGATCGGCACGGTCAAGAGCCGCCTCAACCGAGCTCGCCTCGCCCTTGCCCAGCAGCTTGCCGGCAGGCGCGAAGATCTGATCGCCGCGTAGCGACAAAAATGAAAAAGCCCCCGGGTCGTTTCGACCCGGGGGCTTTTTTGTGTGTTCTTCGTTACTTGGCCTTGAAGCCAGGGAGCAGGCGGCCCTTGTAGTAGCCGTCGGGCGTCGCCACGAAGCGAAGGTTGTACGGCTCGCCGCCGACCTGCTTGTTCACCTGGATCTCAGGCATGATGGCAACGTAATTGGTGCGGCGCAAGGCGGTCCGCTGGTGACTATGGCGTCGCTTAGGATTGGGCATGGTTCTTCTTATTCCCTAGGGGTTACTTCTTCTCGCGGTGCAGGGTGTGCTTCCGGAGGTTCGGGTTGTACTTCATCAGTTCAAGGCGGTCGGTGGTGTTCCGCTTATTCTTGGTGGTGGTGTAGTAACTCTTCCCATCCTCGGTGCAGACGATTCTAATAATTTCTCGGGCTTCGGCCTTCTTTGCCATGGCGGTTTCCTTTTGAGTTTTACTCGGGTAGCTGCCGAAGCCGCGTACAGTCGCGGGACAGCCTTTCGATTATGACCACTCGGAGGTCCAGTTTTCAACTGCCTGCGGCGTAGAGGTCCTGCAGCAGTAACATTTGGCCCCCGTGATAGCTCTCGTGCTCGATCACATGAGAGAGGACCCAGCGGGGCGTCACGGTGTGCTCCAGCCACGGGATCTCGGCGTCTGGAGCGGGAAAATCGCGGACGGCGGCCAGCGTTCTGGCTCTAACCTCATCCAGACGCTCCAAGTACCAGCTTAGAGGGCGCCGGGGAGGGGAGGGCCATTGTCCTTTGTATTGCTCGATTTCGCGTGACATGAACAACTGGAGGTCGGCTTCGCTCATCTCCCGCCCCAGCACGACCTCCTCAATCCAATAGAGCTCGACCTCGCCGATGTGCAGCAACACGGCTCCGATGCTGTGCCCTCCCGATCGCGCCTGCCAGACGATGGCGTCTTCATCGACGTCGCCCAGCTCGTCTCGCCAATCCCAGGTACAGCTTTGTAGAGTAGCCAGAAGGAGGCCCAATTCCGTCGGGTAGCCGTCGAGGGGGCAGGCGTCGAAGGAAGGCATTACGCGATTCTATCGCTTTCGGCAAGCAGCCTCGACGAGGCGATTGGCCGCGGTGTGGCCCCGGCGGGCTTTAGGACAGAACTGTTTCCCCTTCGCCTCGTTGTAAGAAATGAAAAAGTGCTCGATCTCGTCAAGGAGAGGGCCACTCAAGTCTCCGAGGTCCTTGATCGTCTCGTGGACACGGCTATTCGCCGCGACGGCGATGAGGCGGTCGTTGCGTTCCGTCTTCCCGCCCCGCTCAGTCTGTTCGGCCTCGATCACCCCGATAAGGCGGCTGGGAACGAGGCAGCCTGGATACACCGCCGCGTCCATCAGGACCAGGACATCGAGCGGATCGCCGTCTTCGCCCGCCGTCGATGGGATGAAACCGAAGTCGAACGGAAAGCTGTGCCCGGCGGGCAAAACCCCTTTCAATCTGAAGAGCCCGAGCTTCTCATCGAACGCGAGCTTATTGCGACTACCTTGCGGCGTCTCGATGACAACGTTCAGCGTTCCGTCGTCGTCATAGGGCGAAAGCTCGGAAATCGACGTCATGGGAAGTGCGACGGGGTGCGGCCCCACCCAGGTTCCGGCGTATAATCGCCCCACCCGCCCGGGTGGTGGAACGGTAGACACAGGGGACTTAAAATCCTCTGCCGATGAGGCGTGCGGGTTCGAATCCCGCCCCGGGCACTCGTCGCGCTAACAGAACGTACGATAGCCGTACAGGAGAATCCGCAATGGACACCGCCGTCACTTCCTCCCCCATCGTCGAGCAAGCCAAGCAGTACACCGTCATCTGCAAAGATCGCTTGCTCAAGACTTTGAGTTTCATTCCGGACGATAAGCTCGACTGGGCTCCGGCTCCCACGTGCAAGAGTGCCCTTCGCATTGCCGCGCACTGCGGCGTTTCCAATGGCAACTTCCTCGCGATCATCGCCGGGGCAAAATTCCCCGAGATTTCGCGCGAAGAAATGATCGCCATGGCGATGGAAGCTGAAAAAGCGGTGACGACCCGCGAACAGGCGATCGCACTAATCGAGCAGTCGTCCCAAGCCGTCCTCGACGCCTTGGATAGCCTTACACCTGAGCAGATTGAAATGGTGATCGAAACTCCATTTATTACTGCGCCGATGCCGTTCTGGATGAACCTACCGGGACGCCATATGGACAACCATGCTTCGCAAATCGACTACCTGCAAACCTGCTGGGGCGATATGGTCTGGCATCTATAGCGGGTTGGCGCCGTAAGCCGCTTCGCCCGATCACCCTGTTTTGTGCGCCAAACGGCGCGAATAGCGACCAGCGATCTATTGACGGCGGGTGATTCCTCCTACGATTTCAGGAGGAGCGGCTTAACGGGTTTCCAGGCGCCGCCCCGCTTGACGATAGATGACACGGCGACCACGCGACGAGGAACAGTCGGTTGTGAAGCGAGCGACGCTTGACGCCTCGAACGCAAGCGAATTGACCTCCGAGCTGCTCCGCCGGAACGAGCAATTGGCAACGCTGCATCAGATTGGCGTAGCCCTGGGCCGGCTGTCGACTCCCGACGAGATTCCCCAAATCGTCCATCGGGCGATGTCTGGCCGAATTCTCGACAACCACAACATTTTTATCGCCCTGTACGACGAGACGAGCCGACGAATCGATTTTTCCGTCTACTCGATCGAAGGTAAGCCGCACAGCGAGCCTTCCCGCACCTTTGGAGACCATGGAATCGGAATCACCGAGTTCGTGCTCACCCACCAGACACCTCTCCTCATCAGGTCCGATCTGCAGAGGGAGCTCACCAGGCGCGGCATCGCCCAGCTTGGCCGCCAAGCCAAATGCTTACTCACGGTGCCGATCCTCGCCGGGAAGAAAGCGTTAGGGGTGATCTCCGTTCAGAACTACCACGCGGAGGGGCTGTACGATGAGACGCACCTCGAGCTGCTTTCGACGATCGCCTCCCAAACCGCGGTTGCGCTGGAAAACAGCCGCTTGCTGGCCGAGCGAGAGTTAGCCGTGGCGCGGCAACGCCGGTTGATGGAGCTTTCGGCGGCCATCAACGCAAACCAGGACTTGGACGTTGTCCTGCGGGTGGTTCGCGACGCGATCTGCGAATCGATCGCCGACCGGGTGGGTGTTTGGATCGTTCAAGACGGTGAGATGCGCGGTTCTTGGGGAACCGATATCGATGGAACCGTCATCGACGAACGGGGCCGGCGCACGACGTTCAAGTCGTGGGGGAACGCCGTCCAGGAGCTCGTAGCGAAAGGGCTGCCGTTTGCCATCCGGGATTTTCAGCGAAAGATGCCGGACGGAACCATCCGCCAGCACATTCCTTGGGCCGCGCTAGCGATGCAGGCGGGTGGCGAGCTCGTCGGCATCGTCAGCATGGACACGCTCCATTCCCTGCGCCCGATAAATCCAGCCGATCTCGAGCCCCTGCTTCCCTTCTGCGAACAAGCTGCGGTCGCCATTCAAAGGGCGCGGATCCTCGACGAAACCCGGAGGTTGGTCAAGCGGCAAGCCCGCCTTATGGAGCTGTCGGCTGCGATCAGCGCGAACAAGCGGCTCGACGAGATCCTTCGTATGGTTCGCGACGCGCTCGCCGACGCGGGAGTCGCCGATCGAGTCGGCGTCTGGACTCTGAAGAACAACCGCCTCTATGGCGCTTGGGGCACCGACGCCGAAGGAAAGGTTCTCGACGAACGGGACTTGGACTTCGCGCTCGATGAATGGGACACGAAGATCCAGGATCTGATAATCCAAGAGCTCCCTTACATTCTCACCAAATTTGACCAAGACGATAAAAAGGATGTGACGCAAGGGGTGATCGCCATGCGCGCCGGCGGCGAGGTGGTCGGAATTATCAGTCTCGACACCTTCCTTTGCGGCCGGGAGCTAAAACCTTCCGATCTCGAGCCGCTCCTCGCCTTTGCGGAACAAGCGGCGGTCGCGATTCAGAACGCTTCCCTAACCGAGCAGAGCGATAAGATCATCCGGCGGCAACGGCGGCTGATGGAGCTCTCGGCGGCGGTAAGCGCGAATAGGAAGCTGGAAGAGGTGCTCCGCCTCGTTCGCGATGCCGTGGCCGAATCCGGCGTGGGAGACCGGGTGGGGGTCTGGACCCTAAAGGGGGACTATCTACACGGATCTTGGGGGACTGACGAGTATGGCGAGGTGACCGACGAGCGAGGCCTCACTTATCACGTCACCGATTGGGAAATCGATGTTCGCATGCTCGGCCACAGAGAGGCTCCCTACGTCCTTGCAGAGCTGACGCACGTCATGGAGACCGGCGAGCAACGAGAGAGGGTTCCCCAGAGCATCTTGCCGATGCGGGTCGGGGGCGAGCTCGTCGGCATTATCAGCATCGATGCTTTGATCAGTGGAAAGCCGATCACCGCCGCGGATGTCGAACACCTACTGCCCTTCGCCGAGCAGGCGGCGGTAGCGATTCAAAACCTTAGGCTCTTGGACTCCGCCAACCGAGAACTGGCCGAACGGCAGCGGGTGGAATCGGTCCTTCGAGCAAAAGCGACGGAGCTTCTGCAGGCGCGCGACGAAGCATTGGAGGCGACGCGAGCAAAAGGGCAATTCCTGGCCAACATGAGCCACGAGATCCGAACCCCGATGAACGGAATCATCGGAATGGCCTCGCTCCTGCTCTCCACACAGCTCGATCCGGAACAGCGGGACTATACGTTGACGCTCCGGAATTCGGCCGATTCACTCTTGCTCCTGTTAAACGACGTCCTCGACTACTCCAAGATCGAAGCCGGAAAAATCGAAATCGAATCGGTTCCGCTGGACCTTCGCGAGCTGATCGAGGATGTTTCCGAATTGTTGGCGCCGAGGGCTCATGCCAAGGGATTGGAATTCGTTTGTGCAATCCAGCCCGATTTCCCCAGCAGCCTTATCGGCGATCCGGGACGGCTCCGCCAGGTGCTGGTAAACCTCATCGGAAACGCGATCAAGTTCACGGATATCGGCCTCATTTTAGTTCGTGCCGGAGCTGTCCAGGCGGATGGTGACACTTTTCAAGTGCGGCTGGAGGTCTGCGATACCGGGGTCGGAATCCCCGAATTCCGGTGGGAGACGATCTTCCAAAGCTTCACCCAGGCGGACGGCAGCACCACTCGGCGATTCGGCGGTACCGGTCTGGGCCTTACGATTAGTCGGCAACTGGTTGAGCTCATGGGTGGGCGGATCGGCCTGTCTAGCCGCGAATCGGAGGGGAGCCGGTTTTGGGTCGAACTTCCATTGGCCAAGTCCGCGATTCCGCAAACCGCGGTCGAAAAAATCGTTCCCTGCCATGTCATCGTCGCCTCTTCCAACCAAGCTACTCGCGAGGTCCTCGCAGAGCATCTGCGTTACTGGAACTGCGTTGTTGAGGAGGCAACCTCGATCAACGATCTTGTAGCTCTGGTGAGACATCGTCCCGATCTACTCCTGATCGATGCCGACCTGGAGGGCGGAACGTGGAAGAGTGCGATCAGCGCCCTACGGCTTGCGGGACTTGAGACCCCAACGACGTACCTCCTGACTCCACTGGGTACCCGAGTTGAAGTCGAGGTAGAGTCCAGCGGTTTCGTAGCCGGCGCCCTCTCCAAACCCGTACGGCAATGGCAGATCCTTGAGACTCTGCAAAAGCTTGGAGGAGGCCAGCCGACGTCAACGAAACGGCTTGCTACCGCCCCGGAGGAAGGTGTTCAGGTCCCGTTAGGACTCAACGTCTTGGTTGCGGAGGATAACCCCGTCAACCGGAAAATCGTCGAGAAATTCCTGCAGCGATGGCAATGCCGGGTCCAATCGGTAGAAACCGGACGTCAGGCATTAGAGTTGGTTCAGAAAACCCCGTTCGACGTCGTTCTGATGGACGTTCAGATGCCCGAGATGGATGGATTCGAGGCGACGGCTGCGATCCGTGAATGGGAAGTCGCCACGGGTCGCCATGTCCCGATCGTGGCCACAACCGCCTACGCGATGGAAGGGGACCAGGAGAAGTGCTTCGACGCGGGGATGGACGCTTACGTGTCGAAACCGATCAACCCACAAGAGTTGTATGCCGTCCTCGCGAGCCTCGCCAAGCTCTACCCACCTACATAAACAGGTTGTTCAGCAGCTCCGACAGGGTCGGATGGGCGAGTATCCCGTTTCTTAGATCGGTGGCGGTAAGTCCGCCCAGCATCGCCAGCTCGATCATCGACATCACCTCGCCCCCCTCTACGCCAAGCACTGCTGCGCCGAGGATCTTGTCCGTGCCGGGATCGACCAATGCCTTGATGAATCCGCGCGATTCGTTCATTTCGAGAGCGCGGGCGACGTTAGCCATCGGCATCTTGCAAACCTTGCAATCGATCCCATTTTTCTTCGCCTCCTCCTCGCTCAAGCCCACCCGTCCGAGTTGGGGGTCGGTGAACATGCAATATGGGATCGGTCGCCCGGTGATCTTTCGGTCGCCGCCGTCGATCAGGTTTTCCTTCAGGAGCCGGAAATCGTCGTAGCTAATGTGGGTGAAGGCGGGGCCGCCCTTTACGTCGCCAAGGGCGAAAATGCCGGGAGCAGTCGTTTTGAGTTTGGGATCGGTTTTGATGTAACCGTGCTCGTCGACTTCGATGCCGGCCAGCTCGATCCCCAAATCGTCGGTGTTCGGCCGGCGTCCAACGGCGACCAATAGGTCCGTACCCTCAAAACGCTCCTTCCCATTGGCGGTTTCGGCTCCCAAATGAAGCCGAGCGCCGTCGTGGCTCACCCGCTTAACGTTGTAGCCGAGACGAATGTCGATTCCGTCCTCCCGCAGAATCTTGAGGACTTCGTCGGCCACGTCCCGATCCTCACGCGGGAGAAAACGTGTTCCGTGTTCGAAGATAGTGACCCTGCTTCCGAATCGGGCGTACATCTGACCAAACTCGAGCCCGATATAGCCGCCCCCCATGATAAGGAGCGAATCGGGAACGCGGTCTAATTCCATGATCGAGGCGTTGTCGAGATACGGAACTTTGTCCAGGCCTTCCACTGGAGGGATCAGTGGCCTCGTGCCGGTGTTGACGCAGATCGTTTCCGCTTGGAGGGTGCGGGGGCCGACCGTCACGGTTTTGGGACTGGTGAAACGGGCGTGGCCGTAAATGAGCTCCAGATTCGCGACCTTCTTGATCTTCGCTTCCGTGCCGTCGCGAAAGTCTGCGACGATGGCTCGCTTGAGCTCTCGGACTTTGAGCATGTCCATTTCCGGAGCCGAGGAGTGAACCCCGTATTCTTCCGACCGCCGGACGGTGTTCGCCACCTTGGCGATGTGCACGAGAGTCTTGGTTGGCGTGCAGCCATAGTTGACACACGTCCCGCCGACCGCGGCTCGCTCGATCAGCGCGGTGCGTTTCCCCGACTGGGCGAACGCCCTCGCCAGGGGATCCCCTCCTTGGCCAGCCCCGATCACGATGGCGTCAAAAGCTTCTTTGCGCATATCTCTTGATCATAAGACGTTGGGCGCAATCCGGTTCCACCATTCGCCGGACTCATGGTCATTGACAACCTTGTGTTGGCTTGCCCCGTAGCCTTTCGCTGCGGTTCAAGGTTTCTCCGGGGATAAATCCCTGTCCTTGCCCACATCTTGGGGGCCGAGTGGCTTCCTATCCCCGGGTCTGCGACCCGCGGCTAATTTCTGAAGACCCCTGCCGGGGTCGGGAGAATAGACCGGCAACTGGCGAACGTACGTTCGCGGCATCGGCGAGGGCGTCGACGCTACGGGGGTTATCGGAATTTGCTCAGGTCGAACGTTGCCGGCTTCATGGTGTAGACCATCAGGGATCGGAGTTTTGCTACACCGCCCGTGGCAGAGATGGCAAGTCCTTGTGCAGAAGGGATGATCGCGCATTGAGTGACGGCGCCATCGGCGGAGTAGAGGTCGAGAGCGCCGTGGTCGAGAAAGAGGTGCAGCTTGAGCTTTTCCAACCGGACAGGAGTTCGACCCGGGGTTAGCAGCTCTTGCTGCTGGCATCGGTAAACGATGTCCGCGCCGCCGAGGTGAATGGAGATCGTTTCTGCGGTACCGGGTTCGATGTCAAGCAAAACTTCTAGCTGGGTCCCCTCGATCTTCATCGGAAGCTCAAGGTTCCCTTCCAGCTTGTGGTTCAACGAGATCAGCCTGCGGACCCTCTGCTTGGCGAGGGCGTCAATCGGCTTGCGGAGTAACACGCCGTCGGGCGAAACGGTGAGGACGCTTGGCAATGCCAGGTAACCGTTCCAACCTTTGTGGTTTGAGGTTGGAATCCACGCAAGGTGGACGCACCGGCCGCGCTTATCGGTGACCAACTGGCTGGCGTACGAGCCCTCCGCCAGCACTCCGGTGCGCTCGGATTCGAACCGCATGGAATGGGTATCGAGCTTGCCCACGAACGACTCGACCTTGCCGCCGACGGAGACGAGTAGAACCCACCGATCACCGATCTTGGCAAAGTTCGGACACTCCAGGTTGCCCGCCGTCGGGTGTTGAAAGAGGACCCCGACATATTCCCACTTCATCAGGTCGCCGCTCGTGGCCCGATAAAGCGCCACCACCCCATGCCCTTTGATCGCTCCGCCGGTAACAAGGTAGGTGTGGCCCGATTCTTTGAAGAGGAACGGGTCTCGCCACTCGTCGACCGACGTGGGAGCGCTCGTCTGCAAAGTTAGGATTGGGTCGGTGGCCGGCTTGCCCCAGGTGAGTAGATCTCGGTCGAGCGGGGTCGCCGCCCACTGTTCGGGCGGGCGCTTGTCGCCGATGCTGGTGTAGACGATCACTGGCTTGCCGGTATCGTCGAGGAACGTAGATCCGGAAAAGACGTGATCTTCCCCTTTCGACTTCGAAGGCCAAATGGCGACCGGAAGATGCTCCCAGTTCACCAGATCCCGGCTGCGGGCGTGACCCCAGTGCATGTTCCCCCACTGGTCGCCGTACGGATTGAATTGGTAGAAGAGGTGATGCCAGCCCCGGTAGTAGATCGGTCCATTTGGATCGTTCATCCAGAGGGCCGGCGAGCGGAAGTGAAACGACGGCCGGGACGGATCGGCCTCGGCGGCAGGAATTGCCGCTTGGGTCGCCGCCATCGCTCGGGTAAGAAGCTCCTCGCGTTCGCCTTGGTTTTGCATTGTCGGAGTCGTGAAGCAAGAGACGGCGAGCAAGCAGCCGAGGGTCAATCCCATTTGACGAGGTTACTTCTTGGGAAGGGCAATTGCCTTGACCGCCTGCCAAACCTCGGGCAAACGCCAAACCTTGGCCGGGAGTTGAGCGTCCCAGATGCCGATGCCCATCGTGGCGTCATTCCCGATCCATTGGAGTTGCTCGAGAGCGGTGTTCCCCTTCCACGTCTCTTTGTCTGAGGGGATCCCGATCTGAAGCTTCGCCGCGTTTGTACCGGCGGCGGTCTTTTGGGCAGCGTACGATCGCCACTCCTCAGCGCCTAGCCCGGTCTCCTCGTATCCCATCGTGACGATCGAGTCGACGAGCGGGAAGATATCCGGCCACCAGGTTTGGTTGGGAGCGTTCCACTTGTAGCAGAACGAGTCCACGGTGAGGTGCTTCTTACGCTGCCGCAACGCCTTCGACAGATCCGACATGAAGGAGATGAACGCGTCTTTATCCGCGTCGAAAGAGCCCGGACCTTCCAGGTCGATGTCGATCCCATCGAGTTTCCGCCGCTCCATCTCCGCGACGAGGTTCTTCACGAGGTCGGACCGGTGGTCGGCGAAGGCGGCTTTGGCGAGCGGCCAGTCCCAGTCCTTTTCGGCGTTGAAGACGCAGAGCATCACCCTTATTCCATGCGCGTGCCCCCAGTCCCGAAGCTCGGCAATCACCTTGTCGGTCACTTCGTCGAATCCAACTTTGGCCACTCCGCCGGTCTTCGTCGGGACCCAAAACTGGAGATCAAGGTGGGTGATCGCGTCTTGAACCGCCGGAAGCTGCGCCTTCGACTTGTCGATGGCATAGGGAGGAACCCACAGGGTGACCGGCCGTCGATAGGGGCGGAACGACGGAGTCGGCCCGACCACGATAATTACGGATAGGAGCGATCGGAGAATTAGGTGGGAGAGCATTTCGGACCTTGTCGGCGATTGGGTTTTACCCTTCCGAAAGGACCGCTGGTCTCCAGCCCGGCTCTTCCGGACTCCCTCGCCCCCAACCCCCTCTCCCTCGTCGGGCACATGCATCCCGAGGAGGGAGAGGGGGCTTGCGGAGATTGGTTTTGCGGGAATGGGCTAAAGTCGGGACGCGATGAAGCCGCTTTCTATCCAGCTCTACACTTGCCGCAATGTCATTGCCGACCGCGGCCTTCCTGCGGTTCTCAAGGAAATCTCCGACATCGGGTACCGAGGCGTCGAAGGGGGAGCAGGCAATGGGCTTTCGGAGGCTGAGTTTCGGTCGATCGTCGAAGATCTTGGAATGGTCGTTTCTTCCACCTGGGGAGATGTCGGCACCGTAGAAGGAGCGGAGAAGCTCGTGGAGTCTTGCCACGCCCTTGGCACTACTTATGCGGCCGGTGGGTTCTGGGTCGAAGCGTTCGAAACACGCGAGAGCATCGAGAAGACGGCGGTAACGCTCAATGAGACGCTGCCAATCCTCTCAAATGCGGGGATTACCTTTGGCTTGCACAACCACTGGATGGAGTTCGAGTGCCGAGACGGCGTGCTGGTGATGGACCACTTGGTGCGGCTCGTGCCAAATCTAAAGCTGGAGCTCGATATCTATTGGTCGTCGAACTTCATGGCCAACAAACCGGAGGAGATGGTCGCCCGCTACGCAGATCGGGTCGCTTTGATGCACGTGAAAGACGGACCGCAAATTAAGGGCGAGCCGATGACGGCAGTGGGGCACGGCACCGTCGATGTTCGTGCTTGCATCGAGGCGGCAAACCCGGCGTGGCTCGTTGTGGAACTCGACGAGTACGACGGCGACATGATGGACGCGGTCCGCGACAGCCACGCTTACTTGACGGGGAACGGATTGGCGGCCGGCAAGTAGCGTCGGCGCCCCGCCGACGATCCTTCTGTCTTAACGCGAAGCGTTGTAGCCGCAGGTTGGCTCGTACCTGCGCGACAGCCCACCACCGATCCGCATACAAGGTCAACACACGAAACACCCTCGCGCAGGTACGAGCCAACCTGCGGCTACACGACCGGCGACGCTGCCTAAGGCTGGATGGCGGAGCGGCGGCCGGCTAAGAGGGCGAGTGACGCAAAGGTAGAGTCGACTCCGGCAGGGCGGTAGGTAGGAGTCGCCTTGATGCCGGCGATGAAGGAGTAGAGGCAGGCGGCTGCGACGAAGGAGCCGGACGGGAGGGCGTGGTTGCCATCGGGATTCCAAAGCGGCGCGTTCGGCGCTTTTTGGTGCACCCAATTCCAGGCGTAGCAGACGGGCACGATCTCCGCGCCGGAGGCTTTGGCGATGCCTCGGTAGACATTCATCGTGTACTCCGTTTCGTCGACCCCTCGTCTTGGCCACTCGACATAGAGCAGAACCCGCGCTCGGTGCGCAAGGGCATCTTTCGCCATCGCGATACCTCGGGTCTGAGCGTAGTTCCGGGTCAGGGATGAGCTCACCATGGCGCTCTGGAGAACCACGATGTCGTACCGGCCGCTGCCGACCTCTCTGGCAATCTCCGAACCCGGGGGCACGTCTTCGAGGTGGCCGACGAAGTAATTCTTGTACGCCACGCGGGTGCCGTTTCCGTCGCTTTGAAGCATATTCGCGACGGTCGCAGGAACCTCGTTCACGTGCAGAAGGCTGTTGCCGACGAACAGGATCCGGAGCGTATGAGGAGCCGCGAGCAGGAGCGCGAGGAGCATATATTCCTTGATGCTTCGCGGCTGGCGAGCGTCACCGGGAGCTCAGAATCGAGCACGCAATATCAGTTGTGAGATTCGAATAGCGCGTTCAGCTCGGCGAAGGTGGATGCCTGTTCCAGGCCAGCGAAGCTTCCCTCTTCAGCAATCGACTTCGCCGCGCGGATGAAGCCGTACCATGCGGTTCGGGCTAGGGCGGAGCCAACGCTGATGCGGCGAACTCCCATTTCCTCCATGTCGGCAACGGAAAAGCCGTAGTCGGCAGTTACGATGGCGTTCACCGGCTTCGGTCCGGCCACATCCACGATCGCACGAATCTGGTCCCGCTGCCGCGGTCCCGACGCGAAGAGGACGTCCGCTCCGGCATCCGAGTAGGCGCGAAGCCGTTTGATCGACTCATTTAGCGGATCGGGATGGCCGACGAGGAAACACTCGGCGCGGGCCGTCAACAAGACGTCGGCGCCCGAGGCATCGATGGCGGCTCGGGCGGCGGCGAGGCGATCGACCGCCTCCGAAATGTCATAGAGCGGACGGCTCGATTCGCCTGTCGCATCCTCGATCGAAAGACCGGCGACACCAGTCTCGACGCAGAGGCGGACGCTCTCCGCCACCCCTTCCGGAGTGGCCGCATAGCCGGCTTGAAAGTCGGCGTTAACGGGAAGCTCCGTGGCCCGAACGATCTCGGCGACGTGGGCGAGCACCATTTCCCGAGTGAGCGCCTTGACCGAGTCCGGAAGGCCACGGGAGAAGCCAAACCCGGCGCTGGTCGTGGCGAGACCCTTGAATCCCAGCGTCTCCAGGTACCGGGCGGAACCGATGTCCCAGGGGTTTGGAACGACGAAGCATCCGCTCTCGTGTAGTTTGCGAAACGCGGCTCGCCGCGCGGTGTAATCCGCCATGAGCCCATTATTCCCTCCGGACCTCGGAGGTCGCGCCGTACAGTTAGCTTGGTTTTGTCGCGATCAGCACTTCGCCGTCTTGCGCTTCTTACCGACCGTCCCTCGCGCCACGACCTCCGCGATGCTGTCGGGCGCAAACGGCACTCGGCAGGCGGTGGCCCCCATCATCACGGAGACCTCTCCGATTTCCCGGGCGCACTCCAGGGCCAGCTCGGTGAGTGGCTTTACATTGGCTCCGCACGCGATGACAAAACCGTTCATCGAGTATCGAACCCGGTTGGGCCGCTCATGGATGGTGTCCTTCACCCGGTTAAGCAGCCCTTTGTATTCTGGGATGTCGAGCTCGGAATCAGGCTTGATCTGAGTAAGGCAGCTCAGCGTGCGCCAACCCGCGCAGGCAATGGTTTCCACCGGCGAGTCGATCCACTGTAACGCCATTTCGCGGCCGTACCTTCCTTCGGAAGTGACCCATGGCACGGTGCTCTCCGAGTGCAAGGACCAGTTGGCCCCCTCGACCCACGTCTGCAGATCATCGCGAGTCATCTTCATGTCGTCGACGATGAGCCCGGCAAGGTACATCGCATCGGAAATTCCGGTTGCGTACAGCTCCAACGCCAACTCGTAGTTTGGCTTCAGCCGTTTTTCGATCGGCTTCATGTCGCCGATCTTGACGCCGAAAAACGGTTCCCGAGCTCCATGATTGACGAGCACTTTCTTGACCGAAGGGCTGCCAAGCGCCCGCAACTCCTCCACGATCGCTGCGACGGATTCCATACGTGCCGATAAGGCTATCCGGTCTGCGGTTGCGAGTCAATATCGGGTTGGGGAGAGCTCCGGAAATGGAGCGCCGGCTTCAGCCGGCTGGTGTCGCCGAGCTTTAGCCCGCGACCGATGGGGTCGACTGAAGTCGACCCCGCAAGCGAACTGAAGTTCGCGCTCCAGCGTGCCGGGTGGATCGAAGCTGGCCGGCTAACTCCTTGGTTCGTCGTAAACCCCGATTTCGGAGATGTGGGGGATTGGGTCCGTGAATTCGATGTGTAAGCGCAGACGGTCGGCCTTAGTTCTCGGAATTTCGTGCATCTGAACCCGTTGCGGCGAGTTCCCAACGACCAGGTCGTGCCAAGAGCCGCCACTCCAAGCTTGGAAGCGATAAGACTTGATCCGGGACTCCTGGTAATCCTTCCATTTGCCGACCGGCTCCACGAGCACCAAGGTGTTGAACGAACGATTCGCGCCGAGGTCGACCTCGAGCCATGCCTCGGTGCGGCCCGAATCCGGATACCAGGAAGAGTTGAAGTTTCCGTCGTTCGCCAAATCGGGTCCGACCGTGTCGGGTGAGGAGCTCGCTTTGATCGGCCGGCCGGTGGCGAGATTCGAAGTCGTAATGACGGTGGTCGGGCGGATCTTGGCGGTCGGACCGCCGTGCTTCCAAGCCTGACCGATTTCCTTAAGCCGCTCTACGACGTTTGGCGCGAAGCGTCCTTCGCGAGTCGGAGGTGCGTTGAGAATGAGGCTGCAGTGCCGCGCGTTCTGCGGGACCAACCACTCTTCCACGACCTGTTTGGTGGTTTTGAGCGGACCATCGACGTCCGACTGCCTCCAGAACCAGCCGTCGGTAATCGTCACGCAGGAAAACGCGGGGACGCTGCTTTCCTCCGGCAAGTGCTGACCCGCATTCTGCTCGAATGCCTTGAGGTCGGTGTAGTAGAGGCCGGACGGAGGGTATTGGCTTGCGTTCAGGTCGGAGATGAGACAGTTCGGCTGAAGCTTTTTCAGCATCCCGTAGATCTCATGGAACGGAACCTCCTCGTAAGTGATCCGGCTCCAAGGGGCGTCCCACCCGTCGATGATAAGAGCATCGATCTCGCCGTAGTGCGTGAATAGCTCGGTGAGTTGATCCTTGATGAGCTGGATCTTGTCGGGCGTTACATCGAAGTGGCGGATGTCTTCTCGCAAGTCGAGGATCGAAAAATAGAGCGCGACCTTTAGCCCGTGCTTACGGAAGGAGTCGACGTAGGCTCGGACGACGTCCGTTTTGTGCGCCGTGTGCCGTACGCTGGCGCTTCGGGTAGCCGTAGGCCAGATGCAGAAGCCATCGTGGTGCTTGGTGGTAAGGCACCCCCACGTCATTCCTGCCGACTTCGCAGCTTCCGCCCATTGGTCGGTGTCGAGGTGGGTCGGATTGAAGAGATCGGGCGGGGAGGTTGGGTCGCCCCACTCTCGATCTTGGAACGTTGCCATGTTGAAATGGATGAACATTCCGAAACGAAGGTCGAGAAAGGCTTGCTGCAACTCGTGAAGCGGGCGGTCTTTGGCGTAAGGCTCCATTTTCCTGGACTGAGCGGGGAGGTCGAACGAGGGGACGAGGGCGGCAGCAGCGGCGCCAAGGGTGGTTTGGCAGAACTCTCTTCGTGTGGGCATTTGCTACCCCGTATTCTGACGGGTCCGCGGGGATGCCTACCCGATAAACCGAACGCGCCCCAAGGCTGAGTCCGGAGACCTCCTAGGGGCACGTAAGATTGGGTTCGGTCATCGGCTAGGAGCCGATGCTACGTCTGGAACTAGACCTCTTCTTCGATTGGCTCTTCGTAGGTCGATTCTACGGGGAGCTCGCGGAGGTCGGCGTTTTGGAACGACTTCACCGACTTATCGATGTGCGAGGCGGGGGTCAGAGCCTTACCTTTCTGCACGCCTTGAAGCTGCATTTTGCGAGCCGTCGGCATGACGTTCCGGTCGATCCAGCTAAGCGCCTTGTTGTAGCTGTCCACCGACTGCCGCAGGTTCTGGCCGACGTTGGAGAAGTGCTCGCCGAACATTCGGAGCCGCTCATACAACTCGGAGCCGAGATCTTTGATCTCCTGGGCGTTTTGCCGCACCCGCTCGTCCGCGAGGACATAAGCGGCGATGTGGGCCATGTTGAGGACGGTCATCGGGTTGGCAAGGTAAACGCCCGCTTCCTTGGCCTCCTGCATCAGCGTCGGCTCGGCTTCGAGAGCGGCGAAGAACGCGCCCTCTGTCGGCAGGAACATGATCACGCAGTCGGGAAGCGAATCGTAGCCGGCCCAATAGTGCGCCTGGCCGAGCTCGCGTACATGATCGCGAACGAGGCGCGCATGCGCCTTCATGCGGATGGCGCGGGTCTCTTCGTTCGGAGCGTTCATCCCATCCCAGAACGCTTCAAGCGGCGCCTTGCTGTCGATGACCAGCATGCGGTCTTGCGGCAGCTTGATCACCACGTCCGTACGCTTCTTGGTGTCCTCACCCGAATCCTTCAGGATGAAGTTCTCACCGGCAATGAGACCGGCATTCTCCAGAATGGTCTGGATCGTCATGTCGCCCCAAGCGCCTTGGGCGGCCGGCTTTCGGAGCGCGTTGGCAAGCTGGCTTGCCTCAGACGTAAGCTGCTGGACTCCCCGCTCGATCGCCTCGAACGCGCTCTCCCGGCGGCGGTCCATCTGCTGGTTCTGCCGCTCCAGTCGATCGAGCGCTTCGCGAACCGGCTTCATAAGGTCGTCGATCGTCTCTTGCTTAAGGGCGACTTCGCTTCCCTGCTCGGAGGCTCGGTTGAAGGTCTCGTTGGCGGCTTGCACGAGCTGCTCGGTGGCTGTCCTTAGGGACTGGTCGGAAACGGTTTCCAGTTTGGCAAGCAACGCCCGCTCGGTTGCGGCGAAAGCCTTCTTTTGGTCCTCGAGCTGGTTCTGGACGTGATTCGTGAGGAGATCGCGCTCCCGTTGCAGCGAGGCCTCCTTTTCCTTCAGGAGCCGTTCGAATTCCGATTCCTTGGCGGCCAGGATCGCGTCGTGGGTTCGATTTGCGCTCGCAAGGTCGACTTTAAGCTCGGCTAGCTCCAGGGCGAGTCGATTGATCTCGTCCGGGTTTCCCTTGCTCATAGCGGCGGCTTTAGCCTCGACGAGCTCTTGGCCGAGACGGTCGATCTCGGCGTCTCGCTGGCTGAGGTGGGCTTCCAACTCGGCGAGGCGTTCGTTTTCCTCGGGCCCTCGCGAGCGTTGCTCGATCGCGCCAAGGAGGTCGTCGTTCAGTGCCGAAACCCGTGAATCCGCCTCTTGGCGGACAGCGACGAGCTCGTTTGCGAGCTGATTGGCCTCCGCCTTGGCGTGCGCGATCACCTCGTCCTTGTCGCGAAGCTGCTGTGCGTAGCGGTCTTCGAGGGCACGCCGCTCGTTCTCGAGGGCGTCCGTATCGTCGGTGCCACGGTTCTTGAGCATCGGAACGAGGATTGCGCAAGCGCCGAGTACACCAAACAAGAAGCCGCCAATGATGAATAGGTAGGGATTCAAACTGAAATACCTCTTTTGAACGCACTTGCTCCGCTACCGGGCTACCCTCACGCTCGCCTCTCACTGTGACACGTGGACACAGGTTGAGGCTAGGGAGGAAACGTGTAAGCGCAATCTTTCTCGGTCAGAGTGTAAAGCGTAGGGGGCGTCAAGCGCAACTGCGAACTTGGCGAATGCCCGTAAAACCACTGACAAGTTTTATTGCGCCCCCGAGCGCATTAAGCGCTATACTGCATAGGGTTATGGTTAGCCAAGGCCAACTCGTTTTTACCTTGCTAGGGCTAGTCGTGGTTAGTCTCGGCGTGGTCGCGGTTTTGGCTTACCTGAGCGAACGAGCGAACCCGGACGACCGGCTCGACTACTCCCCGTCCGAGAAGGAGTGGGGATTTCTCCCCCTCTCCTCGATGCCGCTTGGGGAAGCCGACCGCTACGAGGAGGATCCCGAGGGGCCTTCCGGACTTACCGTCCGAGGCCTCTTAGATGCGGTCGGCCAGTACTCTGAACCGTAACTTCCTCTAATCTGCCGAGGCAAGGCAGCGGTGGCTCCGCGCAACCGCCTTTACACCTTCAGATCCTCTAAACCTCGACGATGATCGGCAGGACCAACGGGCGAAGGTTCGTGCGCTTTTGGACGAGTTTACGAACGGTGTCCGAGACATCATGCTTTACGCGGTTCGTATCCCGGAGCTCGTCCCGACTGAGCGAGGTCAGTCCATCGTAGACCACGTCGTAAGCGGCGTCTAAAATCCCCTCGGGTCCGTGAAATCCGCGCGCTTGGAAGGCCGGATCGGAAGCGAGAACCCCCTTCGTCATATCGATCGGCACCGTCACCACGACGATCCCGTCCTTGGCGATGTTGTTTCGGTCGCGCAAGACGTCGTCGGTCACCCCGGGGGTGCCGCTGCTGTCGACCAGTACCCGGCCGGCGGGGACCGCCTCCCCCTGGTGGGCGCTCGTGTCGTCCATCATGAGCGGGATGCCGTCCTTCATCGTGAACACCCGGTGGTCGGGGTAACCCATGTTCCGGGCGATTTCTTGGTAGAGGTGCTGATGGCGCGGCTCGCCGTGGACGGGAGCCAGGTAGTACGGTCGGGTCAGGTTGATCATCATCTTCAGCTCTTCCTGATAGGCGTGGCCGGAGACGTGGATCGGGGTCGGGCTTTCGTAAACGACGCGGCATCCCTGGTCGAATAGGCGGTTGATCGTTCGCCAAATCGCCGCTTCGTTGCCGGGAATCGGGCGGGCCGAATAGATCAGCGTGTCCCCGGCCTTGATCTGTAACCGACCGTACTCACCCTTCGACATTTGCACCAGTGCGCTCATCGGCTCGCCTTGGCTGCCGGTCGTGAGGATCGCGAGCTTGTTATCGGGATACTGCCGCGCCTCGTCCAAGCGAATACGAGTTCCCTTCGGAATCCGAACGTAGCCGAGCCGCTCGCAGGTATCGAGGTTCTGCTCCATTCGGCGGCCCACAACGGCAACCTTGCGGCCCATCTCCGCCGCGATCTCGTACACCTGTTGCATGCGGTGGATGTTGCTGGCGAAGGTCGTAAGTAAAACTCGTCCTTCGGCCTCGCCGAAGACTTTGCGAAGCCCCTCGGAAACGGCACGCTCGCTGGGTCCCCATCCTGGCCGCTCCACGTTCGTTGAGTCGCTCAGCAGGATCAGAACCCCTTCCCGGCCGAGCTCGCCAAAGCGGGTGATGTTGGCCAACTTTCCATCGACCGGCGTGAAGTCGAACTTGAAGTCGCCGGTGAAGAGCACGATGCCATGGGTCGTGCGGATCGCCATCGAGCAGTTCTCGGGGATCGAGTGGGTGACCCGGACCGGCTCAACCGAAAGCTTGCCGGCCTCGATAATGTCGCCGGGCTTGAAAATGCGGAAATCGAGCTGCTTATGCGGAAGCTTTTCCTCGAGTCGTTGGCGGATGAGAGCCTGGGTGAATTCGGTGCAGTAGATCGGAACGTCGATCTCGCGGAGCAGGTACGGAAGGCCGCCGACGTGGTCCTCGTGGGCGTGGGTAAGGAAAACCCCGCGGACCTTTTCTTTATTTTGGACTAGGTAGGTGAAGTCGGGAACGACGATATCGATTCCAAGCATCTCCTCGGTGGGAAAGCTGAGCCCGCAATCGATGACGACGATGTCGTCCCCTTCGCGCACCAGACTACAGTTCTTTCCAATTTCTCCCACGCCGCCGAGGGCAATGACTTGTACTTCACTCATGTGCCCTCAGGGTACCTGTTAGACCTGACAGCCCCTGCCTCGCCGGCCGTCCGACGCCCCTCCTTTCGTCGGCGTTTAGGCAATGCAAGGAGGGGTTTGTTCGGATGATCGGCGAGGCGCCGATCCTAACTTTCATCGGCGTTTAGGCGATGTAAGAGGGGTTTGTCTGGATCGGCGGCGAAGCGCCGACACCGCAGGCAGACGGCTTGGGAACCGGGGTGGGGCGCCGACGACGTATCGAGCACTATGTCGCCGTTGATTCCGCTGCCGACGGTGCTCCGTCAGCAGCCGCCGCCTCCGTTTGAGAGCTTCAAGTCCTCGTTCACACGCCACACGTGCCGTGACCGTTACGGACGAAGAATCACCTATTACGTCACGAGCGAAAAGGAGCGGCTACCGCTCGCGCTTTTGATAGGCGGATCGGGCGGCCAATCGATGTGGATCGTGCGCGACGGTAAGCTCTATGGCGGCTTGCAAAACCTGCTGAAGAACACGGCCGGCGGCCAGGTTCGAGTAATGGCGGTCGAGAAGCCTGGGGTGCCGTTCGCATTTCAACCGCCTCGTCCCGGTTCGGCCGAGGGGTGCCCCGAAGAATTCCTACGAGAGCACACCCTGGATCGGTGGGCGGAGGCGAACGGCGCGGCCCTGCGCGACGCATGGAAGCGGAAAGATGTCGATCGGGGCAGGACGCTGGTGATGGGCCACTCCGAGGGTGGAATCGTGGCGGCGCGAGTCGCCGCCGAAAACCCTCGCGTTACCCACCTTGGCTTACTGGCGAGCGGCGGTCCGAACCAACTGTACGACCTCTCCCAGCTCCTTGGGGGAGGCACCGCGGCGGTTTACGCCCAATGGAAGCAGATCTTGGGCGATCCGGTGAGCACCACGAAGTTTGCATGGGGACATCCGTTTCGACGCTGGTCGACCTTTCTCGCGAGCTCCACACTGGCCGAAACTCTTCGCAGCCGAACTTCCGTCTACCTCGCTCAGGGATTGGCCGACCGGAACGTCGTGCCATCCGGAGCGGACGTTCTGTACGCCGAACTAAGCGCCCGAAACCGGCAAGTCGTGTACGAGAGGATCGAAGGAGCCGACCACAGCTTTGGCCAGCCGAACGATGGCGGAAAAGCCGACGGATTCCGCTCGGTCTTTCAAAAACTGATCGGCTGGTTCCGGAGCTAGACTCGACCGATGGACATCGAGGCGCTTCATGAAGGGAATCGGGAGGCGTGGAACCGGACGGCCCGAGGAGGCTACGCGGGCGGGATCGAGGAGGATGTCGAGAGGCTCCGAGCCGGGGGCACCAATCTGATGGAGCCGGAGCTTAGAATCCTCCACGACCTTCGCGAGTGGTGCGATCGGGCGATCCACCTCCAATGCTCGCACGGATCGGACGCGCTTTCGCTTTGGAAGCTCGGGGCAAAAGAGGTGGTCGGGGTCGATATCAGCGAAGAGATGATCGCCGCTGCCCAGCGCAAGTCGGAGTTGCTCGGCGCGCCCGCGCGCTGGATTCGGTCCGACGTGTTGCAGACGCCGCACGAGTTGGACTGCACCGCGGATCTGGTTCATACCGGCCGAGGAGCCATTTGCTGGATGATGGACTTGGATGCCTGGTCCAACGTGGTTTTTCGCCTTCTCAAGCCAGGTGGCAAATTGCTTCTGTTCGAGGGCCATCCGCTCGACTTTGCCTGGGACACCGAGGCATCGACCCTCCGGCTTGCCGAGGGTACTTCGTATTTCGTACCCAGACCGGGGCCGGAGCGGGGGTTTCCTTACAATGCGGCGTTACGGGTCGAGCCGGATCGACCCGTCCAGTTAACCTCCCGCATTTGGACAATGGGCGAGATCGTCACGTCGGTCATCCGGGCCGGTCTTCGCATCGAATTGCTCGAGGAGTACCCGGAACCGTTCTGGAACCAGTTTCCAAATATTCCCGAAGCCGAGCTACGGCGAATGCCGCATACCTTTGCTTTGGTAGCGTTCCGGGACACTTAGTTTAGGCCGATGGGTGAGATCGGCGGGGGCGCCGACGCTACGGCCCAGGTTAGCAAATCATTTCTCTCACCATTGCCCCGCCGTGGCCGGGTGGGGTTTCTCCGATCCATCGTTCGTCGGCGGGCTCGGAGGCGAGTTGGTAGCGGGAGTCGCTGGACATGCGGATTTCTCGCGAAGAGTTGTCGAGCGAGCCGTGGACAGTGAAAATCGAGAAGATCAGGAGGTCGCCCATCCGGTACTCAGGAGCGGTTAGAAGCCGGCCTCCCAGGCGCTTTCGCAGACCGGGCATGTCGACCCCGATCGCACCGAACATCGGGTGGCCGGCGGAGTCGGTTTGGCTTTTCCCGCCGAGGTTTTGACACGCCGTATCGACATCCATCTCGCAGTAGGAGCGCCTCAACTCCTCATTGCGGTTCGAGCCTTCCACGACGATGAGCCCTCCGACCTCCAGCGGCACATCTCCGAGCGGAGTCCAGGCGGTGTAAACGTTCGCAGTTCCGCGCCCCATGTAGACCACATCGCAGTGGGGGTAGGTCCCCTTGCCCGGCGCGATGGTTCGAAGCCACGTGAAGGTGTAGTGCATCGCCGGACCTCCCAAAAATTCGGAGAAGAACGCCATGATTTTCTCACCATAGATGACCCGCTCCAGCAGTGGCCGTGCCGCGCTGCCGTTGGCGATATCAGGACGGAAGTAGGTCGAGATTCCCGGCTTTGCCATCGCCGCTTCCAGCGGGAAGTCCGGGTCGAGTAGCCCGTCATCTTCCAGCACCTGGCAGATGGAACGCCTCACCGCTCGCACCTCCTCTCGGTCGTAAAAACCGGGCAGAAAGAGATAGCCGTCGTTGGCCATGCGGGTCCGTAACTCTTGCAGGTCTCCGATGGCGTCGTTGCTGTCGCGCAGCCACCCGAAGCTCTCAGCCGAAAGGTCAAGCTCCAGTCCGCCGGAAGTGAGGCGAGGCAAAGTCATTCTCTATTGTAGTGTCGTCAATATGTTTTCCCGGCAGGATGCCGGGGGGACACTTGAGAAGATGCCGCCTGGAAGGCGGCACTACGATATTCTCCTAAAATGCCTTTGCGTGCTCTGTTTTTTGACTTCGACGGGCTAATCGTCGACACGGAGACGCCGGAAGTCGAGGTTTGGCGGGAAGTTTTCGCCGAGCATGGGACCGAGTTCCCTGAGCAGTATTGGATCGACTGCATTGGGCGAGGGTCCGATCAGATAGAGGAGAAGCCGATCGCTCTACTCGCCCGCCTCGCCCCTCGATCCGCCGAGTGGGTAGCCGTAGATGCCGACCGGCATCACCGCGTCATGGCTCGAATCCATGCTCAGCCGTTACGCCCTGGAGTCGCCGAACTAGCCGAAGAGGCTCGACTCGCCGGACTCGTGTTGGCTGTGGTTAGCAGCAGTAGTCACGCCTGGGTCGATCCGCTTCTTAGGCGGCAAGGGATCCTTGACCGCTTCGGTCACCGCGTATGCCGCGACGACGCGGCTCGGGCGAAGCCGTTCCCTGACTTGTACTTGCTGGCATGTGAACGATGCGGAGTTCAGCCGTCGGAAGCGATCGCCCTGGAAGATTCGCCGAACGGCATCCGTGCGGCCAAAGCCGCCGGCGTCTTCGTCGTGGCCGTGCCCAATCCGATCACGGGGCAGCTAGATCTCTCGCACGCCGATGCGCGGCTCGACACCTTGGGCGGGGTTACCCTCAGCGACGTAGCGATCCTAGCGTCGCGGGCCCGCCGATGAAAATAGGATCATCGGCGAGACGCCGACGCTACGGGGACAGGAATTCGCTTAGCAGACGATGAAAGTGCCAGACGCCCAGCTCGCGGGTTGGGGAGAAGCGGCCTCGGTCGTAGAAACGGGATCGGACGCCGCGCTGGACCAGTTCCACCACCGCTTCGTCTTCCCGCTCGACTCGGTCGAGATCGCTGCCGGCGCCGCGGTCGAGCTTGTCTTCCTTCCAGACGTATGGCAGGAAAGAGACCTTGGTGAGGTCCGGGCCAAGCGGTCGCAGCACGTTTACCGAAAGTCCCCAGGGGTAGAAGTTCAGCATCGTGTTCGGGAAGATCCAGTAGTAATAGGCACTGATCGGCTTCCCGTAATCGGGTGAAGAGGAGGGCAGGTCGAACGTGTTCTCCGCTCCTTTCCCGTGGGCAAGCTGCAGGTTGCAGCGGTGGAACAGCTCCGAGTGGTAATTCCCGTAATCGAGGGTCTCATTCAGCGACGCGTGAATAAACGGAATGTGGAACCCTTCTAGATAGTTGTCGACGTAGAGGGCCCAGTTCGCGCGCACCGTGTAATCGCGTGCTCGCTCGGGGCGGTAGACGAATTCGTTCAGCGGCAGCCAGCCTAGCCGGTCGATGATGGGGCCATAGGTCTCCTCGAACGAATTCGCCGGCGCGACTCCCGCAAATAGCAGCTTTTCCCAAGAAGCGAACGCCGGCCTGGACAAATCGTCGGCGGGCGAAGGAAAGCCGCAGACCCCTTCGAACTCCGGCATATGTTGAAATCGGCCGTCGAGGCCAAACCGGCGGCCGTGGTATCGGCAGCGTAGGTACCGTTCGTTTCCGCATCCCTCCGCAACCTGCATCCCTCGATGGGTGCAGACGTTGCTTAGCAAATGAAGCCGGTCGTCCATGTCCCGTGTGACCACCATCGGCTCATCCAAAAACCCCTCCAGGAGAGTGAATGGACGGACCGCGCCGGGCACCTTGACATCGTCCGTGTCGCCAATGAACTGCCACGACCGCGCGAATACCCGTTCGCGCACCTGAGAGAACATCTCAGGGTCTTTGTAAAACGATGCCGGCAGCGTCGAAGCCTCTTCGATCCGGGGCTGAACGGTCAAATCCATGCGCAGGATTGTACTGCCACCCACTAAAAAGGCCGGGGCGAACCCCGGCCTTCTTCCCAATTGCTTACAGTCCGTTAAGACCGACCGGGCTACCGACGCCCGTGATGTAGTCCCAACCCGAGGTGGCACTGAATGAACCAGCGGTTCCGGAAGTGATGTCGCGGAAGTTGCCTCCGCCGAGACCCGCATAGATCCGGCTCAGCTCCGCCTGCGAGCTAGCGAGGTTATGGCCCGAGATATTGGCGATGCCAGCGACGCAAGGCGAGGCAAGGCTAGTTCCGCCGAACACCATCCAGCCCGAATACCCCTGGTAGGGGGTGCTGTCGTAAACCGAGCAGCCCGTATAGGGGTCGGCCACTAGCGAGACATCGGGCATTCCGCGCTTCGTTCCTAGAAGGGTGGCAAGGCTGTCCTGGTAAGACGGCCGGGCTTCGTACGTGCTGAGGCCGCCGCCGCTGCCATTCCACGCGGTCTCGCCCGTCACCACTCCGTTTACGTCGACATGGAGCGAAGTGCCGCCCACACCCACGACGTTCGGCGAGATCGCGGGGTAGCTCTTAACGCCGCCCGTGTCTCCCGAAGAGGCATAGAACGTAACTCCCGACTGAGTGAACGAATAGTCGTACGACGCTTCCGATGAGAACTCGCTGGCGCCGAAGCTCATCGACACCTGCTGCACCCCGGGAAGGGTCGCGGCTTTGCGCGCGGTGGCAAACATATCGGTCAAAGACGCCGAATTCGCCTCGACGAGGTAGATCTTTGCTCCAGGCGCCATCGAGTGCGCCCATTCGATGTCGAGAGCGGCTTCTTGACCCCACCCGGCGTTGGCCCTCGGCTGCTTGGTACCCTGGAAGACCACTTGGAAGACCTGGTTGCTGCTCGACGTAGCCGACGTCGAGGTCTCCTTGGCCAACCCAAATTGGGTGGCAAACACGTTGAAGTCGTTGAGAGACGAGGCGTAGTGATAGGCGTCCACGATCGCGATCGCCCCGCTTCCTCCCGTTGAAGGAATCCCATAGGCGGCTCGGATATCGGAGGGGTGGTAACCAGATGGTCCGGCAAAGGCCGCCAGAAGCGCCGGTCCACTCATGGCGACCGGAACCTCGGGGACGTCGCTCCGGATGAGCGGCGGGCCGATGTAGATGAGGTGGTGAGTATGGGCCCTGAGTCCGTGGTCTTCCGGCCGATCGATCGACGTGTCCGGAACAACGATGTTCCGGTCGACCCTTGAACCGGCAAGCGCCATGCCCGACGGAATAAGCAAAGCCGCAATCGCGGCTGAAGCATTGGCAAAGTTTCTCATGACAGTAGTCCATGCGCCTAAGCGGCGCCGGAGACCGCATGTTAGGACGGGGCCGCTATTTTGAGCAAGTGATTTTGCTGGGTATCATCGAAAATGTATAATAAGCGACAAAGCCGTCAGAAGCGACGGTTATTTACACGTTTAGCTAACGATAGTTGCGCATCTGCGGTATTTCATCCGCAGACGACGCTAAACGTGGACCCGGTTGATCAGCCCAACTCCCTTGGCCGCCCAGAGGAAGCCGCGGCGCATCAGCTCGCGAGGGTGTTCGGCTTCAAGAACGTCGCAATGGTGGCCGAGGGCGTTGTAGAAGACGCGGCCTTTGCCGTACATCTTCGTCCAAACCTGAGGCATCTTGCACGGGTTTTCGACGTGGGGACCGTCGACTCCGGGAGTCGGAAAATCGGTCGTAGCGAGAACCTGGTTGCCAGGGTCGGTGTGAAGGTAGTACTGCTCGCTAACCACCTCGAAATCAGGGATGCCGTCGGTGATCGGATGGGGAACGGCGGCGTTGATGTTCACGGTGTAGCGAACGCCGTCGTTGCCGGGATGAGCGACCCACTGTCCGCCCGTCATGAACTGCCACTCGGTGTCCACACGGAAGGAGTCGCACATTCCTCCATGGCATCCCGCGATTCCGATTCCGTCTTCGCGGACGGCGCGCAATATAGGATCGCGTTGAGCAGGCGTGATTTCGCTCATCGTGTAGATCGGTACCAGAAGATTCATCGACCGAACCTTCTCCTCGTCGGCGAACGTGTCGAGCGTGTTGCTCACCTCAACATTGAAACCTTCCCCCTTAAGAAGCATCTCAAAGAAGTGGGCCACCTTCTCCGGTTCGTGCCCGTCCCAACCACCCCAAACAATCAGCGCCTTTCGATCTGCCATGTTGGGGGAGGATACTTAATCAAATGAAACAATCGCGTTTAGCCCTCGTCGTTTTCGCTTCTCTCGCGCTTGCGGCCTGCGGCTTCGCACAGGAGCGACCCCCGACTCCGCCGCTGATCACGGTAAGCGGCAATGGCATCAGTCGATTCGATCCCGACGTGGCAACGGTCCGGCTCGGAATCCAGGCGCAGGGACGAACCGCCCGGGAGGTCCAGTCTCAAGCGAGCGGCACCGCTCAAAAGATTCTCGACGCGGTTGCGAAACTGGGCATCGATAAGAAGCAGATCCAGACGAGCACGCTCTCGCTCTATCCCGTCTTCTCGGAACCGAAGCCGGGGCAGACCACGGCGCCTTCGATCGTCGGATACCGGGCTCAGAACACCGTCTCCGTCCGAGTTGTCGACCTTATGAAAGTCGGCCCGGTCGTCGACGCGACCATCGCCGCGGGAGCGAACGAGGTGCAGGGAATCGAGTTCGGCCTGCGCGACGATCTGACCGCAAGGAAGAGCGCGTTGAGAGCGGCCGTCTTGGAGGCGCGCGGCAAGGCCGAGGCGATCGCGGAAGCTCTCGGAGTCAAGTTGGGCGACGTTTATGAGGTGAACGAAGGCGGGATCCAGGTCATGCCGCTGATGATGGGTCGCGCCATGGCGGCCGACGCCGTGGCAACCCCAGTCTCTCCGGGTCAGATCGACGTCTCTGCGACGGTGACGATCCGGTTCCGCTTCACCAAGTAGGGAGGGCGCCGGCTACAGCCTCGGGGTGTCGTTGATGGCGAGGTTCCCGGCGTCATCAACGTCCCGAAAGAAACATGAGCGGTAGTTTTCGTGGCAGGCGGCGCCGACCTGGTCGACTTTGAGGAGAACCGTGTCGAGATCGCAGTCGACGCTGACCGACCTCACCTGCTGGGTGTGGCCGCTTGTCTCTCCCTTCACCCAGAAGTTCTGCCGAGACCGGCTCCAATACGTCGCCCGCTTCGTCTCGAGGGTCCGTCGCAACGCTTCCGCGTTCATCCACGCCATCATCAGCACTTCGCCCGACGCATGGTCCTGCACGATCGCGGGAACGAGACCGTCGGCGTTGTATTTGATCTGGTCGAAGGCGGACACGAGGCCAGTTTACCGGCGTCGCCGCCCAGTTACCGCCGCAGCCTGCGGCGGCTGGGCTGCCGGCTGGAAGCCGGCGCCACGAAAGCCGGCACTACGATAGACTCTGCGAGATGAAGCACTGGGCATGGCTTTCCATTGACGCGAAGGCGACGACGGAAGATCTTCGTAGCAAATACCGGAGGCTGAAAGAAGGGGGCTTGCATGGAGTGTTCCTCGAAGGCGGGATCGATGCCCGTGAGTTTGAGATCGTACGGGAAGCCGGGCTGGAGCTCCACTCCTGGATGTGGACAACCAACCGCCGCGAACCGTGGATCCGGGAGAATCACCCCGAGTGGTTCATGGTTAGCCGGAGCGGCAAATCTTGCTTCGACCAGCCGCCCTACGTGGAGTATTACCGCTGGATCTCCCCCTTCCAGCCGGCCGTGCACGACTACCTACGTGACCGAGCCGCGGAGCTCGCCGCCCACCCGCTTGTCGCCGGCGTTCATCTCGATTACGTGCGGTTTCCGGACGTGATCCTGCCTCGGGCGCTGTGGGAAACGTATGGCCTTGACCAGACGGAGGAACTGGCCGATTTCGACTTCGACTACTCCGACGCCGCGCGAGCCGCCTTCCGGAATGCCACGGGACGCGACCCGCTAGAGATTGCCGATCCGGCCACCGATCAAGAGTGGCTCCACTTCCGTTACGAGGCGATCACCCAGCTCGTAGAAGGACTCGCGGAGACCGTGCACGCCCACGGCAAGGAGATCACCGCCGCCGTGTTTCCCACCCCGAGCATGGCCCGTAAGATCTGCCGACAAAGCTGGGACAAGTGGCCGCTCGACGCGGTCTGTCCGATGGTTTATCACAGCTTCTATAACCTTCCTACGGAATGGATCGGCGATGCCGTGCGGGAGAACATCCAGGCGGTGCGATTTCCGGTTTACGCCGGCCTATATATGCCCGCTTTCACCAGCGCGGACGATTTCGAGGCGGGAGTGCGCCATGCCCTTCACCGGGGAGCGGCGGGCGTGTCCCTGTTCGCGGCGAACAGCATTCTCCCAGAGCATTTCGAGGCGTTACGGCGAATAGCCGACAGCACGTAGTATCGGCTCACAGCCGATACTACTTTCGCTAGATATGGTGAAGCTCGCTCAGCGATTCGCCGAGCAGCATGCGCTTGATCGCTTCGCCGATGAAAGGCGCGGCGGGGAGGACGGTGATGCGGTCGGGCGCCATCGCGGCCTTAAGTTCTACCGGGATCGTGTCCGTCACCACGAACTCGTCGACCGGGGAATCGACCAGCTTCTTGATCAGTGCCTCCGTCGACATCTTCTGGTCCATCAGAACCGCGTGGGTCGCATACATCCGAACCGTGGCGGCGCCCGCTTCTTTGAGGAGCTGTGCGTCCTTGAGAACGGTATTGCCGGTCAAGATTTCGTCGTCGACGAGGATGCAATGCTTCCCTTGGACCTCGCCGGTAAGGGCCCGCACCGTCGGTGTCTCGGTGTGATCCGTCCGCGACTTATGGATGTAGGCGCGGTGGAGCCCGAGCGCGAATGGGAGCTCCTCATACCGCTTGGCGGCGCCGGCGTCGGCGAAAACGAGCACGCAATCGTCGGCCTTGCAGGTTTTCAGGAGCGAGTTTCGGATGTGCTGCACCATCAGCGGCGTCCCCGGGATCTCGTCCGCGGTCGGCAAGAAATACTGCTTGAGATGCGGGTCGTGTGGCTCCACGAGGAGAACCCGGCGGACCCCGAGAACCTTATTTAGGATTTCCGGAAGACGCTGTCCGAGCACGGAGATTCGGGGCCGGTTCTTTCGATCCGACCGGGCATACGGCATGTACGGAAAGACGAGGAACGTCTGCCGCGGATGGGCATTGTTCACGGCGTCGAGAAGCGCCATGAGCTCGACAAGACCGTCGCTTACCGGCGGCGCTTGCGTGTGCAGAACGACCACGATATGGTCGCGCACGTTATCTACCTGCACCTCGATGTTCTCGTTGGAGAAGCGGCTCACCCGGACGTCGCCAAGCTCGACGCAGTGATCCCCGTCTTGCCCTTCCAGGCGGCTCTCCAACTCCAGCATCACTTGCCGTGCGAGTTTTGTGGTGCCCGACGTACCAAAGAGCTTGACGTGAGTCCGCATCGCTTTCCCCTTGCGCCGCGGCATCGCGGCGTTAAGGAAGTATGGCGTATGAGGTTCCCGATGGGAAGTGGAAAACCTTCCCGCGTTGAATGAAAGAACTCCGGGTTTTCGGGCGCCGTCGCCCGAAAACCCGGAGTTCTTTCACACGATCAGTTTCTTTACGACTTCCCCTGAAACGTCTGTCAGCCGGAAGTTTCTGCCCTGGTATTGAAAGGTGAGCCGGGTGTGGTCGACGCCCATCAAGTGCATCAGGGTGGCGTGGAGGTCGTGGATGCTGACGGCGTCCTCGACGACGTTGTAGCCGAGTTCGTCGGTCTGCCCCAGCGAGAGGCCGGGCTTGATCCCGCCGCCGGCCATCCACATCGTGAAAGCGCGAGGATGATGGTCGCGGCCGGGATACGGGGAGCCGCCGCGGCCCTCGTTCATGGGAGTTCGGCCGAATTCGCCGCCCCAAATGACGATCGTTTCATCCAGCAAACCGCGCTGCTTGAGGTCTTTGATCAGCGCGGCCGCCGCCTTGTCGGTTTGCCCGCACATGTTCGGCAATGCGTGCTTGATGTCGTTGCTCTCGCCGTTTCCGTGAGTGTCCCATCCCCGGTGATAGAGCTGGACGAAACGGACACCACGTTCCACCAGCCGCCGCGCGAGGAGACAGTTATTACCGAAGCTTTTCTTCCCCGGCTCGGTGCCGTACATCTCGTGGATGGCGGCCGGCTCCTTGCTGATGTCCATCAGCTCCGGCACGCTCGTCTGCATGCGGTAGGCCAGCTCGTACTGCGAGATTCGCGTTTCGATCTCCGGATCGAGCGTTTCCTTCAGCTTCATGCCGTTCAAGTCGCGGATGGCGTCCAGCGTATCGCGGCGAACTTCGCGCGGCACGCCGTCCGGGTCGTTCACGAACAGGACCGGCTCGCCCTGAGAACGGAATTCGACGCCCTGATAAACGGAAGGCAGGAATCCGCTTCCCCAGCACGCCTTGCCACCGTCCGGATTGTTCTCGCCCGAGATGAGCACTACGAAACCGGGAAGGTCGCGGTTCAGCGTCCCCAGGCCGTAAGTCGCCCATGAGCCAAAGGCGGGGCGGCCCGGGAGTTGGAACCCGGTATTCATGAAGATCTGGGCCGGAGCGTGGTTAAACTGCTCCGTCGTCATCGAATGGACGATCGCCACCTCGTCTGCGATCTCTTTGAAATGTGGGAGCAGAGCGGATACCGAATGCCCCGACTTGCCCACCTGCTCAAACTTGTGTGGCGATCCCAGCAACCGGGGCCGCCCTTGGATGAATGCGAATCGCTCTCCCTTGATCAGCTCTTCCGGGCATGGCTGCTGATCGTATTTGTTCAGCATCGGCTTAGGGTCGAACAGGTCGAGCTGCGAGGGAGCGCCTGCCATGAAAAGGAAAATCACGTTCTTCGCCTTTGCCGGGAAGTGCGGCTTGCGAGGGGCGAACGGATCGATCTTCCCCTGCGGCGGAGCCGCCATCAACCCCTCCGCCAGCAACGACGAAAGCGCCACGCCGCCGATGCCATATCCCACCTGCTTAAAAAAGGTGCGACGAGTGATTTCGCGGAGAAGGAAGTCGGACATTAGATGATTGCTCGATTGCTTGATTACAGTTCGTTTTCCCCACCGCTAACCGCCAACCGCTAACCCTTCGTAATCGTTTCGTCCAGGTTCAGCAGCACATTTCCCACCATTGTCCAGGCGGCGTCTTCGGGGCCTGCGCCTAGCTTTTTCGCTTCGGCGGGGTGTTGGGCGTAGCGGGATTCTAACTTGGAGAGCAGTTGTTTCAGACGTCCGAGTTCCTCGACTCGTGGCTTGCGCCCCGTACAAAGGCGGAAGCCGGTCACAAGTCGGGCGTCGGTCGCCTTCGCGGCACCCCGCATTCGATTTCCGAGCGACTTCGCGGCGTCGATCATCTCCTGATCGTTAAGCAGCGTCAGCGCCTGCAGCGGGGTGTTGGTGCGGATCCGGCGGACGGTACACGATTCGCGGCTGGTGGCGTCGAACGCCATGTAGGCCGGATAGGTGGAAGTGCGTTTCCAGAAGGTGTAGATGCTGCGGCGGAAGCGGTCCGCTCCTTTGCTCGGCATCCAGGCCTCTCCGCTGTATGGGCTATCCCAAACCCCTTCCGGCTGGTACGGGTAGACGCTTGGCCCGCCGATCTTGAGGTTGAGCAGGCCGCTCGCGGCAAGCGCGGCGTCGCGAATCGTCTCGGCCTCCATTCGGAACCTCGGTCCCCGCGCTAACAGCAGGTTCTGCGGATCTTTGGCGATGAGAGCCGCGGTGGCGCTCGACGACTGTCGGTAGGTGGAAGAGGTCACGATGAGGCGGTGGAGCGCCTTCATGTCCCATCCCTTCGCGACGAATTCGGTGGCGAGCCAATCGAGCAACTCCGGATGGGTTGGCCGGGTCCCTCGCGTCCCGAAGTCTTCGCTCGTTTCCACGAGTCCGCGTCCGAAGTAGCTCTCCCAGATCCGGTTGACCTCGACCCGGGCAGTAAGCGGGTTCTTTGGATCGACCAACCATTTCGCGAGATCGAGACGGTTGGCCGGCTCCTTCTTCGGCGCCGGCAATACGGCCGGCGTGCCCGCCGTTACTTCCTCCGCCTTATCGAGGAAGCTACCGCGGTGTCGAACAAAGCAGGTAAGCGGCCCCTTCGCCGGCTTTTCTTTCATCACGAGGGCCGTGGGGACCGAGGCTTCCAGCTCCTCCTGCTTCTTCTTGAGTAGTGCAAGTTCGAGCCGCGGCTCCGCTAGCGGGGGAGCGGTCGTTTGGTAATAGTTTCGCAGCTCGTCGTTCTTGGCCCCTGCCTGCAGCAGGGAGCGAATCTTGTCCGGCAGGTAGGCGCTTACCGGCTCGGCCGCTGAGGTAAGCGACAACCGGAAATGACCCAGGGTGTGCGTGCCGAAACGCGATTCGAAACCGAGCGTCACACTGAACGCCGTTCCCGCCGGGATCGGCTTTGAGAGGGAGAACATCATCTCGTGCCGCTTCCCAATCTGTCCATCGACGGCCCAACCTTGAGTGTCGTCACCGACATTGAGCCGGTCGAGTGTCAGTCCCGCCTGGAGAAAATCGGTCTTGACGTTCGCTACGACAGGAGATAGGTCCCCCGCCGCCACCTGGATGCGGCTAACGACGAAGTTCCCGTTCCCGGCTCGCCCGGGACCGTTTGACGGCAGCGATGGATCGGACAACGCTTCCAAGCGAAACCCGGTGATCGGCTGGGGAGAGGCCGGGAACGCCAGGTGATACTGGCCACGGTCCGGATTCGCGCCGGTGGCGAGGATCGATTCGTCGGGTTGGACCACGAGGTTCACTCCCTGCGGAGCGATGGCGAGCGTCGGTCGTAAGGTGGTCCAGGTCGGCTGGGTCAGAGCCGCAGCGGCCCACGCCTCGAAAGCCGCGTCCGCCCCGGCGTACCTCGTGGTAAGCGCCTTCTCTTTCTCTGAAATCAAAGCGTTCAGCTTGGCTTGCTCGGCCGCCTGTTCTTTGCTCGGCACCTTGGTTTCCGCCTCAAACCACTTCTCTTCACCGATCGACTTCGGTCCGCGCGGGTACACCTCAGTGTTCGTGAAGAATGCGGCCAGCCGGTAGTAGTCCTTCTGCGTGAACGGATCGTATTTGTGGTCGTGGCAGCGCGAGCACGCCATGGTTGATCCGAGCCAGACGGTCGCGGTGGTGTCGACGCGGTCGGTGATGACGGCGAAGTGGGCCTCGGCTTGATCCACGCCCCCCTCTTCGTTGAACATCGTGTTCCGGTGAAAGCCGGTAGCGACCTTGTCTTGCAGAGTCGAGTTCGGCAGCAGGTCGCCGGCCAGTTGTTTGATCGTGAACTGGTCGTACGGCATGTTCCGGTTGAACGCGTCGATGACCCAATCTCGATAAGGCCAAGCGGTGCGGCGCAAGTCTTTCTCGTACCCGTTGCTGTCCGCGTAGCGGGCGAGATCGAGCCAAGAGCGCGCCTGCTTCTCTCCGTATTGCGGCGAGGCGAGTAGCCGGTCGACCACCCGCTCGTACGCATCCGGTCGCTTGTCCGCCAGGAAGGCGTCGATCTCCGTCGGCGTCGGCGGCAAACCTGTTAGATCGAGGGAGACCCGTCTCAGCAGCACTTCCCTCGAAGCTTCGGGCGAAGGATGGAGCCCTTCTTTCTTTTGGCGAGCAAGAACGAACGCATCGATCGCGTTGCGGACCCACGCGGACTTAAGCGGTGGCAGCTTTGGGCGAACTGGGGCGACATACGCCCAATGCTGCGCGACCGGCGCATCGAGCTGAGCTCCCTCGGCGATCCACTTTTCGATCGTCGCCGTGTCAGCCGCGGTCAGGGGCGGCAGCCCCATCGGCATTTGAGGTTTCCCGCCGAGCCCTTTGATCCGCACCAGCAGGATCGACGTGTCCGGATGCCCCGGCACCACCGAATGCCCCTTCAGGAGCAGCTTCCCACTCGTCACATCCAACCCCGCCGCCGCGCTCGCCCCCGAGTGACAAGAGGCGCAGTGCGCCTTAAGGATCGGCGCCACCTCCCGGCTAAAACTCGTCTTCTTCGTCCCTTGATCCGCGAAGAGAATCGTGAACGGCGTCAGGGCCAAGAGAAAGAAGAAAGTTCGCGCTCCCGAGCCACCTCTCCGGAAGGCAAAAGGCGGAAGGCAGACGGCGGAAAGATCCGGAGCCCCCTCTCCCTCCTTCGGATGTAAGTGCCGAAGGAGGGAGAGGGGGTTGGGGGTGAGGGAGTCCGGAATCGGCACAAGTTGCATTGGCGTGAGATCCACTGGCGAGCGGCCAGTGCTACGTCCGGAATTCTCCACCCCCACCCCCCTCCTCATCGCAGAGAAAAGATCTCGACCAGGACGAGATTTTAGGTGCGACGAGGAGGGGGCCCGGAAGATTCTCATCAATCGGTTAGCTAACCTTCCGGAGGCGGGTGATTCGCCCGATTGGGACCCACTCGGCGACGAGGATGTCTTTCTTGTTCATCCAAATCGACGCGTGCGGGTGGACGAACTTGCCGGGGATGAACTTCTCCCGCGGAGCGTCTCGGAGGCCGCTCGGCATCCCGTCGCCCAGGCTCGCCACCACACGGTTCTGATCGTCGAGGATCGTGACCACGCTGTCCAGATCCGGGACCAAGCAGAGTCCGTGGTTGTAGTGGATGTGGCAGGGCCGGCGCATGGCGTCGGTGATGAAGCCGATATGTTTTCCGTCGAGATCGAACTCTTGCAGCCGGTGATTGGCGCGGTCGGCGATCACCAACTTGGGCTCCTTCGACCGGGTATCGACCCAGAGCCCGTGCGGCTCGCGGACGAAACCCGCCTCGCTGCCCGGCTTGATCACCACTCCCTTATAGTCGCCGTTGGCGCTGTACCGGTGGATGTAACTGGAGCCGTAGCCGTCCCCAACGTACAGGTCGCCGCCGGGGTGGAAAGCCACGTTGGTCGGGCACCATCGATCCTCGCTGGGATAGACGCCGGACTCGGTCGGCACCCCGCGCTCCCACAAAACCTTGCCGTCGAGGGTGGTCTTCACGACCTTCCGACGCCGGGTGTCGCAGTGGTATAGGAATTCTTCCGATCCTTCCTTGCGGAGGTCGAGACCGTGAGCGCCGCCGCGGAACTCCGCGCCCCAGCTCTTCATGAACTTGCCTTGCTGGTCGAACATGAGCACAGCGTCACTGCCGACGCTGGACGAGTGGACGGTGTGCGCCACGTAGATGTGGCCGTGAGAGTCAGTCGCCAGCCCATGGGTATCGCCCCAGGCAATGTTGCTGGGCGGGGTAAGCCAGTCGTGATAGCACTCGTAGGTGTGCTCCCCATATCCCACGATCGGTCTCGCCGTCGTATTCTGCGCTCGCAGAGCCGCCGGCATCGCCACCCAAGCCACCGAAGCTCCCGCCGTCGCGAGGAAGCTCCGCCTCGAAATCCCATCGCCAATCATCGCTTACAGTGTAGGTTCCGGGAGACGTCTATGCCAAGGGGTCAGGCCGACCTTCTCTCCGAAGTGGCACGGGCAGCCTGCCCGTGGATATCCATGGGCGGCCCGCCCATGATCTGACACCAGGCACCCGTAAGGAACGTTTCGAGCCGGAACAAGGGCGACACAAGGTGGGACGATTCGGACATTTGCCTTTCTGAGAGCGGTCAATGTCTCAGCCTGGGGAATCCGGGAGTAGGCTTATTAATGGATGCGCACGCTTTCGCCTAGTCCACGCGCCTTTCGCGCATTGCTTCAGTTCGGGTGTGTCGGCCTCTTCGTGACCGGGGCCTGGAGCACTACGCTTAAGGCGTCGCCCAAGCCGATCAAGAAGACGATCGACTTTAACCGGGACGTCCGGCCGATTATCACCAAGTGCTTTACGTGTCACGGGCACGACCCGAAGCAGGTGGCGGCGGGGCTGCGGCTAGACGACGGCCCCTCGGCCAAGAAGCCGCTCAAGGATGGGACCATCGCGATCGTGCCGTTCCATCCCGAGCAGAGCATGCTCATCAGCCGAATCAACGCGCCGCCCGAGATGATCATGCCGCCGAAGTCGAGCAACAAGATCCTCTCGGCGGAGGAGAAGCAGACCCTCAAACAGTGGATTCTCGAAGGCGCGGAGTACAAGCCGCACTGGGGCTTCGTGGCGGCCACTCGCCCCGCGGTGCCGACGGTAAAACTGAAGAGCTGGCCCAAGAATCCGATCGACAATTTCATCCTCGCGAAGATGGAGGAGAAGGGGCTCAAGCCTTCCCCTGAGGCGGACAAACGAACGCTAATCCGCCGGGTGACTTTGGACATTGCCGGCCTCCCGCCCACTCCGTCCGAGGTCGATGCCTTCCTTAAAGACACCAAACCCGGCGCCTACGAGCGGGTCGTCGATCGCCTCCTCGCCTCGCCCCGATACGGCGAGCGGATGGCGATGGATTGGATGGACTACGCGCGCTACGCCGACAGCAACGGGTACCAGGCCGACTGGGAGCGGTTCCAGTGGCGCTGGCGAGACTGGGTGATCGACGCGTTCAACAAGAACATGCCGTACGACCGGTTCACGGTCGAGCAGATCGCCGGCGACATGTTGCCCAACGCGACGATGGAGCAGAAGCTGGCCACCGGCTTCAACCGGAACCACCGGATCAATACGGAGGGCGGAGTCGTGGCGGAAGAGTGGCGGGTCGAGAATGTCATCGACCGAGTGGAGACCACCAGCGCGGTTTGGCTCGGCCTCACCGCCGGCTGCGCGCGGTGTCACGACCACAAGTACGACCCGATCACCCAAAAAGATTTTTACAGCCTCTTCGCCTACTTCAACAACGTGCCCGAATCCGGGACCGGCGAAGAGCGCCCCGTCGACCATCCTCCGGTGATGAAGGCGCCCACGCCCGAGCAATCGGCCAGAATGGCCCTACTTCAGGGTCAGGTCGACAAGCTGAACGCCAAAATCGCGGCCCAAGTCGAGGCGAACTCGGACAAGATTTCCGACTGGAAAGTGGCGATTCCCGATTCTCCTGCCCTCCACGAAGGTCTCGTCGGTCGATACCGCCTATCCAATCCGCTGGCGCTCACCGCCGGTGACGCACCCGCGCCTAAGCCGGGCGGAAAGCTCACCTACGACGTCGGCCGTTGCAGCGGGGCCGCGAACGTGGGAGAGAATGCGTACGTCGACCTCGGTTCGGCCGGTGACTTCGACTCCCGAGACCACTTCTCTTACGGTGGCTGGATTCGGCCCAACCGAGGCGGCGGTTCGCCCATCTCCCACATGGACATGGGCCACGACTATCGTGGCTGGGACATCTTCATGAACGGCGACCGGCCGGCCACGCACTTGATCGACAGTTGGCCGGACAACGCGTTCAAGGTCGTTTCCCAAGTTCCGATTCCGATGGGCAAGTGGAGCCACGTTCTCGTCACGTACGACGGATCGATGCAGCCGAGCGGCGTGCGCATCTACATTAACGGCCAAGCGGTTCCGACCATGGTCGAGGGGGCAGGAAAACTGACGGGCACACTGAAGACCCCGGTCTCGACGAAGATCGGCCGCCGCTCGGACGGCGACGTC
Organism: Fimbriimonas ginsengisoli Gsoil 348; assembly: GCF_000724625.1. GTDB lineage: Bacteria > Armatimonadota > Fimbriimonadia > Fimbriimonadales > Fimbriimonadaceae > Fimbriimonas > Fimbriimonas ginsengisoli. The sequence continues at coordinate 2,986,424 of NZ_CP007139.1, read as the reverse complement.
TTCGACGGCCAGGTCGACGATGTGGTGCTGTACCGGCGCGCCCTTTCGCCCGACGATGCGAAGTCACTCGCAGACGCGAACCCGGCGATTCCCCTCCTCGCCATTCCCCCCGACAAGCGGACGAAGGAGCAACGGACGGAGATAGGGCGAGGTTGGCTCTTAGAGCACGATCCGTCCTTCGCCCAACTCGCTAAGCAAGAAGATCGAGCCGTCATGGAGCGGAATCAGCTTGACAGTGAAATCTCGCCGGTCATGGTGATGGAAGAAATGCCGAAGCCGCGAGATGCTTTCGTCCTCCAGCGGGGTCAATACGACCACCACGGAGCGAAGGTGACCGCCGCGATCCCAGCCGCGCTTCGGATCCCGGGTAAGACGTTTGCCAACAACCGTTTGGGACTGGCCAAGTGGATCGTCGATCCGAAGAACCCGCTGACCGGGCGGGTGACCGTCAACCGGCTCTGGGATCGCTTCTTTGGCGCAGGAATCGTTCCCACGGTGGAAGATTTCGGCACTCGGGCCGACTTCCCCACGCACCCAGAGCTCTTGGATTGGTTGGCAACGGACTTCGTCAGCGGTTGGAACCTCAAGAAAACGATCCGGCAGATCGTAACGAGCGCCACCTATCGGCAGTCGTCCAAGGTGACCGCCGCGTTGATGAAGGTCGACCCGACGAATAAGTATCTGGCGCGCGGCCCTCGTTTCCGGATGAACGCCGAGGTGCTCCGCGATCAGGCAATGTACGTGGGCGGCATGCTGACCGAAAAGCTGGGCGGCCCCTCCGTGCGCCCATACCAACCCGCGGGGGTCTGGGACGACATCAACGTGTACGGCAACCTGCGGAACTACCGGCACGACGAAGGTCCAAACCTCCACCGGCGGAGCCTCTACACCATTTGGAAACGGACTGCCGCGCCTCCTACCATGACGCTCTTCGACGTCCCGACCCGCGAAACCTGCCGCGTCCGGCGCGCCCGCACCGACACACCGCTGCAGGCGTTGACAATGCTGAACGACGTAACGTACGTCGAAGCCTCGCGAGCGTTGGCGATTCGAATGCTTCGGGAAGGCGGACCCACGGCGGAAAGCCGGCTGGGCTTCGCGTTCAAAGTAACCCTGTCGCGCGCCCCTTCGGCCGAAGAGAAGCAAGTTCTCCTCGCCGGGCTTAAGCGACGACTCGCGCACTACCGAGCCGATCGAAAAGCTGCCGACGAGGTGATGCTGCAGGGAGATCTACTGAACGACCCTTGGTTGGACAACGCGGACGTGGCGGCATACACGATCCTCGCCAGCACGATTCTGAATTTGGACGAGACGGTGACTCGGGAATAGATATGGACCCCATTCTTCAACTCCAGGACGCGATCAATCGCCGCAACTTCCTCAAGCGAAGCGGCGGACTCGGGTTAACCGCGCTTTTCTCGCTACTCGGCGCCGATGGCTTGGCTTCATCCGGTCCGACTTCGGGCAAACGAGTCGGCGGGCTGCCCGGGGTGCCCCACTTCAAGGCGAAGGCGAAGCGGGTTATCTACCTCTTCCAATCCGGCGCCCCCTCGCAGATGGAGCTGTTCGACCCTAAGCCGGGGCTCGAAGTGAAGATGGGCGAGGATCTTCCCGACTCCATCCGGAACGGCCAGCGACTCACCGGCATGACGTCGGGTCAAGCCAAGTTCCCGGTCGCGCCCAGCGTCTATAAGTTCGAGCGGCACGGCCAGAGCGGCATGCAATTGAGCGAACTGCTTCCGCACATGGCGACCGTCGCCGACGAAATCACATTGATCAACTCGATGTGGACCGACGCGATCAACCACGACCCCGCGGTGACGTTCTTCCAAACCGGTTCGCAGATCGCCGGCCGACCGAGCATCGGCTCCTGGCTGACCTATGGCCTCGGAACCGAGAATCGGGACCTCCCCTCATACGTGGTCCTGACTTCGACCGGCACCGGCCGCAAGGACGACCAGCCACTCTACGACCGTCTTTGGGGCTCGGGCTTCATACCCACCCAATACCAAGGTGTCAAGTTCCGAAACCAAGGCGACCCCGTGCTGTTCTTGTCCGATCCCGATGGCGTCGACCGCACCACGAGACGCGACATGCTGGACGACCTGATGGCGCTGAACAAGATGAAGCTGGCCAAGACGGGCGATCCGGAGATCGGAACCCGCATCTCCCAGTACGAGCTCGCCTTCCGAATGCAGACGAGCGTTCCAGACTTGACTGACATCTCGAAAGAACCGTCGAGCGTGCTCGAAATGTACGGGCCGGAGGTAAAGCGCCCCGGCAGCTACGCCTACAACTGCCTCCTCGCCCGCCGCTTGGCGGAGCGCGGCGTCCGTTTCGTCCAGCTCTTCCACATGGGCTGGGATCAACACTTCGACCTTCCGCGCGCGATTAAGGGCCAAACCTACGACACCGACCAGCCCTCGGCGGCGCTGATCAAAGACCTTAAGCAGCGTGGGCTCCTCGACGACACCCTCATCGTTTGGGGCGGCGAATTCGGCCGGACCGTTTACTCCCAGGGCACCCTAACGAAGGAAAACTACGGCCGCGACCATCACCCCCGCTGCTTCTCCGTCTGGCTCGCCGGCGCGGGGATCAAGAAGGGTGTCACGTACGGCAAGACCGACGACTACTGCTACAACATCCTCGAAAACCCAGTCTCCGTGCACGATCTGCACGCCACGATGCTCAACATCCTCGGCATCGACCACACGCGCCTGACGTACCGTTATCAGGGCCGCGATTTCCGGTTGACGGACGTTTTTGGGGAGTTGGTACCCGGCATCATGGCGTGACGGGGAGTTAGCGGTTAGCGGTCGTGAGGAGGCAGGCCGCAAACCGGTTGTTCCCTTCCCGACCCGAAGGGTCGCAGAGCTTAGCCAGGGGTCGAAGACCTATGGGAAGGCGTTCCAGGGATTCCGACACCGCAAAGGCGACCTACTCCGCCTGAGGACACCAGCACCCTCCCCCGACCCGGAGGGTCGCAGACCTTAGCCAGGGTGTCGAAGACCCCTGGAAAAGACGCCACCACCCTCTCCGACCCCGGAGGCGGTCGAAGATCTCTAGCCGAAAGACTCCCGATCAAAAGGAATTCCGGCCAACCTAAGGAGTTCCTCCAATTCCTCTTTGAACGAGCGGGTGCGGTGATGTTCGGCTTGATTTTCGATATACTTCGAAACGCCGCTTAACCGCTCAGGACTTACCGAAATGGCGGCGTATCCTTCCTGCCAAGAGAACCGGGCGATTCCCATCTCCTCTCGCATCCACTTTGTGGAAGACTTCTTAACCTCTCGCACGAGATCGGATATGCAGCCGCCCGCAGACCAGGGGTCTTCGACACCCTGGCTAAGATCTGCGACCCTCCGGGTCGGGGGAGTGAACTTACATCACCGTCAAAGCTCGCGATCGCAACAACGTTACGCTCGCGCACACCACATCATCCGCCGGTCGCGAAACCGGGATAACACGTCATGCCGCCGTCGATGAAGAGGGTGACGCCGTGCATGTAGTCGGCTTCGTCGGAGACGATCCAGGTTGCCGCGCGGCCGATGTCGGCGGTGTCGCCGACTCGCTCGTAGGGGATGAGGGTTAGCAGCTTTTGCTCGGCCTCGGGGGTGTCCCAGGCGGGGCGGTTGATTGGGGTCTTGATCGCGCCGGGGCCGATGCTGTTGACTCGGATCTTTTTGCCGCCGTACTCTTGGGCGAGGCTCTTCATCAACATCAAAATGCCCCCTTTGGAAGCCGCGTAGTTCGCATGTCCGCCCCAAGGGATCACCTCGTGGACGCTGCTCATGCAGAGGATCTTTCCGGCCGCGCGAGAGACCTCGGGGCGTACGCCTCGGCGTAGAAATTCCCGAATCGCCTCGCGGGCGCATAGGAACTGCCCGGTTAGGTTGACGGAGAGCACGAAATTCCATTGGTCCAGGGTCATCTCGTGAAAGGCCGCGTCACGCTGCAGCCCAGCGTTATTCACGAGGATGTCGATCGTGCCGAACCGCTCCATCATTTGGGCGAACATCGCCTGAACCTGGTCCTCTTTGCTCACGTCGGCAGCGATGGCGACGGCTTCCCCGCCGTTCGCGTTGATGTCCGCAACGATGGCATTCGCCGCATCGGGATTCGTTACGTAGTTGACCACCACGCTCGCTCCCGCTGCCGCCAGGTGCCGGGCGACGCTCTCGCCGATGCCGGAATTGGCGCCGGTGACCAGCGCTTTTTGGCCGCGAAGCGGACGGTGCTCGTAAGCGGCCGCAAGCTGGGCCTGAGTCGGATCGTTTAACGTCGCCATCTCTTACTCTCCTGATTGCTGAAGCATTTTGCTCACCAAGCCGGTCCAACCGGTCTGGTGGCTCGCGCCAAGGCCGCGGCCCGTGTCGCCATGGAAATACTCGTGGAATAGAATCAAGTCGCGCCAGTGAGGGTCGTTCCGGTACCGCTCCTCGTCGCCGTGCACTGGCCGCCGCCCTTCCGCGTCTCGTAGGAAGATTCGATTGAGACGCCGCGACAATTCCGCCGCCACGTCCTCCAGCCGCATCATGACTCCCGAGCCAGTCGGGAACTCCACGGTGAACGATTTGCCGAGGTAGTAGTCGAATTTCTGCAGCGACTCGATAAGCAGGTAGTTCACCGGGAACCAGATCGGGCCGCGCCAGTTCGAGTTGCCGCCGAACAGCGACGTTTGCGACTCCGCCGGCTCGTAGTCGACGCTGTACTCGTGCCCCTCCAAACCCAAAACGTACGGGTGCGCTCGATGGACCTTCGAGACCGACCGAACGCCGTAGTCGGAGAGGAACTCGGATTCATCCAAAACCCACCGCAAGACTGCGGCGAGCTTTTCCTTGTCGACGATCGAAAGCAGTCGCCGCTGGCCTCGGCCGGGCTCTTCCATGGATGCAAGGTAGGCGGTAAGGTCCGGGCGATTCTCGATGAACCATTCCAATCGCTCGCGGAAACCCTTTAGGGTTTCCAGCGCCTCCGGATCGAGCGTCTCGACCGCGAAGAGCGGAATGATTCCTACCATCGACCGGATCCGTAGCTCGCGATGCTTCCCATCCGGCGTACAGAGCACGTCGTAGAAGAACCCATCGACTTCATCCCACATCTCTTGGTCGCCGCCAATCGTCGTCATCGCGCGGCCGATATAGGTGAAGTGCTCCAAGAACTTGGAGGCGACGTCTTCGTAAGCCGGCTTTACCAGCGCGATCTCCAGCGCCATCGCCATCAGGTTCAAACAGAAGAACCCCATCCAAGCCGTGCCATCGGCCTGATCGAGATGCCCGCCCCCCGGCAGCGGAGCGCTTCGGTCGAAGATCCCTACGTTGTCGAGGCCGAGGAACCCGCCCTGGAAGAGGTGGCGATCCTCCATGTCCTTCCGATTGACCCACCAGGTGAAGTTCAGCAGCAGCTTATGGAAAACCCGCTCCAGGAACTCGTAATCCCCAACCCCGGTCCGCTTCTTCTCGATTCGAAAAACACGCAGCGCGGACCAGGCATGGACGGGCGGATTGGAGTCGCCGAATGCCCACTCGTACGCCGGTAGCTGCCCGCTCGGGTGCATGTACCACTCGCGGAGCAAGAGGATCAACTGATCCTTGGCGAACTGAGAATCGACGAGCGCCAGCGAAATGCAGTGAAACGCCAGATCCCACGACGCAAACCACGGGTACTCCCACTTGTCCGGCATCGAAAGGACGTCGGCGGCGTAAAGCTGCTTCCAAAGAGTATTGCGCCCCTCCTCTCTCACGGCGGGAGGCGGCGGCTGGGTGGGGTCACCGTCAAGCCATCGCTGCACCACGTAGTGGTAGTACTGCTTCGACCAAAGCATCCCCGCCAGCCCTTGCCGCATCACGTTGGCGGCGTCCGCGGATAGCGATTGGGGGATGACGGTGGCGTAGAACTCGTCCGCCTCGTCCCGGCGACGGATAAAGGTTTTGTCGAATTCGGGGCCGATGGCGTGCGGCTCGACCTTGCCGAAGTCGTGGATCGTTAGCCGCAGCCGAATCGAGTGCGACTCTCCCGGCTCGAGCCGTAGCGCATGCCAGGCCGCCGCTTTCGTCCCCGTCCTCGCCGGGTTCACGGCGTCGACGTTTCCATGGACGACGCGCTCGTGGAACGCGTCCTTGACGTAAGGCGATTTGTTCGGTGAGTTCCAAAGCCGCAGATTGTTCGACTCGTTTTCGGTGAAGATCATCTCCGGCGTGCCGTCGCAGTAGAGGCGGCGCCGGCCGAGGACCGGATCGTCGAGGTCGATCAGCCCCGGTTCCTCCGAACGAAGCACCGGCTTAGTGTCGGTATCGGACCAAGACCAAGTGTTCCGAAACCAGACGGTCGGCAGAAGGTGAATCTCGGCCGGATCGGGACCGCGGTTGGCGACCTCGATCCGCACCAACATGTCCTCGGCGTCCCCTTTGGCGTACTCCACGAACACGTCGAAGTAGCGGTTCTCGTTGAAGATTCCGGTGTCGAGAAGCTCGTACTCGGGCTGCGATTTATCGCGCCGCCCGTTCTCCTGGATCAGGTCGGAGTAGGGAAACTCTCCCTGCGGATACTTGTAGAGCATCCGCATGTAGGAATGGGTAGGCGTCGAGTCGAGGTAGTAGTAGAGCTCCTTGACGTCTTCGCCATGGTTCGCCTCGGCCGGCGTCAGCCCGTAGAGGCGCTCTTTGAGGATCGGATCGCGCTCGTTCCAAAGCGCGAGAGCGAAGCAGATGTGCTGGTGCTCGTCGGAGATTCCCGCGATCCCGTCTTCGCTCCACCGGTAGGCGCGGCTCCGGGCGTGGTCGTGAGGGAAATATTCCCAGGCCGCACCGCTGGCGCTGTAATCTTCGCGAACCGTGCCCCAGGCCCTCTCGCTTAGATAGGGGCCCCATCGACGCCAAGGCTTGTTCTCGGTCCGTACTTCCGCCAGTCGTAATTCTTCGGCTGTCATGGCTTTCGGAGGCACGGCTCCCATTTAGTAAACAGAATCCGGGAAATAGAATTCCTTTGCGTTCGCCGGTTCGACGAGTTCTACGTCGAGTTTCATGTGGCGTGGCAAAAATTGTTTCGCCTTTTCGATCTGCCCGTCGCGTAGAGACGATGCCGCGATGTGGATTCCCGCCGCGATCATCGAAGGTGGATAGGTGATATCGGCCGGGATCGTCTTGTCTCCCTCCATGACTCGCTTGACGATATCCTTCATCCCCGCGCCGCCGAGCATCCAGACGCCGGTGCGACCGCCTTCTTTCAACGCTTGCTCAGCGCCGAGCGCCATATCGTCGTCTTGCGCCCACACCGCGTCGAACTTCGGATACTTCACTAGCATCGTCTGCATCACGTCGCGCGCTTTCTGACGATTCCACATGCCGGACTGGCTATCCAGAATGTGGATTCCCGGATACCGCTTGAAAACTTCCATCGCCGCGTTGACCCGGTCGGTATTCACGGTGCACGGGATGCCTTGGAGCACGACGATGTCTCCTTTGCCACCGAGCTTCTGAGCCATAAATTCGGCCGACTTCCTCCCGAACGCGACGTTGTCGCCTTCTAAGAAAACGTCTGCGACCGGTTTGAGGAATCCGCGGTCGACGTTGACCAAGAAAATGCCGCGTTGGTGGACCTTCTCCGCCACGGGGGTCAGTGGACCGCTTTCCACCGCGAGCACGACCATGCCGTCGACCCCCTGGGTCATCATCGTTTCGATGTCGTTGACCTGCTTGCTGGAGGTCTCCGCCGTTTGGACGACCCAATCGACCTCCGGATGCATCGCGGTCGCCTGTTTCGCCCAGTAGACGACGCCGGCCGTCCACCCATGGTCGGCGGCGGGAATGGAAACGCCGATCTTGTACCGCTTGCCCGGAGTTTGGGTACTCGCGCTCGCACCACCCGTTGACGACGGCGCGGGAGCGCACCCGGACAGAATCCCAACCAAAACTCCACCAAGCGCCAATCCGCGTACCATTCGCTTCATATTCTTTCCCTCAAGAGCTCGCCGAGCGGTCGCTTCTTTGAATCAGCACCGCGATGAGGATAATAGCGCCCTTGACGAATCCCTGCCAATAAATCGACACCCCGGCAAGCAACAGCATGTTGCTAATGATGCCGAGGATCAGAACGCCGACCACCGTGCTCCAGATCCGCCCTCGTCCACCGGCGAGACTGGTGCCACCGATGACGACCGCCGCGATCGCGTCGAGCTCCGATGAGAGGCCGAGTTGGGAGGTGGAAACCGAGTTCAGCCTCGCCGTCTGCCCGATCGCCGCGATGGCCACGCAGAGCCCCATCAACGTATAGCTGACCGTCTTCACCTGGGCCACCCCGATGGCGCTGTACCGCGCCGCCCGCTCGTTGGCCCCGACCGCGATGAGGTGGCGGCCGTAACGAGTCGAATTTAAGAGGAACCCCGCCCCGAGGGCGACCGCGGCGAAGGCAAGCATGCTCCACGTGATCACCAGCGGCCCCGCCGGGGTGCGAAGGAACGGTATCGGGATTCCCCCCTCTCCTAAAGCGGGAAACAAAACGGCGCTGTTAGCCCGAACCTCGCCCCCGTCCGCCAAGGCGAGGGCGACCGAGCGAAAGGCGACCAAACCGGCCAGGGTTGCGATGAATGGAGCCACCCGGCCCAGGGTGATCACCAAGCCATTCAGCAACCCCGCGGCCGCTCCCAAAGCCAAACATGCGAGCACCGCGAGCGATACCGAAAGCCCCTCCGGCCGTCCGAGCGCCAAGAGCTTGTCCATCGCGAGCACCATGATCGAGGCGACGAACGCCATCATGCTGCCGACGCTTAAGTCGATTCCGCCGCCCACGATCACGAGCGTCATTCCCACAGCGAGGATGCCGGTCGCCGCGTTCTGATTGATCAGGTTGCGAAGATTCTCCGGACGTAAGAACATTCCGGGCTGCCAGATCACGTTGACCAGAACGAGCAGCGCGAAGGCGATTAAGACGCCGTACGTCTCCAAGAATCTCGACCCTTTCAACCGGTCAACCTTCATGAGTCTAATCGTTTACCTGGGCATCGACTTGCCTCTCGAGCAAGCGCTTGCATTGTATCTCTGATGGCGTCCTTCGGAGTCTCGGTACAGCTTGCGAAGGGCACGGCCAACTCACGTGGGAGTAATTGCCGTTGATCGCACCGCCAGAAATGGAGCGCGAGCATATGGTCATGGACAAATTAGGTTCACATTTCCCTTATCTAATTTCACCCGTAGCCCGTGGCTTTAGCCGCGGTTCAAGGTTCTACCGGGGATAAATCCCCGGGCTACGGGTGAATCTGCATTGTCAATCTATTTTGTTGATGACCATAAGCTCGCGCTCCTGGCATCAGAAGTCGCTGAGCTCGACTGCTTCCTGTCGCCCGGCCGGTGGCCGGACCCTGCCCGACGGCGCGTCGGGAGGGATCTAGTCGGACCAGGTTTAGAGCGACGCCTCGACCTAGTCGACTAGCAATGGTTCCAAACCCGCGGCCAGCCGCATGATTTCTTCCTCAGTGGTGGCGGTTCCTACGATCTGGCCCGATCGCATGACGAGGATTCGGTGGCAGAGGCCGAGGAGCTCCGGCATCTCGGAGGAGATGACGAGGCAGGCCATGCCGTCGGCGGCCAGGTTTTGAATGAGCTCGTACATTTCGCGCTTCGCGCCGATGTCGATGCCGCGGGTCGGCTCGTCCAGCAGCAGCACCTTCGGCCGAGTGTCGAGCCATTTTGCCACGGCGACCTTTTGCTGGTTTCCGCCGCTCAGGTACAGCGTGGGAGAGTGCAGGTCGCCGGCGCGGATGTCGAGCTTCTCGACCCACGCGGCGACCGCCGCCGACTCTTCCTTTTTCCGCACCACCGGGTGGGCGTACCGGCGCAGGTTGGCGAGGGTGACGTTTTGAACGGTGTCCATCCCTAACACCAATCCCCGTTCTTTGCGATCCTCCGAGACGTAGGCGAGCCCGCATCGCATCGCGTCGATCGGGCGGCGGATCGAGACGGCCTGTCCGCCGACTTCGATCTCGCCGCCCACCTTTGGCCGGAGGCCCACGATGGCTTCGGCGACTTCGGTCCTGCCGGAGCCGACCAGTCCGGCAAGCCCGACAATTTCTCCTGCCCTAATCTCAAGGTCGAAAGGTGGGGCGGACCGGACCAACCGCAGGCCGGTTACCTTTAAGACTGTCCCCGCGCTCGGCACCGACTTGGGTGGGAAGAGGTCTGCGAGCTCCCGGCCCACCATCATCCGGGCAATCGCTCCTTCCGTTGCGGCGTCGGCGTGGAACGTAGCAACGAGCCGGCCGTCACGCAGCACCGTGATGCGGTCGCAATGCTCCCGCACTTCGCGCAAATGGTGGGAGATGAAGAGGATGGCGACGCCATCCTGCTTAAGCCGGCTCATCAGGCTGAAGAGAGCGCTCGATTCAGCCTCGGACAGCACCGCCGTCGGCTCGTCCATGATGATCACCTTCGCCTTATAGGAGAGCGCCTTCGCGATCTCCACGAGCTGTTTGCCGGCGATGGAGAGGTCCCCCACCCGCGCCTCGGACGGAAAGCCGGCTTTGACCTGAGCGAGCAGATCGTCGGCTTCAAGGCGGGTGCGCCCCCGATCGATTCTGCCCGCCTTCGTTCGCTCTTGGCCGAGAAAGAGGTTGTCGGCCACCGACAGCTCGTCGACGAGGTTCAGCTCCTGGTGGATCATGGCAATCCCCATCCGAATCGCGGCGGCCGGATTGCGAATCGCGGTTGGCGCTCCTTCGAAGAAGAGCTCTCCGCTCGACGGCGGGTAGATCCCGCTCAGGATCTTCATCAGCGTGCTCTTGCCCGCCCCGTTCTCGCCGACGATCCCGTGCACTTCCCCCGGCAAAACGCTGAGATCGACGCCATCCAGCGCCTTCACGGCGGGAAACGTCTTCGTCAGACCTCGAACTTCGAGGATCGGCTGCATGGCGACATTGTAGTCCGACGTGGCACGGGCGGCTCGCCCGTGGGTCTCAGGGGCGGCTCCCCCCTGAATTGGCGAACGCACGTCCGCCAAGCGCCCGCGCAAGCTGCGCGGGATACACACGGGCGAGCCGCCCGTGCCACGTACTCCAAGGGACCCTTCTAAGCGGTTGCGTCGTCAACCATGCGAGATGGACAAACTCGAAGTATATGAGCACCCCTGGGCGCCGAAGCTGCAGAGCGTTCTCCGGATCGTGATTGCGCTTCTTTTCCTAGAGCACGGGACGCAGAAGATCTTCAACTTCCCGCCCGCCGAGAAGCCGATGCCGTTCAATCTCACGTCGGAGATGGGCATTGGCGGGGCCATCGAGCTGGTCGGCGGCATTCTCCTCCTTCTTGGCCTCTTCACCCGCCCGGCCGCGTTCATCATGGCCGGGGAGATGGCCTACGCCTACTGGAAAGTGCACGCTCCCGGCAGCCTCTATCCGATCGTCAATAAGGGTGAGCTGGCGGTCGCGTATTGCTTTGTCTTCCTCTTCCTCGCCGCCGCCGGCGGCGGCCCATGGAGCTTGGACCGCCTGATACGGCGATCCAAGTAGTGGCACGGGCTTCCAGCCCGCGTGTATCACGACCATCCTGGTCGTGTAACCGGAGCATCGGTTCCCAGCCGATGAACCCCCACGACCGTACCGGTCGTGTGAAGGGCCAAGGGCAAGATGCCCTTGGGACCCACTGGCAAGATGCCAGTGCCACTAGCCGTCGCAGCAGGTGAGGGCGGCCATCAGGTCGCCCTTGCCAAGAATCTCAAGCATTCGTTTCCACGCGGCATCGCGGGCTTTCTTGTTCGCCTCTTGGGCGTCCGGCTGCTCGCCGGCCCGCATGAAGCCGTGGCCGGCCCCTTCGTAGATCACCGGTTCGTACACTTTGCCACCGGCTTTCATCAGCTTCTCGGTGTCGGGGATCGTGGCGTCGATCCGGTTATCGTTCCCGCCGTAAAAGCCGTACACCGGCGCCTTGATTCGAGCCACTTCGGCGTCCGTGGTGGGCGGAACGCCGTAAAACACGAATGCCGCCGCGAGACCGGGCTGGTTCGTCGTATACCGGAACGCCTGTCCCCCGCCCCAGCAGAATCCGGCTACCGCGACCTTTCCGTTTGCGCTCGGAATCTTCTTCGCATAGTCGAACGCCGCGTTCAGGTCGCCGGTGATCTGGTCCGCCGGAAGTCCGCTGATCGCCTCGCGCACTTTGCTCAGGTCGCCGAACGAGTCGGTCCGACCCCCGTTCGGTCCCATCCCGGTGAGAAAGTCGGGAGCGATGGCAATGTATCCCTTCTCCGCCCACTGGTCGGCGGTGGACTGGACCCAATCGGTCATCCCCATGATCTCGTGGATGAGGATCACGACCGGCGCCTTGTCCTTCCGCTCGGGATAGACGACGAACGCCTTCACGGTGCGGCCGCCGTTCTTAAGCTCGACCCACTCTTGGTGCCGGGGGGAGGCATCCAGCTTCTTCTTCGCCCAGTCCTGAGCGGAGGCAAGCGCTACGGTGACGAGAAGGATGAGCGTGAGGATCTGTTTCATGGAGACCTTCCTTTAGCGAAGAGGGCATCTAGCCACCCGTAAATCAAAGCTTTACCTCATGTGGCAGTGCTGAACTTCGCGCCGATTCGCAAAAACATCCGCGGTTTTGAATCTCAGCGGCGTCTCAGCGCGTACTCTGACGATCGTGAAGAAGTCGTTAGCGTTTTCGGTCCTCAGCGTTGCTTTGGTTCTCGCCGCATCCGGTTGTAAAAAGGCGCCCACCGTCGAGGGAAAGTGGAAGTTCAAGGAATCGGCAAGCCTCAGCAAGTTGACCGGAGCGCAAGCGGAAATGGCAAAGTCGTTCATAAAATCGATGGCCTTGGAATTCAAGAAGGATAAGAAGTACTCCATGTCCGGGATGGTTCCGATGGAAGGCGATTGGACTCTCGACGATCACACGGTGACGATGAAGGTAACGACCATCGCCGGAATGTCCAAGGACCAAGCGATGCAGATGGCCATGAAGGCGAGCCCCGCCCAAGCAAAGCTTCTGAAATCGCAGCAGGATAAGCCCACCATCGCCACTCTGAGCGAGGACGGCAAGACGCTCACGCTCAACGATACGACCGGGAAAGGGAGCGTGGTTTTCGAAAGAGACGGTGAGTAGGCCGGTTCGGCCGCTCGGTGAGGTCAACCCTCGGTTCTTTGCTAAACGGCTCACGTTTCGAACGAAGCCGATGCTTAACCGCGTACCCTGTGGCACATGAAGAGCTCGTTCCTAATGTCGGTCCTCGTGGGAACGCTGGCCTTGGCTGCCTGCGGATGTAAAAGCAAGGAGGCTCAGGTCCAAGGGCGTTGGAAAGTGAAGGAAGTGACCCTCACCGGCGTTGCCGGAGCTCAGGCCGAATCGATGAAAGGGCTGCTCATGTCCACCACCTATCAGTTCAAGGACGACAAGAAAGTCTCGATCTCGATGGCCAAGGCGGCGATGGAAGGAGATTGGGCGTTAACCTCCAAAGGGGTCGAGATAAACATAAAAACCGTTTTGGGTCTGACTCTCGACCAGATAAAACAAAAGGCGAAGGGTGCTCCAGAGGCCTCGATGCTGGCCGAAGTGTGGTACAAGCCGGTGCTTGGAATACTTTCTGGCGACGGAAAAACGCTCACTATCGCAGTGCCCGGCGGCTTGGGATCCTTTATCCTCGAGAAAGATTCGAGCGGCTAGCTGGATCACTTTCCAATCTTCAGCGAGTCGAAGTAGACGTCCGCGTCTTCGGTGTAGAACCCGACTATTCCGCCGGTGTACGGATGGTCGGTGTCTTCAAACACCGTTATGGACTGGCCGTCGATGAACAATTCGATTCGGTTGCCGCGTTGCTCCACCCGCAGTTCGTATCGTCTGCCGACCGGATAAGTCGTTCGATCGTCCGTTGCCAAAAACCGTTGACCACCCGGAAAAGCAGGATCGCGTTTGCCGAGCTCCCAACCGTTCGGCTTCGCCATCGCATAGTAAAAGTGGTCGTTGTCGCGGTAGTTCCAGATCAGCCAGCCAACCTCGTGCGGATTTGACGGTGACCCCAAGCGTAGCTGCGCGGCGGTTAGAATCCCGCAAGATACGGTCATATCGCCGTGCACGTACGGGCCCAGGAAGAGTCCGGCGTGGGTTTCCTTTGGGTTGGTCGCTGCTTTGGGACGGAGGTGAACGCATCGAAGCTCCCCCCGTGTGGCAACCGAGTTACAACCGAAACCGTCGAACGCAGAGCGCGATTCGCCGGTCGCCGGCCCTTCGATGGGAAACGACGCAGTCTCGCCATTCGCGATGCAGCCGGTGACTTCCGAAACTCGCGGCGGCCGCGAACATCCGGCGACCAGGGTGGCGACGACGAAACCTGCCCACACGCCTCGTCCGATACTCGCCACCGAAATAACTTACGCCGAAGACTCCGAAAGGTTCTCTTTCGCGCTCTGGTATGACAGGCCCTTTTGTTTTCTCTTGCCGAATCGTCTGACTTCATTTACAATGCAGTGGGGAGGATTAAGCCCTTAATTAAGCGATGAGCACGACAATGAGCGACATTGCGGCGAGGGCCGGCACTTCGGTGGCCGCCGTCTCGGTGGCGCTTAATGGAGCTCGGTCCAAGACCGTAAAGCTGAGCGAAGACACTCGGGAGCGGATCCTACGCGCGGCCAACGAGCTTGGCTATCGCCGCAATCCCCACGCCGGGGCGCTCGCGACCGGGCGCTCTAAGGTGGTCGGGCTGATGCTTCCCTCCGCTTCCTCCTACGCGGACCACGACCCATTTTTCTGGCTCTTCACTACCGGCGTCGCCGCCGCCGCCGCCCGTCGAGGCTACAACCTCATGCTCTACTCCGCGAATTCGGAGAACGGGCCGGCTCAGATCGACCGGTTTGTCGCCGGCCTGGTGTTCGTGAGCCCGCCGACCGAGGCGGCGATGTACGCCGAGTGCGATCGGCAGCGAATCCCGTATGTCTCCGTGTTTGGCGATCCGGCCGAGGCACGGCTTACCGTCGGCTCTAGCGACCGCGAGGGTGGCCTGATGGCGACCCGCCACCTCCTCCAACAAGGCCATCGAAGGATCGCTCATCTAAGGGGGCGAGAGGAGATCCGCACCACGCACCCGCGGCAGCAGGGATACGAGGACGCGTTGCACGAGGCCGGGATCGGGGTCGATGAAACCCTAATCCAGCCCGGCGACTTCAACCGCCTGACCGGCTTTATGTCGACGAAGGCGCTCATGGCGCTGCCGGGTTCCCGGCGTCCGACCGCCATCTTCGCCTGCAACGACCTCGCCGCCCACGGCGCCATGGAGGCGATCGCCGAAGCCGGGCTCCGGATTCCCGAGGATGTGGCCGTGGTCGGCTACGACGACACCTGGTTCGCCACCGTCGTCCAACCCGCGCTGACGAGCGTCGACATGGACGTGCTCGGGCTCGGAGACCGCGCCGCCGACCTCGTACTGGATGCCATCGAGGGACAGTTTACGGACGCCGGTCAAGTCGTCCTTCCCGTCCGCCTTACCGTTCGTGAGTCGAGCGGCGCCCAAATGTCCGGCCCGATGGAGGGTAGTTAACCGCATGTTTTCCCGCGCTCTCACGATCCTTTTGCTCAGCGCCGCCAGCATCGCCGTTTCTGCCCAGCTCCCCCGCGGCTTCCTTCGTGGGGGCGATGTCTCAGAGATTCCAGAAGTCGAAGCGACTGGAGGGCACTATTCATACCAAGGGAAAACCGAGGACCCTTTCCGAATTCTTAAGAAAGCGGGCTGGAACTGGGTGCGGTTTCGCATCTGGAATCACCCCAAAGACGGCTTCTGCGACAAGGAGCACACCCTAGCCGCAGCGAAACGGGCGAAAGCGGCCGGATTGGCGATCAGTCTCGACTTCCACTACTCCGACTGGTGGGCCGATCCGGGCAAGCAGTACGCCCCCGCGGCCTGGAAAGAGCTGCCGATGGATAAGTTGACCGAGGCGGTGTACGACTACACGAAAGACGTCGTCGACGCCATGAACCGACAAGGGACGCGGCCGAATATGGTGCAGATCGGAAACGAGATCACTGCCGGCATGATCTGGCCCCAAGGCAAGCTCGCGAGTAACGATCCGGCGCAGTGGAAAAACCTTGCCGCTTTGATCGACGCGGGGATTCGCGCCGTCCACGACGCGGACGGCAATCGCCACCGAATCCTTACGATGATTCACCTCGACCGCGGCGGCGATAACAAGGGCGCCCGCTGGTGGTTCGACCATCTCAAAGCGGAGGGGGTCGACTTCGATACGATCGGCCTGTCGTTCTATCCGTTCTGGCACGGCACCCTCACCGACCTGCAAGCCAACGTCAATGATCTCGCCGTCCGGTACGGGAAAGACATCTACGTCGTGGAAACCGCCTATCCGTGGACGATCGACCGGGCTCGGGGCCAAGGCTTTGCCATGACCGAAAAGCTCGACCCGGAATACCCGCCCACTCCCGAAGGCCAGGCGAAGTTCCTCCGTAAAATGCTCGAGATCGTCCAAGCGATCCCCGGCGGCCGAGGCAAAGGGCTCCTCTACTGGGCTCCCACCTGGATCTCCACTAAAACGCACATCCCCTGGTCCAACATGGCGACCTTTAACGACCAAGGCGAAGCGTTACCCGGAGTGCGGGCTCTCGGAGGGAAGAAAGACTAATTCGTCTGGCCGCTTTGGTCGATAATCGTACGGCAAACCGATGAGCAACGAACACTTGCTGAACTCTCGACTCCCGCGGCTCTGGCATGGAGGGGATTACAACCCGGAGCAGTGGCCCTCGCAGGTGTGGGACGACGACGTCCGGCTCATGCAAACCGCCCGTTGCAACGTCGCCACCATCGGCATTTTCTCTTGGTCGAAATTGGAACCCTCGGAAGGGCGGTTCGACTTCGCATGGATGGACGACGTCATCGACCGGCTGTCGAGAGGGGATCGCTGGTTCATCCTGGCGACGCCCAGCGCGGCCCCTCCCGCCTGGCTTTCGCGACGTTATCCGGAAACGTTGCGGACCGGCGCCGACGGAGTCCGCCGCCGGCACGGCAACCGAGTGAATTACAACCTCGCTTCGAAGGTTTATCGAGAGAAAACGCGAGAAATCGCCCGCCGACTCTCCGAACGTTACGGCGCCCACCCCCGCCTGCTCGCCTGGCACATGTCGAACGAGTACGGCGGCGCCGACTATGGAGAAGAAAGCGCGTCCGCGTTCCGACTTTGGCTGCAACGGAAGTTCGGGACCCTCGATGCCCTGAACGCCGCCTACTGGACCACGTTTTGGAGCCACACCTACACCGACTGGGAGGAGATCCACCCGCCGGGAGCACCGCACGGCGAGGAGTCGATCCAAGGCCTGACCGTCGACTGGCAGCGGTTCGTCACCGATCAGACGATTGACTTCATGCTGAACGAAGCGGCCCCGCTCCGCGAGCTCTCCCCCGAGGTCCCCATCACCACCAACATGATGGGAACCTATCCGGGGCTCGACTACCGCAAGTTCGCCTCCCACATCGACTTCACAAGCTGGGATAGCTATCCAGCCTTTCAAGGCGGCTTAGAGGAAACCAAGATCTGGGTCGCGGCGGCGTTCAAACACGACCTCACCCGCTCGATCAAGCCAAAAATGCCTTGGTTGTTGATGGAGTCGACCCCAAGCTCCGGAAACTGGTACCCCTACATGGCGCTAAAACGCCCCGGAATGCACCGCCTCGAAGCCGTGCAAGCGGTCGCCCATGGCGCGGACGGCGTCCAGTATTTCCAGTGGCGTCAATCGCGCGGCAGCCAGGAGCAGCTTCACGGTGCAGTCGTCGGCCACGCCGGCGATGAGGGAACCCGAGTCTTCCAAGAAGTCAAAGCCGTGGGCGAAGAGCTAGAGTCTCTGGCACACCTGGTAGGCACCCAGGTCGATGCCGAAGTCGCGATCGTGTATGACTGGGAGGTTCGTTGGGCGATCGACGCCGCCTCCGGCCCGGTGCGGGAGAGCAAGAAGTACGAGGAGACGTGCATCGAGCACTACCGGGCGTTCTGGCAAGCCGGAGTCCCCGTGGACGTCATCGGCCTCGACGATCCGCTCGATCGATACAAGGTCGTCGTCGCGCCCATGGCCTACTCCCTTCGACCCGGCTTCGCCGAGCGAGTGAAGGCGTTCGTCGAAGCCGGCGGAACGTTCGTGACGACCTACCTCACCGGATGGGTCGACGAAAACTCCCTCGTCTATGAAGGAGGTTTCCTTTCCCCGCTACGAGAGCTCCTCGGCATTTGGAGCGAGGAACTGGACGTCCTCTATCCCGGCCATTCCAAAGCCAGCGAGTTCGTCGACGACAACGACCTCGGGCTCGCCGGCCAATTCACCGCCTCCGATTTCTGCGAGCTGATCCACCTCACGACCGCTAAAGCCGCCGCCACTTACGCCGAGGACTTCTATGAGGGACGCCCGTCGGTCACGGTGAACCGAGTAGGCGACGGGCTCGCCTACTACGTCGCATCGAGAACCGAGCCCACGTTCAACGATGCGTTCCTTACCGCCATTGCCCAGAAAGCAGGGGTTGAAACTTTCCTGCTGCCGACCGGAGTCACCGTTCAACGCCGAGTCGGCGGCGGACGCGAATTCCACTTTTTTCTAAACGCAACCCCGAACTCAGTCTCTTTCTCCACCGAACGATCCGGTAAGGTCGAACTTCCGCCTTGGGGGGCTGAAGTGAGATGACAGGACGAGCGGCGGCGGGCTTCGGATTAGCGGCGATCGGACTCGCGATCACCTTCGCGTTAAGCGAGAAGGCGACCTCGCGCCAAGCCGACGCCAGCAAGGTCACCGTCGTCTACTGGGAAAAGTGGACGGGATCCGAAGGCGAGGAGATGCGGAAGGTCGTCGACGCCTTCAACCGAAGCCAAAACAAGATCTTCGTGCGCTACCTCACCGTTTCGGGGGTCGACAGCAAGACAATGCTCGCAACCGCGGGAGGCAACCCGCCCGACGTCGCCGGCATCTGGGCCGACCAGCTTTGCCAATTCTCCGATGCAAAGGCGCTGACCGACCTGATGCCGATGGCGCTGGCGAACGGCCTCGGCCCGGATTACTACATCAAGAATTACTGGGACGCCCTCACCTACCGAGGCGGCCTTTGGGCGCTCCCCAGCACGCCCGCTTCCATCGCCCTCCACGTCCGCACCGACCTCGTGCCGAAGGAGGTCGCCTCCCCCGAAACTTTCCCCAAGACGATCGAGGATTTCGACAAGCTCGTCTTTCGGATCTCCAAAAAGCGGCCGGACGGAAGCCTCGAAATGGCGGGGTTTCTACCCTCGAGCCCCGGGTGGTGGAACTGGGCCTGGTCCCCCTATTTCGGTGGCAAGCTCGTGGTGGGAGATAAGATCACCGTCGACTCCCCCGAAGCGGAACGCGCATTCACCTGGATCGCCAGCTACGCCAAGAAGTTCGGCTCCAAAGAGGTTCAGAGCTTCCAGAGCGGCTTCGGCGGCTTCGCCTCCCCTCAAGACCCGTTCATGACCGGCAAGACCGCCACCGAGATGAACGGCGTGTGGAAAGCGAACTACATCGACGTTTACAAGAAAGGGGTCAAGTGGTTCGCGGTCCCATTCCCCTACCCGGCCGACCATCCCGAGCTCCAAGGGCATACCAACCTTTCGCAAGACGTCCTCGCCATCCCACGCGGCGCGAAGCACGCGAAAGAGGCGTTCGAATTCATCCGGTATGTGCAGCGGCAAGACGTGATGGAGGGGCTTTGCACCAGGCACGGTAAGAACTCGCCGCTGAACAAAGTCAGCGAGGCGTTCTTCAAGAACCATCCCAACAAGTTCATCCGGTTATTCGACCAGCTCGCCCGGTCTCCAAAGGCGATCAATCCTCCTCAGATCGGTCTCTACCCGCAGATCAACGCCGAGCTCGGCGTGGCTTTCCAGTCGGTAAACACCGGACAAAAAGAACCCAAGGAGGCGCTCGCCGAAGCGCAGGCACGCCTCGACGGCTTATGGGCCACCTACCGCACGCAGGTGCTCGACCGATGAAACGTCGCGACGCCCGGGTCGGCGTGCTGTTCGCCTTGCCGTGGATCTTCGGTTTCTCGGTTTTCCTCGCCTACCCGGTCATCGCCTCGTTCCTCTACAGTTTCACAAGCTTCTCGATCCTCCGCCCGCCGAAGTGGGTCGGCCTCTCGAACTACGTCGAGCTAGCCCACGACGACGTGTTCTTAACTACCCTCAAGAACACGCTGATGTACGCCGTCGGCGCGGTGCCGTTGACCACCGTGGTAGCGATCGGCTTGGCGATGCTGCTGAACACCAAGGTGAAGGGGATGTCGCTCTATCGCACCCTCTTCTTCCTCCCCTCGCTCGTGCCGATGGTGGCGCAAGCGACGTTGTTCCTTTGGATCTTCAACAGCGACTACGGTCTGCTAAACGAGGCGTTCAAACTGGTACACATCCCCCCGCCCAACTGGCTCGGCGCGCCGGCTTGGACGAAGTGGACACTCATCCTGATCTCCACCTGGGGATGCGGACAGGCGATGGTGATCTACCTGGCCGGCCTGCAAGACGTTCCGGTCTCGCTCTACGAGGCGGCCGAGCTGGACGGCGCCAAGCTCTGGGCGAAAACCCGCTTCGTCACCATCCCGATGATCTCGCCCGTAATCCTCTTCAACGTCATCATGGGGATCATCGGCTCCCTCCAGGTGTTCGCGCTTCCCTACGTCATGTTCCCCGGCGGCCAACCCGCGCGCTCGACCTACTTCTTCACCAGCTATCTCTTCGACAACGCCTTCACCTACCAGCGAATGGGATACGCCAGCGCGATGGGCTGGGTCATGTTCCTCTTCACCCTCGCGCTGACCTTGGTGTCGATCAAGGCCTCCGAGCGCCACGTGCACTATGAAGCGGGCTAAGTCATTGCTAGATTTTCGATTGCTTGATTGCTTGATTGCCGCGGTGGCCTCCCCTCAACCGACGGCGAAGCCGTGTAGCCGCAGGTTGGTTCGTACCTGCGTTCTCTCATTCCAGGGGCAAGTGCAATGAGTGCAAGAGCCGCCAACCGAACCCTGAAGACCGCGATCGCGCACATTGCGCTGATCACGCTTGGCGTGACGTTCGTGATGCCGCTTCTGTGGATGGTCCTCACCGCGCTCAAGCCGATCGAAGAGACGATGACCACCCCGCCGAAGTGGATTCCGAGCCACCTCATGTGGGGAAACTTCCCCAAGGCGATCGCCTATGGGAGCGAGGAGCTCGGATACATCCCGTTCCTCGTCTATGCCCGAAACACGCTCCTGGTGACCATCCTCGCCGTCACCGGGGCAGTTGTCTCCAACTCCATCGTCGCCTACTCGTTCGCCCGGCTGAACTGGAAAGGGAGAGATTTCTTCTTCGGGGTGACGCTCGCCACCATGATGGTGCCGTTCCCCGTCACCATGGTCCCCACTTTCGCTCTCTTCCGGTGGCTCGGCTGGGTCGGGACTTTCCGTCCCCTCTGGGTCCCGGCCTTCTTCGCCAGCGCGTTCAGCATCTTCCTTCTTCGCCAGTTCTATAAGACGATCCCGATGGAGCTGAGCGAAGCCGCCAAGATCGACGGCGCGAACGAGTGGAAGATTTTCATGGACGTCATCGTCCCACTATCCCGTCCCGCGCTGGTGGTAGTCGCCCTCTTCTCCTTCATGGGAGCGTGGAACGACTTTCTCGGCCCGCTCATCTACCTCGTCGACCAGAATACGTTCACCCTTTCGCTCGGCCTGCAGGCATACCAGACCCAGCACGGCGGCACCCTCTGGAACCTTCTCATGGCGGCATCGGTGGTCGTCATCCTGCCGGTCCTTATCGTCTTCTTCTTCGCGCAAAAAGTATTCATCCAAGGAATCGCCACCAGCGGCCTAAAATAGTGGCGCCGGCTTCCGGCCGGTAGCCCCAACTTCGCCCTTCCACACCTCCTAAACGTGGCCGTGTTTGATACATTGGGCTGCCGACTGGAAGCTGGCGCCACGTTTGGACAGGAGCCCCATGACCGAGAACGAGGAAGGTGGACGGCTGAACTTAAGGTTGTTCGGCCCGTTCTCCGCGACCGTCGACGGGGTGCCGATCCGAAAGCTTCGGACGCAGAAGGGGCGGTGGTTGCTCGCTTTGCTCGCCCTGCGCGAAGGACGTCCCATCGAGCGAGGGTGGATCGCCGCCACCCTGTGGCCCGACAACGATCCGAGCGCGGCGCTCTACAGCCTCCGAAGGTGCCTCACCGATCTGCGCGACGCCCTCGGTCCCGCAGCGAAGGTTATCGTCTCTCCCACCCCCTCGACCCTGCAGATCGTCGCCGGCGGCATCGACTGCGACGTCTCCGACTTCGACGCCGGGTTGAGAAAGCATAGCGAAGAGGGGTATCGGAGCGCCATCGCGATCCACACTCAAGCTCTTATCCCCGAATGTTCCGACGAATGGATCTTCGCCGAACGGGAGACGAGAGCAGCCGGGCTTCGCGACGCGTTCCACGCTCTCGCCGAGCTGTCTCCGGGCGATCGGCTCACCCTCTACGCCCGGCTTCTCTCGACAGACCCGTTTGACTCGAAGGCGGTCCTCGGCCTCGTCTCCGCTCTCGCCGCCGCCGGCGCCAAAGACGAGGCGCGCCGGACGTATCGCGAGTACGTGCGTCGCATGCAACATGAGCTGCAACTGGAGCCGACACCAAAGGTGGCGGCCCGCATCGAGGCCATTCTCGGGTCTGTCGCCCAGGATGCTTCCAGCCCGAACAACGCTCCCAAGTTTTCCGGCGAATTCGTAGGACGAGTCGTCGAGACCGAAGCCATCGTCCGGGCTCTCCGTCACCACTCCGTCGTTACCCTTACCGGTCCGGGAGGGGTCGGCAAGACCCGACTCGCTTCCCATTCCGCCGAGCGCTTGGCTCGCGAGTTTCCCGACGGGGTCTGGTTTGTTCACTTGGCCGAAGTTCGAGCCCTCGACGGAGTTCCGGCCGCGATCGCCAATGCCCTCCGCGCCATCGATCCAAGTAAATCGGACGACGATACGCCGCTCGCCGAACGTCTTGCGCCGCGGCGAGCCCTGATCGTGCTTGACAATTGCGAGCATGTCACCGCCGGCGTCGTCCCGTTCGTGGAAGGGATCGTCGCGCACGCACCGGACTGCCGAGTCCTCACGACCAGTCAGGTCGCGCTCGGACTGGAATCGGAGCTTGTCGTCCCAGTGCCCTTGCTCGAAGTCGCGAACGACGTCTCCTCGGAGGCGGTGCATCTCTTCCGAACCCGTGCCCGCGGCTTGAGCGAGCTTTCCGACGTCCAACTCGAAGCGATCGCCGCCATCTGTCGGCGGCTCGACGGCCTTCCGCTTGCGATCGAGCTTGCCGCCAGCCGAACTTCGACCCTGACCGTTCCTCAAATCGAGCAACTGCTGGGCGACCGGTTTCGGCTCCTCGTCGGACGGAATCGGGATCCCCGTCACGCCGCCATCGAGGCCGCAATCTCCTGGAGCTACGAACTTCTAGACCCCGAGGCGAGAAGGGCCTTCCGGGCGATGAGCGCGTTCCGCGGCGCTTTCGATGCCGAGTTAGCGGCCGCTGCAATCGGCTGCGACCTCCTCGCCGCCGCCGCGACCATCGAGGAGCTTGTCGACCGATCGCTCCTGACCACATCGTCGGAAAACCCACCCGAGTTCCGAATGTTAGAGAGCTTGCGTGCTTTTGGGATACGTCAGCTCGAAGAAACCGAAGAGGCAGCCGGGGTGTGGGATCGGCTGGACGACGCCATCGAAGCGTTCGCCCAGAGGGCGAGCCTGGAGTTCAGCACCGCTCGCCACCAAGAGCGGCTAAGTGAATTCGACCGGCGGCTCGAGGACGTTTCCGCGGCCCTGGAACGCTGCCTCTCGAATCCCGCGCTCGGCCGGCGCGAACTGCGGATTGCGGCTCCGCTCGGCAATTATTTGTGGTACCGCGGCCGAAATGGCCAATCCCGCCGGATGCTCACGGACGTTTTGAACCGCACCAAGGAACGGGCCGACGAGTGGATGGGCGCGCGGGCGAACTGCCTCCATCAACTCGGGGTCGCCGCCTGGGCGCTTAACGACTACGATGCCGCCGAGAGCTACCTCCGGGAATCGCTCGCCCTATTCCGCCGCGCGGAGAACCCGGACGGTATAGTGCGCGCGTTGCTCCACCTCTCCATCGTGATGGGGCATGTCGGACGCACGGACGAGTCGCGCGCACTGGTGGAGGAAGCGATCTCTCATGAGTCGTCCGAGGCGCCGACCCCGCTCGGTCTGCGTGCCCGGATGCTGTTTGCCCTGGAGCAGGTCGATCGAATGGAGTACGACTCGGCACGAGCCCAGCTACTGGAAGTGCTCCGTCACAGCGAGGCCGCCGGCATGGCCGCCACCTTGAACGCGGTTAGGCTCAATCTCGGACGGCTGCTCAGTCTCATGGGCGAGTTCGATCTCGCGCACGAGTGCCTGCGGCAGGCGCTCGAGCACTATCGTCGCGAAGGAAATCAGATGATGCTGCCAGGCGCGATGACGTTCTTGGGCTACTACCACTTGGATCGAGGCGAGCTCAAGCAAGCTTCGACCTCCTTCCTGAACGCGCTCGACCTGTTCGCGGAAACCGGCGACCGCCGAGGAAACACTTTCGTATTAGAAGGGGTCGTCAGGCTTGCGGGAAAGATCGGCGACCACGAGCGGACGCTACGGTACTACGGCGCGCTGGTCCGCCTCCGCTGCTCGATCCATGCGAGAGCGACACTCCAGATGCGAGCGGTCCGTCGCCCTTGGGTGCGAAAAGCCGTCCGGGCGCTTGGGTGGCCCGGCGCCAAGCACTATCGAAGCGGAAAGGAAGACGGAGATCCGATTCCAGAGCTACGCAAGTGGCTCGCCCAATGCGCAATGGAATAGAAAGGCACTATTCTAAACGGGATGCTTTCCGTGCTTGCGGCCGCCGTAATTGCGTTCCAAAAACCGAGAATCGCCTATTCCGGATTTGACCCGGTTGCGGTTCAGAACCTGCTTCGCGCTTGTCGCGAGTCGGAATCTTGGAGTCTCGTGGTCATGCACCACGGCAAGGTGGCGATCGACGAAAACTTTGGAGTCGAGATCCCGGCATGCAATCTGATGTCCGCGACCAAATCGATTACATCTCTGGCCGTGGGAATGCTGCTCGACGACGGCAAGATCCCGTCCCTCGACACCCCTCTCCAATATTTCTTCCCCAGCTACCGCGGAAAATGGAAGGAGAAAGTCACCATCCGGCGGATGCTCGAGCATACGTCCGGCATCCGGCTTTACCAGCAAGACCCAGGGGCCGGAAAGGATTTCCCTAAGAATCGCGTCGCGGCGGCACTTGCGGCACCAGTCGTGACGGAACCTGGAACTCTATTTCTATACAAAAACCGCGCGGTGGATTTGCTCGCGGGTGTCGTGAGAAAGGCGTCTGGAATGCCGCTGGACGACTTCGTTTGGCAGCGGCTATTCCGCCCTCTCGGTGTGGCCACCTACTTGTGGGGCCGGGACCCGGACGGCAATTCCCACGGCTCCGCGGAGCTGGCTCTCTATCCTCGGGACATGGCGAAAATCGGTCAGCTCATGCTTAACAAAGGGATGTGGAACGGAAAACGGATTGTCTCCGAACGGTACGTCTCAATGGCCACAACCGCGTCAAAGATCACCGAAAACGAAGGGAACTCCTGTGGGCTCCTCTGGTGGATCTGTGACCCTTGGTTCACTCTCGACGAGGACGGCGTTCAGAAGCTCCTGAACGCCGGGCTCGAGCCGAAGGCGGCGGACAAGGTTCGTAAACTCATCGACGAGAAGTGGCCCGGCAGCCGGGAGATGGGCTTCGACATCATTCGTGCCGCCGGTGGCTCGCCTGCCGTTGCGAAGCTAACTTTCTTTAACTGGGATTCACTTCCGTCGAGCTCCACTGATGCCGAGCGGAACGTCGGCTTCTATGCTAACGGCTGGGGCGGCCAGTGGATTCTTGTCCTTCCTGATCTCGACATCGTTGCCGTCCGCACTTGCGGCGATGGGTTTTTCGACACCAAGGACCCATCCAAGTACGAAATGGGCGAGCTATACCGGCTGGTTAGAGCCCTCGTAAAGACGCCAGCCACCAAGAATTAAGGCAGTTGCCCAACAAAAAGATGCGGCCCAGGTAATGAGAAGAACATGGGAATAACCGTCGAAAACATGGCCTGGCTCCTGCTTCTGGCCACGATCGTCGCCATTGGCGCTCGACGGTTTCGACTTCCCTACTCCGTAGGGCTTCTCGGCGCGGGTGTGTTGATTGCCCTGAGCCCATTGACTCCGAACGTCGTGCCGACCAAGGAGCTGATCTTCACGCTCTTTCTTCCGCCCCTGATCTTTGAGTCGGCCTTTCTGCTCCGGTGGGACGAGTTGCGGCGAGACATGGCGCCGCTCGTGCTGATGGCAACCGTCGGAGTCATCGCCTCGGCCGTCGTCATCTATTTCGGAATGACCCGTTTGCTCGGTTGGGATTGGCGGGCCGCCTTGATGTTCAGCACGCTCATTTCCGCCACCGATCCGGTGGCCGTCGTCGCCATGCTCAAGGAAGCCAAGGCGACCGGCCGGTTCCGGCTCATCATCGAAGCGGAAAGCCTCTTCAACGACGGCACCGCCGCCGCCTTGTTCGTCGTCGCTCTCTCGGTGGTCGGCGGGCAAGATTCTTCGCCGCTCGCCGCAACGGCGACCTTTCTAAAAGTTGCCGGCGGCGGCCTCGCCTGTGGAGGGCTCGTCGGCGGACTCGTGCTCTTCCTAATGGGCCGGACGGAAGACCATCTGGTCGAGATCGCCTGCACCGTCGTCGCCGCGTTCGGCTCGTTCCTCTTCGCCGAACACTTCGGGTTCTCCGGGGTTTTGGCGACCGTCGTTGCCGGTCTGATGCTTGGCAACATCGGGCCGTTGCGGGTGCTGAGCGCCAAAGGGCGAGACGACGCCGAAACCTTCTGGGAATTCGGCGCGTTCGCCGCCAACTCCGTTCTGTTCCTCCTTATGGGCAGCCAACTCGCCAAGATGAGCTACATGCCGTTCTTGTCCGCGATGGGGATCGCGGTCCTGCTGATCCTGCTCGGTCGCGCCGCGGCCGTTTACGGTGTCATGGCGTTCTTTGGCCGTTCTCGCCATCGGCTCGATTGGCTTTCTCAACATCTGCTCGTATGGGGCGGCTTACGGGGGGCGCTCGGGATGGCGCTCGCTCTCGGGCTTCCTGCCAACCTTCCGATGCGGGGCGAGGTCCTCGCCGTCGTTTTCGCCGTCGTCGCATTTTCAACCGTTGTTCAGGGAATTACGATCCGGCCCGCCCTCGCTAAATTGCCCGACCAAGCGATATAGCCGTCTATCCGTCCAAACTTAACGCACGCATGTCCCTGCTTCGCCACGTCAACCCGCTCCAAGGCGCCGACTCACACCACGGCTTCTCCACTGGCAACACGCTACCGTTGATCGCCATGCCGTTCGGCATGAACCACTGGAGCCCGCAGACGGCCGAAGGGGGTTGGTTCTTCAGCCCAAGGCAATTCAAGCTGCAAGGGATCCGCTGCACCCACCAGCCTAGCCCTTGGATGGGAGACTACGGCGCGTTCACGATCATGCCGCAGGTCGGTCGGCGGCTGTTACCCGCCGGACGGCGCGCCTCTTCCTATCGGCTTGATCGGTCTGTCATCGCTCCGAACCATTTTCGAGCGGAGCTAATCCAGAGCGGGACGACCCTGGAAATGACTCCGACCGAGCGAGGCGCGATCTTCCGATTCGATTTTCCGAAAGATGGCCGCGTCATCTTCGATCCGGCGGGCGGGGAAAGTTTCGTTTCGGTCCGGGAAGACCGCCGGACCGTTGTCGGATTCACCCGCCACAACACCGGTGGCGCCCCCGCCGGGTTTGCTCATTGGTTCATCGCTCGTTTCGACTGCGACATTAGCGGTTGGTGCAGCTTCTCCGGCGAAGAAGTTTGGGAAGAGGAGGCGCCCCGAACCGGCAACCGGGTCGGGATCGCGGTGGAGGTTGGTGGCGGTCAGGTGACGATGCGGCTCGCAACCTCCTTTATCTCCGAGGAACAGGCCGAGCTGAACCTGCGCAACGAGATCGGTGACGCCGGTTTCGAAGAGATCCTCGCCCAAGGCGCGAAAGTATGGGAGGAGAATCTCGGCCGAATCATTATCGAAGACGAGGACGATCGGCGGCTGCGGACCTTCTACTCCTGCCTATATCGCACCCAACTTTTCCCTCGAATCTGGCACGAGCCGGACGCCGTGGGCCAACTCCATCACTTCAGTCCGTACGACGGCCAAGTTCACCCAGGAGTCCTCTACACCGATAACGGGTTCTGGGACACCTACCGAACCGAGTACCCGCTCCTAGCTCTGCTCTCTCCCGGCCGGCTCAACCAGATCCTGCAAGGGTGGGTGAACGCCTACAAAGAGGGGGGCTGGTTCCCGCAGTGGGCGACTCCCGGCTACCGCGCCTGCATGGTCGGCACACACATCGACGCCGTGATGGCCGATGCGGTCGTTCGCGGGGTCGTCGGCTTCGACGTGGAAACCGCCCTGGACGGATTACTAAAGCACGCCTACGAGGTCGGCGACCCCGCCGGCGCGTTTGGACGGATCGGTATCGAAGACTATCTCCGCCTCGGTTACGTAACGAACGCGCATCACGAGTCGGTTGCCCGCTCCCTCGATTACGCGTACGACGACTTCTGCATCGCCCAAGTAGCCGATTTCGTCGGCCGTAAAGACGAAGCCGAGAAGTTGCGCGCCCGCTCCCAGAATTACCGGCACCTCTACGACCCCGCCGTCGGCTTCATGCGCGCCAAAACGCCGGATGGCGCATGGCAGCAGCCGTGGAGCGAATTCCTATGGGGCAACCCTTATGTCGAAGGTGGCCCCTGGCAATCGAGCTGGGCGGTGCAGCACGACCCCACCGGTCTCATCGAGCTAATGGGAGGAGAGGAAGCGTTCGTGGCGAAGCTCGACCGAATGCTGGCGACCCCGCCTCGCTTCGAGATCGGCGCTTATGGCATCGAGATTCACGAAATGACCGAGATGGCTTGCGCCAATTTTGGGCAATACGCCCACTCGAATCAGCCGGTCCACCACGTCCTGTATCTGTATGCCGCCGCCGGCCACCCTTGGCGGACCCAGTCCGAGGTGCGCCGGGTGATGGACGAGCTTTATACACCGGATCGGTTCGCGGGGGATGAGGACAACGGCGAAATGGCGGCCTGGTACGTCCTAAGCTCCCTCGGTCTCTTCCCCCTCTGCCCCGGCCGGCCCGAGTGGGTTCTCGGCTCACCTCTTTTCCGCCGGGCTACCATTCGTTTGGAAAACGGAAAGGAGTTCGTGGTCGAGGCTCCCGAGAATTCGGCGGACAACGTCTACGTTCAAGCGGTCTCGCTTGACGGAACGCCCGTTTACCAAACGGCCGTCACTCATGAAATGCTCTCGAACGGCGGCACCTTGCGGTTCGAAATGGGACCCGAACCGAAGAAGGAAGTCGTTTCGGTAGACAATCGCCCCACCTCATTGTCCACTTGACCGCTATAATGGGTTCATTCCGCTCTTAGCGCCGAATGCCGCATATGAAATACTCCATCCCCACCGCTGCTAACGACCCCGCGGTGGCGGCATACGTGAAGCTCATTCGCACCGCCGAGGCGCTCCACGCCGAGGTGACCCGCGGCCTTACCGCCGAAGGTTTGACGGCGAGTCAATTCAGCACGCTTAAGGTGCTGCGCATGCGTGGCCCGCTTCCCCAGCGCGACATCGCCAACTACCTATTGAAGACCGGCGCGAACGTAACGATGGTGGTCGATAACCTGGAAAGCCGGGAATTGGTCAAGCGGACTCGCGATACTGCAGACCGACGAATCGTGACGGTTTCTCTCACGCCGGAAGGTGAGCGCCTCTTCGACTTGGTCTACCCGCCACACCTGGAGCGGATCCGTCTGGCGATGAAAGGGTTGGACGAAGAGGGGTGTGGCGATCTGACATCTCTGCTCAGCCAACTCCACACCACGATCGCCGAGCCGCTTTGTGTCGCCACGGGAACCGAAGAGCCCCTCGTGTTGCGTACCGCTTCTTAGTCGGGAGCCCCCTCTCTCCCCCGCCCCCGCGCCTCCCGGCGGCGGGCACAAAAAGTAACGTGGTCTCGCCCCTCCCCCCGCGGGAGCGACTCTGCCTTTATGCCCTAGGCGAGAAATCCGATTCCAGCCCCTTACCTAAAGGAAAACGGGCCCGGCGAGCGCTACCACTTCAAGTCTTTCTTCAGCGCCTCAGTCAAGCGCGCGGCCATCTTCTCGTGCGTGCGGATGTTCGGATGCCAGTCGGCCCCGACGCCGTCCTCCTCGATCTTCTGAACGTCGAACTCGATAAGGTGAAGGCGCGGGTCGTTTATCCGCTCGACCATCCTAGACAAGTAGCCGCGCAAAGTGCTCAACGCCATGTGGCCGGGAGGGTAATTGTCGCTCATCATGCTCCCGATCGCCACATAGATGAGCGCCTTCGGATAGTGATCCCAGACCCGGCGAATGAACGCCTCGTAGGCGGAGGTCCAACCGGTCTCCTCCGGGTTCTCACCTCCGAAATCGTTGGTGGCCAGGTTGATAACGACCGCCTGAGGCGCGGGAGCCTTGAAGTCGAAGACGGGCTCCTCTTGGGTCGGGAGAATCCGGTCGTAGATTTCTGGCACCGTGTTGTTGGGCCACATCTTGCGTCCCGACCATGCGAGGATCGTTACGTCGGCGTCCACCGCGCGGGCGGCGATGCTTGCGTAACTCATGAATGCGTTTTCCGTCTCCGGCTTGAAGTGCTCGTTCTGGTTCGGACCTTCGTTGCCGAAGCCGCAGGTGATGGAGTCCCCCACGAACTCGATCCGCCGCTTACTTTTCGACGCCGGAAGCAGACGCCCGTCCGGGACCTCGAACCCGTGAAACGTCGTCGTCCCAATGAATGCCTCCGTCCGCTTCACCAGCCGAACCTCATGAACCGCGTCGACCCCTAAGTCGATCGTGTAGGTGTCGGTCCCTTCCTTCGGCGTTAGGACCGATGCCGGCTTGCCGTCGATTACCACCTGCCAACCGTCATGCCCCTTTTCTTCGACGGTCGCCCGAACCTCCTTTCCTTTCACCCGCAGCCGCACTTCGCTCGCCGACCATTGGCACGCCGGCGCCGCCGGATCGCGCATATCGAAACGACCAACGTAAGCGATCCGCCTGTCGGCAGGGGAAATGAGGGCAAGAAGGAGTGGCAGCGCGGCGGCGAGCATTGAAAAAGAATACGCGATACCTAACTCGGATGAAACTATTCAGGGCTGTCGCGTCACATATGGTGGCGATGAAACTCAGACGGGGGAGATTGGCGGTCAAGGTGGCTTGCTTGTTCGCGGTTAGCGCCGCGGCCGGTGGTCTGATGCTGCAGAGGCAGGCCGGCCACCATGCCCCTGTGGCCGCTTGG
The DNA here is from genome assembly GCF_000724625.1 of Fimbriimonas ginsengisoli Gsoil 348. Taxonomy (GTDB): domain Bacteria; phylum Armatimonadota; class Fimbriimonadia; order Fimbriimonadales; family Fimbriimonadaceae; genus Fimbriimonas; species Fimbriimonas ginsengisoli. The sequence continues at coordinate 2,955,038 of NZ_CP007139.1, read as the reverse complement.
GATTACACGGACCCTCCAAACACTCATCCGCTCACGAGCACCGGCCCGATTCTTCCGCTCCCGAGAGATATCGTTCACGCGAAGGACGGGATCGCCGCCTTTCCCAATGGAATGACCGTCCGCCTCGCCGCGATCGGAAAAGACAACGCGCGCGATCCGGACCATTTTTGGACGCTTGCCGGCGGGCTTGTCGAAGAGGACCTGTCGCCGGTTCCGACTTACGAGAAAGACGCGCCGCCTCCCACCGACGGCCGGATCCGGCAGGTAGTGCTGGAACTAAAGAATCCGCCTGCGTTCCCCTCTATCCCCTACAACGCCTATGTTCCGGACAGCGCCCGCTCCGGGCTAACGTGGCAGGAGAAGGAATTCCACGGCTGGGACGCCCAGCCGGGGGCGTACCTTGGGTCGCAAGGTGGTCAGATCCGACTTCGCCTTTACATCGACGATCCGACGGCAGACCACCTTTTGTTCGGTGTTCCAAACGGACCATGGAAGACCATCGGATCCGGCGTCAACACGGTAACCGCTCCACCATTTCTCCATCGGGACCTCATTAAGGGTCCGTGGGGTTCGGTTACGATCACTCAGATACCGACCATCACGGCGAGCACAAAGAGCATCCTGGGTGGCTACCCCGTCGTCTTCGCGACGATCCAGGCAACCCCCGCACTTGAGGGTGACGAGCTGCGGCTTCGAGCCTTCGATGCATCGGGAATGGAGGTTCCAACTTCGTGCCTAAGAAATGTCGCCACCATTTCCGAGAGCAGCTTGGCCAAGATCGCACGATTCGAGGTTGAGTCGAGACCTTACGTCTACGCCGAGTTTGAGGGTGTCCACTACGATCCCGACCCCAAACAGTGGGCTGATATCGCTTGGGGAGAAACCCAACCTGAACTCTCCGCCGAAGTTGGCCAGGTCCCGGTGAAGGTCTTGGCCATCGCCCATACCCGCTCGGGTGACCGGGAGTGGAACAAGGAACAGTATGTAGTCGACAAGTTGTACACGGTCGAGGGAAAGCTCTGGCGAGACGCTCCGGATTGGATGACGCAAGGCGGGTTTCCCAAACGAGAGTTCCCAACCCCCAACTCCGAGGCCCGGCTCCTACCGCCTCCGATGTCGGTAATTCTCAACATTGGCAAGGAAGGGGAAGAGAAGCCGCAGATTAAGCTTCGAATTATCCCCTCGGATTCCTCTAAACCCGGAGAGGGCCTGCATCCGGAGTGGAATAAGTGGACCCAGTATTGGCTTAAAGATCCGTATGGAGGATTGGTCGGTGCGCCGCCTAGGGTCTTTCTTCCAGTCGCTCCGACTCCGGAGGCGAGGTTCTTCCAGATCGAAATCGAAGCCGCGAAAGGCGCATTTTCAAAGTCGATGGAAGTGAAGCCGAATGTCGCCGAAGTTCGCACCGACCGTTCTCAGACTAGCGACTACACTTTGGAGGTAGGAAAAACCGTTCACGCCCACTTCTGGCTTCCGAACGGCGTCCCGGTCGACCGGGAATTAGACCCATCCAGCCTGGCGGGACGCCAAACCCGCGTCTTCGCCCGTCTGAAATCCGGCGAGCGGAAGCTCCTGAAGGTCACCTCGTACCGGCGAACCGCCGCCGATCCCGAACTAAGACCGAGCTACGACTTTGACCGGAATCCAGGGATTCCTCTCGGTTTAAGCAACTACATTCCCCTCGTCGAAGTAGACGCCTTCGAAATTGAGAGCCGCCCGATCGAAAAGCAAACTCTTGTCGTCTCTATTCCGGGACGATAAAGGGTTGAAGAAGGGCGCGGCGCATCTTTGCGCCTAGTGAACGCCCGCGAGCCGCCGATACTGCATAGGAAGGGGGGTTCAAATCCGATCGCGAAAGGCGAACGTCCCGAAGTCTTCTAGAAAATCGATGCGACTCTACGGAAGAAATGACTCTCGGGCCGCGGGGACGCCGAGTTGAGCGAACGAGCCGGGCCACCCCAAACGCGGAAGCTCTGGCTACTGCTCTCCGTCCTGCTGGTGGCCGCCATTTTGGGCGTAGGCCTCCTCGTGCTCGATGCACGGTCGCACACAGCCTCCACTGACGGGTTGCGAATCGCGGCGTTGCGAACGGACGGTTACCGGATGCTCACGGTCTTGGACGGCGGCGCTCTAGGGCGCTCAATCAAGCCTTACCCAGAGCTACGTAAGAAGATCGACGGATCGCTTTCCTCCCTTCAGGCTTCGAATTCCGAAGCAAAGTCCGTGGCCACTGCTTTCCGCTCGTTCTTAAGCGCCTCCGCGACCCAGGTTGCCGCGTTGGAGAAGGGTGACCTCGTGAAATCGCGAAAGGTCGCCAACTCCCTCACCGTTCCCGCCTTCGCCCGAGCCGAGCGGGCAATGGACGAGCTCGACCGACAAGCCCCTAAATCGCTTCCCTACCCCCTGGCCCTCAAGGCGGCCGGAACGGTGCTACTCCTCTCGAGCGCTTTTACTGTCGCGCTCCTCCTGGGGCGGCGGCAAAAGCTGGCGATGCACCTGATCAACGCCGAGGCGCAACGCCGTTCGGCCGACACGAGCGAGCGCCGGTTCCGATCCCTAGTTCGAAACAACGCGGATGTCATCGCGGTGGCCAATGCGGAAGGGAAGCTCAAGCTCGTTAGCGAAGCAAGCGAGCGTCTTTGGGGCCGGCCACCCGACGAGCTTGTCGGAGAGTCGATCTACCGATACACCTTTGCGGAAGACGTCGTTTATCTGGTGGACGCCCTGAACGAAGTTTCTCGAAGCAGCCAGTCCAGCACGGAGCTCGAGGTTCGAGTACAGAACGGGTCGACCGAATATCGACCCTTCCAGGTCCACCTGAACAACCTGAGCGACGACCCGGACGTGGACGGCATTCTCATGACGTTCCACGACCTCACCGAGCGCAAGCGATTGGAGAGCGAGCTCACCTACAACGCGTTCCACGACCGGCTGACCGGCCTGCCGAACCGGGCGCTATTCATGGACCGCCTCGCTCAGCGACTACGCCTCGAGGGTCGCGAGCCTTCGCTGTGCGCGGTCCTATTCATCGATCTGGACAACTTTAAGGTGATCAACGATTCGCTGGGCCACGCCACCGGCGACTCCCTCCTCGTCGCCGTCGCCGAGCGTTTCCAAACCGTACTTCGGCAAAGCGATACGATCGCTCGACTGGGCGGGGACGAATTCACCGTATTGCTTGATCGAGTCGAGACTCCCGACGAAGTCAACGTCGTGGCCAGTCGGATCATCAAGGCGATGGAGCGAGCTTTCGTCGTCGGAAACTCCGAGATGTTCGTCACCACCAGCATCGGAATCGCTACAAGCGCCGACGGACAAGCCGATGCCCACCGCCTTCTGCGCGACGCCGACACCGCGATGTACGAGGCAAAAGCGCAAGGGAAAAACAGCTTCGCCATCTACGACAACCGAATGAACGAGCTGGCCGTCGAGCGGCTAGAGCTCGAGTGGGACCTCCGAAACGCCCTCGACCACAAACAGCTTTCGCTCGTTTTCCAGCCGATCGTGGACATCCGAACCGGCAAGATGCTGGAAGTCGAAGCCCTCCTCCGGTGGGAGCATCCCACCCGGGGGATGATCTCGCCTACCCTCTTTATCCCGATCGCGGAAGAAACCGGGCTCATCTGCTCGATCGGACTGTGGGTATTCCGAGAAGCCTGCTATCAACTCCACCGCTGGGGCGAACAGTACAAGGATCTTATCATCGGCGTCAACGTCTCGGCCCGTCAGTTCCACCAGCCCGACTTCGTTCAGCAGGTCAAGCGCACCCTCTCGGAATTAAGAGTGGAACCGTGCCGGATCAAGCTGGAAATCACCGAGACGGCGATGCTCCACGACCTGGACACGATCCGGTCGGTGCTGGAGCAACTTCGCTCGCTCGGCCTGCGGATCGCCATCGACGACTTCGGGACCGGCTACTCCTCGATCTCATACCTGAGCCGCCTCCCAGTCGATACGCTCAAGATCGACCGCTCGTTTATCATCCCGCTCGGAGAAGACAAGCGAACCGACGGAGTGGTGAAGGCGATGATCGCGATGGCTGCGAGTCTAGGCCTCCAAGTGACCAGTGAAGGGATCGAGACCCCCCAACAACTGGAAGTGCTCCGATCCATGGGTTGCGACCGCGGCCAAGGATATCTCTTCGCCCGCCCCCTCCCCGCCGGCGCCGTCGCCGCGCTGCTGGAAGAGTCGGGCTCGGTTCTGTCGGTAAAGGCGTAACTACGCGGCCGCGCAACCCAGGTCTTTTCATTGGACCCGAAGCCCCTGATCCTTGTCTCAGCCACATCTCTACGGCTACGGCTCGAAGCGCCATTCTTACGACCCATTGCATTTCTCTACCAAGCTCACCCAACCACTGATCGAAGGCGCAACCCAACAAACAGCAGAGCCCAACCCCGAAGGCGGCACCGAAGCAGAGCCCTGTTAAAAAATCAACCCGCCGGAGCGCGGACATCCGGTCCGCCCCCAGGACCCTGGGCGTCCCGCCCACCTCACAGACAGCCATAAACGGAGTTCCCGAGATAATCCGAACTGCAAAGGTGCGTCCAAACCCATATTCAAAGCCAGCCCCGAAGGTGGCGACATACCAAAGCGAGGGGTGCAGCGAAGCGGAACCCTGGTAACAAGCCGCCCAATCTTCCGAGCCCTGAAAGTGGCGACATCACCTAAACTGTCGCCGTCCCTGCCGCTAAGAAATAGGTTCTGCGACCGTCTATCGGGGTCGGGATGTCCTGACTGTTTCCCCCGGATCTGCGACCCGGGGCTAATTTCTAAAGACCCCTGCGGGGTCGAGCTTCGGCATCCGCATAACGACAACCCTTGAAAGTCGAAAATGGCTCGACCAACTTACTGCGACACTGCCCTTGGTCGCTTAACTGAGCGTTAAACGCTCGCGAGGCACCTCGCGAAGCGACATTCCGGCGCGATCTTTGTCGGAGACGATCAGGCCCTCGGTCACCGGCCATTCGATAGCGAGGTCCGGGTCGTCGTATCGAACCGTCATGTCGCCCGCGGCATGATAAGCAGCCGTACACTTGTAACCCAGCATCGCCGGTCCCTGCAGAACCACGAAGCCATGCCCGAATCCGGGCGGGATGTAGAGCTGATGGTGGTTCGCAACCGAAAGCTCGAACCCCTCCCACTGGCCGAACGTCGCCGAGCCGTATCGGAGATCCACCGCCACGTCCCAAACCGCGCCTTGCAGCACCTGGACAAGCTTTCCCTGGGGCTGGGGATTCTGTAGATGGATTCCCCTCAAGACTCCGGCCTTCGAGATCGAAACATTATCCTGCACGAACGCGTCCGACAAGCCGGCCTGCCGATAGCGCTCCTCTTGATACGCTTCAAAGAAATATCCGCGCGAATCCTCCAGAACCCGAGGTTCGATCAGGACGAGGCCGGGAAGCCGCGTGGGGAGCACGTTCAAAGCGGCACGCTTCCTTCCGCAAGGTTGGCGAGGTACCGGCCGTAAACCGAATTCTTCAGGGGTGCGGCCAATCGACTCAGCGCCTCGGCGTCAATCCACCCTTGGCGGAACGCGATCTCCTCTGGGCAGGCGATCATCAACCCTTGACGCGACTCGACGGCTTCCACAAAGTTGGCGGCCTGAAGCATAGATGCGGGCGAGCCGGTGTCGAGCCACGCGACGCCGCGGCCAAGCTGCACGACCTGCAATTGGTCGGCTTCCATGTACAAGCGATTTAGATCGGTAATCTCGAATTCCCCGCGGCCAGAAGGCTTGAGGTCGCGCGCCAGCTCGGTGACTTGGTGATCGTAGAAATAAAGCCCGGTCACTGCCAGTTTCGACTTCGGTTCTTTCGGCTTCTCTTCCAGCGAGATCGCCCTCCCTCGGTTATCCAGCTCGACCACTCCGTATGCCTGTGGGCTCTCGACCGGGTAGGCGAAGACTACGGCCCCCTCCTCCAATTCGGCGGCGGTCTGAAGTTGCTCGGTGAGGCCGTGGCCGTAAAAGATGTTGTCTCCCAACACCAGCGCCGCTCCTTCCCCGCCGAGGAACCCTGCGCCCACATGGAACGCCTGGGCGAGCCCTTCCGGGCGGGGCTGGGCAGCGAACGAGATGTCGATGCCCCATTGGCTGCCGTTCCCGAGCAAACGGCGGAACGCATCCTGTTCGTGGGGGGTGGTGATGACCAGGATCTCGCGCAAACCGGCCAGCATCAGGACGCTCAACGGATAGTAGAGCATCGGCTTGCTGTAGACCGGTATGAGCTGCTTGCTGACCCCGAGGGTGATGGGATAAAGCCGGGTTCCGGACCCTCCGGCAAGGACGATTCCTTTCCGGATCAACTCCGGCCCTCGGTAACGTATTGCTTCTGCACCCAAGCATCGTAGCCGTTCTCGCGCGCCGACGCCACCCACCCGGGGTTCGATACGTACCAATCGACGGTCTCGCGAAGACCGTCTTCGAGTGAGCGTGTGGGTCTCCAGCCGAGCTCCGTCTTAAGCTTGGTGGCGTCGATGGCGTACCGCCGGTCGTGGCCGGGCCGGTCCTTGACGAAGGCGACGAGGCGCTCCAGCTCCTCCCGATCGTCGCCGGTTCGTTCCGAAACCGCGTCGAGCAGTGCCTTCAGGACATCTAGGTTGGTCCGCTCGGCGTCCCCGCCGACGTTGTAGGTCTCGCCAACTCGGCCCCGCAGGGCCACCTGCCAGATCGCTTCGACGTGGTCGGTTACGTAGAGCCAGTCGCGTACGTTCAGCCCGTCGCCGTAAACCGGGAGAGGCTTGCGTGCCATCGCGTTGTGGATCATTAGCGGAAGCAGCTTCTCGGGATGCTGGCGCGGGCCGTAGTTGTTTGAGCAGTTGGTGATCGTCACCGGAAGGGCGTACGTTTCATGGAATGCCCGGACCAAGTGATCGCTAGAGGCTTTACTGGCGGAATATGGGCTTCGGGGGGAATAGGGGGTCGTCTCGGTGAAATACCCCTCGTCGCCAAGCGATCCATAAACTTCGTCCGTGCTGACGTGGTGGAACCGAACGCCCGGGTCGCCGGCCCACAGGTCGCGGCAAGCGGTGAGCAAGTTGAACGTCCCCATCACGTTCGTCTCTAGGAACCTTCGCGGTTCGAGGATGCTGCGGTCGACGTGCGATTCCGCCGCAAGGTGCAATACGAGCTGCGGTCGATGCCGCTCGACGACGGCCCGGACCGCCGCCTCGTCGACGATGTCGGCTCGCTCGAAAACATAATTCGGGATCGACCGCGCCAGCTCGTCTACGGTTGCCGGGACCACAGCGTAGGTCAATGCGTCGAGGTTCACGAATGTAAGCTCAGGGTGCCGCGCCGCCAAGGTTAGGAGCAGGTTCGACCCAATAAAGCCGCCGCCCCCGGTCACGAGGACCGGACCGGTGAGGTCAGAAGAAAGAATTGAAGCGGGCATCGTCGGCGACTCCTATGCAGGGGGTTGTACCCAACGGTTAACCGCTAGGACCGTAATTCACCTAGTGAACCGCCTTTGCGTGGGGCGGGTTCCCGAGGTGGCGGTAGGGTTCGATTCGCCCACATAGAATCGGGCCCCCTGGAGACAGGCTCGATTTATCCCTCCCCACCGAATTGGCTCCCCTCACAAAGCTCATCACTCTCAACGACTCCCTCACTGAGAAGCCATCGCAAGGCATTTTGTGACGAAGGGCGCGATGGAAATCGTTATGGGGTACCCGCCCTTTGAAGGGTGGGCACTCACCGGCATGAGCCACGTGGTGGAGCGCATGGCTTCCAGCTCATTCCTGATAACACATATTTCGTTCAACGTCAAGTCACGTTTACCCGGTATTTGGACACAATCGGTTAGTAGCATATACAACGGCATGGACTCGTTAGTTCGTACGCGGCTTGCCATTGCGTTCTTCATTCTATTTGTATTTGCTGCTTCTTTTGCAAGAACGAATAAACAAGGTTCTCCGCCCCCTACTCCTGCGAGTCTGACGGCTACCGGAAAGGCCGCAATGGTGTCGCTCAGCTGGAGCTCGAGCACAGGAGCAACGTCGTACCAGATTTATCGGAGCTCGGACGTTTCGGGCCCGTTTACACTTGTGCGAGATGGCTCGGGCACAACGTGGTCTGACAATGGGGTGGAGTATACGAGTACGTACTACTATCAGATTAGTGCGTCGAATTCATCAGGAACGAGCCCTTTATCTGCCGCAGTGCAGGTTACGACCACAGCAACGACGGTCGTGCTAACCGGCCAGCGGGTAGGCACCTCCGTCGTATTGGCCTGGCCAAGCCACAGCCTTCTCACGGTTTTGCGATCGGCAACGCCCCTGGGGCCGTGGTCGGCGATCGCGACTCTGGGCGCGGTGCCTCCTTACACCTCAACGGGCTACACCGACTCGAGCGCACCTAGCGGACCCATTTACTACCGACTCCTAAGCGTCCCCGAGGGCTGGTACTCCACCATTCTATCTATTGATCGGGCTACGCCGGTTCCGTTTGATATTCATCCACCATTCGCGAACGGGATTCTTCCGACTCCCATGACCTTTCCGAATTGGATGGAAGGGGTCGCGCCCATCGATCAGAGCTCGGCGCCTGAAGGAGGCCCAGCATCGTCCATCGCGGTTAATCTGGCATACGGCGCCGTCGACATCGATAGCGGCCCCGACTTCACCCTCGACAATCCGACCGGGCCGGTCCTAACATTTGAACGGCGCTACCGAACGCCGCTCGCGGTCGCACGGCTTTCCTCACCGGGTTTACCGGCGGGTTGGACGCACAATTGGGACTACCGCATCCTTCAAAGCGATCTAAACTCGTGGAGTCCGCTCACCGTCGTTTATCCGAACGGAGGCTCGGAGAATCTCACGCCCGTCCTCAATAACGGCGTTCCCACCGGCGCATTTTCTGGGCCGGTCGGAGTTCCATATGTGGCCACCGGGGCTCCCGCAAGTGACGGTTCGCACACTTGGACGTCAATTACGCTGCAGCACAACGGCTTGGCCAAGGAAGTTTTCGCAAAACTTGCGAACGACTCGACGTATCGCCTATCGACTTCGTTCTCCGCCAACGGGGGCAAGCTCGTCTTCGTTTACTCGACGGACCCGCAGGCAAAGCTGACTCAAATTAACAACGGCATGCCCGCCGGCCCGAGCCTCATGAAGCTCACCCTCACCTATGCGGCAACGGGTGGGATGCTGAGCCGAATCACTAACTCGGTGACGACGTCGAAGCGAAATTACACGCACACCAACGGCCTCCTCACCAAAATGTCGAAAATCGATTCGTCGTCGGCGGAGTGGACCTATGCATACACGACGATGGCGAACGGCAGCTCCTTCCTCAACGTGGTGGGTACAAGCGACCCGCAGGGGGCGATGGCATACGCGAATGTGTATTACGACAGCCAAACCGGAAGGGCCACCTCGGTGACGGACGCCCTGTCCAATGCTCGCAGCTTCACCTACGACGACCATGGTGGCGCGAGTGCATCTGCAAGTCCTCAAAGCGGAAGCGCCTTTACCAGCTATGGCGTAACCTTTGGATCGGACGGACGGTTGGTCGGTGAGCAGAGCGCGGCAGGTGATGTCGTCACCTACGATTACTCCGCGAGTAACCCATCAATGATCGCGCACGTGTATCGGCAGGTCGGTGCAGCGATCAGCGTCGACATCGACACGCACGGCAATCCAACCAAAGTGACTTATCCGCTCGGCAACTATGTCCAGTACGGGTGGTCGTATCCTTCGAATGCTCCTCTCGGACAGCTCAACTCCATCTCCCGGGTCGGCTACAACGGTACACAACTCGCAGCAACGACGTTCAGCTACTACGGCGCCACCGAGAGCGGTGGAAAATCTGGGCTGTTAAAGTCGATGCTTACTCCTACCGGCGGACTTTACACCTACTCATATACTAGCCTCGGCAGCGTTCAGTCGATTAACACTCCAAGCATTTCCTTGTCATACGATTACGCGCACGACCACAACGGGACGGTCGTGGGCACGGAGCGCTACGAAAAGCCTTATTCGATCGAGGATAGCGGAGGCCGCTTCGCCGACTATGCGTACGACACCTCAGGCCGCGTTACTACGAGTGCCGATGCCGCGGGTAACCAGTCAAGCTTCGTTTACAACAAGTACGATCAGTTGACTTCGGCGACCTCACCGCTGCAGCAGCAGCTAACGATCGGCTACACCATCCCGGGCAAGGGTCCCACGTCACAAACGGTCTCCTCTCCGACGTTGGGTCAGCTCTCGGTAGGAGCCCAAACGTACAATAAGGAATCGGGCTTAGCAACCCTCACAGATGGAAACAATTTGGCAAGCTCGGCCACCTACACACCGGAGCACGGCATCGGCACGCTCACGAACGCGGCCGCGAAGCCGATGCACAGCTTTTCGTTGAATGCGGCCGCGAGGAGCGCTTCAACAATCTTCGGCTCCGGATCCAAGAGTCTCACCCGATCAGTCACATACAACGCAAACGGAAACGTGACCTCAACTACGGGCTCCGACAACCGGAGTGCGACCGTTACCCGGTCACAAATTGCGCCCGACCTCGTCTCCTCCATTCGCTGGACCGATGAATTCAATAGCGCCGTCGAAATGGACTTTGGGCACGACGAGTTTGGCCGCGTAAGCCAAGCGACGTCGTACGCCTACGGGGAAGATCCGAGTTCGTCGAGCGGATTCACTCATCAGTTCTCTTATGACGATGAAGACCGCCTCTTGGACAAGACCATACCGGGCAGGACCACCGCGGAGACGAGCTACGTATATAACGCGGATGGAAGCCGACAAACCATGTTTGTAGGCTTTAACTCCGGCACTTCCAACGGTGGATATTACGCCGCTTACCAGTACGGATATGATGACAGTCGCCGCGTGGCCAGCATTACGGTGAATTATGCAAACATCAGCAAACAGATCTTTGGGGCACCCATTGCCGTCGTGCGATACGCGTATGACGCAAGCGGCAACGTAAAGGAGATGCGGACTCCGAAGTCCGATACCTTCTACACCTTCAATGCTATTGGTCAGTTGACGAGTCTATACAACGTCACCCCGGACGGGGCACCCGATCCCAATGCACCGGCGGCAGCCCAATTTATAGATCCGGCCGACGGCAGCATGCATACCGTGCTGTCCGGGTTCAGCGGGATGACCTACGACCTTCTCGGAAATCGGCTGGGAATGGACTACTACGCAATGGCTACCTACGGAAGCGGAACTCCGACGTTCATTTCCGGGTCCGTCGCTTGGACCTACGACTCGGGTGGTCGCTTGACCGCAGAAACCTGGAGCGGTGGACCCTCATATACGCATTCGTATGACGCAGCCGGCAATTTGACTACCCTTCGGGGAATTTCCTGGTCTGCTGATTCACTCTCAGACCAACTTACGGGTTCCTCGGGCACTACGGGATATGCCGCGCCGCAGTTCAATGCCAGCGGCGAAATGACCTCGGCCAGAGTGGTATGCGCATATGATCCGGCGGGCGCCGTGCGGTCGGTAGGCGGATCGTCTCCCTTCAAATCCGGGGAAACCTTCTGGTACGTGCCGAAGTATGACGAAGCTGGACAACGGCGCTGGATGCAGGTTGGAACCTACTGGCAGGGAATTCAGAATATCCGAACTGAAACATATGCCTACGACGGATCTCGCTTGGTGATGCGCGCAAATGCCGCGTCGGATTCGTTGAATAACCCCTCCGATCTTTCTACCGATCCGACGGTTCTATACGTTTGGGGACCAACAGGAGCCGCGATGGAGTTCAACCCTTCGGGAATCTCCAAGTCCTTCACTTTCGATCCTCAGGGGAACTGTGTGGCGACCTCAGCCGGGCGAACGGACAAGCCAATGCTCTTCGACGCATACGGCCAACCGATCTTCAGCTATACGAACGATATGCGCTCGCTGCAACAGCCGTTCCAGTACAAAGGGGAGGCCGGCTATTACACGGATGCTTACTCCAAACTCAACTACTGTCTAAGCCGCTATTACGACCCACTGTGTGGTCGCTGGACATCACGCGACACGCTCGGCCTAGCAGGCGGCGAGAATGTTTACCAGTACTGTAACGCCAATCCGGTTATGAACATCGACCCTACGGGACAGGTGATCATTAGGGTTATTTCCTATCGCGTCTTCAACGGCGGATGGCACCGTGGAATCGTCGTAATCGATAACGTGGGCCACAATCAAGCGTGGAGCTTCGCCGGAGGACCGGAGAAGGGTGGGATGGCCCACGTCGGAAACCTTGTCAGTAGATCGGGGCCATGGAAAGCCGGAGCGAAGACGCAGGATTACGGCAAGTGGCATTACCAGGAGGACGCTCTCTGGTACAAGCCGATGGGTCTGGGTACCTACTCTCAAATCCCCGAAGACGAACGCCGGTGCATCACGCTCGTTCACAACAAGGATGCGTGGAAACCTTGGATTGATAAGTTCCAGGCTATTGAGGCAAAGATCAAAGGACAGAAACCGCAGGATTACGCGCCGTTACCTTCCGAGTTTCATCTATGGGGCGGGAAAACGGCCAACAGCAATACTTGGTGCCACTACCTATTACAGGAGGCCAACCTCTTGGATCAATACAATCACGCTATAAAGAAGCTACCAGGTGAAGACCTTCCCTGGGCTCCGGGCTGGTTTGTCAAGGTGCCCTATAACGACGCTCCATGAAGTCGAGAATCGCACTCGTTGCCGTGCTGGCGGTTTCCCTCCTCATTGGGTGTGGAGCGCTCTGGCTCAACAGTGCAGATCGTGCCGGACGCCGCTTGATCGAAGAACGAAAGCAGTTCTGGACCGCCCAGCTTTCTCGCCTCAAAAAAGAGAAAGCTGGATTTAAGGAGTTAAGCACACTGGGCTCCGAGCTAATGTCGGGGCGATGGGCAGCGGTCGAGGATCACCGAACGGAGGGCGCCGATAGGAAGTGGGCTAAGGTCCTATGGTCGACTTCCTACGTCGGAATCGACGTTCACTTCGACGACAAAGGAGCTATCGACCAGTACCAGGTCGAGGAAATCGCCACTGGGATTTGAAGATAACCGCGTTTTCGGTTGCCCAGCCGCCTCTACGGTGAGAGAGCGGATCAGAATCTTGGGAATCGTTTGGGCGTTGTCGCGCAGGTACGAGCCAACCTGCGGCTACTGGAGGCCGCATTTGCCCTAATGAACCGGTCTCAGCCGGTAGGGGTTCCCAGGCAGCGACGGTCTTGTAATCACCACGTCGTTGGCCTCCCCTGAATTCACAGGAGATTTAACGCGAAGGGTTGTAGCCGTTACTTCCTTGCCATCGGATCCTTTGAAAGGGTGTCGACCTGAATTTGCTTGAGACCGTCGGGAACGTTGGGATCGGCTTTGATTTGGTCGATCTTCTGCCGCGAGGTCACATTTTCGGTGGGATGCATACCGGACGCGCTGTCTCGTGACGAGCAGCCGGCCAGCCCGGCCAACGCGCAAAGCGGTAGGAGGTGGGTGAGTTTCATAGGGCACGTAACAAACAGGGCAGGCGCACGAGTCCATGCGCCTGCCCCGCATCGGACGGATTACTTGTAGTCGGTTTTGAGCCGGATCTGGTTGGCTTCGTAGTCCTGCCACGGAGCCCAGATATTCGGGTAGTGAGGTAGGCAGTCCCAACCGTCGGAGGCGAGGGTCTGGGAAATCTTCGAATTCTTGGCGTGGCCGTCGAAGTAGATGAAGTTGGCGCCGCCGCCACCATCGGTCATCAGGCCGCCGAGACCCGCCCCGCCGTCCCATCCAAGCTGAACCCCATCGGCGCTGTAGGGGCGCTCGAGGGCGGTGGCGTGGTCCACATCGAGAAGGAAAGTCTTGGTGGGAGCGACCATGATCGTGCTCGCCGGCTTGGTTAGCTCGCTCATGTTGCCCGACCCCTGGTTGAATTGAGGATTGTCGGTATAGTTCGCCGGCCACCACCGATGGAGGTCGCCAAGCTCGTTCGCGCCGGCTTCGTTGTTCACGGCATAAGAACGTGGGAACCGCGTCGTCTCGTCCCCGACTCCGGCCGGATCCCGCCCGGACGCGGGGCCAGCCTTGGACCATGCGTGAGAAGAAAGGGGCGACTGGAAGATTCCGCCGTCTCCGGGGGTGTTGAAGATTTGCCCCACGCTATTCACCCGGCCGCCACCATTCTTAATGTAGGGATAGACCAAGTCCTTCCAAGAGATCTCGCTCGGCCCCGTAAAGTCGGTAGCGAAGATGTGGACGTCCCGAATGAATGGGGCGAGGTCGTCGTTGTCTCCGTTGTAGAGCATAAAGCCCATTCCGATATTCCTCATATTGCTGAGGTCGCTCGTCTTCTTAGCGGCTTGCTTGGCTTGAGCGAAAACGGGGAAGAGAATAGCAGCGAGTATCGCGATGATGGCGATGACGACGAGTAGCTCGATAAGCGTAAATGCACGATGGATGATTCTCATAATCAAGGACCTTCTTTGGTTCCAAATCCCGTTTTAGGTAGCTTAACTTCGGCTACGACTCGGGGGACATGGACAAAGAAGGGGAACCCTAGGACAAAATGAGGATCGCGCCCGTCCCAATTTATTTCGAGGAGTTGCGAGACCTCAACGCCGGATGCGTAAGCGACCGGCTTCCGATTTTGTGCTTCGAGGACCCAGCCGAGAACCCGGATGTCGTCCGCGGCTATCTACACGTCGACTTCATGTCGGTGTACGTGGCGCGCCAGGGGAGCGGCGTGCATTTCGTGGACGAGGAGCCGTTCAAGGTTCAGGCGGGCGACGTCTACGCGATGGGTTACGGCATGTCGCACCGTTTCGAAAATTCCGACGGGCTGGTGCTCGACACCGTCCATTTCGTGCCCACGATGTTCTCGCCCGGAACGCAAGAGGCGCTCTCGGCCACCGAAGGATTGGCCCCGTTATTCCTGGGGTTCGAAGGCGCGGGTTCCAGCCGATGGCTGCGCCTAAGTAAGGCGGCGCACATTCAGGCAGCGGAGATGTTGCACGAGATGCGCGAGGAATGGCGGATCGACGCCCCGGACCGAGCACTGATGGTGCAGGCGACCTTCTTGCGTTTCCTGGTGTTCTTAGCGCGGTGTCACCGCAACACGCACCGGTCCGGCTCACGCGTCGGCTCGAGAGCTCGAGCGCTGATCGAGTTGCGCTACGCCGAGCCGTTGAAGATCGGTGACCTCGCCGCCTCGGCTTTCCTTTCCATCGGGCGCTTCACGGAAGTGTTTCGCGCGGAAGTTGGCTGCTCGCCCCGCGAGTACCTTGGACAGGTGCGAATCGCAGCGGCAAAGAAGTTGTTGCGAGAGACGGATCTCACGATTTCAAGTATCGCCGCCAGAACCGGCTTTCCCGATCCCGCCTACTTCACTCGGTTCTTCCGCCAACAAGTGGGCATCCCCCCATCGGACTTCCGGGGAGACTAACGCGAAGGGTTGTAGTCCCCTACGGACCGCCGGTCTCCAGACCGGCCTCCCCTACGTCCTACGGACGTAGGGGAGGCAAACACGACCAGGATGGTCGTGATACACATGCCACGTTACTTTGCCATTGGACCTATTCGCAAAAGGGTGGCCTTTTCGTCAACGCCGATGTAACGGCAGGTTGTCAACACTCCTTTTCGTAGGCCGCGCGGTTACGCGTGGCTATTGAAACGGAGGAAATGACCACATGATTGCTCGCTCGACGATGAGTCGAAACTTAATGGCGCTGACCGCGTTGTGCCTCGGAGCCACGGCGGCTCGTGCACAGGCTCCCAGCATTGCCAGCTTCAATCCGTACCACGCACCGGTGGGAACATCCATCAGCATCAGCGGAAACAACCTGAACGGGACCACGGCGGTCTACTTCAACGGGGTTGCCAGCAGCTCGATTACTAATTTAAGCGCCTGGTCAATTAAAGCGACCGTGCCCGTGGGGGCGACGACCGGCAAGATCAAGGTTGTAACTCCCAAAGGGTCCTACACCTGCGGAAGCGACTTCCAGGTCGACGGCGGCAACGGCGGGGGAGGAGGCGGAGGCGGTGGGACGCTTCCCAACATTGCCTCTTGGAACCCAGGCCATGCGGCGGTCGGAGCGGTGGTCTCGATCTCGGGCAGCGGCTTCACCGGACTTCAATCGGTCAAGTTCAACGGCGTCGCGGCGACTCAGTTCACCGTTGTAAACGCCAGCCAGGTCAATGCCACCGTGCCGGTCGGCGCGACCACCGGCAAGCTCGTGGTCACCAACGCTAGCGGCTCCTATACACCGTCGGTCGATTTCGTGGTCGACGGGACGGGTGGGGGCGGCGGCTCTACCGGAGGAGGTTCGACCGGCGGGACCAGCGGGGGAGGCGGAAGCACCTACGCTTACCCACCCAATATCGATCCTCCAGCGACCGCGATGACCGGGCACCCTCGCATCTTCGTTCGGCAGTCGGATATCCCGACGTTGCGCAACTGGGCGAACGACAACAACCCGGTTTGGGTCTCGCTGAAGCACCTTGCCACCATCGCCAAGACGACGATGGACAACGGGCAGATCGTGGACGCGGGCGACGACGGCTCCAGCAACTGCCCGGCCCCTTCCGAGAGCTACGCGGAGATCTTCGCCTTTATGTCGCTCGTCCATCCGGATCAGGCAACTCGCGACGACTACGCGAACCGGGCCTACGCCCTGCTTATGCCGATCATCACCGAGGCGGCGAAGGGGATGGACGACACGCAGAAGTTCCGGTGGCACACCTTCGCCACCCACAACCGGGCGAGCTGGTACGGAGAAGGGTTCCCGCTGACGGTCGACTGGATCTACCAGAAGTTCACGGCGGCCGATAAGGCGAAGATCCGCACCGTCTTCTTGCGGTGGATTCAGGAGAACCTGCACGCCAACACGACGGCGCAGGAACACCCGATGCCGCTCAACACCTACAACGACCCGTCGCTTGTCGACACGAACGACAAGGTCCGCTGGGCGGCGAATAACTACTACAGCAACCACGTACGGACGGTCGCCCTCCTTTCGATGGCGCTCGACCTCGGCGACGACGTTCCGGCGGTCGCGACCGACCCGGCCGCTGGCTCACTGCGAAAGTACATCGGGAATACGATTCAAGCTTGGCTCTACCAAGTCAACAAGTTCGAGACCACGGCGGGCGCCGGCGGCGTCTCCCCCGAAGGACTTGGCTACGGCGAGTTGACGATGCGGGGCATCTCTTGGACCCTGCTGGGGATGCACACGACCGGAATCGAAGGAGCCGCCGTCTACGGGCCGCTTTCGAGCATGGCGAGCACTCCGTACTGGGATCACGAGGCGATCGACGCGCACCTCAACCTGATGTCGCCGTCGAAGCAGGTTCTCCAGAACTGGATCGGCCCGACGTACCTTCCGTACCTCTTCTCCGACTGCGACACGTATAAGAACTTCGACTACATCCGAGTGTTCGGCCCACTTGCCATCATGGCCCGCGATGCCGGCGACATGGCGAAGTACTCCAAGCTTCGATGGATGATCGACAACCTCGCTCCCGGCGGCGTCGCTGCCCGCGACGCGGCGATCTACAGCGCGCTCACCGCTTCCAGCGTTTCCACGGGGGTCATGTACTTCCTCGCTTGCGACCCGAACTTCGCCGGATACAGCGATCCTCGCCCGACGATGCCGACCGAGTATTTCGCGCCGGGTCTCGGCCTCTTCTCTTCTCGTTCGGACTGGAGCTCGAACGCCAGTTGGTTCGTCACCAAGTGCAGTTGGAACCGGATCGACCACCAGTTCGGCGACGGCAACGCAATCGCTTTCTGGCGGGGCGGCGAGTGGCTCACCAAGCCGCACCTCGGCTACGGCTCCGCCATCGCCTGCTCCGACTACCAGAACACGCTCGCCATCAAGAACCCGGCGGTGACCGACCTCTCGTTCTGGATCGATAACGAGCAGAGAGGCTCCCAGTGGGTTTACGATCCGGACGGGGACCCTTCGAGCGTTCTGGCGAGCTCCGGCAACGGCTACGCCTACAGCCAGGGGGATTCGACCAACCTTTACAACAACGTCTATCTGGGAAACAAGGACGTGGCCCACGCCAGCCGTTCCTCGGTCTACCTGAAGCCTGACGTAGTGATCACTTACGATCGAGCAACCTCCAAGACGGTCGGCAAGTTCAAGCGGTTCTGGCTGAATACCCCGGCGATGGCGACTATCAACGGCAAGTCGGCCAAGGTAACCACCGCCTCTGGACAGAACCTGTTCATCGACACCCTGCTTCCGGTCAACGCAACGGTGACGGCTTCGGCCGCCGAGGCTCTGAACGGCCAGCCGGCCCAGCTCGACCCGATGACCCACCGGTTCATGGCGGAGGACACCTCCAATCCGCTCGACGTGCGGTTCCTGCACGTTCTGCAGGGGACGAATGCGGGCGTCGCGAAGCTGCCGACCCAGACGATCCAGAGCGCTTCGGGCACGGGATTCGATGGAGCGGTGGTTGGAACGTTCGCGGTCATGTTCAAGCGAGACATGTACGCCGCGTTCACCGGAACGACCTTCACGGTTCCGGCGACCGCAACCATGCGGCTCGTTACGGGGCTCGTGCCGAACGCCGGCTACACGGCAACCATCACGAACACGGCCAGCGGCCTACAGATCGTGATCACGGCGGGCGGCAACTTAGTTGCCGACGCGGCGGGGGTCATTTCCTTCTAGGGATCGACCGCACCGTCGAACGGCCCGCGGACCAAGGTCCGCGGGCCGTTTTTGGTTTCGTTACGCCGCAGGCGTGTAGCCGTCGCCCACGTGCGACGCCCGGTACCTCAGTGGGGGTCACCAACAAATGTCGAGCAGCATTTGGGCGAGTTCGTACCCAATAGACCCGGTGAAAGGATATTCATACGGGTCGGCTACCAATCCGGCTCGGATCGGGTTTTGTAGGATGTAGAAAGCGTGACGTTTCCAGGTCGTCCCTCCATTACGCATCTTTACCAGAGCCAAACGCGTTGCGCGTGGGCAACGGCTACACGCCTGCGGCGTAAGGTGGGGAACATTATTTTGTTTCTAGCCATCAATTCCTGAACCTACCGGCGAAATTGCGGACGTATCTTGCGAAACTAGTACGTGCACGTATCATAATCGAGGCATGAGCAATGAAGGCCGTCAGGCGCCAGAAGGAGCGCCCCCTGAGAGTCCCGCCCCGAAGAAGCGGCGGCCGATCATGTTCGTCGTTCTTGGAGTCCTGGTGCTTGCGGGGCTCTTTTTTGGGTTCCGGTCCTGGTCATACAACTCGACTCATGCCACCACGGACGATGCCCAGGTGACCTCTACGATCGTTCAGGTCGCGCCTCAGGTGGCGGGGACGGTGATGCGGGTGCATGTCACCGATAACCAAGTCGTCAAGCGCGGCGATCTGATCGCCGAAATCGATTCCGCCAGCTATCGCGACGAGGTGGCGCAGGCGAAGGCGAACGTGCAGCTTGCGGAGGCGCAGGCGAAGCAGGCCGATGCGAATGTGCAGCTAACCGGCCAGATCGGCAACGCCCAGATCCAACAGGCGCAAGGACAGGTGGAGCAAACGCAAGGGGCCATCTCGGGATCGGTGGCGGACGTTAGCAAAGCGGAGGCGGGCGTCGCCACCGCGCGGGCACAGGCCTCCGGAGCGCGATCCGCGGTGAAAGGGGCGGTCGCCGGACTGAGGACCGCCGAGGCGAATTTAAACCGCGCGAACGACGGAGTGCGACAGGCGCGGGCGCTTCTGGAGAACGCACGAGCCGCCGCGAAAGGGGCGAACGCCAATACCGAGTCGGCACGAGCGGCGGCGGGCAAAGCCGAGCGAGACGCGGAACGGGCTCAGGCGCTCTTCAAAGAAGGAGTGATTTCCGCGCAAGCGGCGGATCAAGCCGCCACGCAGCTCACGGTGGCCCGGTCGCAGCTTGAAGCGGCCCAGGAGCAGGCCCGCTCGGCAACCGCGCTCATTTCACAACGCGAGGCGGAAGTCGCCACCGCGCGCAGTCAGGTCGACGCGGCAGCCGCCGGAGTGTCGCAGGCGAGGGCTCAGATCCAGGCGAACCAAGATCAGGCGGCGGCGGCGGATCACGCCGTCAACCAGGCGCGGGCTCAGGTGACTTCCGCATTGACCAACGTCAAGCAGGCGCAGGCGAGGCGTCACCAAGCGTCGGGGACTTTGGCGCAGGCGAACGTCGCTCCGGTCCAACTGCAGATCAGCCGGGTGGGAAGCGAGCAGGCGATGGCGAAGATCGCGCAGGCGAGGGCAACTCTGGCGGACGCGGAGCTGCACCTCAAACGAACGAAGATTTACGCGCCGGTCGACGGGCGAATCAGCCGGAAGACGGTTACGGAAGGAATGCAGGTCGCGGTGGGCACTCCGCTGCTGGCCATCGTTCCGAACGGGTCGGCGTGGGTCGTGGCGAACTATAAGGAGACCCAGCTCGCGGACGTCCGCGTGGGACAACCGGCCGAGATCGAGGTCGACGCGCTTCCGGGACGTACGTTCAAGGGGCATGTCGATAGCATTTCCGCGGGCACCGGCGCCACGTTCGCCCTTCTGCCCCCAGATAACGCGACCGGCAACTTCACGAAGGTCGTTCAGCGGGTGGGTGTGAAGATCGTCTTTGAGCCGGGGCAGGAACGGCTAAGCGACCTGAGAGCGGGGATGTCGGTAGTCGCCAGCATCGTGACGAAAGGGAGCGTGTAATGAAGCCTTACGCAGTTCTCGCCATAACGGCACTCGGCGGATCGGTACTGGCTCAAGAGCCGAAGCTTCCCTTGCCGTCGCCGACCCGCCCATTGCTGGAGTCACCGAACGCGGACGAGTTGGCGAAGATACTCGGGGGTCGCGATATGACGATCGAAGACGCGGTCGGGATCGCGCTGGCGACCAGCCGGGGGTACGCGACGTCGATCGCGAACTTGGAGCGGGCGAAGGGACGGACCGGGGAGGCGAGGGCGGCGTTGCAGCCGCAGGCCGGGGTGGGCGGGTCGCTTACGATCTACGATAAGCCGAACGTGGCCAACTTTGGACCCACGAGCGTTACGCTTCAAAATCAGTTCAACTCCATCTACACAGCGTCGATTTCGTTGCCGATCGATCTCTCGGGGGCGATCCACGCGGCCGCAAGCCAAGCGCAGTTTAGCGAGGTCGCCGCCCGGATCGACGTTAACCGGGTCCGGAACCAACTGGTCTCCGACGTTAAGGCGGCGTTCTATCAGGCCCTACGAGCGCAGGGGCAGTTCGTGGTTTCGCAAGATACGCTGACGAACGCGCAGACTCGGCTGGAGGATGCCCAAGCCACGCTTCGCGCCGGCACGGGGACGCAGTTCGACGTGCTGACTGCCCAAAGGGACGTCGCCGACGCTCAGCAGGCGGTGGTGAACGCGCGGGGGGCGGTAACCCTTGCCTTGGCGCGGCTCAAGAATGTGATGGGAGTCGACGTTTCGGCGCCGATCCGAATCACGGACACGGGAGCGGTTCAAGAACCTGAGGGGGTGGCTCCGGTCGTCCCGCCAGTGAGTACGCCGCCGCTTTCGGAGTTAAAGATCCCGCCTCCCGCCGATAACTCGAGCCGTCTGCACACGGCGCAGAACGAGGTCGAGCTCGGCCCGGATTACCAGGCAGCAGTACGCGAGGCGCTCGCGACTCGCCCGGAGGTCCTGGAATCGGAGGCGGCGCTGACGGCGGCCCAGAGGGGGGTCATGTATGAGCGGCGACGAGCCTTGCCAACCTTCTCGCTTTCCGCTCAATACGTGGTGCAACCCACCGCGGCCGGGTTTACGCCGGAGCAGCAAGGGTCGATCGGCCTGAACTTCAACATCCCGATCTTTCGAGGCGGTCTCGACCGAGCGCGGGTTCGAGAGGCGGAAGCGACGGTGGCGGGGGCCAAGACCGATCGGCGGAGCGCGATCGATCAGGTCACCTTCGAGGTGCAGCAGGCATACGTAAATTTGGCGCAGGCTCGCGAGCGCGTACAGGTCGCCAACGTCGGCCTGGCGCAGGCTCGAGAGGCGTTTCGCCTGGCCCGACTCCGAGCCCGCGTGGGGGTTTCGGCGGGACCGCTCACCTCTCCTCAGCTTGAGCTCAGCAATGCACAGGCGAGCCTGACGCAGGCGGAGACGAACCGGGTGAACGCGCTGTACGACTACAATCAGGCGCGGTCGGATCTCGACCGGGCGGTGGGACGCTACTCGTATGGTCCGGGAAGCGGATACGCCCAGCCTCCGACCTCGAAGGATACGGGACAGACCGGCAAGCAATGAGCGCCGTCGCCGCCCCCATTTCCGCCGCACCTGCACTTCCAGCCAAGAGCCTGCGGTGGATGATCGCCGTCTCAGTGTCGCTGGCAGCGCTGCTGGAGGTGATCGACACCAGCATCGTCAACGTCGCCCTCACCGACATGCAGGCGACGCTGGGGGCGACGCTTAGCGAGATTGGATGGGTGGTCACCGGATACGGAATCGCGAACGTCGTGATGATCCCGCTGAGCGCGTGGCTTGGCGACGCCTTCGGTAAGAAACGGTATTTCGTCTTTTCGATGATCGGCTTTACGGTCGCATCGATCATGTGCGGGATGGCGACGACTTTGCCAGTGCTGATCGGCGCCCGGATCTTTCAGGGGCTCATGGGAGGTGGGCTTCTGGCAAAGGCCCAAGCCTTCCTGTTCGAGTCGTTTCCGAAGGAAGAGCAGGGGATGGCGCAGGCACTGTTCGGGGCGTGCGTGATCGCGGGTCCGGCGATCGGGCCGACGCTGGGGGGCTGGCTCGTGACCAACTTTTCGTGGCCGTGGATCTTCTACATCAACCTCCCGGTGGGGATCGCAGCCACGCTCATGTGCATTGCCTATCTCCCCGAAGATGTGAAGCGTTTTGGGAGAAAGGCGGTCGACTACCTCGGAATCGTATTGCTGATCTTGTGGGTGGGCAGCTTGCAGATTTTGCTCGAGCAAGGATACGAGAACGACTGGTTCGATTCCCGCTTCATTTCGGTCCTGGCGGTGATCTCTTCGGTCGGCCTCGTCCTCTGGATTTGGCGCGAGCTCAGGACAAAAGCGCCGGCGGTGGACCTTCGCGTCTTGCGGCATCGATCGCTGACCGCGGGCAGCGTCTACGCGTTCGTAGTCGGGGTGGGCTTATACGGAGCCCTCTTCGCGATTCCAATTTTCGCTCAGCAGGTGCTTGGATATACCGCGTATCAAACCGGCATGCTGCTGCTGCCGGGAGCGATCGCATCGGCATTGATGATGCCGGTGATGGGGCGCCTTTCGAAGGTCGATGCCCGCGTGTTGATCGCGCTCGGCTCGCTGGTGTTGATCGGTTCGCTCGTCGTCGTTTCCCGTATCTCGATTCTGACCGGACCCGAGGACCTCTTTTGGCCACTCGTTTTCCGAGGTATCGGGACGGTGATGATCTTTCTTCCCCTTAGCCTCGCCACGTTTAGCGGAGTGCCCAAGGAGGAGGTGTCTGCGGCGAGCGGCTTCTACAACCTCACCCGGCAGCTTGGGGGGAGCGTGGGAATTGCGGTCTTGACGACGATCCTCGCGCAACGGGAGGCGTTCCACCGTTCGAACCTTGTGGAATATGTTTCCGCGTACTCTTCTACCGCCGCGGAGCGGCTATCGGCCCTTACGGGCGGCTTCGTGGCCAGGGGCGCCGCACCGGCAACGGCCCGAACGATGGCGCTGAAGGCGATGGACCGATCGGTCGACGTCCAGGCGGCTGTGCTTTCGTTCGGGGATATGTTCCACATCGTGGCCTTCTTGTTCGTGGTCAGCCTGGGACTCCTTTTCTTGATGGGAAGCGGCAAGCGAAGCGCCGCGCCAGTGGACGTGCATTGAGCGACGCGATGAAGGACCAGATCGACCTCCACGAAAATCCGGCGTACCAGCTCTGGCTGGCCACGAACGCTTGGCAGCGCCAGGTGCGGCGGGCGCTTCTTCCGCTGGGGCTGACCCACGTTCAGTTCACGATATTGGCCGCGGTGCGACGCCTGGGAGCGGCGGAAGAGGTGGTTTCGCAGGCAGACGTCTGCCGGTTCGGGTCTCTCGACCCGAACATGGCTTCGGAGGTGTTTCGGTACCTCGAACGGAAGGGGTTGGTCACTCGACTTCCCCACCCGACGGACGGACGCGCGCACGAGCTGGCGCTTACGTCGGCCGGCGAAGAGCTGCTCGACCAGGCGAAAGCGCTGGTCGTCCCCGTCAGCAAGGCGTTCTTCGCGCCGTTAGGAGAAGAGCAGAAGGAGCTCGCGCGGATGTTGCGGACGATCGCCAGGCAAGATATCGCCGACGTCTGCCAGGGCGACTAGCATGCGCAGCAGCCGCAAGCGCGGCCGCGGAGCGCTTGGAATCCTTCCCAGAGAATGATCGGCGTCATGGCGAGGGCAGCGCCCGGGTCGGCCCACCACCAGCCGAAGGCGGTATTCAACGCGAGGCCCACGAGGGTGATGCCGGCAAGGAAGGCGCAGAAATGCGTTTGCTTGGCATCCGCTTGCATCGCGTTGCTGCCGATCTCCGCGCCGATGCGACGTTTGGTGAATCCGAGTACCGGCATCAGGGCGACCGAAGCGCCGGCCACTACGATTCCGAGCAGGGTCTGACGAGGAATCTCGTGGTGCATAAGGGCCTGCACGGCGTCGCTTCCGATTCCGAAAGCGAGCGCTACGAAGCAAACTCCCACGAGGCGCAGGCCGACCGCTTCGGAAAGGTAAAAACGCCCCTTCCCGCCCGCCGACGCGAGACGCCAGAGGACGATGCCGGCGGAAAGAACCTCCACCAGACTATCTAGACCGAAGCCGAGAAGGGCGACGCTGTTCGCTCCGCGACTGGCGATCAGCGAGGCGCCCCCTTCCAGCAGTCCATGCGCCACCGTCAGCCACTGCAGCAGCGCGGCGCGCCGGAGCAGGCTGGATGAGGGAGGATCGAGAACGGTTGCGGACGCCGACATACAGAACTATCAACGTCCATTTTGGCCTCATTCGCTCCTCTGCGGCCAGGCAAATTTATTCGCCCGGCGTCGGCGTGAGGGATACGC
Organism: Fimbriimonas ginsengisoli Gsoil 348; assembly: GCF_000724625.1. Lineage (GTDB taxonomy): Bacteria > Armatimonadota > Fimbriimonadia > Fimbriimonadales > Fimbriimonadaceae > Fimbriimonas > Fimbriimonas ginsengisoli. Next base: position 2,930,107 of record NZ_CP007139.1, on the reverse strand, counting down.
TCTGATCGATGTGGATGGTGACGCCGCCGAAGGTGTGGTTCGTGTCGAGCTCGCCCTGCCAAGCGAATGCATCGGGAACCGTGCTTCTGCCCGGCACATCGTTGATGGAAAAACTTGCGGGGCCGCCGCAGACCCACATCCGCGCGGGAGCATGGTGGCCGTGCGCGTGCAGCTCCTGGGTGAGGATGTTCCGCAGGACGTCCGCGTTCTTTCGGTGAAGATACATAGCCGGGAGGTACCGGGCGTCTTGAAGCACCGACTCGATCCAAGCTCGAATGTAATCTTGTTGGACACTGGTGACGACGTCGACCGGCTCGACATCAAGGTACACGTACCGGAGGTGCGGGAAACCGTCGGCCGCCATCGCGGCAACCGCATCCTTTCCATCTTGAGCTCCGCGAGCGGGGGTGAGGTTGCCGTGGCCACAGCCGGTTCCACCCTGGTTTCCGACGAAGACGGGAAGGATGTGGAATCCGAGCTCCTCGATAAAGGCACGCTTGCCACGCCATGAGTGGTCGCTATGGCAAGGGCCGCCTAGGTAATACCCGACCCATTCGTACGGCGAATGAGCTTTCCAAGTCCTCATGTGGTCATCGCCCGGGTAATCGGAAGTGTCGAATCCAGGATGTGGCATCCGACAAATAATAGATCACTTAGGATCTAGATGCAAATAGGGTTGGATTACTCTTCCGTCCCATACACACCAAATTCTTGGAGCTGAACCCACTTCTGAGCGACGTCGCCTACGATCCTCACGAAGCGAGCTCGAATCGGTGGGATTCGGTAAACCCTGACCGGACCCGGACGATGATCCCAGTCGGCTTCGGTAAGCACCGTTTTCTCTTCGCCGGAGAAGAGGCCGGACTCGGAGACCTCGATGTGAAACTTCGACCAGAAGTCATGGGGGTTCACGACGTTTGAGGCGATGGCGAAGCCATCGACCAGGCACGGGCGATGCAGGTCGACCTGCAGGTTCTCTCCGATCTTCTCATCCGGCCGCCAAGAAAGCTCCGGGGTGTCCCAGTCGCCATCCACGGCGAAATCGCTCAGCTTCCTGCCGGAACTGGAAGTGGTGGCATGCGCCTTGGCCAACGACTGGTCGCCGAAAAGGGCGAGGAAAGCCGAGGGGCTCGCGGCCGCGCCACGAACCCGGATAAACCGGGCCGGCCGGCTAGGAAAGCAAAGTCGGCCAGGGCCTTCTAGACGGCCCAGTTCGAATTCTTCACCATCGAAAACTCCGGTGAGCGACGCTTCCACGATGGCGGACTTCGCCTTCGGTTCGAGACGGAGGATGGAAACTCCGCCCACCGTATCGAACATGGAGGGGACCGAGGCTGCGTTTCCCAGAGAGGGAATGAAGTCTGGCCCGGTGTGTTTTTCGGCGCCGTTGCCGATGAATAGCGGTCGAGTTCCCGTTACCTCGGCGATTGCGTCTTCCGTGATCGTGGGCTCCAGGGCGCCGGAGTAGATCCACGTATTCGACTGAACCGTCGCGGGGCTTGAATTTATGAAGTGGAAAGGGCGCGCGTGTCCGATGAAAACGTTGTCGAAGATCCGGATGTCTCCGCTTCGGTTTTGCGCGCCGTGGTTCGGGTGAGTGGCGTTCGCCTCCTCGTCCGAGAAGTACATGGCGGTGGGCGAGCCGTAGTCGCGAATGAACGTATTCCCTTCCACCACGTTGGCCCAGCCGTTATCGAGCTGCAATCCTCGGGTCTTGTTGCCGACCACCAAGTTTCCTCGAACCGTGGCATTCCGGCTGAAGCCAAGCCAAAAGCCGTAATTGGAGTACGCGGCCACGTTCTTGATGAATTGGTTGCCGGAGCAGAAATCGCTCTCGAACGAATTAGCGTCCTCGGCGAAGCTCGCGTCGTTTTCTTGGAAGAGATTGTCGTTCGACGGGTGGGTCGGCAGGAGCACTGGATTGTCGCCGACGCTTGCCGCTCCCTGCTTCTTGGCCTCGGCCGCGGGAACCGGCGCAAGCTCGTTCGCGCGGAGGAACACTCCATCGCCAACGCAATGGACGAGGTTGTTGCGGAGAACCTTGTTCCGGCTCGAGTCGTGCTCGAGGAGGATTCCGGCCTGGTCGCCTCCCTTGTGGGCGAACGAGCCGTTCTTCGCCATGCCGATGCCGATCCATGTGATGCGGCAATCCCGAATTTCGTTATCGCTGGAAGCCCAGAGATGGATGCCGGTATCGTCATTCTTGGAGAAATCGCTACGCTCGACGACGGTGGTAGTGCAGCCGGAGAGGGTGAGACCGTTCCACTGGCCGTGGGCGTGGATCCCTTGCAGGAGGCCGCCGGAGACGCCGCGAAGGAGGATTCCGCCCCCGTAATCCGGCTCCTTCCCCCCTTCCATATCCATGACGACCTTTCCGGCCGCCGCTTCAGGATAGTTTTGATTGCCGGAAGAGTCGACGGAGATCAGCTTGAGTCCGGCCGAGCCTTCCGCTACGAGCCCCCACCGGAAACCTTTGATCTTAAGGTTCTTCACGGTTACATTGGATCCTTTTTGAATTTGGATGCCAACGCCGGCGCCGTTACCGAGCAATGTGGCCCCGCCGCCATCGAGGACGACGTTGACGCCGGAGACGACGATTGGTTGCGTAAGCCGGTAGGTTCCAGCTTTGAACTGCGTCGACTTGGTAACCTCGTGCGGGAGGCCAGTTCCGGTCTGCCCGACGAGCATGAGGATTGCGGGGATCATGGAAGGCACGAGACGATTGTTCCACTTTAGGAGTTCGCTTCGGTCGGAAGATCGTTCCGCATTCGTCGGTCGGTAAATTTGCCTACCCAGTAAATAGACCCAATTCGCTCTGCCGGGACCTACGGCCTTGTTAAGGTCGTTACAATGACAAGGTTCCAGCCTGTGTGCCGCAAGAACTCGAGATTCGATAGATGCCCGTAACACTTCGCGATATTGCCAAGCAACTTAACCTGTCGCATGCGACGGTGTCATTCGTGCTGAATGAACGCAAGGACGTCGCGATCCCCGAGGCGACCAGGCAGCGGGTATTCAAGGTGGCTCGCGAGCTTGGGTACCGGCCGAATATGGCGGCGCGGGCGCTGGTGAGCGGCCGAACCCAGATTTTGTCGGTGTGCGTGCCACAGATCCGATCGCCGCACTACTCCTACGTGTTCCACACCCTTGTCGAGGCGTGCCAGGCGATCGGCTACCAGGTGCTTGTTTCTCCCTCGCGCCCCGGCATGTTTCGACGAGCGATGGACTGGCCCGTCGACGGCGTCTTTGTGATGGACACCCCCGAGGTGATCGCCAGCGGCGACATTCCCAGCCATATCCCGATTGTGAGCGTGGGCACCGAGGTGAACACTAGCCTGGACCATGTGTGGGTCGACATCGCCGCCGGCGCGGCCGAGGCGATGCGACACTTGACCTCCACCGGACGGCGGCGGATCGCCTTCATCGGCACTCCCGGCGCTCCCGACCGGATGAGCTCCTTCGGCGCGGCCTACGACCGCGCGATGAGCGCCTTGGGAGCCGAGCCGTGGAGAATCGAGGTGGCGGGCGGCGATTACGAGGCGGCGCGGCTGGCGGCGAGGCGAGCCGGCGAATCGGCCAATCGGCCCGACGGATTTTTCTGCCAGGATGACGGCATCGCGATCGCGGCGATCCGGGGGATGGCCGACCTGGGACTCCGTTGCCCGGACGATTTTGCCGTGGTGGGTGGAGACGGAACCGATATCGGCGGGGTTACGATTCCCACGCTGACCACCGTCGCCAGTCCGGTGCCGGCGATGTGCCAGGCTGCCCTGGAAATGCTAATAAACCGGATCAAGGACGACAAGCTTCCGCTGCAGTCGGTATCTCTGCAGGGAACGCTGATGGTGCGCGAGTCGACGCTGACCGAAGCCGCCACGGCGGTTTAGCCAAGCGCTTGTATTGACAGCGGCACCGGGCGATCTGCCACCATATCGATCCGTCATGCGTCGCCTCTCCGAACTGTAGCGCCCTCTTTGCCCGCGCCCTTGCCGCGAATCTCGCGGTCGCGCGTGGCCCTGGCCGTTCGTGAGCTTTCTTAGCGACTGCCCCGCATGGGCATGCCTCCGTATGATGCGATCTTTAACCAGACTGATTTCCGATTCTTTGATGCTGCCGGAAGATGCGATGGTCTACGACGTCAGTCGTCGTTTGGCCGACCTCTTTTCGGACCGACACATTCTCGAAACCGATGATTCCGATTTCGACCTTATCCGCTACGCCGCGGAAGGTAAGTGCTCGCTCCACCTGATGGACGCGACCCATGCCCAGCTCGACATGACCTGGGACACGCGCGAGCGCCAAGCGCGGACGGAGCCGCGGAACGCCTTTTACGAAGTTTTATGGCGGGGCAAGCGGCTGCACTGCCTAAGCCTGACCTACGGGCTTTGCGATACCGAGCGCCACTTCCTGATTGCCGAGCGGGAGCAGGATGCGCACGACCTCTTTTCCGCGGTGTGCACTTGGGGCGCCGAGGTACGCGGAGAGATCCTCGTGTGGCGCGGCGGGGCCTGGAGCCGCGACAAGCTCTTGATGAAGCAAATCGAAAGCGCATCGTTCGACAGCCTGATCCTAGCCGACTCGCTCCGCGACGAGCTGCTGGCCGACTTTGACGGGTTCTTTTCCGCTCGCGACCTGTATGCCCGATACGGGGTGGCATGGAAGCGGGGCATTTTGCTGCTGGGCCCGCCGGGCAACGGAAAAACCCACTGCATCAAGGCGATGATCCAACGGCTGGGCCGGCCTTGCCTGTATGTGCGGAGCTTCCGCCCGGCGAAGGGGACGGTGGCCCAAAGCATCGAGGCGGTCTTTACCAAGGCACGCGCGGTGGCGCCATGTCTGCTGATCTTGGAGGATCTGGATTCGCTCGTGGACGAGGCATCCCGATCGTTCTTTTTGAATGAGATGGACGGCTTTGCGGAGAACGAAGGGATTCTGACTGTGGCCACGACGAACCACCCGAAGAAATTGGATCCCGCCCTGTTGGATCGGCCCAGCCGCTTCGACCGCAAGATCACCTTCGACCTCCCGGCTCCGCCCGAGCGTCTGCGGTTCTTAACGGTGACGAGCGGGCAGCGGGAGGAAGCGGCGCGGATCGACGAAACCGAGATCGAAGAGATCGTCCGCCTTACCGAGGGGTTCTCTTTCGCCTATTTGAAGGAATTGGGACTTTCCGGCCTGATGGCGTGGGTGCGCGATCCGGTTCCCGGAACCATGGGCCAGGTACTGCGCAGTCAGGTGGACACGCTTCGGAGGCAGATGAAAACGACGAAGCCAAAGCCCATCGTGGAGGAGGAGGACGACGATGGCTAGACGCCTGCCGGGGCGGCTCGGCGAAGCCGGGGTAGAGCCCACTTCCAACGCTGCTTACGGAACCCTTTGCGGAAGGTCTCATTGAAGTTGACGCACCGCGTGCCGTCGGGCAGGCTGTACAGTAGCTTGCGCATGGCATCTTTGCTGCGGGCGATGCGGCGAGGAACGACGATAGAGGTCTGGAGGCTAGTCAGTACGTAGCGGCGATCGGTGGGGGGACCTTCCATGAAGATGGCGGTCACGTCGGTCCAGGCAATTTCGCGAGTGTCCCACGGCCACTTCGTTTTGATTCCGGTGGAAGTAAGGTCGAGCGTCCCCCAACCGTCCTTTAGGTCGTAAATAGTGGGGAACCAAAAGGACGGAATGAGGAATGCCCCTTGGTGCAGGACTCTCGAGAAATCGAAGAGAGCCATGATTAGAGCGCCACACAGCATTCCCAGAGCTTGGGGGCTGACCCGCGGGTCGAGGAGGGTGTGTCGAAATTCCTCCGCGGGGGGAATTTGACCGCACTTCCACCGCTTAGCGGCAAGGCTCTTCGGCGCTCGGTCGACCATGATCCGGTGGAGCTCGGAGAGTTCGATCCGGGGCAGGACATGGACGCCGTTGGCGGAGACCAGCGCCCAGGTATCGGCTACAGGCAGATAGCGCACGATCTGGTCGAACCTAAGCTGGAGCTGCCGGCGGTTCAACATGTCGTACACGGCGATTCCGTCATCGTCGACGACGACGCGGGGAACCAGGTGCGACGCGACCAGGAACACGCCCATAAAGCTAAGAAGGAACCGGAACGCCTGATCGACGGGAGGATGGGTCGAACTGTCGTGGAGAAATTTCGAGAATGGACCAGCGAGGAGAAACGCACAAACTCCGAGCGCCACGCCTTGGAATAGGACCCGATCTTGGAGCCAGAACGTGCGCCTCACCTCGATCGGGTTTACCAGATCGATTGGCGACTATGATAAATCGGTGACCGACGAGCAGCGAATCTTTTTGGAGTCGAACGGGTTCCTAACCATCGCAAACGCGTTGTCCCCGGAGCATCTCGCGCGAATCCAATCGGCAGCCAGTGGGGCGTACGAGAAATGGAAGGATGACTTCTCACTGCCCGGCGTTAGGAGCGAAGTTCTCGATCAGATCCAGTCTCCCATCGAGTACGACGACGAATTATTGAGCCTGCTCTGGCATCCCTCGGTGTTTCCGCTCGTTCGGGAAATCCTGGGCGAGGACGTGATGATGATCGACAACGACTTCTTCATCACCCCGCCGCGGACGCCGCGAACGCACGCCGGCTGGCACCACGATGTGGGGATGCGCGGGGTGTACCACCCGCTGTCGGTGATGATGGTAAAGGTGTTTTTTCTTCTATCCGACGTGGACGAGAACTCGGGCGGGACGGCCATGGTGCCGGGCTCCCACCGGTTTCCCTTGGATTTTCGTTTTCCGTCGGTTTCGGATCCCCGGGAGATGCCGGGGATGGTCCAGATGACCGGGCGCGCGGGAACCGCATATCTGTTCAACGGACGGGTGTACCACTGCGCGGTGAACAACGACTCCGACCGCCCCCGGCGGGTGCTGATCTACAACTACGGCCACTTCTGGATGAAGATGTGGCCCGGCTACGAGCCCTCGCCGCGGCTGCTGGACGCCGCCCGCTCAAGCGGCGACCCGGTGCGCATGCAATTGCTCGGTATCGGCGACGCGTACGGGCAGTCGCTAAGCTAGGACTCGTTGGATAAACGCCCGAACATCCTCGGAGAACCGCCGAGTTCCTCGTCCGAAACGAGGTCCAACGACCTCATTTGGAGAAGCTTTAGCGGCGCACTTGATCGGCTCGGCCCATCGAAGGTCCTTGCGATGTCCTTGTTTCGATCTCCAATCAACCCGTATATCTCACCAAACCGTTCGTGCATCGTGATCGCCTCGTTCGAGGCGATCACCGTGATTTCGCCGACGATTTGGGCGCAGAGCCGATCGAGAGCGACCAGCGCGAGCTGACGCAGCACCTTCCAATCGGATTCAGGGATTCGTTCCACCCAGGAATTGTGCCCCGCCTCGCCCTGCTTCCCCAGGTAATCTCATGAAACTGCGGCCTCGTAGCTCAGAGGATAGAGCGCCTCCGTCCTAAGGAGGGCGTCGGGGGTTCGAGTCCCTCCGAGGCCGCCATGATTTGTGTAGGTTTGGAGAACGATTTGATTCAAATCTACAGAGCTCAGAAGATGCCGCCAAGACTGCATGCGCTTTTCCGCTGAGGTCCACGGCTTTTAACGGCTAGAACTAACCCACGAATTGACCCACAAGTACGCCACATGCCAGAACGCCCCCAGTCGTCGTAGACGATCGGGGACGTTCTGGACCGTGTTGTAAGAGCTAGCCGTTGGTCTCAGCGTACACGCTCATCCGCCAACGCACCTTGCCTTGGGCTACGGTGTGCTGATGGTGGTTCTGGGGCGGCAACGAGACACCTGCATTGTGCGAAATCTCCTTGCCGCAGCCCTCGCAACGGTAAATGCCCGAATGCGCGGGCTTCGAACCGGGTTCATAGATTGTGTCAAACGCGTCGCTCGTCGACGTTTTCACGTACGAGCTGTATTTATAGACTGCCATTGAATTCTCCCGCCGGCCCCTATCGGTCGGCATAAGACGAGAGCCACGGCGGGAACCAGGTTGACGGTGACCATGTAGTTGTGCCACCCTGTACCTAGTTTGCCCCTCCGGGGCGGAACTAGTCGTGTCGCTGGCTGCTACCAGCGGATGTCGATTTGTCGTGGGGGCTCTTTCGAGCCCCCGCTTTCATTTGTGCGGCTGCTACCGCAGTCTTTGTGGCTTCTCAGCCGACTCCAACGATTAGAACTGTACCGCCAGGGGTTAAGGCCTGTCAATCGCGAAAATGATTTTCTTCAAAATTACCATGCACATTTGACATGACTATAGCAGACAGTGCGTATAATGGCCTTGTGGCGCACATTGTTACGCTTGGATCCCTCGGTGAACTGCGGACTGGCTTTCAGGTCAGGTCTGCCATCACGGATGTGCCCGAAGCGCCCCATCGTCTCATCACTCTCGGCGACGTCACCGATGAGGGGATCGCTTATGACAAGCTCGCACGAATGGATCTGGGCGACCGACTGTGGCGCTATGTCCTGAATCCAGGCGATATCCTTCTTCGCCCGAGAGGTGCAAATTATAAAGCGGCGGTGATTCAAGGCCTTGACGGTCCCATCGTCGCCACGGCACCACTCTATGTGTTCAGGCTCCAAGCTGATGACGCACTGCCCGATTACCTTGCGTGGTGGATCAACCGTGACGAGGTCCAGGAGAAGCTAGCCAACGAGGCCCGCGGCTCATACATCCCCACCGTCTCCAAGGAGACGTTGGCGCGCTTAGAACTGCCCCTAGCCACCATGGAGACCCAGAAGCGCGTTGCCGACGTGCAGAGCCTTCGCCGGCAAGAGCGGAACCTCGTGGGTCATTTGGAATCTCTACGCGACCAGCAAATTGAAGCCGCTCTCGAGGCCGCCGCCCTGAGGCAAATCACAAAGCAATGAAACCGATCACCCAGGAAGAACTGAACTCGACTCTCTGGAAGGCGTGCGATACCTTCCGCGGGGTCATCGATCCGAGCGACTACAAGAACTACATCCTCGTGATGCTCTTCTTGAAGTACCTCTCGGACGTCGCCAAGGAGCGTCGGGCGGAGCTCGAAGCTCGCTATGGTGGAAACGTGGAGATGATCGAGCGGCAGCTGGCCCGTGAGCGGTTCGTCTTGCCCGAGCGAAGCGACTTTGATTACCTCTACAAGAACCGCGATCGCGATAATGTCGGCGAGCTGATCGACATCGCCTTGGAGCACATTGAAGATGCCAACCGGCAAAAGCTCGAGGGGGTGTTCCGGAAGATCAGCTTCAATAGCGACAACCTTGGCGAAACCAAAGACAGGAATCGTCGCCTCAAGAACCTGCTTGAGGATTTCAGCGGCCTCGATGTAAGGCCCAGCCGGGTTGACTTGGAGTTGCTCGGCAACGCCTATATGTATCTCATCAAGAACTTCGCCAGCGGTGCTGGCAAGAAGGGTGGCGAGTTCTACACGCCGGAAATGGTCTCGAAGCTCTTGGGCAAATTGCTCAAGCCGAAGCCAGGGTCTCGAATATGCGATCCAGCGTGCGGATCAGGCTCTTTGCTCAACGAGGTCGCTCACGAAATCAAGGGCAATCATGATTATTCGCTCTATGGCCAGGAAGTGAACGGAAGCACGTGGGCGCTATGCAAGATGAACATGTTCCTGCATAAGGAGGACGACGCGAAAATCGTCTGGGGCGACACCCTGAACAACCCGCTCCTTATCGAAGGCGACCAGCTCATCCGCTTCGACGTCGTCGTGGCGAATCCGCCCTTCTCCCTCGACAAGTGGGGCCACGAGCTCGCCGATCAGGACCGTTTCAAGCGCTACTGGCGCGGGCTCCCACCCAAGAGCAAGGCGGATTTCGCGTTCATAACGCACATGGTGGAGACGGCGAAGCCACGCGAGGGACGGGTGGGCGTCATCGTCCCACATGGCGTCCTTTTCCGTGGCGGCGCCGAAGGAAGAATCCGTCAGAAGCTCATCGAGGAGAACGTGCTTGACGCTGTGATCGGTTTGCCTGAGAACCTGTTCTTCGGCACCGGCATTCCGGCCGCCATTCTGATTTTCGACCGCTCCCGAGAACCTGGAGGAGAGAACGCAGGGCGGACCGACGTAGTGTTCATCGACGCCAGCCGCGACTTCCAAGCCGGCAAGAACCAGAACTATCTTCGCGAGTCGGACATCGAGGCGATCGCCGCTGTTTACCACGGCCGGGAGGAACGGCCAAAGTACAGCCGCCGCGTACCCGTTGCCGAAATCTCCGAAAACGACTTCAACCTGAATATCCCGCGCTACATCGACACGTTCGAGGAAGCGGCTCCCGTGGACCTGAAAGCCTTACAGGTGGAAATCGATCGGCTGGAAGGCGAGTTGGTCGAGGTTAGGACGAAGCTGCGCGATCATCTTCGCGAACTGGAGGTGATTTAGCTTGGTTCACGTTGTGCTAGACACAAACGTCCTGCGCTCTGACCCCAAGAGGAAATCTGCGCCATTCTCGGTGCTCGGAAAACTCGTTCAGCTGGACGAAGTCACCATTCATCTGCCCGACGTCGCGAGCCGCGAGTTCGAGTCTCACCTAGTTGAGAATCATTGCGCGCCTCTGCGCAATGCGGTCGCGAACGCACGTAACGCGATGAAATCGGCTGGGTCGCATTTCCCGACAGATCCCGCCCCGATCGTGGACACGCTCCAGAGTGCAGTAGACGGCGCGGCCAGGTGGATCACCGATGAGTATGCGGCTTGGCTTAAATCACACAAGGTAGTGCTTCATTCGGTCGCCTACCATCATGGAGCCAATGTCGTCGACGGGTACTTTGCGGGGCACTCACCCTTCAAGCATATCAAGGAGCGGGAAGGATTCCCGGACGGGTTCATTTTTGAAGTCGTGAAGGATTTGGCGACGACCCACAAGCCGCTCCACATCGTAACTGCAGACAAAGCGCTCAAGAAAGCTGTGGGGAATCTGGCAGAGGTCTCCCAACATGCCTCACTGGAGACGTTTGTAAAGCTCCCTGATTTCCACAAAGCTCTGGTGGGACCCGAACTTATGCCGTCCCTCCGGAAGCTCGAAAACGAGATCCTGGCCCTTGTGCATAGCAAGATGGAGGCGGAGGTCGAGGGGTACAGCTTCTCCTCGCGACTGATACCCAGCGATGACAACGAAGCCGTCATCAGCATGTACGACGTCCCGGCGGATATAGGATTGGACTGGGAAGAAGTCGAGGATTTTGGAGGTGGTGTTGTAGCGATCCCCTTCTCATTTGAGATGGAGGTTTATGCCGACTTCTACATCTATAAATCGGACTACTACACGATGGGGCTTGACGAGATGGAGTCGATTTCCGTGACCTCCTACGACAACGATCACTACTACGAAGGGCAAAGGATCATGAACGTGGAAGTCACTGGTCGCATTGCCGTGACCGTTGACCTCGATAAGTTTGATGGGTCACCGGAATCACTTGAAAAGCTGCTCACCGAAGATTCGGTCGAAGTGTCCGAAATCGAAGATGTGATTGCCACGGGAGAAGACGAAGAATGGTAATGTTCGTGGCTGAATCGGCCCCGATGGGGGAGCCGAATGGCTGAAGACAAATCCCACCGAGGAGCGTCGAGCCAGTTCTTCGTCGCGGGCGAACTTTGCCGGCGGGGGCTGGTGGCCGTCTTGACGCTGGGCAACTGTCCGAACACGGACGTGCTCGTCAGCAACAAGGCGGGGACGCGGTTCGCCCATGTGCAGGTTAAGACTTATCGGCCCGGCCGGGACAAAACCGTCTCGGTCGGCACCAAGGCCGAGCGCGACTACGGACCCGCTTTCTTCTGGGTGCTTGCGGGCATCCCAGAGATCGAGTCTTTGGCGGGATGGGAGTACTACGTCGTTCCATCCTCCGAGTTCTCGAAGATCGTCTTGGCAAACCACCAACTCTGGATGGACACGCCTGGCATGAAAGGGCAGGCGCACAACGAGAGCAAGGTGCGAGCGGTCGCGGTGCCTCCCGCGAAGACGCCGTACACCGTTCATTCCATCGAGAGCTACCTCGACCGCTGGGACTTGATCATCGATGCCTGCACCGACACGAGCCTGACCGTCACCGAATTGAAAGCCCGGGAGCGACTATTGGAGGAAGGAGATGTCTGAGAATTTGCCTGAGAAGGTGGGTGGCACGAATGGCGCGGACGTCACCGCAATCGCAGTGAAGGGTGCCCTTGGCGCAATCCCTTTCGCTGGGAATCTTCTTGCCGAGATTGCCGGCAATCTTATCCCAGGCCAGCGCCTGGATCGCCTGATCAAGTTCGCGGAAGCACTGGAAGCGCGGCTGCAGGAAACTGAGAAGAAACTCTTTGAGGCCCGCGCAAAAACCGAAGAGGGGGCGGACCTTGTCGAAGATGCCCTGACACAGGCCGCTCGCTCACTTACGGATGATCGACGAGCGCGAATCGCCGAGTTGCTGAAGAATGGCCTGACTGCTGAAGAGTTTGACCACGACGGCACCAAGAAGCTCTTATGGCTCCTTGATCAGATAACCGATCCCGAGCTGGTCTGGCTAGTTTTCATTGGCCGCGACTATGACCAAACGATGATGAAGAAGCACAGCGACGTTTTGGAAGGGCGCGTATCCCACACAGGCTCACCGGAGCAAGAACATGACGCGGCCGCTCTTCAGGCGAGCTGGAGAAGAAGATTGTTAGACCTCGGGCTGGTTCGAACCGCTAAGTTCAGTGGCGGAGGAGTCGATTTGGCCCTGACTGGTTTGGAGAATGCTGATGAGGACGGTTCATTGAATCTCACTCAGCTCGGAAGCATGTTGATGCGTAGCATGGGCGAGGAACCCCAATGGTAGGGTGGACACGAGCCACGTTGGAGAATCTCGGACCGATCCGCTCAGGTTCGACACCATCGCGTCGCCGCCAGGCAGACTACTTTGACGGTGGGACGATTCCTTGGATTAAGACGGGGGACTTAACCAACGGTCCGATCTGGAAGACAGAAGAGAAGATAACTGAGCTTGCGCTTCGCGAGTCCTCCTGCATCGTCGTCGAGCCCAACTCAGTTCTGATTGCGATGTACGGTGGCTTCAATCAGATTGGCAGAACTGGCCTGACTACAGCTCCCTGTGCTCTCAACCAGGCGATCTCGGCCATCACCGTAGACACGTCAATTGCCGACCCGAAATTCGTCCTTTCGTGGCTGAATGCCAACCTGGCTGCTTGGAAAAGGATCGCGGCAAGCAGCCGGAAAGATCCAAATATCACGCGTCTCGACATTTGTCGCTTTCCCATTTATCTTCCTCAGTTGCCAGAACAGAGAGCAATCGTCCAGCGCGTCGAAGATTCGGAAGCGGCGGTGCGGGCGGCGGATGCGCTGATCGAGCGGAAGGTTGCCTACAAGAAAGCCCTCGCCGAAGACCTCCTCACCGGCCGCCGCCGTTTCCCAGGGTTTTCAACACCCTGGCGCGAGACCAAGCTGGGCCGGTTCTTCGCTCCCAAGGACGATCGGGCGCCGACCAAGACGCCACTCATCTTGTCGTGCTCTAAGGTGTACGGCATCCTTCCCCAGAGCGAACGGTTCTCCAAGCAGTTGGCGTCGGTGAGCAACGCCCATTACAGGCACATCGTTCCGGGCGACCTGGTTTACGATCCGATGCTCCTCTGGGACGCGTCCATCGCGTTCAGCGATTACGAGGGCATCGTCTCGCCCGCCTATGAGACGCTGAGCTGGATTGGCGATGAGCATGGCGATCGTCGTTTCTTCAAGGCGCTGTTCAAGTCGGACACGATGCGCTACGTCTACACGACGATAAGCCAGGGCACGAATGCCCGGCGTCGGAAAGCTCCCGTGACCGACTTCCTCAAAGTCAGCCTGAAGATCCCGGAGGCCGAGGAGCAACGCCGGATCGCCGACCTCCTCAGTGCTCTCGACGAGGAGATTCTGATTCTGCGCAAGCAACGGGACGCGCTGAACGAGCAGAAGAAGGGTCTGATGCAAAAGCTGCTGACTGGCGAGGTCCGCCTCGAGGAGTTCCGATGATAAAGGTCCAAAATCCTTCTACGGAACCCTGCGAGACCTTTGCCCTAGCATCCAAAACGATTGCGGAAAAGGCCGATCGCCTGCGCGGCACTGGCAAGTTCTATGACGAGAGAAGTGCTGTCTCTGACTTCCTCGATTTGCTACAGCAACGATGCCCAGACCGGGTCAGGACATGGCAGAGAGGGCTCAATGAATCACGAAATGGCGCGGACCTTGAAATGTGGTTTGTGGCGAATGACCGCTGGGTCGGATTCCGAATTCAGGCAAAACTGCACCAAGGCAACTCCGATAGCTATGGGCATCTAGATCACCCGGGCGGGACCGGTCAGCAAGTCGAGAATTTGCTCGCGAATACCCCTAAAGGTTTGGTTGCAATGCACCTATTTTTTGCTGGCCTGTCGGCTGCGGAAACGTGCGGTTCACTCTGCATTTGTCCTGCGCCGTGCCACTACTGGGCTATTTCGATTGCAGATTCAAACGTGGTGCAACGACTTGTTCGATACGAAACTATGGGTGGCAAAGACGTTCGGCCCATTCTCAAACCACTTGTTTGCGCCTTTTGCTGCGAACCGAGTGGAGACGTCGTCGACCGCGCCATTGCCTTTTCGCGGGCGGTGGCTGGGCGAGTTCCGAGTGTAAGGAGGACCCCGCCGAGGAACGCGCTCGACTTAATTCGGTACGGCCAACCTCTGCGCGATCAAGTCAAAGTCGGGGCCGACGCCATCCTGGTGCTTGGTGGATCAGAGGAGGATCTAAGTGCTCGGCCCGAACTTTGACCCAAATGAGGTAGTTCAATCGCAGCTTCCTGCTATCTCACTGCTTTCCAAACTCGAGGATGGAGGAGCCGTGTTCTACTACCTGACCCAGGAGGAAGCCTTGGCTTTGCGGGGCGGCAAGGCGAGCCAGGTGCTTCTTACCGACATTGTCCAGGCGCAACTCAATCGTATCAACACAATCCATTTCAAGGGCCGTGAGCACAAGTTCTCTGCAGCAAACGTCAAGCGGGGCATTGCAGCGCTGGAGGACGTGCCGCTCGTCGAGGGACTGATGCGGGCAAATGAGCTCACCTACGACTTGCTCCGCCTCGGCAAGAGCTTCGATCAGACGATCGACGGCCACGCCAAGTCGTTCACCCTTCGCTACGTCGACTGGGACAATCCGGCCAACAACGTGTTCCACGTTACCAGCGAATACGACCTCGTGCGGGCTGGAAGTGACAAGCACTGTTATCTCGACCTTGTCCTTTTCGTTAACGGCATCCCGTTTGTCAACATCGAATGCAAAGCCCCAGGGATCGGCCTGGAGCATGCCATCTCTGACGTTCTCGCTTACCAAGGCCAGACCTACGTTCCCGAGTTCTACAAGTACATCCAACTCGTCCTCGCGGTGAACAAGAATGAGGCGAAGTACGGAACCGTAGGTACCGAAGCAAAGTTCTGGGCCGTGTGGAAGAGCCGTCAGGACATTGATTCCACGCTTCAGTCAATCATCACCGAATCCTTAGTGGCATCTCAGAAGGAAAGGGTCGGCCGCGACTTCGTCCGCGAACAGCGCGCGTTTTACAACGTGGAGTCTTCTGGTCGAACAATTAGTGAGCAAGACCGTGCCCTTTACGAACTGTGTCGACCGTCGCGCCTCCTGGAGGTTGCTCAGAGGTTTGTGGTCTTCGATGGCGGGGTCAAGAAGGTTGCCCGGTACCAGCAGTTTTACGCCGTGAAGAACGCCATGGCTCGGATCGAAGACGGCTCCTGTCTCGGGCCACGCGCCGGCGGAGTCATCTGGCACACCCAAGGTTCGGGAAAGTCGCTGACAATGGTGATGCTGGCGAGTGCGATCGCCATGTCCTTCGACATCGAGAATCCTCGCATCGTTCTCGTCACGGATCGCGTGGACTTGGACAAACAGCTTTCAGCGACCTTCAGGCGGTGCGGTCTGGACACTCATCGAGCCACCTCCGGCGCCGACCTTCGCCGACAAATCGAGGGAACACGGTCAAACGTAGTGACGACTCTAGTTCACAAGTTCCGGGCGGCGGCTGCCGCCGGGGAATTCGAGAATGACTCGCGGGACATCTTCGTGCTGGTCGACGAGAGTCACCGGACGCAGTATGGTGACCTGGCCGTCCAGATGCGCCGGATCTTTCCGAACGCTTGCTACCTGGGCTTCACCGGAACTCCGCTAATGCGCAACGAGAAGAGCACGCTGGCGAAGTTTGGCGGCCTTATCGACACCTACACTCTGCGGGAGGCTGTGGACGACAAAGCCGTGGTCCCCCTACTCTATGAGCGTCGTCATGTAGAGCAAATCGTCCAGCAAGGCGCCATCGACACCTGGTTCGAGCGGATTTGCCAAGGCCTCACGACCGACCAGAAGAAGGACCTGAAGAAGAAATTCAGCAGGGCAGAACCGCTAACCCGAGCCCAGCAGCGACTGAAAGCGATCGCCTACGACGTCTACGAGCACTACCGCGCGAACTGGCTTGGGACCGGCTATAAGGCACAACTTGTGGCACCCGACAAGAAGTCAGCAGTGTTCCTGAAGCAGTGCCTCGACGAGATCGGCCGGTCTCATGATGAAGACGGCAGGGTTTCCTCCGAGGTCGTTATCTCGCCCCCTGACGAACGCGAAGGCTACGAGGAGGTCGATGGGGAAGCTCCAGATGCGACGGTGGAGCAGTTCTGGCGCACTAAGATGTCCCAATACGGCGGCTCCGAGGACCGCTACGTCGATGAAACGATCAGCCGCTTCAATTCCGCCGATGCGCCTGAAATCCTGGTGGTGGTCAGCAAGCTGATAACGGGTTTCGATGTTCCCCGGAACACAGTTCTGTATCTGGCGAGACGCCTTGAGAATCACACCCTCCTCCAGGCAATCGCCCGAGTCAACCGGCTATATGAGGGTAAGGATTTCGGATTCATCCTGGACTACGCGGGAATCCTCGGGGAGTTGGACCGAGCTTTGTCCGAATACGCGGCTCTGGCCGGCTTTGATCAGATCGACCTCGAAGGCACGATGGCCAACATCCGCGAGGAAGTTCATTCGATCCCGGAAAAGTACGCCGCTCTGATAGACCTCTTCCGCGAAGTTCAGAATCCACACGATCAAGAGGAGTTCGAGCGACTTCTCGCAGACGACGACCGTCGCAAGGAATTCAAAGAGAAGCTGAACGCATTCTCTCGCGCCCTTCACCTTGGACTATCGACTGAATACTTCTACGAGTTGGAGTCCCAGGCCACTATCGAGCGCTACAAGGCTGACCTAACGCGCTTCATGAAGCTTCGGCGCGCGGTCGAAATGCGATACGGCGACGTAGTTGACATGAAGAAGCTCGAGCCTCAGATCGAGAAGCTCCTAGACACCTACGTGACCTCTGACTCCGTCGAGGTACTAACCTCCGAGCCGATTGACATCATGGACACGACCGCGATGGAAGAGGCGCTGAAATCGCTGGGCACGCCCGCCGCCCGAGCCGACGCCATCGCCAACGCAACGAAGCGCACAATAACGGAGCGGATGGACGAAGATCCAGCCCTGTTCCGGAAGTTCTCGGAACTGATCGAAGAGACCATTCGTTCGTTCCGAGACCACCTTATTGGTGAACTGGAATACCTCAACAAGATGCGTGAGTTGCGCAACGAGGTTGTCAACGGCACTACGGCGGGTGTCCCCCAGCAACTCGTGACGAACGAAGTCGCCCAGGCCTATTACAGGGTGCTTTCGGATCGTTGGTCGGAACTAGGCAGCGGGCAGGCGACTACTGACGTGACAGTCAATCTTGCTCTAAGGCTCGACTCGACAATCCGGGGGAGAGCAAGTGTCGTGGACTGGCGCCTCAAACAAGACGTTCAAAAGGGCATCCGCGCCGATATCGACGATGTCTTCTTTGAGGAGTCCCAAGCCGGACGAATCAAACTGGATTGGAGTGTCATCGACGAACTTGCTGGCGAGTTGATGAGGATCGCTAAGAGTCGGTTAGCATGACGGTCGAGCTTGGCCCTGACGATCGCCTGCAAATAACGCTTCATCGGTTAGAGCGAAAGACTCTGGCCATCACCGTACATCCGGGTGGTGAGGTCGAAGTCCGCGCGCCACTAACTGCAACAGACGAAGAAGTTGCCGCACGAGTGCGACGGAGACGTGCGTGGATCCGAAGACAGAAGGACTTCTTCGCTCAGTTCAAGCCGCGTACCCCGCCGCGCCAATACGTCTCGGGTGAAACGCACTTGTATCTGGGTCGGCAATACCGGCTGAAAACTATCGAAGGCTCGGGGCCACCGATCCGGGTGTGGGCAGGCTATATCGAGGTCACGCTCAAAATAGCTTCTCCCGATTCAGTTAGAAAGGCGCTTTGGAAGTGGTATCGATGCCAAGCAGAGCGACATTTCGAGTTTGTCCTTGCAAAAGTGCAGAAAGAGTTTCATCGGAAACTGCCAGTCGAAGTGGCGATCGAAATCAGACAATTCTCGCATCGATGGGGCACCTGTCATCCGGACGGTCGGATTAGCTTGAACGTAGATTTGATCCGAGCTCCACGGTCATGCATCGAATATGTGGTGCTGCACGAACTCTGCCACCTGCTCGTCCCGGATCATTCGCGGGCCTTCTTCCGCCTTCTAGACGGCCACATGCCCGACTGGCGGGAACGCAAAACAAGACTCGAAAGACTTCTTGCATAGCGGTTGATTCGTGTCGCTGGTTAGGGACATGTCGGCTCTCGTTCTAATGATCGATGAAGTTGACGCTGTCCGGTCGCTCTCGTTCTCCACGGACGAGCTTTTCGCGGGCATTCGTTAGCTTCACAACGGTCGAGCCTCTGACCCTTCGCTCAAACGATTGACCTTCTGCCTTCTTGGGGCGGCTCTGCCCTCGGACCTGATCCGCGATGTAAGGACCACCCCCTTCAACGTCGGCAAGCGAATCGAGCTTAGAGATTTCACTCTGGAGGAAGCAAGAGCCTTCACTCCCGTCTTGGGCGCTAACGGCGCTGAACGCTTAGAGAGAGTCTTTTTCTGGACCGGCGGGCATCCATTTCTTACCCAGACTCTGTGCGCGGGACTGACAAGTCCGGAATCATCTCAAAACGGACCGCTATCGACGGTTGACGAACACGTCCGCGAACGTTATCTCGACGCCCGCGCGCGAGAGACGGACACCAATCTCGCCGACGTCGGAAACCGCCTTCTGGGAACGGGAGATCCGAACGTGGACGAGCGAATCAGGGCCGATGCGCTGAGCCAGTACACAAAGCTGCTTCAGGGCAGTATCCAAGACGATGAGTCGAATCCCAGCGCCGCCCGAATTAAGATGAGCGGAGTTGCTAGCCTGGAAAGCGGCAGGCTCTCGATCCGCAATCGAATCTACGCAAAGGTCTTTGACAAAACCTGGATTCGCGAGAACATGCCCGGCCAGGAGTTTCGAAGGCAGAAACGAGCTTTCTGGAAAGGCGCCATGCGTACCGGTGGGATTGCCGCCGCCGTTGTCGGCACGATCTCCTTTCTCGCATGGCAAAATCAACGGCTCGCCAATACTCGCGAGCACGAGCGAAACCAAGCCCGGTACGAGGCCTATGCCTCGGCCATGAGCAATATGTCCACGCTCTGGGATCGTCGCAACCACGAGGAGATCCGTCGCACCCTAGACCGGTTCGTAAGCAGCCCTGACCGCGGATGGGAATGGGATTTCTGGAATGGAAGAATCAGTGAATCTCGCTCCGTCTTCGAACCCGATGGAAGCCCGATGCCGCGCGTATCTCCCGATGGAAAGCTACTGGTGTATCGCATCGGCCAATGGGCAAAGCTCCTTGACGCCTCAACCCTTCGATTAGTCCGAAAGTTTCGGATACCAGGTCACGGGTTTAACATCTGGTGGACGCCCAAAGGAACCCTCATCGAAGAGGATTTGGAAGGCCGGGGCCGCGACTTGGAGTTAGATCCCTTTCGCGGCGGGGTGATCCGCGACTTTGGACATCGATTCCTATCGTGGCACCCTGACTCGTTCTCTCCGGACGGACTCTGGACCTTTGAGGTCGGCGTACAAGGGGAGACAAGTTTCTTTGACCTCGCCACAGGGAATGGTCGAAGGATCCCGGCGGCGCGGCTCACAACGCTGGGGTTCTTCCTTCCCGACGGGAAGACGGTTGTACTGTACGTCCCACGATATAAGGGAGGTCAGCAGTTCTCGGTCGCGTTTATTGACCGTGCCACGGGTCAAGAAGTGGCGAAACCGATTGGCGGGAATGCCGCGGTGGGCACGATTGCTGCCTCCCGCGATGGAAGATATCTTGCCGTCGCAACCGACTCCAATAGCATCCGCGTTTACGATTTGCCGCACCGACGACTCATCAACGATCTCACCACAAAGGAGCGGGTGGGGATGCTCCAGTTCAGTACGGACGGAACGCGCCTGGTCGCGGCCTGCGCCAATCGGCTCGCCTTGCTGTACGCCGTGGATTCGCATTGGGTCCATCCCCTGGGTGAGATTTCTTCCACGAACGTGGTGTGGTTTGTTCCCGGCACCCATCGGTTGGTTGCTTCCTACGGGCTGATTCGGCTTATCGAAGAAGGAGAAGTCACGAGGAAAACGGTTCGTGGATTACCTCCCGGTCCCTTCGCCACAGGGTGGCGAGGCGACCTGGCGATTGGGATCTATCAAAGGGGTGCTGAAAACTCGGTCCTCGCTTTTGATCCAAAAACCGAGAGGCCTCCGCAGAGAGTGGACCGCGCGTCGGGTCACTCCGTAATGTCGGAAGACGGCACGCTAGTAATCGGTGATGGCAACCAACGGATACTGAGAGATCCGATCAGCCAAAAGAGCCGCCTCCAAATACCGTCCGCACTTGCGGGTGTGTCGGCAATCGTCTCTTCGGACCGGAAGTATGCCGCGGTTCGTGAGGTTGGGAAGATTGCCACGTGGGACATTTCTCGACGCAGGTTGCTTCGCGAGGACACGGGTGGGGACTTCACGGCGATGGCTTTCTCACCGGATGGTCGTCACCTGGCCCTTGGTCGCTACGATGGCAGATTGGAGATGCGTCGAACCGTCGATCTCACTGTCGAATGGAGCCAGCCCGCCCACTTCATGTTGATCAATCACCTGGAGTTCAGCCGCGATGGTCGGATCGTCAGTTCCTCATCCGATGACGATACAGGCGCCGTACTCGACGCCCGAAACGGCCAACCGATCAGCCACTTGGTCGGGCACGGACAAACCGTGTTCTGTACCGTCGCGTCCCCCGATTTGCGTCGAGCGGCCACCTGCGGAGATGACGGAACCGTTCGCCTCTGGGATTTCCAAACCGGACGTGAGTTGACGACTTTGGAAACGAAAGTAGATGTAAAGCAACTTCACTATTCGGCAGATGGCCGATCTCTGTACGGAATCGCACGAGATGGACGGGTCTACACCTGGACAGCTGCTAAGAGGGTCCGATGAGCTTGGAGCCGGCCACGTCGACGTATCCGGGGCGGGGGTTTTTCGTCTCGGGCGGGACGGTGCCCTCAGGGTCTCCGTCTTACGTGGAACGGTCGGCGGACCGCGAGCTTTACGAGGCGCTGCTTTCAGGTGAGTATTGCTACGTCCTGAACTCCCGCCAGATGGGCAAGTCTTCCCTGGCCGTTCGAACGGTGGCTCGGCTGCAAGAAAGGGGAGTTAGAACGGCTTTTGTGGACCTCACCCGTATCGGGGGCGCTAACGTATCGGCGGAGCAGTGGTACGCGGGGCTACTGGCGGAAACGGGAAGGGTGCTGGATCTTAGGGCGCAGGCGGTTGCGTTTCTAAGAGAGCACAAGGAGCTTGGTCCGGCTCAGCGCTACCTCTCTTTCCTGCAGGAAGTGGCGCTTCCGCTTCAGGAAACTCCCTTGGTGGTACTGCTGGACGAGATCGACGCGGTGCGCTCCCTTGCCTTCTCCACCGATGAGCTGTTCGCCGGGATTCGGCAGCTCCATAACGGCAGAGCCTCCGAAGCTTCACTTACGCGCCTCACGTTCTGTCTCCTGGGTGCGGCGCTCCCGAGCGATCTCATCCGGGATCCCAGAAGCACTCCTTTCAACGTGGGGAGGAGAGTGGAGCTCAGAGACTTCACGCAGGAGGAAGCAAGCGCGCTCACCAAGGGTCTCGCGACAGGAGGGGCCGAGCAGTTGATTCGACGAATCCTCCACTGGACGGGCGGTCACCCGTTCCTCACTCAGACCCTTGGTGCGGATCTGGCTCATAAGAGCGTCGATGTGGACCAGCTAGTCAGAGAGCGGTACTTGGACGCAAGAGCCAGGGAGACCGATACCAACCTCGCCGACGTGGGGAACCGCCTCCTCGGCCGTGGAGACCCCAATGTAGGAGACGCAGAAAGAGCCGACACACTTTCGCTTTACGCCAAGCTCCTAAAGAGCGGAATCCAAGACGACGAGAGCAACCCACACGCGGCGCGGATCAAAATGAGCGGCGTCGCGCGGCTCGATAGCGGCCATCTCACCGTCCGCAACGAAATCTACCGTCAGATCTTCGGCCCCGGCTGGATCAAAGAGAATATGCCCGGGCAGGAGCTCCGAAGACAGAAGAGAGCGTTCTGGAAGGGCGCCTTACGAACAACCGTCGTGGCCGCCTCGGTTGTGGGCGGGTTCGCGTTCCTCGCCTGGAGCAACGCCCGTTTGGCTCGCGACGCCAAGCTCGCCGGAAACCGGGAGCAGTACGAGGCATACCTCGCCTCAATGCAGTTGATGCCGATGCTGTGGTCGGAAGGGCAAACCGAGCGCATGGCCCATACCCTTCAGCGGATTTCTCTCAATCCGGCCAGAGGCTGGGAGTGGGATTTTTGGTCGCGACGCGTCACTGGAAATGGGCCACACACAGACGTGACGCGCGGATCGTATTGGCCCCAACTCTCGCCCGACGGAAAAACGATTCTGAGCCGCACGGGAGACCGAGTGCACTTATTGGATGGAAGCGACCTCCACGAGATGCGCTCTTTCAAGGTTCCTGGTCACGACACCATAGCTCAGTTTGCCGGTAACGATAGGTTTGTCGTTCAAGAGCGCGGGAAGCCCGCCTCGACTCAACTGAGGGATGCCCGAGACGGCCATCTGGTCCGGTCTCTAGGTTGGAATGTGCTCAGTCCGAACGGCGAGGCGATCTCCCCGAATGGTAGATGGATGGCAAGCGAGGGTCTTGACGGAAAGCTCTCAGTTCTCGACGTGAACACAGGGAGAATTCGACGGCTGGCATTACCGGCGATATCGACGGGCAACTGGTGGGATGTCGAGTTTTCGCAAGACGGCCGCCAGCTTGTGTGGCTTTGCCGGTACCCGTCCGTTCACCCCGGGGACAAGGAGCCCCGGCACGTTCTGTTTATCGATGTCAAGACATGGAAGCTTCTGCATACGGTGGATTGCGACTATCGGACGAATATCGTCAGAGTCCACCCTTCCGGTCGCTTTATGATTGCTGTGCTGCTATCAGGCGACTTGGTCACGTACGACCTTCCGAGCGGAAGGAAAAGACTGCGTCAATCGGGCAAGCAGGGCGTGGGAACGATCATTAAGTTTTCGCCTGATGGCCGATTGATGTCTTCTGTTGCCAACAACAGGATCCTCCGGGTCGATCGGATGGACGGGATCAGGCCGAACTCGTACCGAATCTACCGAGGCGCAAACTCTTGCCTGTTCTTTCCCGATTCGCGTCACCTCGCGTTTTCCTACGATCGATTAAGACTTGTCGATCTCGCAATGCCGGATGCCGAGCAGCCTTTCTCCATAGGCGGCAGCGCCCCGTGGGAGACGTCACCGATAGGGTGGAGTGGCGACCGGCTGACCGCCTTCACGGGTGGAAAGATCGTCGGGGCTCCCGTTCTCACAGGTTTTCAGGCACTACCTATCGCGCCAGCGCCCGGGCCGGCAAAAATCGACTCGGATGGCGCCTTGGCGTTTTGCCAGGTCGGCCGACAAGAGTTCAAGATCCTTGACGTCGCTTCGGGCCGTGAACTTTTGCGAGCAAAAGACGAATCGATAACGCAAACCGTTGTCAAGCGGCTGGATCGCAACAGACTTCTGATCGCTTCCGACCTCCGCCGGCTGCGGATCTGGGACGATCGGGTCAAGGCTTTCGTAAAGACTGTGCGCTTCGATCTTCAATCCTCCGCCTTCGCCCTCAGTCACGATCGGCGGAGCCTGGCGGTGGGATTTATCGATGGGACGGTCACGGTGTTCGACACGAATACCTGGAAAATCCAATGGTCTTCGACCATTCACTATTGGAGTGTCTACCAACTCCGCTTCGCATCCAATGACCGGTGGCTGCTGACCGCCGCCGACGACGATACCGGGAGCGTGCTTGAGGCCGGTACGGGCCGGACCGTTTCCCGTTTGGTCGGGCACGGCCAAACGGTGGCGAGCATCGATCTTTCACCCGACGGACGCCGGATCGCGACCGGTAGCTACGATAAAACCGTTAAGCTATGGGACTTCGCGACCGGGCGTGAGATAACCAGCATTGGCGAAGCCACATCGCCTTACATCGACGTTCACTTCACGCTGGACAATCGATGTCTCGTCGGCACCACGATTTCGGGCGAGGTTCATATTTGGCGGCGATGACCCAGGCTTTCACCATCGATGTCGCTATACAGGCAGAAGTTCTAATCTTGTACTGAGAACCTCGTTCAGCGGAGGAAAAGTCCGGCCGTTCCTGCTTGCCTAGCCAAAGTCTTCGGCCCTTTCGCGCAAAGCGCGAGCGTGAAGCACTCGAATGAAACCTCTGTCTTGCTCGATATGACCCGCCTCCTTTAGCAATTGGAGAGTTCGGTTGACGGACTCCCGGGTAGCGCCGGTTTGGTTGGCAAGGTGCTGCTGGGTCACGCCGCGAATTTCGCCCTTACCGTCGGCAAGTTCCACAAGCGCCGAGCAGACACGCCCCATTACGTCAAGGCTCTTCGCGCGGGTAAGGTCGCCCGTCTGCTCGCGCAGTCGCGCCGTGAGCGCCTTGATGACCTCGACCGCCACGTCCGTGTTTTGGTGGAGCACTTCTAGGAACGCTTCCCGAGGGACCAGAACGACTAGGCAATACTCCAGCGCAACCACGTCCGCCGAGTGGCCTTGGCCATCTAGCAGGCTCATTTCTCCTAAGTGATCTCCCGCTTTTCGGAGGGTGATCAGGACCGTACGCCCTGTCCCCGTCTGTCGCTGAACTCCTACCCGTCCGCTCAGGAGCACCACCAGCGATGATCCCTTCGCGCGCTCCGTCAGAATGAAATCTCCTGTTTCGTATCCGCGCACCTCGGAATGTTCCGCGAGCCCAGCAAGACTTTGGTCATTCAGCTTGGCGAAGACGGAAACATGTTGGAGAGCAGCTTTGATTTCCATGAGGGCCCAACCCAGTCTGACTTGGACCGGAAACCTTTGGCCAGTCCCATCCGCGGACGATTCCCTCGCTGCGACGTCCCTGTCTGGTCGTTGAGCTTGACCAATCATTCAATCCCGGTCTCGATTGGGGGCTCGCATGTGACGCTTGTTAGAAGCATCTTCGCCGATGGCGACTCTCAAGGCTGTAGCTCTCCGCGGTTCAGGCCGACGCATCAGCGGCAAGTCTTCGTAGGTTTTGATCGCTCCGTCAGGCCCTTCAAGGGAACTTGGGAAGCATCCTTGACGGGGCATCTGACAACATCTCCCGCAATCATTTGGTTGCGGGCCATCCGGGGAAACGCTCACCGAAGGATGTCTTGGAATTTGCCGCTTCGGTGGCCCCTCCCGCGATTACCTTGACCAAAGACGGCTCAAAGGAAAGGGGGGTTGATGTCTTCTGCAGGCTCTTTCTTCTGTTACTTGGTTAAAGTGTACAGTTGAAGGATGTTGTCCGTCCATTGTCTATAATGATCGGGTGACCGATTCTGACCGCTCCTTCTGTACCCTCCGCGGTGCAATCCTTTTCGGCGCAGTTCTCGCCATCTTTTTTGGGGCCCCCGCCCGATCACGTGCGCAAACGGTCACGGACTTCGATTCTTGCAAGGGATCGGCACATAAGATCGCGTCGGCGATCGACACGGCCGTTCGCCGGCGGAGGAGCGACCTCGGCCGGACACGGATCAACCTGGTCATCGGGTTGAGTACGGGCCATTTCAATACCGACGCGGTCAACCGCAACGCCGCGCAAGAGATCGTTTGGACACTCTGCGAGGGGCTTCTGGAGCCCGGCGACACCGTTTCGATCCGTGGGTTCCAGGCGAACGTTTGGTCAGTGAACGGAGCACCTCAGTCGGTCGAGGTCAAACCCGGGAAGGACTCGTCGGTCGGAGATATCTGGACGATGATGCCCGGCACGCCGGACAACCGCCAGAACCTTGGACACGATACGGAACGCGCGGTTATCGACTTATGCCAATTGGCATCCCCGGGCCGGAACAGCATCGTCGTCTTGATCGCTCCGGAGATCAAGAGCCAGGTCGGAGAAGGAGCGGGTTTGGCCGCTCCTTTCGTGGGGGAGAAAGACGCGGCATATGTGGAGGCGATCCGGGCCTTCCCTATCGAGCGGGTCGATCCGGGACAAGCCTCCCTCAAACTACCTTTTCGCTTTACCGAGAAAGGCAGATCCTTCGACCGCACGCTGGATGCGCTGCTCCTCGTGAGAGGCGATTTCTCGGGGGAGCCGCTCGCTTCGCCACGTCCGGCAATTCAGGAGGCGTTCGAGCGAGTCAAGCAAGCCGATTACCCTGTTCAGACTCCTACGAAACCGGGTGACCCAAACCCAGGGCCGGGGCCAGGACCCCAGATGCGGACGCCGCCTGAGCCAGACAACAAAGCGGCGATCATCGCGACCGTAATCGCGTCTCTTGCGGTCGTCGCCGCAATTGCTTGGACATTGCTGAGGACGAGGCCCATCAAGAAGCCTCGGTACCTTAAGGTGAAGGATATCACCTTCGATCTCGTGAACAAGCAAGAAGCAGATGCGGTTTGTACGATCGTCGGACAAGGATATCCGGGTGATTCTCCCAATCTGGTGCAGATCGTCGGCATTCCTCCGCTGAAGGTGGCGACGTTCCTGTACGAAGGAAATGAAATTCGAATCACCGCAGAACAGTCCCGGATTATCCGTAAGTCGCTCGAGACCGTTGCCGGCGATATCTCTCTCGAAGTTGGATTCGTCGGGGAGATCGTGTTCGAGGTCGAACACCGACCCCAGCCGTTGCTGCCTCCCACCAACGTGGAAGTACCGATAAAGGTCGAGATCCTGAGTAGCTAGCTAATGGACGTTTACAAGAACTTCTTATCGTCGGTTCCCAAATCGGCCATCGTCATCGTCTTTGCGGTTCTGGGCCTGATTATTTGGAGGCTTAGCGCAGGGCTTATCGCGAACGCGATGGTGGACGGAGGAAGTTACGAGGGCCCGGCTGCGCGAAAGGCCTCGGTCACGGGCCTTTTTGTGACCCTCGCGCTCACGATCCTCTTCGCTCTGCTTCTTTGCCTCCCCGATCTCGGGTTCTTCGCCGCCTCGGTCTCCGCTTCCGCGATCTTACCGGGCGCGTTCATGTTGATTAAGTCCTCGCGAGGTTAGGTCCATGCCATCCCCAACTCCAATCACCGTTAACAAAACCATCGTCGTCGGCCTGGGCAGCACTGGAACGCAGATTTGCAACGAGATCGCGGATCGCCTCCGATGGGAATACGGCTCCCTGGACCAAGTGCCATGGGTGAAATTCCTGTGCATCGAGACCGACGTCAACGAACCGATGACGATCGATCAGGCCGGTGCTCAGATTCATCTGGCGATCGAGTCCTCGGATTGGGATTCGCTCGCGAAGACGCCCGAGCGGCACGACGAGACGATCCGCCTGAGCGAGTGGTCGCACAAGGGCACGCTTCAAAAGCTCCCCAACTCGCAAATCTCCGCCGGCGCCGGCAACATCCGAATGGTCGGCCGGGTCGCTCTGATGTACTCGCGCAACTTCGAGCGGGTAAAGGCAAAGCTCTCGGACCTTGTGAACCAAATCCGGCCCCTTTCCGCGACGCAAGCGGAGAGCGTTTTGGGGCAACTTCGAGACGGAACCGCGCCGTCCATCACCTTCCAAAACGCTAGCCGGTCCGGCCGTCAGGACAACATTAACTTCTTCGTCGTCGGCTCGCTCTGCGGCGGAACCTCCGGCGGTATCTCGCCCGATTTCGGGCTGCTCATCAAGAAGCTTTCGGGGCACAGCGGCGACGATATGATCGCAATGTTCTCCCTTCCCAGGCCTAGCCTGGGGAGCCAAAGGCTCAAGAAGAACGCTTACACCAGCCTCGTCGAGCTGAATCACTACTCGCTCATGGACCCGAACGATCCGCCGATCTACTACGCGGATAAGTCGGTTCAACGGAGCGGGGACCGCCCCTATAGCCAAATCTACTTGTTGATGCCCCGGCAGGAGCGCAACAACCTCGAAGCGCTGAACTCCTCCATCGCGGACGTCGTCTTCCTGAACATCGTCGCCCCGCAAACCGGGACAGCGGGCACCCGGGCGGACATCGCGCCGTTGGCGAGTGGGAACTCGGCCTACGAGTTTTCAACGGTGGGACTCGCGTACTTGGAGTTCCCGGCCATCCGCATCGTCGAGGCTTGTTCCAAACGGCTGGCCGCCAAGGCGCTGAAAGCTTGGTGCATGACCGACGAGACGCAGGTAGCCAAACTTCAGGCCGATCTTGGGATCACTTGGGAGTCGATCTACGCACGGATCGCGGGATCGCAATCCGGTGGCTTGTGGAATCTCGTCGAGACGCGGATCCGCCAGATCGCCGAGATGGCCCGCACGAATCCGACGCAGGCGCGGCAGGACATTCGGAACCTTCGGGAGTCGTTCGTCGTGTTACCCACTGCTGCCGACTGGCCCGGCGCGGGCAGCGTGCCGGCGCTGTTGGGGAAGGCCGCCCAGTCGTTCGGCGCGGGATTCGGCGACGGGATCAAGGAGTGGGTCAAGCGCAACCTCATGAGCATGGACGCCGGCCCCGTCGCATGCCACCGCGCCCTGCTGGAAAGCCAGAAGGCGCTCTACGCGATGGCCGGCGCCTCGCTGGGGCAGCTTAAGGCGAGCACCGCCGAAAAGGTGCTTGACGAACTGACGAAGGCCGAGCCCACGACGCTCTCGAGGTTCCTGGGCGTGAAGAGCTCCAACAAGGAGTCGTTGATCGCGCAGCTCACGCAGGCGCTGGTCGAGGAGTTCAAGAGCCGCCTCGACATGGAGGTGATGCGCCACTTCGTGGATAGCCAGCGGCCGGACGGCACGAAGGCGGATGGGCTCGCGAAGCTACTCGCGTCCAAATTGGACGGCCCGGTCCGTAAGCTGGAGGCGGCGTCCACGCGATTACAAGCTCTTGCCGAGGAACTCGACTCCAAACAGCGCCAGATCTCGCGCCAGCCGGTCTCCACTCAAGGGATCGTCCTGTTCGACCCGGAGGCGGACGCAGGCGGAAACGGTACCGTCTTCGAGGAGTACACCAAGGTCCTGGACGATCGCGTAAACCAACGGGGTTGGACCATCGGTGAGGCCGAGTGCTTTAGGGACATCGTCGCCGCCCTGGACAACGGAGAGCTGCGCACCCAGCTCGTGGCGGACGTGAACCTGGAAGGGGCGAGCGTCCAAGAGGATTGGCTACGCCGGAACCGGCAAACGAACGACGAGGCGCAAGTCCCCGAGGTTTACGAGCAGGCGCTCACCAGCGTCTCCCGGGCCATCTTCGAGCCGATCCTTCAGGAAAACGTGCTCGACCGCTGGTATCGGCAGCACCACTCGAACGACTCGCGACGCACGAGCATCGCGCAGCTCGTCTCGCTGTGCTCCTCGTACTTGGACGTGAGCATGGACTATGCCAACGCCGGGGCGCGCGAAGCCCTGGTCGAAAAGCTCTCCGTGCTCCTGCCGCAGAGCCCCCGGCGCCAGGATTTTGCCGGCACGCTGCAATCCCTAGGCGCGGGAGAGTGGAAGGAACAGGATTCGCCGGAGAAGTACCGCGTGATCCTCATCCGCCACTCGCTCGGATTCCCCCTGAGCGCATGCACGGAGATCAGCGGTCCCGGCAGCCTGGCCGAAGCCCAGAGCAACGACTTCCCCACGTTCCACACCCGCAAGGACATCGCGTGGCGGCTTCCGCCGGTTCCGCCGAGCCCGTCGGACCTCCGGCTGGCGCCGACACTCGCGATGGCGGTGATGCTGAACTTCGCGAAGATCCGAAACAGCTTCCTCGAGGTCGAGACGCCCGCCGAAGGGTTCCGCGAGCCGATCACATTCCAACTCCCCACGAGCATCGAGCTGGCAAGCCGCAAATACGGGCGCGACCAGCGCGACGTGACGGGCAAGCAGATGCCCGTCGATATGGAGACGAGGCTGCGGGAGAAGATCGAAAGCAAGCGGGCGGAGTCGAACGACGTCGAGTTCGTTCAGGGTCTCGTCGACGCTTACGGCACGAAGAAGCTCGGCCGCGCGCTCACCGACAACGACCAGATCGGCAAGTACCTTACCGATTACCTGCGATCCGATGAGCGGCTAAAGCGCGCCCTCGTGAAGGTCGTCCAGATCACTCCCGAACGAAAGCACATGCTTTTCCGGGCGAAAGGACGGCTGCGCGACGAGGGTGACGTCTTCGAGCAGGACGGCTACTACTGTCCGAAGTGTGAGGAGCTGATCGGCGCTACCGAGGATGAGGCCGCGGAGCAGCTTTGGCAGTGCCGCCAATTCAGCGAGCACTACTACGGACCGACCATCTGACGGATCCCGCTTTACGTTAATGAGATCGATCCTGTCCAGGATGTCCTCGACTGTCGCCGCGGTGTTCCTCACCGCGACGCTTGCTGTGGGCCAAAGCGATACCGGACCCCGGCACTTCATCGTCCTCGTGGATGCATCCCGCTCGATGCACCACGGGACTGCCGAAGATGCTGTTCGCCGGCGGAACGCGTCGCGCGACGCGATGGAGGGGGAGGTGTTCGCGCACCTCGCGCGCCATGGATTCCCGGCCGCCAAGGGGCGGCCCACTGTCCCGCCTTACCGGAAGGGGGTCGACTATGTCTCGCTCATTCGCTACGGGGTCGTCACCAATTCCAAGGCGAGTCCGAACCAAAACGAGCTAGCGGCGCAGCTTCGAAGGTCGAAGCTGCCCCACGACTTCATTCATGCCGACGTCCGCCTTTCCCTGAAGTTCGACCCTTTCCGGCTCCGTGCGTCGTTGCCTTACGTTGGCAATAGCGATCTGGCTCCCTATTGGTACGGCCCCCAAAGCTGGGCGCGGACCTATGGGCTGTTGGAAGCCCGGGCGGGTAAGGCGCGCGAGATTCAGCGCACCTACCTCCTGCTGATCAGCGACGACCAGGTCAACGATTCGACCCTCAGCACCGAAGCCGTTACGCTGGACCGACTCGTCCGCGAGACTAACGAAGACCCCGCCGCCAAGCGCCGGAGATTCGCCGACCGATACCGCCTTACCGACGGAACCGGGTCGGATGGGGTGATCTACGAGCAGGCATACCCGACGAAGGGGGATCCGGTGGTCTGGGCTAGCCTGCAAGAGGTGGTGGCGCGCGAGCGCAGCGCCTTGGAGCAAAAAGGGGAGTCCTTGCTCCCGTTCAAGAGCGCCGCCGCCCGCTGGTTCTCGTCCAAGAGCGACCGCCCGGAAGCGGAAGTGGCTTTCCGACTCGCTCCGGAGTTTACGTCTTGGCTCGCCTCGGCCGACTCGTTCGAAGGCTCGGTTGAAGTCGAAGCCGGCGATCGACGGCAGACGCTGCCGCTGGACCTTGATCGCCCTTTCGATCACGTTCGTCTGCAATTCCCGAATCGCCCTCCCTGGGGGTTCTTGGGGGACCTCCGGCTGACGGTCTCCGTCTCGCGAAGCGACCCTCAACTGGGCATGCGGCGGACGACGTACCAATTTACGCCGCAGCAGTTCGACCTCGCTCAACTGCCCGAAGTGCCGGCGACGGAGAACCCGTGGATATGGGGCTTGGGAGTCGTGATCCTCACCCTAGGCACTTGGTGGAGTACCCGACGGATCGTTGAGGCGTGGCAAGTCCAGGTGTTGCTGGATCAGTATCCGAACCAGCCGGTGCTGCTGCCACATTTGGCAAAGCAAGGATTCTCCGCGACCGAACATGTTTGGCTCCCTCCCGAGCCCAATACGGTGGCGCTCACCGTCTTGCTGCCCAACCGCATTGTGCGCCAACTCGTCAACCGAAACGCCCGGCTATCGCTCGAATGCTCGAGCGGCGCGACGATGAAGTGGCGCATCGACGGAGACGAGGAAGTCCCCCTGCTTCGGCGGGTGAAAGGCCGAACGATTTGCGCCGTCTGGGAGCAGACCTCCGAAAACCCCACAACGGCGAACCTCACTTGCCGATCGGGCCCGCTGTCATCGGGACTCCAGGTCGTCTTCACCGCAAACGCGTAACCAACCATGGAACTGTTCGACCCGGCTCTGTACGACTACCTAGTGGCCTTGGACCTAGGCTCCGACTCCATGGCCGCCTGCTGGGGGCGGCCAGACATTCCCGGGCTGCCGGCAATGATTCCTTTGCAGGAGTACGCCGATTCTCTCCATCCGAGCAGCGGTGACGCGGCTTTCGTGTTGCGCGATGAGGAGGGCCAGCCGAGTTGTCGAATGGAGTCGAAAGTTCAGTTTCGCCGGCTCGAATATAAGTTTGAAGATGAAGAAGGCAGGATCGTCTTCGTCAAACCGGATGGCAAGATCGATCTCGATAAGTACCAGGAGACGTGCTTCCTACTTTTCAGAAAGTTCGATGCCGCTCCTAACCATCGGGAGCTTCTTCCAAATCCCAAACTCTTCTTTCAGTACAACGCAAATCTGGCCCTCGATCTGGACGGGCGTCAGCTCGAGGCGGAGAAGACCCTTACCCACCTCGCCGCGCAAATTATCCAAAACCTGGTGCTTCGTTCCTCACCGCTACGAGGGGTTGACCTTAAGAGGGTGATGGTCGTGCTGACCGTGCCGAACGTCTACAGCGTGACCCACGCGCAACGGCTTACCCAAAAGATTCGCGAGCTCGTGGACGTGGGCCGCGTCGAATGGCTTTCCGAGTCCGACGCGATTGCTTTTTTCTGGTCTCGCTACGGGGCGCAGCATCAGTTCGCCGAGAACCTCGATCCGAATTTGGAGCATCGACGGTACATCACCATCGATGTCGGCAAAGGGACCACCGACCTTAGCGTTCTGCACACCCAATCTCCGCCGAGTGGCCGTGCGCCGAAAACCGTGATTTTGGGAAGAGCCGGTACGAGCTCGGGTGGCAGCGAACTCACGTTTTTGTTCGCCCGGTTCTTCGACGAAGAGATCCGGCGGGTCTTCGCCGTGGTCGGGTCGAAGATGCAGTACGCGCGGCCCCCGGTCAGCTTTTTAGGCATGGCCCAGGACGGTCGTACGAGCTCCCGCCAACGGGGTGAAGTATTCAATCGGCTTCTAAACCAGTTGGAGAAATTATGTAACGTAACGAAGGCGGCTTGCTCCGATTCGCTGCACATCGAGGTTCCGGAGAGCAAGGAGACCGAGCGGCTCGTCCAGTCGATCGCCGACGGCCTAACGAGATACGTCTACGAGGATCTCCCGGACGAAGAGCGAGGAGACCTCGAACCGCTCCGCAGGTTACGGAATGCGATTGCCGAAGCCCTATTCTTCGGAGACGTCCGGCTAGCGAGCGACCTGACGCTTGCCCCCGCGCCCGAGGCGGAACGCAAGGGATGGAATTTATGGAGCCGACGAAAGGCAAAGCCGCTTCCCCCAATGGATGCCCCAGTGGTACGCGAAAGCAAGCTGTCGCTGAAGGCTTGGCAGCCTCCCGAGTCCGTCGAGGACCAAGACACCTTAAGAGTGCTTCCGGAGGAAGGCTCCCCTCGTACGAGGCCGTTTAGCGAAGGCGAGCTCCGAGTCGTGATGCTTTCGCGGCGCGACCGTTTAGGGCAACTGGGAAAGGACATCAGCGACTACGTCGAGCGAAATGCCGACCGTCTGATCCACGACCTTGCACGCATGGTCAGCACCAATCAATCGAACGACACGAACTTTCCCGTGTCCGATGCTCAGCAGTTGGGAGGGACGCCGCAGGCCTCGGTTGACGCTCTGGTGGTTCCTCGCGCGACCACGGTGATCGTGGCGGGGCAAGCCTCGCAGTTTCGGCCGCTGTACAGCCGGCTGCGTTCGCTCTTCGCCGTCCACGAGGCTCGTGGCGACGTAGCGTGGCGATTTCTGCAGGACCTTGCCCACATCGAGGAGATCGGCTCGGAAGCGCTGAAGACCGCGTGCTGCCGGGGCGCGTACGGATACTTTACGGCGGGCCACCGGATCGTCAACCGCGAGGCGCTGTTCGGCAGTTACTTCCTTGCTCCCGCGAATGCAGACACGCCGCTGCCGGATGGCCGCCGGCGTTACTCGCTCAACTTGCGTTTGCTGAATGTGAGCGGAGACTCGCATCCCGGAATCGGCGTCGTTTCGACCGCGTACGATTTCTGCTTCTCGACCCGAGTCGTGAAGGATACACAACCTTTGCGGGAGGAGGAGATCAGCCGCATTAAGTGGATCCCGATTCAGGAAGCGCCCCTTGGCCCCGCGGGGACAAGCGTTCAACTTCCCATCAAGTACTTCCGCGATCCCGCCGACGGTTGTCGAAAATTCGTGATAGGAACGGCCGTCGTAGACACGGTCGCCTTTGGAAACCTCCCAGGCGCGATCTGGGACAAGGTATGGCCCGAGCGGCTCCGCCGAGGGTAAAGAACATGAGAGTTGCCGTCATCCTCTTCCTATTCGCTTTGACCGCGGCGGCGTTCGCCGAAAAGGTCTACGCCGTGGTCACCGGGAAGGACCGGTCGTTTGCCGTCTTCGAGGATACGGAGACCAAGGCGCACTTGGTGCTCTTGCCGGATGGCAGGACGCTTAGTTCGGGCGCGGATGCGGCTTTCCTTTCCTCGCTGATGGCTGATGCGAACGTGAGCGGGGGGGCCAGTTGTTCCAAGCGGCCAGTGCGAAGAATAGTTTGGGCTCTTGGCGACGCACCGAAGTATCGGGCCAGCTCGACTTAGGTACATCGCCCGGCTTTAGTGGAGCAAGAACCCCGCTTCTCAACGGAAATGGTTCGCTCGATATCGCAGGCGTTCAGAAGGAGGTGGGGGAAGCCGCGATTAGCCCGACGGACCTCGCTGCGGTGATACGAAGCCTGTGGCAGATTCCACCTCCGACGAACGACAGGTCGCTTGAAATTACTCTGCCCAAGGGTGACGCGAGCCCGAATGTGGTGTTCGTCAACGGACTCCAAGGAGGTGCTCCCAAAACGGCGGTGGAGATTCGGGGATTGCCGAGACCCGCGAACATGGTGGAGGGTAAACCGGGGCCACCGCCCGCAAAGAAGGAAGGCATCCCATGGCTTGCGATGGTGCAAGGAGCGGTGCTTGGCCTCTTGCTGGGCGCGGGGCTGACGGCCGCAGCGTGGTACTGGAGGAGTCGGCAAAAACAGGAAGGCGGGATCGCTTCGACCCAGACGGTACATGCGGCTGGTCAAGGTTTCGATCCGAGCAAGGTCGCCGATGATGCGGCAGGAGCGACCACGACCCAAGATCAGGCAAGAGAGGTGGCCGAATGCGTCTTCAAGACCGGGCAGGACTACCTGAAGATCAAGAACCTTGGCAATAACGGCAAGCTCAACGAGATTCAAACCAGGCTTATGGGCGAACCTGGGTTCATCGATACTCTTGCCTCTGCCCTGGGGAGGAAGCAGCTAGGTCTCGTGGGCGGGAGTGGCGGATCGGCCGCCAATGGCGCGAGTGTCTCTCCTTCCAATCTCCAGTCCGCGATGGTGACAACGCCGGCGCCGCCGGCGACCGTAACCATCGCCAACCTATCCGAACTCACCACGATCTCCAAGGCCGTAGGCGTGGTGGATGGGCAGGCTCCCGAAAAGTCGATTCCCCAACGGTTAACCGACTTACCCAAACTCGTCGCCGACGAAATGGTCGCGAGAGAGCAGTTGAAAGACCTTCCGAAACGGGTCGTCGATGAGTTAATCGACCGGCAAGGCAAACATCGGGAGGAAGTCGAAAGACTGAAAACCGAGATGCAGAACACGGAAGAACGGGCAACCCGCTTGCGAAACCAACTTGAGTCCAACAATGGACTCCTAAAGGAGGCCCTCGAAAACAGGCGAGCAATGGTAGATCAGCTCACCTTTTCGAGCAGCTTCGCCGACGAAGTGCTCTTTAACGAGCACACGCGCTTGGCCAAGCGCTTCATGGATAAGGTCGTGCAGGCCGAAGGCGGACACAGGGAGCTGGTTCAGAGACTTAAGACGGCGCTAGCGTTGCCCGCCGAGTCGGAATCCGATCTCGTGGCGGCGGTCCAAGACGTCTATAGCCAACTTAGCGAGCTCCTCTCGGCGCTCGATGTGAGTCAGCCCGCGACTCTGCAAGCGTTCGATGCCGCGTTGGTGAGGATTGGGAACTGGAAAGACAGCGAAGCGCAGCTCAAGGCCCTCAAGCGCGCAGTGCGCGAGCTCCCGGGCGAGCCTGCGGACCTCGTGGGAATCGGGGACGCGGCGGTCGCCGACGCGATTCGTTCTCTGCGGGAAAGCCTCGAATCGCTCGAAGCGGTGAAGCGCGAGTTGGCGTCTGTCGGGGCGAGCCTCGGCGTCTCGCCCGACGAATCCCTTCAACCCGGCGTCCTCAAATCGCGGGTGGAGAGCATCGGCGAACTTCGCGACCGGCTCGCTCAGGTGAAGCGCCAAATGGGCAGGCTGAACGATCTCTATTTGGCGATGGACGCGCAACGCGACCAGAGAGGTCTCAGCCAAACGGTCCCGGTCTCGATCCTACTGCTGCAACTGTATTCCCTCCTCATGCTGGCCCAACCGGACTCGACGGGCGGCAGCCCCGCGGCCCGCGCGGCCCTCGGTAATCTGTCCACCATCCTAGGACTGGCCGACCACCTCGCCCGCTCGCCGGAAAGGGCGACTTTCGACCAAGCCTGGGCCGAGGGAGAAGGCCTAAGCTGGGGAGACGCCCAAGACGCCCCGCAGTGGCTACGCAAATACGTCGCCGACGTCCAAAGCGTCTACCACGGCCGGTTTCCGTTCAATGCCAAAGCCAACTCAGATGGCTTGGTCGTTCGACTATAACCACGAGTACCTCGCAATTTTCAGGAAATAGCGGGTGGTATCGGGAATTTAGATGGTGGCGAGTTGGCTGCTTCATAATGAACCTGTGGCTGCGCCGATCATCGGTACGATGAGTGTTTCAAGCCTGAACGGGGCTGTTGAATCTCGTAACGCGAGCGTCGCTCTCGGATATGTCCTTCTCTAGAAGATCCGTATGTTCCCCTGGCAGATGGTAGGACACCCAGAAGCATTCAAAGGACGGAGTGAGAGAAAAGCCCGCAGACATCAAATTCAAATCCAAGCTTTCCTGGCATTAATATGCCGTCCGACCACGAAGGCAGTAACCATTGAGAACTCCAATGCAACAATATTAGGCTTCGATTGTCTGCCTGAAGTTTAGGCAGACACGTCGTCATTAGGGCATATTTGGCACGGATCTAGAGACTCTGTTAGCTTCAAAAAGGTTCTAACTCGACGCGCATTTTCTCCGTCCTAAGGAGGGCGTCGGGGGTTCGAGTCCCTCCGAGGCCGCCAAGGTAATTCGATCAGTCTCTACTGAAATCCTACTTGACTTCATAGCTCCATCCTCTGGGTTACAAGGGCGTTTTTTTGAGTCAGGTGCAATTTGCGTTATGGCCGCTGCCGTCGAGTAAAGGCACTTGTTTCGACGATGAGTCTGATCCGTTCGAGATTCCGTCGAGGTTGAAAGGGACCAAGAGCAACCGGCAACGATTGGCTACTGGCTCGGGTGAGGAAAACCGGCAGAATAATGGGCAGCGGCGGCTGCACTGAATGGCGGGATCGCGGAGACAAGCATCCTTCGAACGTCACCGGCGTTGAAGCCGGCGGAGGAGCATTTTCCCAACGAACGTGAAACTTTCGCGAACCTGTTGGACTGAAAGGACGGTCTTTGAGTGGACACTGGGGACAAGCGGGAATGCCGCGATCCGCAGGCAGTCCTGCAAACCGATGAAGCATGGGTCGAACTGAAGCTTGCCCCCCGAAAATTGTTTTTGCCGGAGGCTTCGAGGGCGTTGGCGACTATCCGGTTCACAAGCATGAGAAAGCCTGGGAGCTGATCTATGTACACCGGGGCGTAGTCATCGAGCGAACAGGGAAAAGCTCGCTTGAAATGACCCCGGGAATGTTCATCCTACATCCCCCCGGCGTGCCTCACGGCGATTTAGCGAACGACAAATACTCTCTGTATCACGTCCTTCTGACCTCCGATCAGCCCCTTGGTTGGCCCGAGTTCGGCCACGACCTCGAGGGTTCACCCCTTCACGACCTTTTGCGGATGATCGTGAACGAGTGGTACAGCAATAGAATCCAACGTGAGGCCTACCTCCGTCATTGCGCGGCTCTGCTCGACCTCCTAATGAAACGCTGCGCCGTCGAGCAGGAGGGGACGCAAGTCGCAAGAAACGTCGTTGCCGAGGTATGTGGCCGCTTTCGAAGGGGTTTCTACGCAACGATAAATATGGGGGACGTTGCTTCTGATCTCCAGATTTCGAGATCCACGCTGTACGCCTACTTTCGACAGGTGCTGGGGCGCACTCCGGTAGACGTTTTAGATGCGATTCGGCTCAAGCACGCGGTGTACCTCTTACTGCATTCCGAGTTGTCCGTGGCCGAAGTTGCAAAGGGAGCGGGATTCTGTTCGGCAAGCCATCTGGGCCGGAAATTGCGCACTGCCTACCGGGCCACCGCGAGCCAGATCCGTCAGAGGGGCGCCGAGGCAGAACCGGGCAGTCTCCCCATCGCAAAGACCCGGCGCCGGTAGAAACGCCCTGTTCCTTCGGGGGAGCGGCGAACTAGCACATTTGTCCGCGCAACTTCCTCTGCGAGAGCTTTTTCGGGGGAGCACTTCTATCATGGGAGTGCAAAAGCCACCGCCGTAGCATCCTCGGCCCTCAGGTTCAAGCTTCGCGGGAGCCTGCGGAGGCCACCGTATACTTTGAGGGAGGTCGAGATCAGATTCGATCCGGTTGTCTGCTTTCTGAGCGGAGGCCGAATCGCGCTCGGCTTTCGCACTAATACCGTAGCTCTACGTTGAGCTACCCCTCCGCTCCGCAGCAGGAACCCCATGAAGAAAATCGTTCGGGCATTTACTCTTATCGAACTTCTCGTCGTGATCGCGATCATCGCCATCTTGGCAGCCATCCTCTTCCCTGTCTTCGCTCAAGCTAAGCTTGCCGCCAAGAAGACTCAACAACTCTCGAATGCCAAGCAATTGGGCTTGGCGGTCATCATGTACGCCGGCGACAGCGACGACAACACCTCGCCGAGTTGGAACGACCGCAATGAGAACTGCGGCTGGGCCGGAAACGTGAACTTCGTCAAGTTCAACCTGCCCTACATTAAGAACGTAAACGTCTTCT
The DNA here is from genome assembly GCF_000724625.1 of Fimbriimonas ginsengisoli Gsoil 348. Taxonomy (GTDB): domain Bacteria; phylum Armatimonadota; class Fimbriimonadia; order Fimbriimonadales; family Fimbriimonadaceae; genus Fimbriimonas; species Fimbriimonas ginsengisoli. The sequence continues at coordinate 2,890,680 of NZ_CP007139.1, read as the reverse complement.
TCTCTCCCGTCGACGACCGAGCGGGCAAGCCGTCATCGGACGGCGACTGGGCGGGCGTTTTCTTTTCGTTCGCGGCCAATAGCTACCACGGCAACTGGGGAAGCGATGGCTTCGAGCTTCGAGGCACGATGGGAATGATTTCTTGTTCCGGCGAAGGGTGGATCCAGCAGACCGGCGCGGTCTCCAGTACGTCCGTGACCAAGCCCGCCGAGACGATCCTTCTTGGCGAGCGGTATGCCTCAGACGTGCTGAAGATTCCTAACACCGCGAACTGGGACGCTCCTCTGTCCAATTTCGGCCCCGGCGTTTTCTTCAGCGGTCACTTCTACACAAGGGCGAACTCCATTCCGGATGGAACCCGAAGTAAGACCGCTGCGTACCCCGACGGCCCCGCCGGATCGGTTTCGGCAAAGTTCAGTGGCTTGTCGAACTTCGTTTATGCAGACGGACACGCCAAGTCGCTAAAACCCGAGGCGACGAACCCTGATCCCGCCAACCATCCCGATCTGAATCAGTGGGACGCCAAGAGGTAGAAGAAGGACCTAATCTTCCGTGCCGGCTCTGCCGGCACGGAGCCAACAAGCTATGAAGTTTCGCCTGTACGCCGCTATCCCCATCGTGTCTTTGCTCATGGTGGGATGCCAGTCATCGTCAACGCCCCAGGCCGCAGCAGAGGTTAAGAAGGAACTGCTGGGCCGCAAGCCGACCGCCGAAGAAATCAGCAAAGCGATGGGTAACGCCAACGCGAGAATGCAGCAGACTCGCGGTTCCGCCGGAAAGTAGCGTTTCCGCCTGTCAGCATCTGCCTACTTAGGCGCCCCGCCAGGGGCTCCTTGGGCAGATTTCTTTATTTGCTCCGCGTTCGCGGCCCCCTGCCGCAGGTAATCCGTTGCCGCTTTCTTTTGTTCCGGCGTCATGTCGCTGGAGTCGACGCGTTTTGTAGCGCCATCCACCCGGGCTTTAGTGTCCTGGGCGGGCGGCGGCGACGTGTCGCCGCCATCGTGGCTACCGCAGCCAACGCTCACAATGCTCGCCAGCGCGAGTGCCAATGTGGTTTTGATGATCATTTGAACGTATATCCTCGTGCGCAGGGACTGGCGTCCCCGCGCACGAGGTCGATGAATCTAGAAGGTGATTCCTTCGATGCGGATATTGCGGCCGTAGTTGAGCTGGCCCTTCTTCATCCCCTTCACGTGGGAATCGAAAAAGGCGACGTTCGCGACGCCACTGTGTCGGAACCTAGGGAACGCCTCGCAGTCTGGAGGCCAGTTCCAGGGCGCCCCGCCGTCGCAGTCGGCCTTCTGGCCGGTTACGGTGTTGTAGTTCGGCGCTTGGAAGACGATGTCGTTGGTCGTGGACGCCCTATTGTCCCAGACCCCGGTCCAGTCGATGGCGCGGGTATCGAACGCGAAGGTGGCGACGAGACCGGCATTCGCCGAGCCCTTCTCGGTCACCATCGCTTTCGACGCCGGGTCGTCGACGATCGTCGCGGAGCGAGGGGATGTGCAGACCGATGGGTTGGGGCCCATCCAGTTCAGGCACTTCGGAAACATGTCGTCGTGAACGCCGTAGGTGTCCAGTTGGCCCGGAACTTTACTGGTTGGGCATGAAAAAACGGTGCCCGGACCACCCGCGGCTCCCGCATAGGAAAGAAGCTGCTCCTTTCCGTTCTTGATGTAAGGCAAGATGACCTGCGACCACTCGTGCATGCCACCCGCGGAGGTCGCCCAGCCGCTCGAGGCCGAATAGTCCCAGTATGCGGACCACGGCAGCATGTCGTCGGCATCGCCCAAATAGAGGGCGAACCCGGTGCCGATCTGCTTCATGTTGGAAAGGCACTGAGTTTTCTTCGCGGCTTCCTTAGCCTGAGCGAAGACCGGGAAGAGGATGGCGGCGAGGATCGCAATGATGGCGATTACGACGAGAAGTTCAATAAGGGTAAATGCTTTTCGTTGCATGATCACACTCTTCAGTGAGCCGGCGGCGGGGCTGTGGACTCGCGAATATCGAGAACGCAGTCGTACAGGGTCGAGGTCGCGGACTGGGAGGGCTTGCCCTCTTCGGCGGCGCGGATAAGCGAAAGAAGATGGGTGGTAGCCTCGAAGGCCATCCGTTCCACGGGCTGAGCCACGGAGGTTAACCGCGGTCGCGTCGTTTCGCACAGCGGAGAGGAATCGAAGCCCACGACGGAAACATGTCCCGGTACGTCGATGCCGAACTGCTCGCAGGACTTGAGAACAAAGCCGGCCAGCTCGTCGCTGAAGCAGACCAGCGCCGTGTGCGGCGCGTCCGGCTCGGCGTAGCGCGAAAGGATGCGGTGATCCTGGCCAAGGACGATCACGTCGGGTTCTTGCAGGCCGACCCGACGGGCGGCGGACTTGAGCGCCTCCGCACGCGACTGACCTTCGATGCTGTGTTCGCTCACGGGATCGATGACGAAGGCGAGCTTTTCGTGCCCGAGCGACACAAGGTGGGCGACTACCCTGCGCATCGCCCCTTCGTTGTCGGCGCAGAAGGTCGGCACCCCGAGGACGGTACCGGCGGGAGCATGCATCATCACCACCGGCACTCTGGCGTGTTGCAAGGCGGTCGCCGAGGCATCCGAGAGGTCCGGACGGCACCACAATACGCCGTCGAAACGTCCGTCGGAGATGGCGTCGGGATGGCGCTCGTCCATTAGCTTGGGACAGAGCGACAGCGTGTATCCTTCGGGAAACAACGCATCCATCACCCCGTTCATCACGTCGCCCCGGTAAGAGCTATGGGAACGGAAGTGGCCAAAGTTCTGAAAAACGACCGCAACTTGGGCCGTCCGGCCGCTACGAAAAGTGCGCGCGACGTGGTTGGGTTGGTAGCGCAGCTCGCGAGCGATCTCCCGGATTCGCTCCGCCTTTTCCGGAGCCACCGTTACCTTTCGTCCCCCGGTGCCGTTCAGCACCACGCTAACCGCCATGGGCGATACCCCCGCCCTCTCGGCCACATCTCGAATGGTCACTCTCATGTATTTTATATACGGGTATATAAGCCCGTCGATGTCATTATGCACGCGATTTCGAGAATTGGGACAAAAAGATCGCCCTAGGGAGTCATTCCTTCTCCCACGGAGCGGGAATGATGCCTAAAGCTGTCGCCCGGCTATATATGGGTAAATGCGATGCGGCTTCGGAGAGTCGCGTGGGCGCGTTCAGCGCAGACTATACTGCCGGAGATGAAGGTTCAAGAGGCGGCGGCGCTCGCGACGGAAAAGTCGGTAAAGGTGCTCCTCTACACGATCGACCGAACGCCGGACGATAGGCTCACCTGGAAACCGTGCGAAACGGCGAGATCGGCCCTGGAAGTCGCCGCCGAGTGCGCCCTCGTCACGGGCAATTGGGCAGAAATCCTCCAAACCGGCGCCTGCCCCCCACAAGACGTCTACTTCCAAATCTTTTCCCGAATGAGCGCCATCTCAACCCGTGAGCAGGTCGTCCAAGCCCTTCAGGACGAGACTTCACGTCTCATTTCGGTGCTTCGCGACATCTCCGACGAACGCCTACAGGATAATCTCACCGTTTTTTGGGGAGAATCTAGGCCGATCCTCAGCTGGCTCCACTGGGTCGCCATCCACAACACCTACCACCTCGGCCAGATCTGCTACATCCAAAGACTGTACGGCGACACCGTGGACTGACGGATTCGGATCCTCGTTGTGGCAGTCGACATGATCCTAAGTGGGGACGTTCCATCTCCGGGTTCAAGTGGATGTCATCGAACACCAAGATCCCGCCGACGCGGGCATACCATTGGGACCTCATGTGGGGGCATCATATCCTTACTGCAGCGCCAACGACTCAGCGAGTCGACCGTTGTGAATCGCGAGCGACCGATGATCAGGGCTCGTAAGGGTTGGGGCCATTGGCGAAGAACTCAAGGAGCGCTCTCGTCTTCGATGTCCGAACGACTACTCTCAATATTGGAGTCTCCCTCCGATGACTCCACCTGGCGGTTATCTTCTACATCGGCAAGAGCATTTCGACCGCCGCTGAAATCGACTCGTCCCATTCCCCGCCTGCCACCATTGTTGCTGCCACCACCCTTCTCGAATCGGATCTCGTAGCTGCCACTCTCTTCTGTCGCCACAAGTTTAAGATCGCTGTCCAGAAGCGACTTCCAGATGCGCCAAAACAGACCGTCGCCAACCGGTGACTGCTGGAACATCTTCGTGTTGTCGGCGATTTGTTCGAGAGAACGCTCGACAGATTTTCCTGTGTTGTCGAAACGCGTGGCCTCAAAAGACGCGAATGAGAAGGTGAGCGAGTCCGTAAACGATTGTCCATTCTGAGACCCGTAGCTCAAGTCAACGGTAATGTCGCGGTGCCAACCGTCCCGGCGGTCATAGAATAGGTTGGCCGGGCCGAGCATCATGCGCATCTCCTGCCCAGGTGCTAGTGAAGGAATTATGTTGGGCCATGCGCACGAATCTCTCGAGAAGGAGCCGAGGCCGAGTTGGAGCGGTGAACCCTTCGTAGATACGGTGAGCGCTGGTGTCTTACCGAGGTTCCGCATTACCAAATCAAACCAGTGCTCTCTCCGGTCCAATTCGAGCGAGACCACAACGTACGGTCGTGCTTGTCCTTCCTCAGCCCGCCTCATCTGCTTCACGGTTTCCTCTGTCGCCTTTGCAGCTCTCATCGCAGCAACAGCTGCGTAAACGGTCGCAGCCGTGCCCAGCACTGCAACAAGGAGACCAACATTCGCGGGCCAAGAGGGTGGATCGTGGGCGGCAGGGACGTTAACGACAGGCAGAGCTTGCTTCGGAACATTAACGGTTACGCCGACCGGCTTGTCCGCCTTCGGCTGGTCTTGAGCACAAACATGGCCAACGAAACATAAACTCAGCGTGGTGATCAGGACACCCTTGATGCTGAGACTCCCAAGTCGTTGCACAAGTGCCGTCATCGGATGACCTCCATCTCATACTAATCATGCCTCATCGGGCCTCGTACATTGGTGATTCTCGTCCTTGGCTTGCTTGATGACCATCTGAAGTACTCTGCCTCGACCAGCTGTGCCCGGCCCGCTGGGTACATGATGTCCGGGGCAAGGTAGTCGTTACCTGCGGGGTCGACCCTTGCCGACTACTTTGGCGGTGTTCCGGGCAGCGTAATAGCCCTTACAGGCAACCTTGTTGACCATGATCGGGAAGTTGCAGCTAAAACAATCGAGCATGGAACTGGTTTCCGGCAGCACTAGAAGACTTCTCGACAGGTTTTACAGTTTTAGGATCAGTGGCTGCCCCGAGTAATTCACCGTCTTCCCGCCCGTCGACTCTCGCGGACCGATCGCGTTCGCCTCGGAGGCCATCACAACTCGCAGTTTGATCGTTCTCTTCATACCAAAGAAGGTGCCCTTACGGGCGCCGAGGGTTAGGGTGTGGCTGGCTTCTCGCCAGGTAATCGGGATCTCGGAATGGGCTCCCGATTCGTAGCCGTAGCCGTCGCCGGCGTCGTCGTAGAGGGTGAAGGCGCCGTTGGCGCCGGGATAGACTCGGAGCTCGAGGGGCGATTCGCTGGCCATGCCGGTGCTTTGAATCACCGGACCGAGGGGCAAGATGGAGCCGGCTTTGACAAAGAGGGGAATCATGTCAACCGGGGAAGCCACTTGAACGTCTTGGCCGCCGTGCGACCGTTTGCCAGTCCAGAAATTAATCCAGCCGCCCGGGCAAGCGGGTAGGTAAACGCGCCATGTGGACGCGCCGGGCTCCGTGACCGGGGAGACGAGGAGAGAGGGACCAAACAGGTAACTGGCTCCCTCGTCCCACGACCGGGGATCTTGGGGAAACGCCAAGCCCAACGGCCGCATGATGCTCTCATCGTTCTTCCACACTTGCCACGCTACCGAGTAGTTGTACGGAAGCATGCGGTACCGGAGCTCGTCGAATCCAAGCAAGACCCTCTGCGTCTCCGGCAGGTAATTCCAGAATTCCGTGTGCGACTGGTAGCCGTGAATCCTCAAAATCGGGCAGAAGGCGCTCCACGCGAACCACCGCGACAAAAGCTCGTTGAAGTCGGGAGAAGCGTACTGGTCTCGGGGCCGGAAGAACCCGCCGGTATCGGTCGTCCAGTAAGGAATACCCGTCAGGCTAAAGTTCAAACCGGCCGGGACTTGCCGCCGAAACGCATCCCACGTAGAGTTGATATCTCCCGACCACGATGCGGAGGCATAGCGTTGGATTCCGGGAAACGCCGATCGAGTGAGAATGCAAACGCGCTTGTCCTTCGATGCCGACCGTTGACCTTCGTAAAGGCCGCGACTCGCCATAAGAGGATACGCGCTGGTAATAACGTCGCCCGGCCCCGCGCTGGTGGTCGTTCCCAGCCAATCGGTTCCGGGATCTCCCGGCTCGGTAGCATCGCCCCACCAAGCATCCGCTCCTTTCGAGAAGAAAGCCTGATCGATGTACTTCCATCGGGTCGATCTACCGGAATTCGAGAAGACGTCGAGCCATCCGTTCACCCAGTCGTGGTTTGCCTTCAGCTCGGCCTGGGCTCGGCCGGATGGATTGCACCAGACCGAGATCATGAATCGGGTGCCCAACTTATGGAGTTGGTCGATCATCTCCTTCGGGTCCGGGTAGTGAGCCTCGTCCCACTCGTAGCTGCCCCAACCGTGGGGGCCCCAATACTGCCAGTCCTGGACGATCAGGTCCATCGGGATCTGCCGCCGCCGGAACTCGGCCGCCGTATCGACGAGCTCCTTCTGGCTCGCATATCGTTCGCGACACTGCCAAAAACCGTAGGCCCACTTGGGAAACATCGGCGCTTTTCCGGTCACTTCCCGATAAGCCGCAATGGCGTCTTCCGGTTTTGCTCCGTGGAAGACGGTGTAGTCGACCGCGTGGCCGTAATCCGAGCGGAAGGTTGTGGAATCGTCGATCGCGCGGGCGAAGAGCTTTATCCCCTTCCCTCCCCCGCGCACCGAGAGAGTGACCGGCTTGCCGCCGCTGAGAACGGACTTAGCTTCGATGCCGCTGGTCGTCCAAAAGTTGACTAACGAATTCAGCGGCTTTCCGTCGAGCTCCAGGGTCAGCTCGCCTCGACGATCCCCTCCCCTTACGGCGAAGGCATACGCTCCCGTCTTGGGCGGAGTAAAAGTTCCGACCAGGCGGCCGGCCGCCGAAGGGGGATTGCCTTGTCGCCGGATCTGTTCGGTCGCGGTTGGCCCCTTCTGCTCCTGGCGCTCGCCTTCCAGCAGAATCGCCGTTTCCGCCGGGTTGAAGTCCGTTCGCGAAGCATTTTCCCAAAGCAGTCCGAAATTCCGGCTGGAGAAGAGGACCGGGACCGAAATCTGAGAATTCATCTGGCGCAGCTCCAGGGGCAAGCCCCGCCAGTTCCACAGTCCGTTTTGAAATTGGCCGAGACCGAACAGTCGCTCGTGGGGCGGCGATTCGAAGGTCTGGCCCACCTTGTAGAGGGGAACGCCGCCAACGGTCGCCGGCTGGAGGAGGCGCGTTCCGGCTCGCTCCGTCAAGAACGGACGGTTGCCACTCGTGCGGAACTCCAGGGCCCCCGATTTACGATTGAGGACGACCCGCATCAGCTTCGTCGCCACTTGGATCTCGTTCGCGCTCTTTCGGACGGTGAAGATCGGAGGTTTGCCCACAGGCAGGCGCACAAGACTTGGCGGGATCGCCTCGCCGTTCGGCACGACCTGGATGTGGATGGCGCTCGGGGTCAGCGGTTCGATGACTAGCCGCTGCGAACCAAGCTGAACCGCGACGCTTCCCTCTTGGCGTTCGATTTGGAAAACGGCCTGCAACATCGCCAGTCCGAGAATCAACACTTAGCACCACGCCCAGGTACGGCTCCTGAATTTGACATCACCCTCCTTGACTCAGGTGTTAACGATAACATATCCTCTACGTCGTGTTATCGCTATTCCCCTTTCTTTTGTTGGGACTGTCGTTGAACCCCGCCTCCTCGCAGGACCTTCCCGTCGCGAAGGGAGCGTTCGCTCCGACGATGAACTCGCTCACCCGCTACCGGTATCCCACCTGGTTCCGGGACGCGAAGTTCGGCATTTGGGCGCACTGGGGTCCTCAGTCGGTGCCGATGGACGGGGACTGGTACGCCCGGGGGATGTACGAACAGGGGAGCGGACACAACCAATACCACCTGGCCCACTACGGGCACCCATCGGAGTTCGGCTACAAAGACGTCATTCCGCTCTGGAAGGCAGAGAAGTGGGACCCGGCACGGCTCATGAAGCTTTACAAGGCGGCCGGAGCCAAGTACTTCGTCAGCATGGGCTCGCACCATGACAATTTCTTCTTGTGGAACAGCAAGCTCCATCGCTGGAACGCCACTCAAATGGGACCGCATCGCGACGTCGTGGGAACTTGGCAGAGAGAGGCTAAGAAGAACGGTTTGCGATTCGGAGTCTCCGAACACCTCGGCGCCAGCTTTACCTGGTTCCAGGCGAGCCACGGTTCCGACAAGACCGGCCCCAAGGCGGGCGTCCCCTACGACGGGGCGGACCCGCAGTATGCCGACCTGTACCACGAAAAGGCGGAGCCCGGCGATACCGGGTGGTACAGCACGAACCCGAAGTGGCAGAAGGAGTGGTATTCGGAGATCAAGGAGCTGGTGGACAACTACCACCCCGATCTGCTCTACAGCGACGGCGCGATCCCGTTCGGCAACGAAGTCGGCCTAAGCATGGTCGCCCACTTTTACAATCAGAGTGCCGCCAGCCACGGCGGCCAGGTTGAAGCCGTCTACAACTGCAAGCAGGATTCCGGCGGCAGATGGGTGCAAGACCTCGAGCGCGGCGTCATGGGCAAGGTCAACCCTTATCCCTGGCAAACGGACACATCGATCGGCGACTGGTTCTATAACCGCCACTGGCAGTACCGGCCGATAAGCTGGGTTGTGGACACCCTGGTCGACGTGGTCAGCAAGAACGGAAACTTGCTGCTCAACGTGGTCCAGCGGCCAGATGGGACGCTGGATCCGGAAGTCGAGCGTATGCTTGGCCAGTTGGGAGCCTGGACGGCCATCCACAAGGAAGCCATTTACGGCTCCCGCCCCTGGTCGGTCTATGGCGAAGGGGATGTCACGGCTCGTGGCGGAAGCTTCAACGAGAATATGGTTTACAGTTCTCGCGACATCCGGTTTACGACGCAGGGACGCACGCTTTACGCTTTTTCCCTGGACTATCCGCGAGACGGTAAGGTCCTCATCCGCTCGCTGGCGGCTACCGGAGATCCCACCCAGAACGGAATTGGCAGCGTGAAGCTGCTTGGTTACTCGGGGAAGGTTCGCTGGAGCCAAGATCGCAACGGTCTTTTGGTCACCGTTCCGACGACCGGACCCTCACCGATTACTGCATGCCTCAAGATCACCGGCCGGAACCTGAAGCCGGTTCCCCTGCCCAAGGTAGTTCGCAAAGTGTCGGCCGGGGCGAACGGAGTCCTCGATCTCAATGCGACACTGGCAGAGCTGCACGGCGACGGACTCCAGGTGGAATCGAAAGGCGGCAAACCCAACGTCGGCTACTGGTTCACCGCCGACGAATCGGTCTCCTGGGTCGTGAAAGTCCCCGCTCCCGGCGCCTATGCCGTCAAAGCTTCCATTGCGACCGTCAATGACGGCGCTCGCTTCTACGTGAAAACCGGGGGCCAGTCGCTTACCGGGACCGCCCCGAATACCGGAGCCTGGGATCGATTCGTAGATGTGGATTTAGGAACTTTAACTTTCGACCGTGCCGGAGAATTCACGGTGACGATGCACCCGCAAGACGCGGCAACCTGGAAAGCGATCAACTTGCGATCGGTCGTTCTACAACCGGTGGAGAAGTGACCTCATGGCTCTAGCCACCAAAGAAACAATGCTTGGAGCGCTGCTTCCCGGCAACAGCTCGGCGGAGTTGCGAGAGTTCGCGGTCCCGGAACCGGGTCATGGAGAGGTCCTCATCAAGATGAAGGCATCCACGATCTGCGGGAGCGATATCCGCTGCATCTACCGCGAGCACCTGGGAAAGGGACCCGAGGGGTATCAGGTCGGAATGATCGCCGGCCATGAGCCGAGCGGCCAGATCGTGCGCGCCGGCCCGGGATTGCGCCGATTCGCAGAAGGCGACCGGGTAATCGTCTATCACATCTCGGGATGCGGGGTGTGCAACGATTGCCGTCGCGGCTACATGATCTCCTGCACAAGTTCGTATCGCCGCGCCTATGGCTGGCAGCGAGACGGCGGAATGGCCGAGTATCTATTGGCCGAGGAAAAGGATCTCGTCGCTTTGCCAGAAGAGCTTAGCTACACGGATGGCGCCCAAGTCGCTTGCGGCTTTGGCACGGTCTATGAAGCAATCCAAAAAGTCGGCGTATCGGGCGACGACGCCGTATTGGTTACCGGCCTCGGGCCGGTGGGCTTGGCGGCGCTGATGTTAGCCAAGGCCAAGGGGGCCAATCTGACGATCGGAACGGACGCCGTACCGGAAAGGCTGCAACTCGCCAAGTCGCTCGGGTTGGCCGATGTCGTTATTCCGGCTGGGCCGGAGGCGGTGTCCCAAATCAGAGCTTTGACGTCCGGAAACGGCTGCGAGCGGGCTTTCGATTGCTCCGCCAGCGACAAAGGAAGGCTCACGGCCATCCAGGGCACTCGCAAGTGGGGCCGCATCGCATTTATCGGCGAGGGAGGCAGTTGCTGCTTTCAGCCTTCGGCCGACATCATCCACGATCAAAAGACGATCTACGGCTCGTGGGTCACAAGTATTTGGCTTATGGAGGAGCTCGTCGAACGGCTTGTCCGATGGAATCTTCACCCGGCAGATTTGGTCACCAATCGGTTCCCATTGGAAAAAGTCGGTGACGCCTACGCCCTTATGGCCGAGGGCCGGAGCGGCAAGGTCGCGATTTGCTTCGACGAGGAGTTGGTGGCATGATCAGCGTAACGCCGCTATCCGGAAAACCTATTCCTAGAATCGGCCTGGGAACATTCGGCTCGGACAAATATGGCCCACCGCAGGTGGCCGATGCCGTAAGGGGCGCGATTGAAGTCGGCTACCGCCACTTCGATTGCGCAGCCGTCTACGGGAACGAACGGGAAGTTGGCGCGGCCCTACGAGAGTCAGGTCTCGCGCGGGAGGACTATTGGGTCACCGGTAAGGTTTGGAATAATCGCCATCACGAGGTTGTTGCCGCGTGCGAAGATTCTCTCCGGGATTTGGGCTTGGACTACCTGGACCTATTCTTGATCCATTGGCCCTTCCCTAACCATCATGCGTCCGGCGTCGCGGTGGACTCCCGCGATCCTCACGCCGTGCCCTATATTCACGAGAACTTTCTGAGGACTTGGGCCTCCATGCGAAAGCTCGTCGATCGCGGCTTGGTTCGATACACGGGAACTTCGAATATGACCGTTCGAAAGCTCCAGTTGCTGCTGCGGGACGCGGAGGTGCAACCGGCCGCGAACGAGATGGAATTGCATCCGCACTTCCAACAGCGGGAATTATTCGAGTTCGTCACCGCCAATGGCATCCTCCCGATCGGGTATTCGCCTCTTGGCTCGCCGAGCCGCCCCGAGCGCGACCGGACGTCGGACGATACTTCGGATCTAGACGATCCGGTGATCGTTGAGATTGCGCGGGCGCACAACATTCATCCCGCCGACGTCTGCATCAAGTGGGCGGTTACCCGCGGGCAAATTCCGATTCCTTTTTCGGTCAAGCGCTCGCAATACGAATCGAGCCTTCGGGCGGCAACATCGGAGCCGCTCACGCCGGCAGAAATGGACCAAATCGCCAAGATCGACCGCAACTGTCGATTGATAAAGGGGCAGGTCTTTCTCTGGCCCGGCGCCGCGGACTGGCGAGACCTATGGGACGAACAACCCGTCTGAGAAACTGCCGCGAGGACGAACGCAACAATGGTGTCATGCTGAGCCTTGCGTGAACGAAAGCGGGTAACGATCGAGGATGTCGCCAAGCGGGCGGGCGTGACGTCGATGACGGTTTCCCGAACGCTCACCGGATCCGGACCGGTATCTAACTCGGTTCGGGTCCGAGTTGAAGCCGCGATACGTGAGCTCGGATACATTCCGAACCGCGTGGCCCGCGGCTTACGCTCGAACCGAACCAACACCCTGGCCCTCGTCGTTACCGACGTGACCAACCCGTTTTTTACAACGGTAGCCCGGGGCGCCGAAGACGCTGCCAGCGATCGGAACCAACTCCTTTTGCTCTGCAACACGGACGAATCGGAAGCCGAGGAGCTCCGCTACATCGAGCTCCTGGCGGGCCAAGGGGTCGACGGCATACTCTTTGTCCCGGCGAAAAACGGATACGAAGCGCGGAAACTGGCGGCATCTAGGAGCCTTCCCCTCGTCATTCTCGATCGACGCGTCGAGGGCGAACCGGTCTCTTTCGTGCGATGCGACTCGAGTTCCGGTTCGGTCTCGGCGGCCGAGCACCTTCGAGAACTTGGCCACCGAAGGATTGCAATCTTGGCCGGCCCGGTCGGCGTGCCGACCTCGGACGATCGGGTCTCCTCATTCCTTGGCGGTTTTCAAGGCGACCAGAACCTTATCGATGTCTTGCACGGACGGTTTTCAACCGACTGGGGGCGGGAAGCGGCCGCGATCGCATTGGCGTCGAAACCTCGACCAACGGCACTGTTCGCGTTGAACAATTTTATCGCGATCGGCGCTCTGCAGGTACTCCACGAGCAAGGCGTCCGCGTGCCCGAAGACATGTCGATCGTCGGCTTCGACGACCTTCCGGCCTCAATGATGGTCGATCCTTTCCTCACCGTGGTATCGCAGCCTGCGTACGAGATGGGCTCCACGGCGGTCGAGGTCGTCCTCCAGGCCATCGACAATCCCGCCGCCGCGATCGTCGAAAAGATCCTGCCAACCCGGCTGTTGGTTAGAAGATCGACCGCGCGATTGGCGGATCGGTAACAGTCGAACTTAAGGGGTGCACTCGCTCGACCCTTGTTTAAAAGCCTCTGCGGGCCGTGCCGGCGTCGGGAGTCGGGGCGGCGTAGGCCGCCCCTGTGGTTGCGCGGGGTGCTTACTTCCAATGCCAGGCGTCGTCGCCGAGCAGGGTTTGGATGAAGTTGAGTTGGCCGCCGTGGTACCAGACGTGGAGGGTCATGAAGCGGCAGCGTTCGGCTCGGTTGGTCTCGCCGTCTTCGGTCTGAAGTGGGGCTTCGAGCTCTTCGACGGAGTAGGCGTCGACCGTGGAGATGATCTTTTCGGACGACTTTTGGAAGGCCGCGATCACGTCGTCTTTGGCGCCAAACCCTTCGGGCGCTTTGATCCAGGCGGCGCCTTCCGGCCATACGAACGGCTCCTCGCCTCGGATCACCATACCGACGTGGTCGTTTACGAGGTTAACCTCGTAAACGATGTCGGCGACGGTGCGGGTCTTGCCCCCGAAGTCCTTCTTAAACGCCTCTTCGGGCAACGCTTGAAGATCCTTCAAAAACAGATTGCAAGCCCCCCTCAGGCTTTTCGCGGGAACCGTCTTCGATTCCGTCGTCAGTGTTGTAGACATATCGTTTTCTCCTAAACCGCGAGGCTCCCAGCCCCGCCCTCATCAAATAGTCGAATGACCTGGCCCGAAATCGACAGGTAACCCCGATTTTTCTTCAGACTGCCCCGCGTAAAGGGCGCCGCTGGGTTCGTTTCCTTGCCGCTCAGGTTCAAATCTGGGTTCGTTCCATATTTTTTGTTTTCTGCACAGGAGGCGCGGCGCGAGGTCTCGATAATTGCATTACGAAGTCAGATGCATTCAGTCACCGTGATAATAACACAGATATGTGTTCAAATGTCTACTATTTTGGATGTCAGATATTCGTTCTCGCGGACATTTTGTGGCGAGCTTTTCGTGGGATAACCAACCCAGGACGGCAGGCGGCACACGTAGGTGCCTACTACACGCCTGCGGCGTAGGCGACGGCTGTGGCATTAGGGCGGGAGGGCCGCTCTGGAGAGCAGCGGTCCTCCGGACTCCCTCACCCCCAAGTCCCTCTCGCTCGTTCGGCACATACATCCGAAGGAGGGAGAGGGGGCTCCGGAAGGGTTAGTAGCGGGCGGCGGCGGTGTGCTGCTGACCGATGGTGGTGGAGACGGTGTCGGCGGCGGAATGGAGCATGAAGCCGAGTTCGCTGCTGATGGCGACGAATTGCCAGCCTTCGGCGATTCGTTGGTTGGCGACGGCGGCGCTAGCAGTGTGAAGGCCGGGGGCGACGCCGTGTTTGACGGCGGTTTCTCGGACGTGGCGGAGGGCGTCGACGAAGGCGGGGTCGTCGGAGTCCATGGCGGGGGTTTTGGCCATGGAGGAGAGGAGATCGTTCGGGCCGACGAAGACGGCGTCGATGCCGGGGACGGCGAGGATTTGATCGGCTCTCTCCACCGCCAACACATGCTCGGCCTGGATCACGACCAAGATCTCATCGTTGGCGCGGCGGTAGTACTCGGCCGGGCTGGCGCCGAAGTTGAGGGCGTGGAATCCGCCGCCAACGCTGCGCTGCCCATTGGGCGGATATTTGCAAGCGGCGACCGCCAGCTCAGCCTCTTCCACCGAGTTGCACATGGGGAAGACGATTCCGTAGGCTCCGGCGTCCAGGCAGCGTTTCACGTTTTCCACCGTGATACCGGGTACTCGGGCGAGCGGAACGCCGCCGGCGTCGGCGATGGCCCCGAAAATCAACGACGCCGACTCCCAATTGACCGGGCTGTGCTCGATGTCGAGAGTCAGCCAGTGGAAGCCGGTTCTTGCCATGTATCGCGCGGCGATCGGGCTGGCTAGCGATAGCCAAGTCCCCACCTGAGCCCGCCCTTCCTTCAGCGCCGCCTTAACCGAGTTGTTTCGCATCTGCGTCCCAATCTATCCCTTTTCTCCTCCCTTGAATCAGGGAGTCAACACGGCAATCTCGGGATAGCGCACGAAGTCTTGACCGTTGAAAGTTAAGATCCTGTCGATTCCGCTTACGATCATAGCGGCAACCAGCCTGGCATCATGGGTTTGCTTTACATCCACTCTCTGCGAAGCGCCTCATCCGAAAGAGAGGGAAGGTCTTTGGGAACGTTCTCATCGATCCACCGCGTCAGGCGGTCAAATTTCTGAAGCCGTTGTTCGATAGTTTCTTCTCGCGCGCCCGGAGCAGCGGGAGAGTCCAGATCAACCTCTAACCGCACACGGCTCGATGCATCGAGCCCAGCGGCCTTTCGAGAAACTTCCGCCCAAGTGCCTTCTATCACACTCTTCATATGCTTAAAGTATATGACGCCAAGCGCGTGGGTTCCGAGTTCGGCCCTATTCGGTACGCCACTGACCCCAGACGTTGGGCTCTTCCCATTCTTCGGTGGGCTCGTGGCCTGCGAGGCGGAGGCCGAGGAAGATGAGGCCGACGTGCCAACCCTCGTGCCAGATCATGTGTTGAAGGAAGAGGACCGGGTGGTCGTAGCCGCCGATGGCGCCGGTTCCGTTCGTCAGCAGCTCTTGCATCGCCTCACGCACGGCGACGGCGCTGTCTCGGAGGAGCTCTTTGATCCGATCCAGGTCTTCGATGGGGGTTTCCCAACCATCCGTGTAGGTTTCACCGAGGGCCTTACCACGCTCCGGCGAGACCTGGGAGAGCCAGTATCGCCGCACGAGGTGAATGTGAGCGAGCTGGTGGTCGAGCGGCCAGCCGTCGGGAGACGGAAGCGCTTTGCGGGTTTCTTCGGTTACCAAACCAGCCACGGCATCCACGATGTGGCATTGACGATCCCATGAGTCGAGCAGAGCTTCGGTCAGTCCCATAGGTTGGAATATACACCGTTTGTCTACGTATTAGTGGGCAAATCTTCTCCGCATCCGTGTGAGGGCGACAGACGGCGAGTCGTTTCCCACCAAACGCGCCCGTGCGACGTTAGACCCTTCGTTTCGGCGAGTCCCAGACTTCTGGGTTGCAAAGATGTTGGGGGCGTTCGCCTTGCATGACGGCGAGGACGTTCTCGGCGGCCATCAGGCTCATGGTCGCCGTCGATTCCAGAGCGTTCGAGGAGTTGTGGGGGGAAAGAACGCAACGGGGAGCGTTTCTAAGCGGGTGATCGGCGGGCAGCGGCTCTTGTTGGTAAACGTCGATCGCGGCGCCCGCGATCCGTCCGGTTTCCAAGGCCGCGAGGAGATCCGTTTCGTCGACGAGCGCTCCCCTCGCGGTGTTGATGAAGTAGGCCGACCGCTTCATTTGGGCAAACCGCTTCGCGTCGAACATCCCCTTCGTCTCGGGCAAGCTCGGCGCGTGAAGGCAGACGAAATCGCTTCGCTCGAGTAGCTCGTCGAGATCGACGAACTCGATCTCGACCTTTCCACCGCCGGCCTGTAGCGGAGGGTCGAACGCAAGAACCCGCATCCCGAAGCCGGCGGCGCGGCGTGCCACCGCCTGCCCAATTCTTCCGGCTCCCACCAGGCCGAGGGTCTTCCCGTACACGAGCGTGCCGGGCATCTCATCCCATCCTCCGGATCGCATCAACCGGTCGCCCTCCACGATTCGCCGCGCCGTCGCCAGCAACAACCCAAACGTGTAGTCCGCAACCGCCTCGACCATCGCTCCCGGCGTATTGGTAGCTATGACCCCGGCTTGGGTGGCGGCTTCGAGATCGACGCTGTCGATGCCCACTCCCCAGCGGGACACGACTTTGAGGCCGGGGTGAACGGCGAAGACCGCTTCCGTATAGGCGTCGCTCGACGCGATGACCGCATCGCAACCTCTCAGTTGCGCGATCACCTCGCTTTCCGTTAATGGTCCGAACGTGGCAGACCGAACCACGTCGCAACCCGCGGTGACCAACAGATCGTTCGCCGCTTCCCCGCTCGACCAAAACGCGCGAGCCGTTACAAGCACCTTAAACGCCATCAGTTCTCTCCAATCTGCACGGGAGCGAGCCTACACCATCCGCACGGCGCCTAAATGAACTCGTATTGTTGCAATACGGCCACGACGATTTGGAGCGGATGTCCTTGAAAGTTATGCAAAGTGGTCGCGTCATCGGGCGGGCTGGGTTCCTTGACCCTGGGTTCCCGTGAGAGAGGTGTGTCCTGCGGCGGGGAAGAATTAACGGAAAAAGTCCGGATTGCTTGCGGTGTAAAGCCCAATTTCACCGGTAAGAATCGCAGATGAGGCACCAATAACTATGCTGTGTCACAGGCTCACAAAAAACGCCGGGCTTGCCGTCGGGCCTTGAGTACATGAGCCACCTACAGATGGAGCCCAGGTTGCATTCGGAGGCTGAAGCATTCTTCGAACTTGCGCGCGAACTAATGATCGTTCGCACGCTCGAGGGCAAACTGCTTGCCATCAATCCCGCCATCGAGCGCATTCTGGGTTGGACCCCGGACGAAGCAACCGCGATGGATCTGCCGGCGCTCGTGCATCCAGAAGATCGCGCAGCGCGCCTCCGAGGGATCGAATCGCTATTGAAAACCGGCGGAACTACCTCTTGGGATTGCCGTTGCCTTTCTAAAAGCGGCGAATACAAGTGGATCCATTGGACATGCACGGTCGATTTAGCGGGAGACCGCGTTTACTTCGCCGGAAGCGACCTCACCGAGGTGAACGATCTAAAGGAGCGTCTCGAGAGTAGCCGGCAGCATGCCGAAGCGGAGATGACCCACCTCCTCACCCACGTTCGGTGCCTACTGTGGCAAGCCGAGGTCTGGGTTGAAGGCGAAGAATTTATTTGGCAAACCGAGATTCGCAATCCGGCCGGGGCGGAACACTTCCTTCAGATAGAAATTCCACCCGACTGCGACTATTCGATAGCCTTCCACCTAGCCAAGCTGGACGAGGACACCGGCCGGATGAAGCAGACGTGCGACGCAGCGCTTCGGAACGGAGATAGCGGCTACCAGCAAGAGTTTCGGATGCGCTTGGCGAGTGGCGAGATCCGGTGGATCTTCGAAGATGTAAGCATCACCCCCTCGGCAGCCGGTCGTTGGTTGCTCAACGGCGTTTGCACGGACGTCACGGAGCAAAAGAAGGCGAACGAAGAGATGTCGCGGGTGCTCACCACCGCGAGGTGCCTGCTCATTCAGGCGGATGTGCGCGACCGTGATGGCGCTCTCGTGTGGGTATCACAGGTCCGGAACTTGGAGGGGGCCCAACAATTCTTTCCGATTCACATATCGGAGGGCGAGACGTACGGTAACGCCTTTCATCGTGCCAAGTTGCGCGGGGACTCCGCGAGGATGAACCAGCGCAGCACCATGGCGCTCCGAAACGGTGAATCCGGCTATCAGCAGGAATTCAGGGTCCGCCGGATGGACGGCGAAATCCGATGGCTTGCGGAAGACGTCCACGTCGAGCACCTTGATGAAGGCCGGTGGTACGTCACCAGCGTTTGTACCGATATCACGGAGCGAAAGCTCGCCGAAGAGGCGATGTCTCAGATCCTAACCGGAGCGAACTGCCTTCTATGGCAGGCGCAGGTTACCGATCGCGGCGAAAAACCGTTCTGGGAAATGGAGTTTCACAATGAAGCCGCCGCCCAGCAATTTCTGCCGCTGACAATTCCAGAGGGCGCAACCTACCTGGATGCCTTCGAAGCGAGCTGGCACCCGGACGACACCGCTGGGATGCACGCGACGAGCGAAGGGGCAATCCTATCCGGGGCCGACGGTTACCGGCAAGAGTTTCGCGTTCGGTCGTCTAACGGTGAATATCGATGGCTCGCCGAGGACGTCACCATCAAGTCTCAAGGGGATGGCCAGTGGCGCCTTACGGGCGTGTGCACCGACATCACCGAGAGGAAAGAGAGCCAAGAGGAGATTTCACAGGTCCTCCAGAGCGCCCGATGCCTCCTTTGGCAAGCGGATATCTTCGACCGAGACGGCGAACTCGAGTGGTACACCGAATTTAGAAACCCGGGAGCCGCCCAAGCCTTCCTGCCGGTCGATATTCCGCCCGGATGCTCCTACACCCAGGCGTTCGACGCGGCGCGCTTGCCGGAGGAAGCCGCTCAAATGCGGCTACACCACGCATCGGAAATACCGGAGGGCAAAAGCGGATACCAACAGGAATTCAGAATCCGAATCGCCTCCGGTGAAATCCGGTGGCTGGCGGAGGACGTCACCATCGAGCCGTTGGAACCGGGACATTGGAGACTCACTGGGGTCTGCACCGACGTCACCGAGCAGAAGAAAGCTCAGGAAGAAACGTCCCAGGTTCTCTCCAGCGCTCACTGCCTCCTCTGGCAGGCAGAGGTTACGGAAACCGCTACCGACTTCGACTGGAATTTAGAGTTTCGAAATCCCGAAGCGGCCCAACAGTTCTTGCCAGTGGAAATTCCAAACGGCGGCTCTTATACGGATGGATTCTATCGGGCCAGGCCGCAGGAACATTCCGAATCGATCAACCGATTAAGCTCGATGGCGTTGAGCTCCGGACAGAGCGGTTACCAGCAGGAATTCTCCGTTCGAACGGCAAACGGCGACCTCCGATGGCTCTCGGAGGACGTTCACATTGAGCAAAGCGGGGAGGGTCGCTGGCGACTCACGGGGGTCTGCACCGACATTACCGAACGGAAGCGGGTCGAGGACTCGATGTCCAAGGTTCAGGCCACCGCCCGGTGCCTGCTGTGGGAAGCGACGGTTGTCGATCTCGACGGCTTCCTCAGTTGGACGATCGGGATCATAAACCCGGACGCGGCCCAGCAGCTTCTTGCGATGGAAGTCATGCCGGGAGGCAACTACACCGACGCCTTCAATCTCGCGAAACTGCCCGAGGACCTGCCGCGCATGAACACGGTGAGCACGGCGGCTTTGCGCTCTGGCCAGGACAGCTATCAACAGGAATACCGAATCAAGGTTGCCGGGGGCGAAATTCGGTGGCTGGACGAGTCGGTGAGTGTCGAACCTGACGGAGAGGGGCAATGGCGCTTAACAGGAGTCTGCGTCGACGTCACGGAACGCAGGCGGGCAGAAGAGGAAGTAAAGCTGGTCGTCAATAGCGCACGCTGCCTGCTCTGGCAGGCCGACGTTACCGAGCGCGACGGGATATTCGAGTGGGGGCCGGACCTGTATAACCCTGGCACTCCGAAGAACGAGCTCGGCATACAGCCAGCCGCGGACGGTGCATCCGAAATTGACGCCGATACCCAAGTCTTCTTGGGGGAAAGGCTTCCAGAGGACGCGAAGCGGATGGACGAAGTCAGCGACCGAGCGCTTCGAACCGGTCAGAGCGGCTATCGCCACGAGTATCGCGTGCGATCCAAAGAAGGGGAGATCTATTGGATCTCCGAAGACGTGACGATTGAGCCAAAGGGACCGAGGGAGTGGCGCCTCACCGGAGTTTGCACCGACATTACGGAGCGAAAGCGGGCGGAGATCGCCCTTAGCGAGAGCGAGATCCGGCTCCGCGCGGTTATCGAATCGGTCGATGAAATCGCCTTCGAGTTCGACGCCGAAGGAACATACGTCGAGATTTGGACGGCCAACGAGAAGTTGCTGGCGAAGCCGCGTTCCGAATTGATCGGTCAGCGCGTGGCCGCTGTCCTTGGCGAGGAGTGGTCAAGGCCGTTTATAGAAGCGTTCGGCCGCGTTATGGCCAACCTAGAGCCGGAGAGTTTGGAGTACTCCCTCGATTTGCCGGATGGAAAGCACTGGTTCCTTGCCCGCATTAGTCCGATTCTTGGGTCCGACGGCTCCTGTCAGACGGTCTGCTTGCTCGCTCGCGACATCTCCGCTCGCAAGATGGCCGAAGAGGCGTTGCGCCGTAGCGAGGCAAGTTATCAACGTATCGTCGCAAACGTCCCGGGAGTCGTCTCCCAACTCCTCTTACATCCCGACGGGAGCTACCAGTGCCTCTATCTCAACGCCGCCTGTCGGGAGATGTTTGGCCGGGAGCCCGCAGAGTTTGAACAGGACGCGAGCCTGGTCCTGGCAACCGTCTACTCCGATGACCGGCGGAGCTTTATCGAATCTTTTTCGGCCGCCGCTTCAACTCTCTCACCGTGGAAATGGGAGGGGCGTTACTACGCGAAGGGCGGTGAGGTGCGCTGGCTCGAAGCAATCTCCCGTCCCGAACTGCAACCTAACGGCGACATCCTTTGGGACTGCCTTCTGATGGATGCAACGGCGCGGAAAAATATGGAGGCCGAGATGAAGCGGTCCCAAGACGAATTGCAGGACCGCTTTCACGACAGGACGCGAGATTTAAGGCACGCCAACGTCGCCCTGCAGAACGAGATCTTGGAGCGCAAGCAAGCCCAGGAGGAGCTGAAGGAGAGCGAGATGCGCTACCGGGCGATCGTCGAGGATCAGACCGAGATGATCTGCCGATTCTTGGCCGACGGTACCTTCACCTTTGTCAACGACGCCCACTGCCGCTACTACGAGGCGCTTCCAGAGGACTTGCTCGGGCGGAGCTTCATCGACTTCCTTCCCCCGGAGGACGCAACGCGAATTCGGAATCATTTGGCAAGCCTCGGCCCACGCAATCCGGTTGGTTCGTACGAGATCAGCACCCTCTCGCGAGACGGCGAGATCCGGTGGCAGCACTGGACCGACCGTTGCATCTGGGACGAAGAAGGGGAATTCGTCTGCTTCCAATCGGTGGGCCGAGACATCACCGCCCGCAAGAAAACCGAGGAAGCGCTCCTCTTGGCAAAGGAAGAAGCCGAGCGGGCCAATCTTGCCAAGAGCGAATTTCTCTCGAGGATGAGCCACGAACTGCGTACGCCTCTGAACGCAATCCTCGGATTCGGACAGCTTCTGGATCGGAACGAATTGGATGAGGTCCAGAAGGAGAGCGTGCAGCACATCCTCAAGGGCGGGCGTCACCTTCTCGGTCTGATCAACGAAGTTCTCGACTTGGCGAGGGTGGAAGCGGGACGAACCGACGTATCTATCGAGCCGGTTTCGGTCGCCACGGTTGTTCGGGAGTCGCTAGATTTGGTGCAATCGCTGGGATCGGAGCACAATGTGCGCCTGGACGTCGATGTTACGAAATTTACGCCATACTACGCGTTAGCGGACCAACAGCGCCTTAAGCAGGTTCTAATTAACCTGCTATCTAATGGGATCAAGTACAACCGTTCCGGAGGCAGCGTCCAAGTCGATTGCTCGACGGAGGGAGACCGCTTGCGAATCGATGTGCAAGACACCGGGCACGGCATTGCCGCGGGCGACCTCGACAAGCTGTTCAGGCCTTTTGAGCGGCTAACCGCCAATAACACGAATGTGGAAGGAACCGGTCTCGGGTTGGCGCTCTCAAAGCGGTTGATCAATTTGATGAATGGCGAGTTGGAAGTTCAGAGTACGGTCGGCGTTGGGAGCAGGTTCTCAATCACCCTTCCTCTGTCCGAGTCGCCCGAGAAGAAGCTGACGGCGATCCCCGCCGAGTTCGTGGAACAAACGCCTGGCCCGATGGGGAGCTATTCGGTCCTTTGCATCGAAGACAATCTTTCGAATCTTAGGTTGGTGGAGGTCCTGCTGGGCAGCCGCCCAGGAATCGAGCTGCTGTCGGCGATGCAAGGAAACGTCGGCCTCGATCTAGCGCGACAGCTTAAGCCGGATCTCATTCTCTTAGATCTGAACTTGCCCGACATGTCGGGCAAAGATGTGATGGCTCGGTTGCGTGAGTCGAGCGATACGAAAGAGATTCCCATCGTCGTCATTAGCGCCGACGCCACGCCGGTCCAAATCGAACGTCTGCTCGGCGGCGGCGCCGACGCTTACCTGACCAAACCGCTTGACGTGGCCGCATTCTTGGCGACGCTCGACCGCTTCTTGAAGTGAGATGACCACCCATTCGACGCTGAGGCAGGCAAAGATTCTCGTCGTGGACGATGAGATCTCGAACATCCGCCTCTTGGAACTGACGCTTCACGAGGCGGGATACACCAACGTGTTTGGGATCTCCGACCCTCGGGAGACCGTGAGTCTCTTTGAGGGTATTAAGCCCGACCTTCTCCTCTTGGACCTCAACATGCCGCATCTGGACGGCATCGCCGTTATCCGGGGTCTCAAGGAGCAGCTTGCCATCTCCGCGGTTCCGATTCTCGTTCTCACCGCCGACGCCACTTCGGCGGCAAAGTATCAGGCGCTCGAAGAGGGGGCGACCGACTTCCTAACGAAGCCGTTCGACGCCCGCGAGGTGCTGCTTCGGATCGGAAACATGCTCCGGGCCCGGTTTTACAACGTGCTGCTGGAGCAAACCGTTCAGGAGCGGACGAAGGACTTGGAACTGGCCCAGCTCGAGACGGTTCAGCGGCTCGCCATCGCCGCCGAATACCGGGACGACCAGACCGGCATGCACGCCAACCGGGTTGGGATTGTGAGCGGCCTGATTGCCCAGACGATGGGCTTTACACCCTCGGAAGTCGAAGTCATGGTTCAGGCGGCGGCCCTTCACGACGTGGGAAAGATCGGGATCTCAGACGTGATCCTGAGGAAGCCGGGAAAGCTTACGACCGAGGAATTTGAGGTCATGAAGGAGCACACCAAGATCGGGGCGCGAATCCTTTCCGGCAGCACTTCTCCGGTGCTGAAGTTGGCGGAAGGGATTGCGCTTTCTCACCACGAGCGATGGGATGGCACCGGGTACTGGGGGTTAAAGGGCGAGGAGATTCCGCTCTCCGGACGGATCGTCTCGGTGGCCGACGTATTCGACGCGATGACCCACCAGCGACCATACAAGGAAGCTTTCCCGTGCGTGGTGGCGCTAGAAGAGATTCGCTCCCAGAGCGGAAAGCAGTTTGACCCGCGGGCGGTGGAAGCGTTCCTTAGCCTTTCGCACGAGCATCTGGTCAACTTCCCTACCGAGCTTCCGGGGCGAATCCAACACATGCCCAAGGGCCAAACCTTTTTCCCGTTCTCGTAAAGGCGGAAGATGGCCAAGTCTAGCTTGGCCATCCATGTCAGTGGCTATCACCCGTACTGATGATCCGTTCGACGACGCGTAGACGCGGGCCGTCGGGAACGAGGAGGTCCCCAGAAGGAAGTGCCAGGAGGGTCGCGAGGTTAGCGGAGAACTGGGCGCTGTTGCCGGTGCCGTCCAAGTTGCCCGCAACCCCGGTTCCGGCCACCGTCCTCACGGTACCGGCCTGGCTGATGCGTCGAATGAGCTTGTTTCCGGAGTCGGCGACGAAGATGTAGCCGGAGGGGACCACCGAGACCCCGGTGGGAGCGGTGAATTTCGCCGCCGAACCGGTGTCCGAGTCACCGTAACCCGCCACGCTACCGGCGAGGGTGGTGACAACGCCCCCAACCGCGATGCGCCGCACGCGATGGTTGCCACGATCGGCGACATAAAGGTCACCGGTGTTGGCGATACCAATCCCCCTCGGATCGCTGAAGCGGGCGATTGCGCCAGTCCCATCCGCGCTGCCTGCCACGGGCGCGGCAGTGCTGGTGTCTCCCGCCACGGTCGTAACCGTGTACACGCTTGGCACGAACGGATCGGCGCCGGCCACTGACAGCCTTCGAACCCGGTTGCCGACCGACTCGGTAATGAAGAGGTCCCCAAACTGGCTCATAGTGAGCGCATACGGTTTGTTGAACTTCGCCACGGAGCCGAGGCCATCGGCGAAGCCCGCCGTTCCGGCGACGCCGGCGACGGTAGTCACCGAGTAGTAAGCCGGATCGGACGGATCCGTGACCGTGTTGAGCGGGGGATGGACGATCCGCCTGATCGTGTGATTGCCGGAATCCGCCACGTAAATAACGGTGCCGTCGGGTGAGCAGGCGATGCCCGTCGGGGCGTTGAATTGCGCGGCGGGGCCGGCGCCGTCGGTGGTGCCAGGGATGCCGACCACGCCGGCGATCGTGGTTACGAGGTCACGGATCGTCCCGTCGCCTCCGCCTCCCGTTCCCCCTCCCGTGGAGCCGCCGGTGTTTCGATAGGCGTCGCCGATTCTACGAATCGCATTGTTCGCCGTATCCGCAATCCAGATGGTGCCGTTGTTGTCGACCACAGAGGAGGAGATCGCGCCAAACCCGGCCTCGGCGAGACTTCCATTGTTGAACGACGGAGCAGCGCCGCCGGAATAGGTGCGCACAAGCACGGCGGGAGAGCCGGGAGCTACGGCGGGACCAGGGTTATTGACCGCGTTCGGGGGCGCCTCGGTGGACGTGATGCTCTCCACCGTCACCGTGAATTCGAAGTAATTCACGCCGTTCGGAACGATCAACGACCAGGGTTCGAGGTTGATCTGCTGACCCGGGCCGACGAAGTTCTGCGCCAGAATATACGGCTGGGCTATCGTTCCCGGCGCGAAGCCGCTCGGGTTGGCGAGCCGAACCGGATCCGGTGGCACCGTCCCTCCCCCTGAGCCGACTTGGATTGGCAAACTTCCCGTGTTGTAGGCAAGATCGCGAATCTTGTTTGCGCCGGTGTCGCTGACGAGCAGATGCCCGCTGGGCGTGACCGAGATGCCAGCGGGAACGTTGAACGTGGCCACATTACCCGCGCCGTCGGCAGAGCCGAGAGCGCCGGAACCGGCAAGTGTCGCGACCGTCCAGTTCGCAGGGGTGCCGATCGTGCCATCGGGTGAGAGGAGGATCTGACGGATCTTGTTATTCACGGTGTCCGCCACGTAGATGGCGGAACCTGGGACGCACACCATTCCTTGAACGCCGTTAAAGGTGGCGGTCGCTCCGGATCCATCCGCGGATCCGGCGACGCCAGTTCCAATCGTGCCTACCGAAACGCCCGGTCCCCCGTTGGGGATAACCATGATGTTGATGCGATTGGCTCCCGATTCCGCAATGGCCACGTGCCCTTGCCAGTAGGCGCTGAGTCCCCCGATCGCCATCGGTTTGTTCAGTCCGGTCGCAACCGTGGACACGCCCAACTCCAGTTGGTTGGTGGCGGGATTAATTCCTGGACTGACAAAGCGGACTTTTCCGGTGACCGAATCGGTAATCAGGTAGGTGGCCATCGGGCCCGAATCGGTTTCGTAAACGGTAACCGGCATGATTCCCATCGGGGTCGCGAAGCTTGCGGTTCCGGTGAAGCCATCCGTCGATGCGTTCGTTCCTGTGCCGAGAACCGGACGGACGGCGCCCGTGAATATGTCGACCGTCGAGAGTTTGTTGGTGCCCGAATCCACGACGGCAAGGGTCGTAAAGTTCAGACCACCATCGCGGCTAGGGGGAAAGCACATTGCGGAGGGCTTGCTGAAGCCGGTCGCAATAGTGGAAACGGTGCCGTTCTTTACGCGGCGGATCTTGCCATCGGAGGTGCCGAAGTAGAGGGCGCCGGAGTTGGGGTCATAGATCGAGTTGCTGGGCTGCTTGATCGCGGCCGATGTCCCAAAGCCATCGGCATAGCCGAGGCTTCCCGAGCCGGCGACCGTGGTTACCGTCGTGTTCAGCCTTTGATCGAGGTTGGGGTTGGCGAGTGTCTTGAACGGCCCGAACAAAAGTCGGAACGGCCCATTGATCGGCTCGTTCCGGTTGTTGCGCAAAGCCACGGCAAGGACGCGTCGCGTCAATTCCCCGGAGTCGATCGTGAGGTCTCCGGTCGAGAAGGAGACGGCCGCTCCGGAAAAGATCGCCCGGGCTTCGGCGGATGCTTTGCCGAGCGGCGTCACCGTCACCTTGCCGGTCTTCACATCAACGGTGAACTTGGCCGTACCGGTCGGAACCGGATCCGCGCCCGGCCCAGGTCGATTATTCGACGAGCTCTGCCCGCCACCTCCGCACCCGGCAACTGTCATGGCCACAACGCTTGCAAAACAAACAAAGGCGAACACTCGCATAGCACCAGCATAACGGGCCTGGGCCGGGCCGAACCCCGCATAAATGCCATTAATTGCTTTAGCCATGGAGCCCGTCTACACCAGACGACGCCGATGGCGATCGTGGGTACGCCGGGGCGCGGACGAGGGCGAACGCACTAGCCTTCTAGTTCCGGGCTCCCGTGGTGGCGATCCCTTGGATAAAGGTCTTTTGAGCGAAGAAGAAGAGGATGATGAGGGGCAGGGTGAAAATCGTCGCCCCGGCCATCAAGAGACTCCACTGGCCTCCGTTCTTGGACATGAATTGCTGCAAGCCGTACGCGACGGTGTAGTTGGATGGCTTGTTCAAGTAAAGAAGGGGGCCTAGGAAGTCGTTCCAGGTTCCGATGAATTGGAAAATGGCGCATGTGGCCAGGGCCGGCTTGGCCAAGGGCAACACGATTCGGGTGAAGATTCCCCAGTCGCCGGCGCCGTCGAGGCGGGCCGCCTCCGCCATGTCTTCCGGAAGCTTACGGAAGAACTGGGTGAGCAGGAAGATGTAGAACGGGCCGCCGAAGAAGGCGGGGACAATCAGTGGCAAGTAGGTGCCGTACCAGCCGAGCCACTTGAAAAGCACGAAGATGGGCACCATCGTTACCTGGGGCGGCACGGCCATTGTGGAGATCATCGCGATAAAGAAAAGCGGCTTGCCGGCAAATGTACAACGGGCAAACCCATAGGCGACGATGGCGCTGGAGAGGACGACTCCGAACACGGTGACCGCACAGAGCATCACGGTATTTCGCAAGTAGGTGCGGAACGGGACCTTACTGAGTGCGTCCGGGTAGTTCTTCCACTGGACCGGGCTCGGGACCAGGCTTCGAAGCGAAACGGTGGGAGCCGCCTTCCCTTCGGTGGCGAAAATCTGCTTATCGCTCTTGAGGGAGGTCGAAGTCATCCATGCCATCGGCAGCAGGGCCGGAATGGCGAGGATTACTAGCACGAAGTAGATCGAGATTCGCTGGAACAGGTTCATGGGCGATCCCCGCCGCGGATTTGTCCAAGTCGCCTTAATCGGGCCTCTTCTTCCGTCAGATGCTTCTGCACCAGGCGTAGCGATTCCGCCGGCGTCTGGCTTCCTCTCGTTACCGCGTCCTCCGCCTTCGATAGCTCGTCCATGACAAAGTTCTGCATCGGCCCCTGAGGCGGTATCTCCAGATTGGGGCTCGTCATCAGGTCCACGAAGACCTTGTATTGGGGGTATCGCTTCAGATACGCGAGGTATGAGCTCGACTTCGCAATTACCGGGTCATCGGGAAGCCAACCCATGTCACCCATGTTTCGCCCTCCCTCTTCGGGGTGCAGGAAGCCGACGCAAAACTTGGCGAACTCCCACGCCCCTTGCGGCTGCTTGGCGGCGGTGGGAATGACCAAGTAGTTCGGGGACGACATGCAAGCGTTCGCCTTCCCTCCTTTCGGCGGCGGAATCGGAGCGAGGAGGTACGGCAGTCCGGGCGAGTACTGCTCCACCTGTTTAACCCGCCATTCGCCGTCGAACATCATCGAGTAGTTGCCGGCGATCAGCGGCATCGTCGGACCGGCATCGGCGGCTAAGGATGAGGCAAACCGGGTGGCGTTGTCGTAACCGAGGCGTTTGGTGTTCTCGGCGATGAACTCCATGGCACGCAAGTTCTCCGGCGTATCGACCACGATCCGGCCACCCTCGTTGAATTTGCCGCCGAAGACCGGCACATAGTTAGAAAACGTCTTGGGCAAATAGCCGACCCGGCGCAGATGGTGTTGAGCGTCGTACCGGTCGAGTTTGACCCCCATCGCCACGAGCTCCTCCAGCGTCTTCGGAAGGTGAGCCTTGTCGACGCCGATCTCTTTAAGGTGATCCGGGCGGTAGTACATCGCGTACAGGTCGAGGCCGTCGACCAGCGCCATGATCTTCCCGGCGTAGGTGGAGTGGCGCTTCACGATCGGATAGGTCCGGGCGAGGAATTCTCGCTTTTCGGCCGGGGTCATGATCCCGTCGTACGGCTGGATCAGGCGCTTGTCGGACCAGGTCCCGAGGATCGGCGCCCAGGTCATCAGCAGATCGGGGGTGTCGCCTCCGCTCGCGGAGAGGAGGAACTTCATGCTGCAAGCATCCTCCGGGACGGAGACCGGGACGACCTCGTATTTCGTTTGCGACGCGTTGAAGCGGTCCACCATCCCCTCGAAGATCGGCTGCCACTCGCCGGCGAAGGTGTGCCAGAAGGTGACGGGGATCCGCTGCGGATAGTGCCGCTCCGAGGGGTCTCCGGGAGCTAGAAATGCGAGCCCACCCAGCAGGAAAAGGGCGGCCATCCCCGCCTTTGCAATCTTGGGAACGTTAATCTCCAAAGTGCACCCACCTTCTCTGGCTGCGGAACACCAGTCCCGTGATCACCATGACGACGATAAACACGATCCAAGCCATGGCGCAGGCGTAGCCCATGTCCAGGTATTGCCAGGCCCGGTTGAACAGATAGAGGGCGTAGAACGTGGTGCTTCCCTCGGGTCCACCCTTGGTCATGATGAACGCTTCGGTGAAGTACTGGAACGATCCAATGATCCCCATCACGAGATTGAAGAAGATCACCGGGGTCAGCAACGGAATGGTGATTCGGCGCATTCGCTGGAAGGCGGAGGCTCCATCCAGCGTTGCGGCTTCGTAGAGATGGATTGGAATATCTTGGAGCCCGGCGAGGTAAATCACCATGCTCCCGCCGACCGACCAGAGCGACATCAGAACGAGGCTCCACGGGGCCCAGGCGGTGTCGTTCAACCATGCCGGCCCCTCGATCCCCACGGCTCGCAAAATGCCGTTCAGAAGTCCGATTTCCGGATTTAATATCCAGCTAAACACGATCGCGTTCGCCACGGCCGGCACGATCGACGGCAAATAAAAGATCGTCCGGAAGATCGTTTGCCCTTTGACCTTCGCGTTGAGAAGCAGGGCCAGAGCAACGCCTGCCACGATTCCAAGTGGTACCGAGGCCGCAGCGTAGCGGACGGTTACCCACAGTGACGACCAAAACATCGGGTCGTCGTGCAGCAGGGTCTGGTAGTTCAGATTGCCGACCCATTTGGGAGCACTCGCCAGGTCGTAGCTGTGAAAGGAGAGGGCGATGCTGCTTAGGAACGGTCCCAGCGTAAAAACGAGGAAGCCGATTAGCCAGGGGCTGATAAATAGAAACCCAGTCTTATTCTTCCGAATCCATCGCCTAAGGCCGGGACTCGGTTTATGGGCGGCGGATGAAGTTTGCATCGCGACTAGGAAACGCAGTATCGCGTATCGCCGCCTATCTTGCAAAGTTCTCCGAATTCGAGAGGCCCGAAACACGAAAAGAGCCGGCGACTTTCGTCGCCGGCTCTTTCGCTAAGGAAGTTCCTTGAGAGGAACTCTTTAGCTTCGCACAGACACTTTCCGGCTCAGCGTTGGCATTAGCCCCCTTGCCCTCACCGGGCTGGAAACCTCTATGCGAACGCTTTTACCGGATTCCGTGACCCTCGCAAAGCGGAGCGTCGTCCGGCAACGGAGCCGAAGGATCCCAATAGACCTTGGCCGAGTTGTAGTTGACGCACTGACCGGTGGTATTCGGATCGATTTCCGTTACCTGGTCGCTGACGAGCATGGATCGGGCGTTGATCCCCTTGGCATGCCCATCCATGAAGCTGACCACGGCAAAGCCGCTGTGGCGGTCAGACATTCCGTCGTTTGCGTTGAGGTCGTGCTTCGGGCTTACCCAGAATCCGTTTCCGGCCGCGCTGGGCGCTCGCTGAGTGCTACTCGCGAACACGAGCGACTGCGACGGATAGGTGAACTGGCCTTCAGAGTAGAAGGTTGCGCAGCTCGCCGCGTTCGCGCTGAAGTCCTGGGAACAGGCATAGCCGAACTGCGACGTGAAGTTCTGGTTGTAACCAAGCGAAAGCTGCTTGTAATCGACCGGCACGTAGTTCATACCGGTGAAATTAAAGCCGCCGAACGACTGCGTCGGGTTGCTGGCCGCCGGGTCGTTTGCGATGGCTACGTTCTTCGTATACGGATAGATGTAACCGGACCAGATGAGCGAGGTCGGGCCTTGCGTTCCGACCGACATTCCCTGGGCATGTTCGTAATAGACGCCATCCGTATCCTGAATGTAAAGGATGTAACCGGTAACAAGCTGCTTGACGTTGCTCAGAGCTTGGGTTTTCTTTGCGGCGGCCTTAGCGCGAGCGAAGACCGGGAATAAGATGGCGGCAAGGATTGCGATGATTGCAATCACTACTAGAAGTTCAATCAGTGTAAAGGCTTTTCTCATGGGGGGCGATCCTACGATTTCTGCTGGAGTTGAGACGATGGCGATGGGAAGCGCTTCGCCCTTCCGCACGCTACGGGTTGATTTAATCTCGATGGCTTCGTTGCTATTTCGCTAAACCATTCAATCGACAATTCTTCCTTCTTTAAGATAACCCCGGTTTTCTCCTTTCGGTTCTACCGGAGTCCTTTCTCCTTACCCGGGCTGCGGAGAACCGCAGCCCGGGCAAGATCCGATCCTAAGCGATCGTCAGTGCGTAGGCAGAGGTAACGCTCGAACCATTCACGGCGGCCGTGATATGGATGACCGTTCTCACCGTCACTGCGGTCGAAGGAATCGAGAAGGTTACGACCGTCGCTCCCGCCGGTACGGTAACCGTCGCAGGCGGCGTCGAGTGCGCGTTGTCGGAGGAGATGTTTACAACATATCCACCGGCAGGCGCCGGGCCGCTGATCGTAAGCGTAGCAGTGGTCGCCTGACCACCCGGTACGTTCGCCGGAGCGAACGTGAGGGTCAGAGCGGTCGGAGCAGTTACCGAAACCGCCGCCTGAGCCGAGGTTCCGTTAGCAGAGGCGGTGACGTTTACCGTCTGAGCCGTCTGTACCGGAGTCGTGGCCAGAGTGAAGGTTGCGGTGGTCGCGCCCGCTGCAACGGTAACCGTTGCCGGAGGCGTTCCCGCGGCGTTATCCGCCGCAAGGGTGACCACGAATCCGCCGGCCGGAGCCGGGCTGGAGATCGTTACCGTTCCCGTGGTGCTCGTTCCACCGATGACCGTAGTCGGGTTGAACGAGAGGCCGGTGACGGTCGGGGCGCTAATCGCAAGAGGAGCCGAAGCCGACTTGCCATTTGCCGAACCCGAGATGTTGGCCGTCGTGGCCGAGCCGACGGCGACGGTGGTTACCGTGAAGGTAGCCGTCGTCGCGCCTGCCGCTACGGTGACCGTTGCCGGTACCGTGGCCGCAGCCTTGTCGGAGGAGAGGGTAACCACGGTGCCGCCCGTCGGAGCCGGACCGTTGATGGTGACCGTTCCGGTCGAGGGGTTGCCGCCGACCAGAGAGGTCGGGTTGAGCGAGACGCCGGTAACTCCCGGAGCCGCGATCGCCAAGGCGCCCGTTCCAGTCGAGCTGTTCGCCGACGCGGAGATGACCGCGGAGACGTCGGCTCCCACCGGAGTCGTGGTGACCGTGAAGGTCGCCGTCGTAGCGCCCGCCGCCACGGTTACCGTTGCCGGAACCGTCGCTGCGGCGTTGCCGGAGCTGAGGTTGACGACCAGGCCGCCCGCCGGAGCCTTACCGCTCAGGGTGAGGGTCGCGGTCGAGGAGGTTCCACCGATGACGGAGGTCGGGTTGAGCGTCACCGTCGTGACCGTCGGCACCTTGACCGTGACGGTCGCGGTCGCCGTGCCGCCGTTAGCGGCCGCGGTGATCGTTGCAACGACCTGCGATGCAACCGGAGTCGTGGTGACCGTGAAGGTCGCCGAGGTGGCGCCGGCCGCGACCGTTACCGAAGCCGGTACGGTTGCCGCTGCGTTGTCGGACGACAGGGTCACTACCTGGCCACCGGCAGGAGCCGGTCCGGCGAGGGTTACCGTCGCGGTGGAAGTGTTTCCGCCGATGACGGTGACCGGGCTCAGCGACAGAGCGCCCGGAGGAGCCGTCGTGATCGTCAGAGGAGCCGTCGCCGATCCGCCGTTGGCGGAGGCGCCGATGTTCGCGGTGGTGTTCGAGGCAACACCAGTGGTGGTGATGGTGAACGTGGCCGAGGTGGCGCCCGCGGCAACCGTTACCGTCGCCGGTACCGTTGCGGAAGCGCTGTCGGAAGTGAGGTTCACCACGGAGCCGCCAGCGGGCGCGGGTCCGTTAACCGTCACGGTGCCCGTCGAGGGCGAACCGCCGAGGACTGACGCCGGATTTACCGACACGGCCGTTACCGCCGGAGCGGTGATGGCGAGGGTTCCAGTCTTGGCGATCGCGTTGGCGGTACCGGTGATGGTAGCCGTCTTGTTAGCCGTAACCGGGCTCGTTCCGATGGCGAAGGTCGCCGTCGTTCCGCCCGCCGCAACCGTTACCGAAGCCGGTACGGTGGCCGAGGACGTATCGGAGCTCAGGGTGACCACTTGGCCTCCCGTCGCTGCCGGGCTCGTGAGGGTCACGGTGCCGGTGGAACCGGTTCCGCCGATGACCGTCGAGGGGCTCGTCGTTACCGATGCAACGCCCGGAGCGGTGATGCCCAGAGTCGTGCTGGCGGACTTGGCGCCCGTGGTCGCCGTGATCGTAGCGGTGTCGTTTGCCGCGACCGGAGTCGTGGTGATGGTGAACGTAGCCGCGCTTGCACCCGCGGCGACGGTGACCGTCGACGGGATGGAGGCCGAAGCCCGGTTCGAAGCGAGGGTTACGGTTACCGAGCTACCCGAAGCAACGGGACCGGTGAGGGTCGCGGTGCCGGTCGAGGAAGTTCCGCCCGCTACCGAAGCGGGGCTGGCGGCGACCGTCTTGATGACGGGCGCGAGAACCTTCACCGGGTAGGTGCTGGTGGCGCCGTTCAGGGTTGCCGTAACGGTCGCCGTCGTGTCCGCGGTAACGGGCAGCGTGGTGATCGCGAAGGCAGCCGACGTCGCGAGCTGCTTGATCGTGGCCGATGCCGGCACGACTACGGCCGGGTTATTGGACGAGAGGGTGACCACGTAGCCACCGGCCGGAGCGGCCGAAGGAACCTTGAGCGTTCCCTGAGTCGAAGTTGCGCCGGTAACGCTGCCCGGGCTAACCGTCAGCGTGATCGAGCTGGAAGCGGTAACGGAAAGCACCGCGGTTGCGGATACGCCGTTCTGAGCTGCCGTGATCGTCGAGGTCGAGTTCGTGCCGACAACCTTGGAGGTGACGGTGAACGTTGCGGTCGTCGCACCCGCGGCAACCGTAACCGTCGCCGGCACGGTGGCCGCCGAGGTGTTGCTCGAGGTGAGGTTCACCACGAAGCCGGCCGCCGGAGCAGCGCTGCTAAGGGTTACCGTTGCAGTCGACGGGCTACCGCCGGCTACCGTGGTCGGGTTGAGCGAGAGACCGGTGACGGTCGGCGCCTTGATCGTGACGTTGCCGGATGCCGTCGTACCATTCGCGGTTCCGGTGATGGTCGCAACCTCGTCGGCCGAGACGGCCTGGGCTCCGACGTTGAACGTAACCGAGGAAGCGCCAGCAGGCACGACCACGGTCGTCGGAATGATCGCGTGGGTGCTCGCCGTGGAGAGCGCCACCGAAGCGCCGCCGGCCGGAGCCGCACCCGCGA
The DNA here is from genome assembly GCF_000724625.1 of Fimbriimonas ginsengisoli Gsoil 348. Lineage (GTDB taxonomy): Bacteria > Armatimonadota > Fimbriimonadia > Fimbriimonadales > Fimbriimonadaceae > Fimbriimonas > Fimbriimonas ginsengisoli. Next base: position 2,856,386 of record NZ_CP007139.1, on the reverse strand, counting down.
GGGTAAGGGTTCCGGTGGAGGAGCCGCCGCCGATCAGGGAGGTCGGGCTGAACGAGAGACCCGTGACGATCGCGGGGATAACGGTCACGTTCGCATTCGCCGAGGAGGCGTTTACGGTTGCCGTGATCTTCGCGGTCGCGTTTGCGCCGGAGACGGTCGAGACCGTGGCGGTCCCGGTCGTTGCGCCGGCGGCGATGGTGAAGGTAGCCGGAACGGTCGCGGCTGCGTTGTCGGAGGCGAGGTGAACGACCAAGCCCGCGGCCGGAGCGGCGCTGCTGATCGTGACCGTTGCCGTGGAGCTGCTACCACCCTGAACGGTGGAAGGAGCAAGCGCGACCGACGTGACCGTCGGGGCGGTTGCGGTGACGTTGGCAGTCTTGGAGACGCCGTTAGAAGTCGCCGTGATCGTGCCCGTCGTGTTCGTAGCAACCGCCACCGTGTTGATGGTGAAGGTCGCGTTGGAAGCGCCGGCGGCGATGGTGACCGATGCCGGCACCGTGATCGCAGCGTTGTTGGACGACAGCGTTACCGTAACGCCGCCCGCAGCAGCCGGGCTGCTGATCGTGACCTTACCTGTCGAAGGAGTGCCGCCGACCACGCTGGCCGGGGTGGGCACCACGCTCAGAAGAGACTGAGCCGTCAGGGTAATCGGAACGCTTGCCGAGCTGCCGTTCACACTTACCGTGATGTTCGCCGTCGTGGTCGAGCTGACGACCGACGTGGAGATCAGGAAGTTGACGGAGGTGGCGCCGGCAGGAACCGTCGCGTGTGCGGCCACGGTGGCGCTTGCCGAATCCGAAGCCAGATTAACCACGTATCCGCCGGTGGGCGCCGGGCTCGTGAGAGTGACCGTACCGACTGAGTTGTTGCCGCCCGCGACCGTCGCCGGGTTGGCGGTGACCGTGCTCACCTTCGGAGCGCCGATTGCGAGGGTCGCCGTCTGAGTCGCGCCGTTGTAGGTCGCGGTCAGGGTCGCCGTCACGTTCGTTCCGACCGCAGTGGTCGTGAGCGCCGCCGTTCCGGTGGTGCTGCCCGCGGCCACGGTGACGGTAGCCGGAGTCTGCATCGCCGCGTTATTGGACGAGAGGGATACCGAAGCGCCGCCCGCAGGAGCCGGGCTTGCCAGGGTTACCGTCGCCGTCGCACCGGTTCCGCCGTTGACGGAGTTCGGGGAGATGGTGACGCCGGTGAGGCCTCCAGCCGTGATCGTGAGAGGAGCCGTCTTGGTGACGCCGTTGACCGAGGTCGTGATCGTCGCCGTCGTGTCGGACCCAACGGCCGACGTGGTAACCGTGAAGGTACCGGTGGTCGCGCCCGCAGGGACGGTCATCGTCGCGGGGACGGTGGCCGCGGCCTTATCGGAAGAAGCCGAAACCACGAAGCCGCCGGCCGGAGCCGCGCTGCTGATGGTAACGGTTGCGGTGGCGGTTCCGCCGCCAACTACGGTTGCCGTATCGAGGCTCAGGGAGCTGAGCGTCGGGGCGCTGATCGACAGCGGGGCGTTGGCCGAGCTGCCGTTGGAGGAGGCGGTGATCGTCGCCGTCGCGTTCGTCTGAACCGGCGAGGTGGAGATGTTGAAGGTGCCGGAAGTGGCGCCTGCAGCGATCGTGGCGGTGGCAGGCACGCCGGCCGCCGCATTGTTAGAGGAGATCGCGACGGAAAGTCCGCCAGCCGGCGCCGCCGAACTGATCGTAACGGTGCCAACCGAACCAACGCCGCCAACGACGGTCGTGGGGTTCAGAACAACGCTGACCACGGTCGGGCCGTTGATCGTGAGCGGAGCGCTCGCCGAAGTGGATGCTCCGGTCGCCTTGATGTTCGCGGTCGTGTTAGCGCCGACGGCGACAGTGGTAACGGTGAAGGTCGCGGTGGTCGCGCCCGCGGCAACCACTACGGTTGCGGGGACGGTGGCCGCGGCCTGGTCGGACGACAGGGCGACGGTGTAGCCGCCGGTCGGAGCCGGAGTTGCGATCGTAAGCGTTGCGGTGGAGCTTGCTCCGCCGAGGAGGGTCGTCGGATTAAGAACGACCGAGGAGACGACCGGAGCCTTGATGCTGAGAGCACCCTTGACCGTGGTCGCGCCCGTGGTGGCCGAGACGTTGGCGACCTGGTCGGTCGGAACCGCTTTGGTCGTAACGTTGAACGTGGCCGAGCTTGAACCGGCGGCAACGGTAACGCTGCCGGGGACGGTCGCGTTCGCGTTATCCGACGCAAGCGCGACGGCCATGCCGCCCGCGGGCGCCTTGCCGGTAAGAGTGACGGTGCCAACCGTGCCGACGCCGCCCACAACCGTGGACGAGGCGTAGGTGACGGACAGGGCGACCGGCGGAATGATCGGAAGGGCGAACTTCGCGGTGACGCCGAAGGCGGTCGCCGAAAGGTTGGCCGTGACCTTGCTCGTAACCGTCTGAGCGGTGATCGCGAAGGTACCGGTGGTGGACCCGGCCGGAACGGTAACCGTCGCGGGGACCGTGACGGTCGGCGCGAGGTCCGAGGCCAGGGCTACGGTAAAGCCAGCGGCCGAAGCCGGCGTGCTGATCGTAACCGTACCGGTGATCGTCGAACCACCGTAAGCCGGGCTCGGAAGAACCGTGAGGCTGTTGAGGTGGGCGGCTCGAACGGTCAGATTAGCCGTCGCGGAGGAAGCGTTTGCCGAACCGGTGATGGTGGCAACGGCGTCCGCGTTACTCGTCTGGGTCGTCGTGATGGGAAAGGTCGCGGTGGTAGCTCCCGCCGCAACCGTAACCGACGCACCTGTGCTTGCCGTTGCGTTGTTCGAGGCCAGGGTGACGACCGTTCCGCCGGCCGGAGCCGCTGAATTCAGGGTCACCGTGCCGGTCGAAGGATCTCCGGCAAGGACAAGACTGGGGTTGAGTGTGACTGACTTAACCGTTTGCGCGGCCCCAAAGCATGGGACCAGCAAAGCCAGTATCAAGAAAAGTAGGCGTATCGGAGATCTCATGATCTTCCGAGGTTTGGATATTTGTTCAGTGTGTGGCATCGATGCTCCCAGGACCAGGATTTGTCTGTCTCATCCGGATCATCCAAAGAAAGCGCCATACAAATGAGCGATAGGTGCTCACGTGAATTCGCTGCGGCGGCTAAGGCCCGCCGGAGAGTGAGGATACGCCTTCTAGCCAAAACTTGAAAGTAGTCGAAAATTGCTCCCTCAAGAACCGTTTTTCAGGTTCGGAGAGGCGTTCGCGGAACGTTCCAAAACGATCTCTATCCCGCGTGAGCCTAAGGACCCAGTGGGACGGCCCGCAATGCAAAGCGAAGTCAAGAAAGTCGCTCTCGTCTCGCTTAACGAAAGAGTGGCCGTAATTGCGCCAGTTCCCGCATCAAGAGCTAACCGGCCCAGTGGGTCTAAATACCCACCGTTGAAACTGGACCGGTAAATATGCTATGTCCACGAGCCCTTTTCAGGCCCCGGGGATTACCGTGTAATCAACCTGAAAGCGGTCTTCTTGAAAGGCGTCACCTTTGTTGGTCACATGTTTTTGAAAACGTTCGCCAGCCAAGCGAGGCGAGGGGGATCTAGCGGCTATGATTCGAGGCGTGAGGGCCCTAGAGCTAGTTGAATACGGCCGGTTCCAGTTGGTCGACCTGCCGGTACCGGAGCCAGCCCCCGACGAAGTTCTCATTCGAGTGCGCGCGTGCGGGATTTGTGGCAGCGACGTGCATGGCATGGATGGCAGCACCGGCCGAAGAATCCCGCCGATCGTGATGGGGCATGAGGCGTCGGGCGACATCGTTAAGGTCGGCGCCGACGTCGCCGGGTGGCAAATCGGGGACCGGGTGACGTTCGATTCCACAATCTACTGCGGGCACTGCCCCTACTGTCTTCGGGGCGAGGTCAATCTCTGCGATAACCGCCAGGTGCTGGGGGTTTCATGCGCGGAGTACCGGCGGCAAGGGGCGTTCGCGGAGTTCGTGGCGGTCCCCTCCCGAGTCCTTTGCCGCCTGCCCAACGGCCTTGGCTACGAACAGGCGGCGATGGTTGAACCGGTGTCGGTCGCCCTCCACGGAGTCCACCGGGCGCGAGTGCAGGTGGGCGAACGAGTAGTCGTGGTTGGCGTCGGCATGATCGGCCTCTTGGTTGTCCAGGTCCTAAAGGCAAAGGGAGCCGGCGAGATCGTCGCCGTCGATATCGACGCTCGAAAACTGGAGCTTGCGATCGCTCTGGGGGCCGACTCCGCCCAAGGCTCTTCGATCGGGATGGAGCTCGACGCCGCGATTGAAGCCGTGGGGATAACGGCGACGGTCGATATGGCGATTCGGAGCGTGCGTAAGGGCGGAAACGTCTCGCTCGTCGGCAATTTGTCGCCAAAGGTGGAGATTCCGTTGCAGGTTGCGGTGACGCGCGAACTCTCGATCTATGGATGCTGTGCCTCGCAAGGCGACTATGAGGAGAGCCTTAGCCTTATCGCATCGGGCGCGGTAAAGGTCGATTCGATGATCTCCGCCCGGATATCTCTAGACCAAGCGCCCGAGTATTTCGACCGGCTTCACCGGCAAGAGCCGGGACTGATGAAGGTGATGGTATGTCCCTGAAAGAATTCGATCTCACCGGTCGGGTCGCCGTCGTTACCGGTTGCAGCCGCGGCCTCGGGCAGGTGTTCGCTCGCGCGCTCGCCGAGGCCGGTGCGGACCTCATCATCACGAGCCGCAACATCGAATCGCTAAAGCCGTTCCAGGCGGAAATCGAGGCGCTCGGGCGTCGCTGCATGCCGTGGGCATGCGATGTAAGGGATCAGAAGTCGATCGAACGAATGGCGGAGGCCGCCTTTCAGAGAGCGGGCAAGATCGACATCCTGGTGAACAACGCAGGGTGCAATGTGCGGAAGCCGGCCCTCGACGTAACCTGGGATGATTGGAATCTCATCCTCGACACCAACCTCCGGGGCACCTTCTTCGTTTCCCAGGCGATTGGCCGGCTGATGATCGAGGAGAAGTACGGCCGCATCATCAACATCGGTTCCGTCACGAGCGTCAACGGCTACGCGGGGCTCGGACCGTACGGCGCGAGCCGGGGCGGGGTGAAGCAGCTTACGATGAGTCTGGCCGACGACTGGGGTGTGCACGGAATCACCGTCAACTGCCTCGCGCCGGGGTGGTTCAAGACCGCCCAAAACGCGGTGATGTACGAAGATGCCGAGTGGGTCGAATATCTGAGCGACCGGATCCCGCTCAAGCGTCCCGGCCAGCCGAGCGACCTGCGCGGCGCGATTGTCTTTCTCGCCTCCGAAGCCAGCGCGTACATCACCGGGCAGACCTTGCTCGTCGATGGCGGCATCACGACGGGGGCGGTGCGTGCGTTGCCTAAGAGAGACCGAATCTGACTTTGGCAAGGCTCCGAAAAGGCGGTTTTGATGGAGATAAAGGAAAGGGCAACCGATAGAATGGGTTGAGACTTCGAAAGGTTAACCATGAGGCTTGAAGTCACCATCTCCGATCAGCTCTACAGCCAGGCGCAGCGCGTCGCGGTGGAAATCGGCGTTAGCCTTGACCGGTTCGTTTCCGAGGCCGTTGAGCTGCGACTCGAGGATGAACCCAGCGGCCCGAAGGTCACGCCGGAGCTCGTCGCCGCCTTGCGGAAAGCGAAGGCCGACGTCGAGGCGGGGAACGGCAGAACCATGGCGCAGGTGGAAGAGAGCCTTGCCGCGAAAAGGGCAGCATGGCTTCAAGCAAACCCACGATAACCGTCACCCTCTCGCGCGACGCCGAAGACGATCTGATCGGAATTTGGGCCGACAACGTCGAGCTTTACAAGGACGTCGACCATGCCGACGGCTACCTACACTTCCTCAGGACGGGGATCAACCGCCTTGCCACCAGCTACGCCGAGGGGCAGAGTTGGAAGGGCTCCCCGAGTTTCGGTTCGTAACCCTGCGCAAGAGCAAGAAAGGGCACGGCCATTACGTTATTTACGACATCGACGAGGCGGAGCAGCTCATCACCGTGCTGCGGGTCTATCACACCCGTATGGACATTCGGGGCCGATTGAAAGCGCAGTTCGGATGAGCGCCCAGTGGCAACAACCATTCCGAGTTCGCGGTGGAGTAGCTCGCGTATCTTCTCGACGGTCTGAGCGCCGGGCCACGGCCTTCGTTGCCGCCCAATACGGCGCGAAGGAGGCGGTGTAGAGGCCGCCAAGCCGGGGTTTTGCGCCCAAGCCGGCAACCGTTTATGGCGGCACCGCAATAATAATGGAGAAACACACCTCAGGCGAGCCGCCCGCGCCACGTCACCTTAACCGACTGCGCTAAGCTCAGGGAAGGTCTTTCTGTTATGTCACTACTTCCCCTCGCCCTGCTCATCGCTTCCGCGGCTTCCCATGCCGCGCCTCAATCGGATCCGCTCAAGGAAACGGCGGCTCAGAAAGCCGCGCGGATGAAGTGGTTCGAGGAGGCCCGGTTCGGGATGTTTATCCACTGGGGGCTCTACAGCGTTCCCGCCGGTTATTGGAAAGGGCGAATGATCCCCGGGGCGGGGGAATGGATCATGCATGAGGCGAAGATCAAGCCCGAGGAGTACGAGCCGTTCCGCGACCAGTTCAACCCGGTCAACTTCGATGCGATGAAGTGGGTGAAGATCGCCAAGGGGGCGGGGATGAAGTACATCGCCATCACCTCCAAGCACCACGAAGGCTTCGGAATGTGGCCGTCGGCGCAGGGAGACTGGAACATCGGGCATACCCGCTTCCATCGGGATCCGCTTAAAGAGCTCGCCGCCGCCTGCAAGAAGGAGGGGCTCAAGCTCTGCTTCTACCACTCCATCATGGACTGGCACCATCCGGATTACCTTCCCCGACGAGCCTGGGATACAAGACCGGTCGACCCTACTAGTTTCCCGCGCTACGTGCAGTACATGAAGGCGCAACTCAAGGAGTTGCTGACCAACTACGGCCCGATCGGCATCATCTGGTTCGACGGCCAGTGGGAGAGCACTTGGAACCACGACGAGGGGATCGACCTGTACCGCTACATCCGGTCTCTGCAGCCGAACGTCATCGTTAACGACCGGGTCGATTCCGGCAACCTCGGTCCAAGCAAGACTCCGTTTACTCGCTCCGTCGGCGACTACGGAACTCCCGAGCAGACAATCCCAGCGAACGGACTTCCCTACCCTTGGGAGACCTGCATGACGATGAACGACACCTGGGGATTTCATGCGGCCGACCACAACTGGAAATCGACGGAGACCCTTGTTCGGAACCTGATCGACATTGCTAGTAAGGGAGGCAACTACCTTCTCAACGTCGGCCCGACGTCGTTAGGCGAGATCCCGGACCCCAGCATCGAGCGGCTCGCCGAGGTGGGCAAATGGACGAAGGCGAACGGTGAAGCGCTCTACGGCACGACGGCCAGTCCGTTCCCCCGCCAGCTCCCCTGGGGCCGGATCACGCAACGTCCCGGCAAGCTCTACCTTCACGTCTTCGACGCGGGGGCTAAGGGAGATATCGAGCTCACGGGATTGAAGAACCACGTGAAAGGGGCCTACCTTCTGACGAACCGGCGTCAGGCCGTCTCGGTTGTGAACGGTCCGAACGGCCCGGTCATCCACCTACCGACTCCGTTGACCGACCCTCTCGCCACCGTCGTCGTCGCCCAGATCGACGGCCCGCCGGTCGTCGACATGCCGGCGTGGACGGCTTCGCCCGACAGCAGCGGACAGTTCGTCCTCGACGCTAGCCACGTCACGATTCACGGAGAGACCGCCCAGTACGAGCCGGCCCATAAGGCGATCGGTTATTGGACGAACCACACGGACTACCTTACTTGGAACGTACAAGTGCCAAGAGCCGGCGCTTACTCGGTCGAAGTGGATCTCGCCTGCGCCCCGGGTTCCGAGGGAGGAATCTTCGAGGTTTCGGTGGGCGGCCAAGCCGTCACCGGCAAGGTTCCCCTGACCGGGAGCTGGGACACTTTCATCAAGGTGAACGCGGGGACCATCAACCTCCCCGCCGGTAAGTCTGAACTCAAGCTCCGCCCCGTGGACTTCCCTGGCCTCGCGCTTATGAATCTCCGTTCCATTAAGCTAGTTCCAACTCGCTGAGTTGGGATACCGTCGATCTGATCCCTCCCGACGCGTCGTCGGGAGGGTCCGGCCACGGCCGGGCAATCTCCGCTCTGGTATCGGCCTAATTCAAACTGATAGGGGATCGTCGGCGGGGCGCCGACGCTACGGGTCATACCGGCTCCTGCGAGGCCAATTGGGTTTGATAGAGGCTGGCGTACTCCGCCTCTTGTTGGAGGAGGCTTACGTGGGTGCCTCGCTCGACAATCTGGCCCCCTTTTACGACCAGAATCTGGTCGGCGGACTGGATGGTGGATAAGCGGTGGGCGATGGCGAACGTGGTTCGACCCTCCATAAGCCGCGCCAGCGCGGCTTGGACCAGGCGCTCCGATTGCGAGTCGAGGGCCGAGGTCGCCTCGTCGAGGATGAGGATTCGCGGGTCTTTCAGGATCGCCCGGGCGATGGCGATTCGCTGCTTTTCGCCTCCGGAGAGCTTGTATCCCCGCTCACCCACCACGGTGTCGTAACCCTCCGGTAACGAAACGATGTGCTGGTGGATCGCCGCCATTTTCGCCGCTTCCTCCAGTTGCTCCTGGGTCGCGTCCGGGTTGCCGTAGCGCAGGTTTTCGCGGATTGTGTCGTGAACCAGGTACGTCTCTTGAGTCACCACGCCTACCAAACGTCCCAGCGATTCCAGCTTAATCTTCCGGATGTCGATTCCGTCGATCGTTACCCTTCCGTTCTCGACATCGTAAAGCCGCGGGATCAGGTAGGTCAGGGTCGTCTTTCCGGCTCCCGAGGGGCCTACCAAGGCGACCAGTTGCCCCGGCTCGGTCACCAGATCGATTCCCTTCAAAGTCGGCTCTTCTTGACTGGCGTCGTAACGGAACGACACGTTCTCGAAGACCACACGGCCCTTGACTTGCTCCGGCGTCAGCTCCACGGCGTCCGGAGCATCGGTGATGTCCTGCGGCATGTCCAAGTACTCGAAGATCCGGTCGAATAGCGCGAAGGCGCTGGTGACCTCGACCTGAACGTTCAGGAGCTGGGTTAGCGGAAAGAAAAGCCGGGGTTGGAGCGAGGTGAACGCGACGATCGCGCCCAGGGAGAGCGACCGGTCCCCTTGATCGATGATCAGATAGCCGGCCAACCAGTACACCAGCGCCGGCGTAATCGAAAAGGCGAGGCCCGTCAGCGTGAAAAAGACGCGCATGTAGGTCGCCATCTTCACGTTGCTTTCGGTGAGCGAGGCGTTCTCTTTGGCAAACTTCTCTCGGGCCAGCGCCTGGCGCCCCGTCGTTTTCATCAGCATCGCGCCGGAAACGCTGAGCGTCTCCTGCATCGTCGAGTTCATCCCGGCGAGCTGCGCCTGAACGTTGCCTCGCAGCGTACGCATCGCGCCGCCCACCTTGGTGGTGAGGAAGGCGAAGATGGGAAGGATGCCCACGGCGACGATCGTCAGCCGCCAATCGAAGATCCACATCGCGATTAGCGTCGAGATCACCATCGTAACGTTCGAGAGAACGTTCGCCATGGTGTCGCTGACCACCGATTGGATACCGCCCACATCGTTCGCCAGCCGGGATTGAATCTCTCCAGTTCGGGTGCCGGTGAAGAAGCGCAGCGACATTCCTTGCAGGTGCGCGTACAGCGCAAGCCGGAGGTCGCGCATGATCCGCTGCCCAACGAGAACGCTCAGGTATCCGAATCCGATGCTCAACGCAGTCGAGACGAGGGTGGCGGCCAAGGTGAGCAGCGTGTACTCGGCCACCACCGGCATGCTCCGCTTCAGCAAGCCGTCGTTGATGATGATTTTGAGGAAGAACGGGGTTGCCAGACCGATCCCCGCCGACAGCAGGACGAGGATGATCGTCCACCCGATCTGGGGGCGATAGGGACCGAAGAGTCCGAAGACGCGTCGCGCCGTCGCCCGATCCAGTTTCTTTGGCGGCCCGCCGCCCCACCCACCCATGAATGCCATTAGCGGAGTTTACGGTGTCCGCCCTCGCGGCAAAGCTGTAAATTGGTGGAATGCTTTCGATTGCCTTCGCCATCTCCCTCTTCGGCGGCGCGCCGTCTCTCACGGACACGGTGAACACCCTCAAAGCCAAGGGACTCGGCGAGCTCGGCGCCTACCGGCTTCTGGAGGAGCTGAGCGGCGGGATCGGGCCCCGAATCGCCGGCTCGGAAAACGCCGCCAGGGCGGTGGATTGGGGCGAGGCGACGATGAAGAAGCTCGGGTTTCAGAACGTTCGCCGCATCCCCTGCATGGTTCCGCACTGGGTCCGGGGAAAAGTTGAGAAGCTGGAAGTGGGCGGCATCCCGCTTTCCTGCTGCGCGCTCGGCAACAGCCTTGGAACTCCCGCCGGAGGGATCGCCGCGCCGGTGATCGAGGTCCATTCGCTGAAGGAGGCCGAAGCCCTCGGCGCCCGGGCGAAAGGAAAGATCATCTTCTTTAACCGTCCGTTCGATTCCTCCTTGGTGAGCACTTTCAACGCCTACGGAACCGTCGGGGATCAGCGATTCCAGGGACCATCGGTGGCGGCGAAGCTGGGAGCCGCCGCCGCGCTCGTGCGCTCGATGACGGGGGACAACGACGACGTTTCTCATACCGGCACCACCGGCTTCGGCTCCGGCGCAAAGGTGCCGTGCGTCGCCCTCGGGCTTCAATCGGCCGACCGGTTGAGCCATATCCTCAAAGGAGCGCCCGAAACCGAAGTCCGGCTGACCCTCGATTGCGAAACCTTGCCCGACGTCCAGTCCGCCGACGTCGTCGGCGAGATCGTCGGTACGGAGCGACCGAACGAGGTGATCGTTATGGGCGGCCATCTGGATAGCTGGGACAAGGGGCGCGGAGCTCACGACGACGGCGCGGGGGTGGTTCAAGCTCTCGACGCGCTCCGAGTCATCCACGACCTCGGATGGAAGCCGAAGCGCACGATCCGAGTGGTCTTGTGGATGAACGAGGAGATCTCCGGCACCGGCTCCGCCGCTTACCTCGCCTATGCCAAGAAAGCGCCGGAACGCCAGCTCGCGGCGATGGAGTCCGACTCGGGCGGCTTCGCCCCCCGCGCCTTCGGCACCTCCCTCACCGGCCGCCGGGCTGCCCGCCTCAACCGCTGGCTTCCAGCGTTCCAAACGCTGGAGGTCGACCACTTCACCCCCGGCGGCGAAAGCGGCGCCGACGTCGAGGGTCTCGCCGAGTTGAAGACCGCCCTATTCGGATTGGAAGTCGAGAGCCAGCGATACTTCGACTACCACCACTCGGACAAAGACACGATCGACAAAGTAAACCCTCGCGAGCTACAGCTAGGCTCCCTAAACATGGCCCTCCTCGCCTGGCTGATTTCCGAAAACGGAATCTAAGCAGCATCCGGAGCCCCCTCTCCCTCCTCGGGATGCATGTGCCCGAGGAGGGAGAGGGGGTTGGGGGTGAGGGAGTCCGGAAAGAGCCGGTCTGGAGACCAGCGGTCCTCCGGAATCATCGGCGAAGGCGCCGACGCTACGGGGACCACTTATCGGGTGGGGGAGGGTTGAGTTGTTTTTGGATGGCGTCTTGGGAGCCCTTCGATAGGCGTTTGGTTTCTTCCTCGCGCAGACGTCTCGCCTCATCCGGATTTCGGACGATTCGGGGGGTTAGTAGCACGAGCAACTCGGTCTGCCCGCGGCTCCGGTTTGTACTCCGGAAGAGATTTCCGAGGAGGGGAATATCGCCCAAAATCGGCACCTTGTTCTCCGTGAGATTGGTTGTCGCACGGATGATGCCTCCGAGCACGATCGTCTCGCCGTCCTTTACCGACGCCGTGGTCGACGCCTGCCGGTGGTTGATGATCGGGGCGTTAAACGTGGTGAATCCCTGAAGATCGTCCGCCGACTGCGTGACTTCCATGGAGACTTCGCCCGCCGCAGTGATTCGCGGCGTTACCGTGAGGATCACACCGACCGACTTGAAGTCGTACTGCGTGATCAACCCACCAACGTTCGCGGCTTGCTGGCTCGTGATATATGGAACCTGCTGGCTCACGTCGATCGACGCCTTGACGTTATTTGAGGTGAAGATCCTCGGAGTCGAGAGGACCTTGAACCGGGTGTCCGTCTGCAACGCGTTGAGGAAGATGTTGTAGTCGTTGCCGTTCAAGGTGTAAGAGAAGCCCTGGGCAGGCGCCGCGACAGTGCCTTGGACACCTCCGAAATTCTGGCCACCCGTCGCGCTGGCATTCCAGTTCAACACCTTGTTCTGCAGGAACTTGTACTCGACTCCGAGCTTGGTGGTCTTGTCCAGGTTCGCCTCCACGATCACGGTTTCGATCATCACCTGCTCGGCGATGTGGTCGAGCTGCTCGACCACATGCTTGATGATCCTCATGTTGCTTGGCATGGTGACCACGATGACGCTGTTCGTGTTTGGGTCGGCGATGACGTTGACCTTGCCGGTGAGGTCCCGAACGTTGACCACCTCGCCGTGTTCGTCCACATCCTTCGCCACGTCCTTCTTCTTGTTGTTCCCCCCGAACGAATCGGAATAGAAGAAGAAGAATGGGTTGTCGTCCTGGCTCTGATCTCGCCGCTTGGTAAACGCCTGGTTCAGCAACGTCGCCACATCCGCCGCCTTGGCATTCTCGAGATGAACCACGAAGGTCGTTCCGATAAACGACGCCTCTTTGTCCATATCGGCGATCAGCTTTCGCACGATGTCCAGGTTTGCCTTGGTTGCCGAGACGATGATCGAGTTCGTCTGCTTCACCGCAACCGCGGTCTCGCCACCCTGGGAGCGGCTGGAGCCGAACGGGTTGTATCCGTAAAATCCGTAGAACGAGCTCTGATCGTTGCTCGAGGATTTGCCCGCACCCTTACCGGTCGGCTTGTTGGCGGTGAGGACGGAGTTGACGGCATCCACCGCCTCGTCGACGTCGATGTACTTCAGCTTGAAGATCTGGGAGTCGAGCGGAGTTTCGCTCGGTTTGTCGAGCTCCCTGATCAGCGCTTCGACGTCGGTCTGGAACTTCGGCATTGCGGTGACGACGACGGAGTTGCTGTAATCTTCCGACGAAGCACGGACTGCCTTCGGCTGCTGCGGTCCACCTTGGCGTCCGCCGAACTGAGGACCGCCGTTAAAGCCGCCGCCGTTCTGTAGTCCCTGGATAATCTGCTCAAGCTGCTGCTGCGAGAAGACTTCGTTCACCACCCGGCTGATCTGCTGAGCGCTGGCGTAGTTCAGCTTGTAAACCTTGATGACCGGCTTTTCCTCGGGTGGGGGCGGAGGGGGAGGGGCCTGCATCATGGGAGGAGGGGCTTGTTGCTTCTTGCTGACGATCATCAGGTTTCCCTGCTTTCTCAGCTCGTAGCCGTTCATCCCCAGCATCGTGTTGAAGATCTCGAACGCTTCGTCGAGGCCAACCGCCTTGGCGCTCGTGACCGTCATCGGGCTCTTGAACGAGGGGTCCTTCAAGATCGTGATCCCCGCCGTTCGCGAAAGGATCGAAATGATCATGTCCGGGCTCGACTCCGTGAAGTCGAGGAAGATCGTCGTCTTGGGGTTGAGTTTGAACTCTTGCCAAGCCGGCTTTGGCGGTTTGGGAGGGGTCGTGGGAGCCGCTCCCTTCGTAGCCTGGGCAGCTTTGGCGCTTCCCGAACCGGGGCCTTTCTTGTCGCCGCCGATGGTGGTCACCGTGCCCTGTCCGGGCGCGGTTCCCGTGGTGGCCACCGTGCCGGGGCCGCCGGCCGTGCCGGTCGTCGCAACCGTACCTTGGCCACCGCCCGTGGTCGACACGACCTTAACCGGCGCCTCCTGACCGCCACCCTGGAGCGCTGGGGTCGCTACCGCCAGGAGCGAGAGAAACGAAGCGGGGATAGTAAATGCGAGCTTATGCTTCATGGAAGTACGTCCTGGTGGTTTAGTCTTGGATAATCATGGTGCCCATATTGCCGGGCATCGGGCGAATCTGCATGCCTGGCGGGGGTCCCGAAGGGCCGCCGCGGAATCCGGAAGGACCGCCAATCGGGCCCTGGAGCGGGTTGACAGGTTGAACGGAGCCGGAGTTGGGTGCGCCGCCCGGGGTCTGCGCCGGCTGCGGACGATTCGGGTCGTAGCGAAGGATCACCTTCGGCTTGCCATCTTTATCGAGAAGAACGATGCTGCCGGTGGAGATCGCGATTATTTTCGTCTTCTTCCAGATCTCGCCCTGCTTCACGAAGCCCCCTTGGTGGGTGGTGCTGTTCTCGATGAGCGCCAAGTCTTTGCCGTTCACTTGCGCGAACCCGGTGTAGACCCAATTCCCATCGTTGTCGGCCAGCTCCGCGGGGATCTTATCGACGTCCTTGGGCGGCTCGACCGGACCGGTGGGCAGCACCACCGCCGTCTTCGGCGCCTCCGCTACCACGAGCGGGCTGAACAGGTTACGCAGCTTCTGATTCGGTTTCCCGAACCGGGTCGTGTAGTCCTCCTCCGTGAACTCGCTTTCCAATTTCGAGAGCGACTTCGAGTGGCTCTTGGGCGGCTTTTTGACCGTTTTGGGGGCATCTTGCCCGTTCGAAACGAACACCACAGCCGCGCCGATGAGGATCAATCCGCCGATTAGAATCGGTTTGCTAACCACCGCCATCTTAGGCATCCCCCTTTACAAATCCGACCAAGCCAAGCGTCGCGGTGACATTGCCCGGCGCGGTATCCGACGCGGAGATCTGCAACAGATTCACTGCCAGTTTCGACTGCGGTCCCTCGAGCTTCTTCATGAAAGCGATCACCTGGGGAAACGTCCCCTCGACGGTTAGAACGAAAGGAGCTTCCTTAAGGCCGGCGACGTCGATCGCCTTTTCGGTGTGGAATCCGGAAAGCTGAAGCTTCTCCTCCTCGGACATTCGCGTCAATTGGTCCAGCACCGTAGAGCCAAGCGTGTCGATCGTCTGACTCCACATCTTTTCCTTAACCGGCGCGAAGTTGGCGTCCGCCTCGTCGTTAGCCTTACGGCTCGCCAGCGTCATCTTGGTGAGGCTACGCTTCCAGGCCAACTCGGCTCCCGGCTCGGGAGGCCGCATGTAACCAAACCAAATCGACAGGGCGATCGCCAGCAAGGAGACGCCGAAGAGGATGTTCCAACCGGTGGCCGGCTTGATGTCGACGTCGTTCATTTCTTACCTGCCCGCTTCAATAGCTGATCGATCGGGAGGTTTCCGACCACGTGGCCCGCAATCGCGAATTGCACGACCGGCTTCTTGCCGATCAACCCTTTGTTCGCGTAAATAACCTTCATATTTCGGAACCGGGGATTCTTCGCCAAGTCGTCGTTGTACTTGGCCACCGATTTGCTATCCAGCGCCTGCCCGTTGATCTGAAGTTGTTTCCCCCGTTCCAAGGTCAGGCCGGTAAACCATGACTTGGGCGACGCTATGCCTCCCACCACGGAGATCACGTCGCCGAAGTTTTGGGCGGGGTGAAAGGCGAGGTCGCTAATCGCTTTCGCTTCCGCCGAAATTTCCCTTCGCTTGATCGCAGCGCTCTGTGTCTTTGTCGCGGTGTTGAGGAGGCCCGCGTGGCTTTCATTCGCGCTGTCGATCTTCCCCTTCGCCGCGCTCGTCTTCATGTAGGCACTTGCCCCAAGTCCGACCGCCACGAGCGCAGTCAGCAGGGCGCGCCACATGATCCACACTTCCCCGCGCGCTTTGAGGGCGATCGCCTTCTCGGGCAGTTCCAGGGTGAAGAGGAGCTTCTCGATCGCGTGGGGATCCGAGAGGTGTTCGATCGACTCTTTCGAGTCGAGGTAGTCGGCGGCAATTCCGGGACTCGCCATCGAAAGGACGGGCGACGGGGGGACCTGAGCGATGGCAAAGGTTTTGGCGATCTCGTCCTCCGCGTCACCGCCTGGGTTGGAGATCGGGACCGTGCGGCTGTAGCAAAGCTCGCCATTCGCCACGACGTCGATGTGCATCGACTCTTGGCGGGTCTCTACCACCGCACAGTCGGTGAGCGACCGCGAGCGCGCCGCCATCCACGAGCCGAACGCGAGCGGCACCACCGCGCGGATCGTCAGCTTGTTCGCCGACGCTTCTTGATGAATCCGGCGTAGCGATACCGTCTTCATCGCCCCCACCACGGCAACCCTGCCGGAGCCGTTTGAGCCGCGCCCCAGCCGGAACCCGGAGACGTACTCGTTCGAGCTCATCGGCAGCAGCGGCCCCAGCTTGAACGCCACCATCTTCGCGATCTCTTCACGAGAGGCGCCCGGGATCGGAACCGTGCGGATGAACGTGCTACGCTGGCCGACCGCGACGACCACGTCCCGGCCGCCTTGCGACGATGTTAACGCCTCCGTAATGCTTCCACCAAAGGTCGATTCGCGCGTCACCGGATCGAAGACCCGGACGTTCGACGCAGACCATTCGATCAGCAACGGAGGCAAATGACTTCCAGACCTCTTCATGATGTCGCCCCCAACACAACCTGCCGCGTCGAGTTCTTCTCCCAACCCCAACGGTCTCTAATCGTCCAAAAATCTTGCGGCCGCCACCGAGTGACCTTAACCCCGCCGTCATCGTCGATCACGAGCTGTACTTCCGCGGCCACCCTCGACCGGCCGGCCATGCCGACGATCCGGGCCGTAAACGTCCTCGAGGAGACGCAGAGGTAATCGATAAACTTGGCCAGCTTCGGCACATCGATCCCGGGAACGTCCAGCAATTCCCCCAGCGTGCGAAAGCCGCTGCTTTGCCGGCCCACGATCGCGGCGGCGACATCCGGCTCGATCCCATCGATCGTCGACAACACCGCCTGGGTGGCTGTGTTGATATTGATTCGCCCGGTCTGCTGCGTTTCCTGCCCGACCGTCACGTTATCGGCAAAGATCCTCGCCGCCGTGCTAGGAAGGCGAGAGATCTTCAGCAGGTCGCTTACCTTCTTATAGTTCGACTTGTTTCTCATCACGGTGTCGGCGATATCTTTCGTGATGCCGAGCTGTGCCAGGTCGTCGGCGGTAGCTTTGCCAATGTCGAGCTTCGGCTTGCCGTTAATGTTTTTGTCGGCCGACACCGATCCGACCGTCACGATGTCGGCCAAGATCGGCATCTGAACGGAAGCGGCGGCAAGCGGAACGGAGGTTTCCCGGCGGTCGAGGGTGTACACCGTTCCATAAGTGAATCCCTTGACCATCAGGAGTTCATCCACATTGTCGAATGGTTCGAGCTTCGCATTGTAGGGCTTGGACAGACGGTTGTAGTACTCGTCCTTGGCCCCCTGAGCGCGCGGGGTTTTCGCCGACTCTTTCCAGTCCAAGAAGCAATCGATTTGTGCCTGGGTAAGGGGGAGATGGCGAAGCTGCGCTTCCGTAAGCCCGTTCAGCTCCGCGTTCGCGGAGGCATCCAAAAGCTGGATGCGGAAGCCGTCTTGTCCGACGGTAAATTCGGTTGCGCCGGCGTCTCCCAGCGAGTTCCAAGGATCGTGGGCGGTGGTTCGGGTCAAATCCTGTTGCTGCAGCTCGGCGATCGCCCGCTGGATTCCCGATTCGAGCATCAGCCTGGCTCGCCGCTCCTCCATCCGGTTGGTCTCGGCGCGCACGGCAGAGCGGTTAGTCGAGGCCAGTCCCGCTACGATCGCGACGAGCGCAGTGAGGACGAGCAGCGACAGCACGAAAACGCTTCCCCGCTCTCGGCGTCTCAAGACCCGCCTCCCATTGGCAATCGAACCAAGAAGCTGTGCGGCGTCTTGTCGTTCAGCAGGACGTAGCTCACCCGGATGGCGGCCGGCAGCTTGTCCTTGTCGCCATTGCGAGAGTCCCACGACGAAGCCCACTGATTTCCGTCGTAAAACTCGAACCGAACGTCTCGAATCCGCTCGTTCAGAATCCGCTCGTCGCCGCCACGCGACGGCTCCGAATCGGGTGGACATTGTTCGCGGATGAAGAGTCCCTGCTTTAGCCCGGCATCGCCGACCGGGAAGGTAGACACTGCGACCTCCTCAAGACCACCCTGGGGGCCGAACCGTTGGTTCAAGGTCTCCCAATCGTTCCCTCTATCCTGCACGTACCGGTACGGCAGCTCACGGGCGTCCGTGGTAAAAACGATGCTGTCGGCCCCCGCGATCGAGCTTCCGGCCGCACGCTGCTGAGCGCCGGAGCCGGCGAGCGGAACCGGCGCGATAAGGTAGCTCTCCTTGCCCAAGAGCTGGGCGCCGGAAAGGAGCCGGCGGAGCGTGTCCTCCACGAAAATCTCCTCGCTACGGGCTTCCGTCGCGCTGACGAATCGCTGCTCGTACCCGATGCCGAGGATGAACGCCCGGGTCACCGCTCCGGTTGCCACGGTGACGATCACGACCGCGATCAGAAGTTCCAAGAGGGATAGGCCGCGCTCTCTCAAGACTTCTCCTTAGGGCGGCAGATGAGTCCCTGAACCTGGGTCGAATTGTGAAAGCCCGCTCCTTTGGGAGCGACTTCGACGCGAAGCGTGTCGAGGGCGCCGGTTCCGGTCGGAGTGCGGTCGGCCCGCCAGACGTATCGCTCCTCGTGGATTTCGAGAAAGTCGCCCTGCGTTTGACCGGAGGGCAACAGTTTCAGCGCGACGATCTCATCGTACTTGCGGAGAGCGAGGCGCTGCATCTCCTCGGTCTCCAACGCCCGGTTCTGGGCACGGCCGATCGCCCCCAAGGTGCCTAGAGCAACGACGATGCCGATACTCAGGATCACCACCGAGACGAGCGCCTCGACGAGGGTAAAGCCGGCTTTACGTCCGCGGCTCATAGCCTCCTGCCGTCCAATGGTCGAGCGAGAGATCGGGAAGCTGACCGTTGGTCACGATAGAACGCGCGGTCGGCCGGAAAACGGCGAGGTTGAAGCTGATCCCGTCGGTTTCGTCGAATTCGATGCCGCCGCCGGTAGAGGTTCCGTCGGGGAAAATCGGCACCCGCCAGCCGTCATCCACCGACTCGGTTTGATCGGAGGCGAACTGGGTAGCGGTGACGCCGTCGGGAATCTTTACCGTTCCGACTTTCTGCTCCCGCCCTTCCTTGTTCTCCTGCATCGCGTAGACCGATTTCTCGGTCTTGTCGTAAGAAAGCGCGACGACGTCGCCCGACTCGATTGCGCGGGTCCGGGCGAGCGCGGCGAGGTTTCGCAGCTCGTTCTTAAATGTCCGTAGCTCTCGCCCCTTCCGCATCCCATCCGCGCGGGGCAAAAGAATCGAGGCGATCAACACCATGACGGCGATAACCACCACCATCTCGGTGTAGGTGAATCCGCTATTTCTTCTCGTGGCACGGGCTTCCAGCCCGTGCGTATCACGACCATCCTGCTCGTGGAATTCCGCCAAGGGCTGGAAGCCCTTGGGACCCACTGGCAAGATGCCAGTGCCACGGATCATTTGACTAGCTCCTGGGCTTGGTAAACCGGGATGAGGATGGAGAGGACGACGAATCCGACGAACGTGCCCATCACGAGGACGATGATCGGTTCGACGAACGTCATCAGCTTCGTCATTCCGTTGTCGACCTCGAAGTCCAGCGTCTCGGAGACGCGGTTGAGCATGCTTGGGAGATCGCCGATCTCTTCCCCCACCGAGACCATCTGGACCATGATCGAGCTGAACGCCCCGGTCTCCTTCATCGACTCGGCAAGCCGGCGTCCTTCCCGGACATCCTCTTGAACCTTCTGGCTGCTCTTTTCGAACACCCGGTTGCCCGCGGCCGCTCCCGCGATTCGCAGCGATTCCAGGATCGGAACGCCGCCAAAAACGAGCGTTCCCAAGACGCGGGCGTAACGCGAGACGACCGCCTTAGAGATCACCTTCCCGGCGATCGGCATGTGCAGCAGCCATCTGTCGCGCACCAACGCGCCTGGCTCGGTCGCCACCCAGGCCTTGTACAAGGCGATGGCGCCACCGATGGAAACGAGAATTCCGATCCAGTGATCCATGATGAAGCCGCTGGAGCTCAACAGCAGCCTTGTCGACATCGGAAGATCGTCGCCTAACCCCTTGAAGACACCGGAGAGGCGGGGGACAACGAAGAGCATCATGATCGAGACGACCATGATCGCCGTAACCGAAAGAATCGCGGGATAGACCAGCGCCGCCGTGAGCTGACTCCGACGCCGGATTTCGATCTGTTGGAAGTCGGCCAATCGTCTCGCGACTGCCGGAAACTGGCCGCTCGCCTCTCCTGCGCGAAGCGTCATGGTGAAGACCGGCGGAAAGAGCTTGGGATGCTTCGCCAGCGCCTCGGAAATCGGAAGTCCGGCGTGGACGTCGCGCACCGCTTCCTGGGTAACCACGCCTAGAGTGGCGTTGTCCGAATGCTCGCCGGCGACTCCCAACGCCCGATCGAGTGGGAAGCCGGCGGAGGCAAGGTCGGCTAGCCGGCGGGTGAACAACGCCAAGTCGGCCCGGCTGACGGGACGGGCGCCCACGCTTGGCGATTTCCCCGGCGTCGTCACGACGACCGAGGCGTTGCTCTCCTTGATGTCGAGGATGTGCACCCCTTTGGCGGCGAGAGTTGCGACCGCGGCGTCGACATCCAAGGCTTCAACGACTCCCTTGGTTCGACGCCCCGACTCTTCGTAGGCGACGTAGTTATACGTGGTCAAGCCTACAGTTCCTCTCGCTGGCAAACCCGAAGCACTTCCTCGGCGGTCGTGAGTCCATTGAGTACCGTCCGGCGGCCATCCTCGACGAGGGTCCGCATATGGAGATGCTCGGTCGCATAGTTTTTGATGGTGCTCGCGGGAGCATGATCGGTGATCATCTTCTTGATCGCCTCATCGATCACGAGCAGCTCGTAGAGGCCGACTCGACCCTTAAACCCGGTTCCGGCGCATTTTTCGCATCCGGTTCCGCGGATCAGGTGACGCCCTTTAAGGTCTTGGGTCGAAATCCCGATCGTCGCCGACACCTCGTCCTCGGCTGCGGGTTTCGAGCAGTTTGGACAGTTCCGTCGAACGAGCCGCTGGGCGACGACAGCGATGATGGAGCTCGCCGCAAGGAACGGCTCGACCCCCATGTCCAGCAGCCGGGTGATGGCGCCCGCGGAGTCGTTCGTATGGAGGGTGGAGAAGACCATGTGGCCGGTAAGCGCCGCGTGGATGGCGATCTCGGCCGTCTCGTGGTCGCGGATTTCGCCGACCATGATGATGTCGGGGTCTTGCCGAACGATGCTGCGAAGCCCATTGGCGAACGTTAACCCGATGGCCGGCCGGACCTGGATCTGCCCAACACCGAAGATCTGATATTCGACCGGGTCTTCGATCGTGAGAATGTTTGTGGTCGGCGAGGTCAGCTCCGTCAATCCGCCGTAGAGGGTGGTCGACTTTCCGGAACCGGTCGGGCCGGTTACCAAGACCATCCCGTGTGGCTGCCGGATCAGGCGGCGAAACCGTGTGAGAATGTCGGGCGCCATCCCGATCTCTTCGAGACCGACGATCGAGCTTCCTTTATCGAGGATGCGCATGACGGCGCGCTCGCCGTAGATCGTGGGGACGATCGAGATTCGAACATCCACCGCGCGGCCGGAGATCTGGAGCTTGATGCGGCCATCCTGCGGAAGCCGCCGCTCGGCGATGTTCAGCTCGGCCAGGATCTTAAGGCGGGAGATCAGCGCCGCGTGCATCCGCTTCGGCGGCCGGATTACCTCGTGCATGATGCCGTCCATCCGGCACCGCACCCTTAGCTCCCGCTCGTACGGCTCGATGTGGATGTCGCTCGCGTTATCGCGGATCGCTTGTGAAAAGATCAGGTTGACCATCTGGACGACTGCCGATTCGGCGGCCATCTGCTGGAGGTCGTTGAGATCGGCGTTCTCGTCGATCTCGGTGTAGGTCCCTTCGTCTTGCTGCGGAAGCCCCGCGAGCATCCCCTCGATGAACCGCTCCTCAATCAGATTGTTGATAAGGAGCGGGTCGGCAAGTACCGCACGGATCGGGCGCTCGATGAGAACACCCAGGTCGTCCACCGCGCCCAGGCTGGCCTCGGATGGGATTGCCACCACCAGAACATCTCCTTCCAAATAGAGTGGAAGTACTTTGTTCTTGAGGGCAAAGTCGGGTGGAGCAAGGGAAAGCGCCTCAGAAAGCGGTTTGACGGTCTCCAAATCCACGAACCGGAGCGAGCCGGAGGAACGGGTGGCCGTAATGACCGAGACAGGCGATTCCAGTTCAAAGTTCATAGGCCAACAACATCAACGACGACGCCCCCGAACAACCCCTTCGTTCGCTCTTTTATTGCTTTATTCCGAGCGAAGCGTCACTAAAAACACCGAGGACGCGTTTATTCGTTCCCGGCTACTCCGCAAACGACGGACAGTGCCCCGGCGTTTCATCGGATTTGCGATTTGTCTGACTACGATTGTAGGTTGCCCTTGGGTTCCCGTTTGTTAACGTCTTTTTACGTTGTGATGAGGACCGCAATCTTGCGGGGCTCCCCGGTGGCACTGGCTTCTAGCCAGTGGGTCCCATGTCCTTCCAGGACATGGCCCATTTACACGACCAGGATGGTCGTGTAAATGGGCTGGAAGCCCATGCCACGATTGGGCGTAAACTTCGTTCATGTCGCTTGCCCTGCTCGCTTTGCCGCTGCTTTTGGGAGCTCAGAGGACTCCGCCGTCGCCCGAGGTTCACGCCGACCGAACGGTGACGTTCCGCCTCCGGGATCCGGGCGCGACCAAGGTCGAGCTCAGCCTCGAAGGCTCGAACGCCATTCCGATGACCAAGGACAGCGCCGGGATCTGGAGCTGCACGACCCGCCCGCTCGCCCCGGACATCTACGGGTACAGCTTTAGCGCGGACGGCGAGACCCGGCTCGATCCGCAGAACCCGGTCACCAAACCAAACCTGATCTGGCAAAGCAACGCGGTCTTGGTACCCGGCAGCCCGGCCGAGCTCTGGGAGGTGACCGGCGTGCCGCATGGGACCGTTCACCACCACTTCTACGCATCGCACGTCATCGGCGACCAGCGCGATTTCTACGTCTACACCCCGCCCGGTTACAAAGCAACCGACCGGACGAAATATCCGGTTCTGTACCTGCTCCACGGTTACAGCGATACCGCGATCGCTTGGTCGGAGGTCGGCAAGGCGCACCTCATCCTCGATAACCTGATCGCCCAGCGGAAGGCAAAGCCGATGCTCGTGGTGATGCCGCTCGGTTATGGCGTGCCTAATTTCGCGACTTCGGGCGGCGGATTCTCCGACGGCCGCCGGGTTCGCAATAACTACGACAGCTTTCGAACCGGACTGCTGATCGAGGTGATTCCGCAGGTGGAAAAGGAGTACCGCGTGGCGGCGGATCCCCGTCACCGGGCGATCGCGGGGCTTTCGATGGGGGGCGCGGAGACGCTCTACGTCGGTCTGAACAACTTGGACAAGTTCTCGTATATCGGCGCTTTCAGCGCCGGCGGCCTGGTGGACGGGCCGGACCAGGCGTTCCCCAACTTCAGCGGCGAGGAGGCGAACCGGCGGCTGAAGGAGCTGTGGGTCTCCTGCGGCACCGAAGACGGCCTGATCACCCCCAATCGAGCCATCGCGGCATGGCTGAAACGGAAGGGCGCCAAGGTCGATTACGTCGAAACGCCTGGCCGACACGCCTGGATGGTCTGGCGTCGAAACCTGGCCGCCTTCGCCTCCAAACTCTTCTGAGCCCACCGCACACAGGTCACCCGAAACAACTACCGGAGAAACACTTCCGCAATAGAGATACGTACTGTAGAATTGCGGTGTGAAAGTAGAAGAGCGACAGGCACTGGAGCGCGTCCTCATCGAATCTGAGCGAGTACGACGGGAGTCACAAGCGCTTCGCGAGCTCGTGGCTCAGCTCACCGGTGTTCCCGTCAATCCGTCAAAAGTACTTTCCCCCGATGAAACGTCCCGCGGCGGAATCTTAAGGGCGCCCCTTCAGGACCTCTTCGATCTCCGATAAGTGGAGCTTTCTCCCTTCCGCAAACGCCTTCTCGAACGAGCTTTCGCCGATGCTTGCGCGACACTCCCCGATCGCCCGCGCGGCCGCATCCCGTTCGATCTCGGGAATCGCCACCTTGAACTCCTCGCCCAACTCGGTCTGCGCGCCGAATAGACGCGCGGCGGACTCGCCCCGGCCAAGCCGGTCCAATGCGATCGCCAGCGTTCCGAGGAGCTGGACCAAAGCCGGCCGATCGCCTAGTTCGCCCAGCATCCCGAACGATTCCGCTCCGAGCGCAAGCGCCTCGCCCGGATCGCCCTGAGCGAGCGCCAGCTCCGCGATATTGCCGAGGTTGTAGGCGATGGATGGTCGGTTTCCGAGCCTCCGGTTGATCTCCAACGCCTCCGAATAGTAAGCGAGCGCGGCGGGATAGTTTCCCTGATGAAACGTTGCCCCTCCCAGGTTGTTTAGGCAAAGGGCGACAAGAGGGAGATTGCCTTGGCGTCGGCGCAATTCCAGGCTTCGGATCGTGTATTCCTGCGATTCGGCGATGCGCCCGAGATTCCAGCTCGCGAGCCCCAGGGCCTGCATTGCCGCGGCCGCGCCATCAAGGTCTCCGGCGGTCTCGAACAGGTGGAGCGATTGCCGCCCCAGTTCGACTGCCGACTCCGAGTCGCCTTGGCTCCGCGCCAACACGGAAGCCGCGCGAAGACCCTTCGCTCGCGACAGCTCGTCCAGCGAATCGGATCGGGCTAGCAAGCGCTCGAACACCGCCCGGCCCTCGACGATGTAACCCCGGCCCTGGAAAAACCGCGCCAGAGCGACTGCCAACCGCATCCCAACCGCCGGGTCTCCCGCATGGATGGACCATTCGATCGCGGTTCGAAAGTTCTCCCGCTCGGCATCCAGCGCCTCCAACCAGCTTTTGGCGGACGCTCCTAACAGGTTCGGCTCGCCTCGCTCGGCGAACTCGGCAAGATAATTCAGGTGCCGCCCCCGAACCCTCGCCTCGTCTCCGCTCTCCGCCAGCAATTCCTTGGCATAGGCTCGAACCGTCTCCTGCAGGCGATACCGGCCGGTCGGCTCGTAATACATGAGGAGCGATTTTTCTACGAGCGCCGCCGCGAGCTCGAGAACGTCGAAGGCGTCCAGCTCGCGGTCCGAGCAGACGGCCTCGGCGGCGTCCAGAGTGAAGCCGCCGGAAAAGACCTAGATCCGTTGGAGAAGGAGCCGTTCCGGTTCGCTTAGTAGGTCGTAGCTCCAGTCGATCATCGCCCGGAGCGTCTGGTGTCGGGGAATGACTCCTCGAACGCTTTGGGAGAGCAGCCGGAATCGCTGATCCAACCGCTCGGCGATCTTCTCCAACGGCATGCTGCGAACCCTTGCCGCCGCGAGCTCGATCGCCAACGGGATCCCCTCGAGCTCCTCGCATATCCTTGAGAGGGTCTCGGAGTTTTCCTGGGTAAGGGCGAAACCGGCCTGGGCGAGGGCGGCTCGATCGACGAAGAGCCGAATCGGGTCGGAATCGCGGAGCTTCGTCAGCGATCGGTTTTCCTTCGCGGGTAGCTCCATGGACGGGACGCGGAAAGTGCTCTCCCCCGGCAATCCCAACGCTTGGCGGCTCGTCGCCAAGATCGTAAGTCCGGCCGATCCGCTAAGGGTCTCGCTTACGAAACGAGCAACGGCGTCGACTAAATGCTCGCAGTTGTCGAGAACCAGGAGCACCACGCGGCTTTGCAAGTAGCTCTTCAGCGTGTCGGAGATGTCTTGGCCAGCTTCCCACGCCACTCCGAGGGCGGTGGCCGCCGCCTGGGCGATCAATCCGCCATCGAGGAGAGGAGATAAGTCGACGAACCAAGCTCCATCGCCGTAATCCGCCCGGCGGCGACGGGCAACCTCCAAGGCCAGACGGGTCTTTCCGGTGCCTCCGGCGCCGGTCAGGGTGAGAAGGCGTGTCTGCCTCAGCATCGAGGCGATCTGGCCAACCTCGCGTTCGCGCCCGACAAACGAGCTGACCGGCTTTGGAAGATGGTCTGGGGTCGTGGTTAGCGTTCGGAGCGGCGGAAATTCCGGCTGAAGCTCCGCGTGGAGGACCTGGTAGAGGTATTCGGGCTGCTGAACATCGCGCAGGCGATGCTGGCCTAAATCGCGCAAGGTTATGCCGCGAGGCAGCGCGACGACTCCATCCATTACGCTTTGCGAGACGAGGATCTGTCCACCGTGGGCCGCTGCCAGCACCCGGGCGGCTCGATTGAGCGCAGGCCCGAAAAAGTCGTTCTCACGCGTGGCGGCAGCGCCCGAGTAGATGGAAACCCGGGTGCGCAAATCTGGGAGGGGACTCCAATTGCGGCTCGCCAATCCCAATTGGATTTCGACCGCGGCCGAGATAGCGTCTCCCCCGTCCACGAAAAAACAACAAAACGCGTCCCCGATCGTTTTGAACACTTCGCCGTGGTTCGCCGCAACCGCGGCCTTGATGATCGCGTCGTGCTCGGCCAGCGCCCCCTGCATACGCTCGGCGTCGGCTTCCCACAGGCGGGTGCTTCCCTCGATGTCGGTGAAGAGGAATATCCCAACGAGCCGCGCGTGGCTGGAATGCTCTCTCCGCTCGCCAGACGCGCTCATGGACATGTTGTACCGGTTTCGGAAAAGTCGCAGACAGGACGTGCGACCCAGCGGACAGGGTGCCGATAGCGGGTCGCTGTGCTAGCATGTGGCCCTAGGCGAAGCGCCTAAGTGAACAACAAATGAGCGAGCATTACGAAGACGAAGCCCTTATCTCACTGACCGATCCGACCGACGTTCCGCAAACGACCGAAGACGACGAGGACGGCACACTCATGCAGGACGATCCGAAGCCGTCGACTCCGACCGACCCGGCCCATCCCTAACCGCTTTGGCCGTCCTTACCTGCACCCTGTGCGGCAATCAATATCCGAGTGATCGGCTACAGACCGTCTGCCCCGAAGACGGTCGGCCGCTCCGGGTCGACTTGGACCTCGGACCAGGGTCCATGCTCAAAGAGGCGCTGAGGGATCGCGAGCCGACGATGTGGCGCTATCGGGAGGCGCTCCCGTCGTGCGATCCAATCTCGTTGGGCGAGGGATTCACGCCTCTTCATCACGCTCCCCGCCTTGGGTCGCGGTGGTATGTCAAAGACGAAGGAGTGAATCCGACCGCCAGCTTTAAGGCCCGCGGAATGAGTGCCGCCGTTTCGATGGCGAAGCACCTGGGAGCAACGAAGCTGGCGGTACCAAGTGCCGGCAACGCGGGCGGAGCGCTCGCTGCATATGCGGCCAAGGCTGGGTTGGAGGCGCACGTTTTCATGCCGGCCGACACCCCTCGCGCCTGCATCGTCGAGGCGATGACGCATGGAGCGGACGTCCGCCTCATCGACGGCCTGATCAACGACTGCGCCGCCGAGATCGGGAAGCTGAAGGACGCCGAAGGGTGGTTCGACATGAGCACCCTCAAGGAACCGTACCGCGCCGAAGGGAAGAAGACGATGGGGTACGAGCTTGCCGAGCAGATGGATTGGCGTCTACCGGACGTCGTGATCTACCCCACCGGCGGAGGAACCGGTCTCGTCGGGATGGAAAAGGCGTTCGACGAGATGGAGCGGATGGACTGGATCGGACCGGAGCGCCCGCGTATGGTCGCAGTTCAGGCCGTCGGCTGCGCGCCGATCGTGACCGCATTCGAGAAGGGAGAGCGTTTCGCCGATCTCTTCCCGAACGCGCACACCGCCGCTTCCGGGCTTCGGGTTCCCCGCGCCGTTGGCGATTTCATCATGCTGGACTTCATCCGAGCGACTCACGGCACCGCGCTGACGGTGACCGACGAGGAGATGATCGCGGCGGCCCGCGAGATCGCCCGGACCACGGGAATCTTCGCCGCTCCCGAGGGGGGCGCCACTTTGGCCGCCGCCCGGCGCCTGCAGTCGCAAGGCTGGTTAAAAGAGGACGACGTCGTCGTTCTCTTCAACACCGGCTCCGGCGTCAAGTACCTCGAAGCACTTAGTGCCTGAGGCCGACTTACCTAAAATCCCTTGGTACGAGAGGCTTTCGAGCCCCATGGTAGAGGCGAACGACATAGACCTTTTTCTCCCCTTCGTCGATCCTAAAAATCACACGATGTGAGTAGTGGTGAGCAGATCGGTACGGGCGCTTCAGAATGTCAGCTTCCGCAATGATCGGAAAGCGGGCCGGCATTTCCTCCAAAGATTGAATGAGCTCTTGAAGCTCGGAGTGCCATTTTCTTGCGGCCGAGACGGAATCCTCTCCGATATAAGCAATCGCTTCTTCGATATCCCGTGCCGCTTGGAAAGTAGCCTCAACCCTATAGGCCATATTTGGCCTTTAGCTCAGCGAAAACAGCGTCGGCGGGTTTGGTGCGCCCTTCCTGGATGTCTTTCTCGCCCTCTAAAATGGCGATCATGAACCGCTCTCGCTCTAGCCGTTCTTCCAATGCTTGATACGTGATCGGGTCGACAAGAACGGCTTGGACCTTGCCATTCACGGTCAGGAGCATTGGCTCCTTGCTCTCATTCAGGCCATCGATAAACCCTTTGGCGTTTTGCTGGAACTCGGTAAGCGAATGGGAGTTGGTAAGGTTAGCCATGAAGTGCTCCATCCAGGAAGCATGTATTTATGCTACTCGATTATCCTGAAGGGCTCTTTCGTGTACTTGTACTTGGCGAAATTGCTTAGTTTCACTCCGGACGCGTCGTTGGCCGGAATGAAATGGTAGCGATCTCCCGACAAACCTTTGGATGGAAATCGAACGGAGCGGACCGGGGGATCGAACCGGACTGGTGCTCTTCGCGGGGAAGGAACTCCTTTCCGCGGTACGGGAGCACGCCGTTCGACATCGCATCTCCGAAGCGAGGCTTACCGCCCAAGGGGCGTTCAGCGAATGCGTGGTCGGGTGGTATAGCTTCGAACAGAAACAGTTTGTCGATACCCAGCTAGAAGGGCCGGTGGCGATCGTGACCCTCGCCGGATACATTTCCCAACGCTCAGGCATCACTCATGTCGCAATCCATGGGGTCTTCACAGCTCCGGGAGGAAACTGCCGGGCAGGGCACTTGCGAAGCGGCATTGTTCGCTCCAAGCTTCTCGTGTCGATTTCAATCGATCACTGATCGAGGCTTTTTAGAACGATACGGTTTCCGAACGGGTCGCGCATGAGGAGGCCGTCCCAGTCGTCGTCGAAGCGAGCCCGCCGGAACCGGGCGGACTGGACGAGGAAATTCAACGCCCTCACCTCAGGCAGAACGAGCTCAAAATAATCGAGGCCAGCCGACTCCGGCGCGGGCGGCGTGCTGCCGCCCCAGGTATTGAGCCCGATGTGGTGATGGTAGCCGCCGGCCGAGACGAACGCCGCTCCCGGTACCGCAGCCACGAGCCGAAAGCCGACGGTTTCCGTATAGAACCGAATGGCCTCCTTCAGGTTCGAGACGTGCAGGTGGATGTGCCCGATGCGGGTGCCGATGGGTACCTCGTATTGAGGCGGCTCGCGCTCCAACTCGTCCAGCAGCTTTCGAAAGTCGAGCGGCCTGGTGTCCATTTGGACACGCCCTTCCAGCCAGATCCAGTTACCGCGCGGACGGTCGTAGTAAAGCTCGACCCCGTTTCCATCGGGATCCTCCAGGTACAGCGCCTCGCTCACCCGGTGATCGGCGGCCCCCTGAAGGCGGGTGCGGGTCTCGGCGATCCGCTTTAGTCGGTGGGCAAGATCGACGCGGCTTGGTACGAGAATCGCAAAGTGGTACAGACCCGTTGTGCGAGCGATCCTCGGCAAAGCTCCGGGAACTTCGCGAAGGCGCACGAGCACCCGCCCCTCGGGAGTCCCCAAAATCGCATCTCCCACCGACTTGCCGCACGTGACCAGACCGATCACGTCGGTATAGAACGCGATGGAGCGTTGCAGATCGCCCACGACGAGGGCCACTTCGCCAAGCTGGGTTTTGGCGTCGATCGAGAAAGCCGGACTCGCCATCTCGCCATAGGATGCCACGTTCACACGGCCGGCTTTACGGGGTCACCCCAGCATGACGTGGATGTGATGCTACTTAGCGCAACGGAAGCCGACTGTGGCACAGCGATCCAGACCGGGATTCATGCGAATGAACTTCGCGGCGAAGTCGGGCGGCCGAACGCCGCCATCGGCATACCACTGCGAACCCGGCGCCTGGTACCACGACCCGCCCTTAAGAAGACAGAAGCGGGTGCGGCCGTCGGAGTACTCGCTCTCGGTCCAATTCCAGACCGGCTTCGCTCCTCGATCGACCCGATGACGCTCCATTGCCACCTGCCATTCGGCATCGGTTGGTAACCGCTTCCCCGCCCATTTCGCATAGGCGCGGGCGTCGTCAAGGTCGACGAACACGACTGGGTCCCGTTCCTGGCCGGCTACCGGTTGTCCGGCGACCCAGTGCTTGAGGAAGCTTTGGGGATGGGCCGGTTTGTAGCCGCTCTCCCGCAAAAAGGCGGCGTACTCCGAGTTCGTGACTTCTTTGGGATCGAGTGCGAAGCGCGAGAGGCGCACGCGGCGGGTCTCTATGCTTTCTTGGTGGATCGGCGGGTAGGCGAGGTTTTCGTAGTGGGCGTAGCCCCGCTCGCCGCACTCACGGGCTCGATAGCGGGTGACGACGGGGTACTCCCCGGCTTCGACCACGAGCCCAGTACCGGGCGAATCGGAGTGAAACGCGACGATCGTCGGCTGGGGATGGCGCGTCCGACTTGCGGTATCGACGCCGAAGCCTTCGACGTGAGACTGCGCCGCCAAGAAGGTGCGTAGCTCTTCCGTTACTTCGTGCGCCGGAACGGCCAAGTACGATGCGATTCCGGTCGCCGGCAAAGGATCATCCGGATGGTGGACCTCTCGACCGGTGAGAAGATCGAAGAGCCTCTCGCCGGTTCTCAATCGGGCGTCGAAGTGGTCACCCTTGGCCTCGCCATTCCCTCGATTCACGATTGTCCACAAGCGGGATGCGCCGTGTCGCCACTCACTGGCGTGGACCTCGGGGGATCCGGTCTCGATGAGCGGGATCCAGTCGCCTTGGGAGAAGTGCGGGTGGAAATGCCTTTGGACAGAAAGGATCGCCCTCAACATCGCCCGGTTGCGAAGGCTCCATGGGTTCCAGGAGCCGAAGACGTTCTCCCAAACCAGCATTCCGGCTCCATTCATCCAGGCGAGATGCAACTCGTTTGTGTGGTCGGTGTCCCAACGGCGGACCAGGTGCATCATGTGGCGTGGCTCGATCCATCGGTTGCGGAGCACGCCGGGCGGGTCGCCTGGGTCGAACCATTGCGCCCAGGAGAGGTGGTTGAGAGGAAGGCCCTCCACCGGAAGCGCCAACTCGGACTCCATGGCGACTCCGGGGCGGGCGCGATCCATCGCGGCGCGCAGGGCCATACCGCCTTCGTTGAGCGTGTCGAGGAATACGCCATCGGCTTCGATCTCGCGCACGATTCCGGAGAGCGCTTCCGCGTCGGTCACCGGCTCGCGCCGGGTGCCGGTGTCCCAGGGGTTGTAGTCGACGAACACGCGCACGCCTCGGCGGTGGAAACGGCGAACGACTTCCCTCAACCCGGCGAGGCCGCCGGGCATCTCCCGATAGAAGTCGAACTGGTTCCGGTCGTCGAATCCGATTCGGGGATAGGCGTGCCATAGGACGACGGCGTCGTAGCCGCCAAAGGCGCGTTCACCTTCTCGCAGGTAATCCTCAACTAGGTAGCGGCCGCTCTTTGGATCGAGGAAGGTCTCGTCCCAGAGCATGACCTTGTTGCAGGCGTAGCACCGGGCCGCCCATTGGAACTCGGGCCGGCGGTATGGCGCGCCGTCGTAGTTGAGCGCCTTTCGCGTTTCGTCGCGCCAAGCGGCAATTTCCTTTCGCCAAGCCTCGCGTTCCGCGACTCCGCGTGGGGGGACCATCACCTCGGGCATTTCGGGCGGCATCATCTGGGATTAGGGGCACGCAAAGGCGCTAAGACGCAAAGTGGTGGGGAAGCTTCGGGCGATTAGATGGTTAAGCCGGCGAAGGCTTTCAGTTTTTGCAGATCCTTGACGTGTCCGTCGTCTTCGTGGGCGGTTTCTAGGAGGATGGGGATGTTGGTGAAACGCTCGTCGTTGACCAGAAGGCGGAACGTTTCGTCGCCAATTTCGCCTTCGCCGAGGTGGGCGTGGCGGTCGACGCGGGTGCCGAGGCCCTTCTTGCTGTCGTTGCAGTGGACCGTCTTCAGACGGTCGAAACCGATCAGGCGGTCGAATTCGGCGAAGGTGGCGGTGAAGGTCTCCGGGGTTCGGATGTCGTAGCCGGCGGCGAAGATGTGGCAGGTGTCGAGGCAGACGCCAAGGCGTGGATGACCCTTCAGCGCCTCGAGGATCCAGGCGTGGTGTTCGAATCGAGCCATCAGCGAGGAGCCTTGGCCGGCGGTGGTCTCCATGAGGACGGTGACCGAGTCGGGGGTCTCGTCCAACACCTGTTTGATGGACTCGGCGATCCCTTGAAGGCCGCACTCCTCCCCCTGCCCCATGTGAGCGCCCATGTGGGAGACGACGCGGTCGATGCCATAGAGGGCGCACCGCTCGATCTCACCTTTCATTCCCTCCATGCTCTGCTTGCGCTTCGCGTCGTCGGGCGCGCAAAGGTTGATGAGGTAGCTGTCGTGGCTCACGACCTCGGTGATTCCGGTTTCCCGCTGGGCGTTTTTGAATGCCGCGACCATTTCGTCGGTCACCGGCTTCGACTTCCACATTTGCGGACTCGAGGTGAACACCTGCACGGCGGTGCACCCAATGGCGTGTCCAGTGACGATGGCGTTATGGACGCCGCCGGTGGCGGGCATATGGGCGCCGAGTAGCTGAGCAGGCATGCCCGCGAGGCTACCCGGCGCAGGCCTCAACGGGGGACGGCTCCCATCAACGCGGGGATTTCTCGAGATTCATCGGTTCGATGCGCCGACGAGACTCGGAACGTGGCACCCGGAACCACAATCTTGATTGGAAACACAAGGCTCCGAGAGCTCGCGACCGCGGTGATGATTCGGGCGGGTGAACCTTGGAACTTCGTCTTGGCGATCTCCGGATGGGGTGGGTACGGATAGCCGGAGAATCGGTGCCCGGCGGCGTCGAGAATCCACAGGTGCGTGGATGGCTGGAGGGCCGGGCCGCCCGTCCAAATCACGTGGAGCAGGCCGACCCGATCCAAGATCACATCGCGTAGCGTGAGGCCGTTTCTTATCTGGATTCCCTTTGCCCAGCGAGACCGGTACCCAGCCATCTCTCGGTCTTTATCGATGACGTCGACGTCGGCAGGTAGATCGACTTTAAACCGGTCTTCGGGGACGGCGCTCGGATAGTCGAGCTCGACCTTGTTTCTAAGTTGCCAGTGGGGAGGGCGGCCGTCTTCGCTGTGGCCGGGGTCGAAGTTCAGCATCTGTCGCGGGAGCTTGTCGATGGGATCAGCGAGGTAGACGGTACGCGACGCGTAAGTTTTGCCTCCGGTCATCCAGTGACCGTCGCTTGTTAGCCGCAGCATCGGCCGGCCTTCCTCCGTGACCTCTTCGATCTTCACGGTTTGAGCTTTGCCAAGTTGCTTGGCCAGCTCGGGCAGCGTCATAGAGGACCATGCGCCGATGGGAGGCTTGCTCCGGACGGTTGCAAGTTTTTCGGTGACGATATAGGTCGTGTGACGCTTGCCGTCAAAGACGGATTGGAACACCGGCTTTCCGTCGTGGACATCGAGCGAGTCGTACCGGAAGTGTTTGCCGGAGACCCATGCCTCCATCTCCGGGTACTTGGCTTCGGGAAGGCCGACCATGTAGGAGCGGAGGTGCACGTGGCGCACCCTTCCCATCGCGTCTCGAACTTGGCTCAACAAGCCGGCGTGGGCAGGGGTCGGCATCGCCACGAGGGCGACGACCGCGACGCCGGAAGCGGCTCCGGCGGCAAGCCACCAGGCAATGCGCGGGTTGGCCGGTTGGCCGTGTAGGCACCGCTCGATGCCGGATACCGGCGATTCCTTCCGCAGCTCGCCTAGCGCTCGCTCAAATCGGTTCACGTTGACCTCCAATGCTTTCGTTTCCATCTACAACCTCCCAGGTTCCGGCGAGCATTGCCCGAAGGCGCTCCCGAGCCGTGTGGTTGCGGGACTTGACCGTTCCTTCCGGGACTCCCAGGACGGCGGCGGCTTCACGAACGGTGAGCTCCTGCACCTCTCGGAGCAAGAACGCGTCGCGAACGTCGGGCGGCAGCTCGGCGATGGCGGCGGCCAAGACCACGGCGTCGTCGGACCGACCTTCCGGCGCGGCTCGTTCGGGCAAGAGCTCGGGCGTCTCGCGCCGGTCGCGCAGCCAGTGCGTGAACTCCCGGTAGGCGATTTTGTGCAGCCACGTCCGGAGCGAGCACTCGTGCCGGAACTTGAGAGCGGCTTCCCGGGCTTTCACGAAGGTGCCCTGGGCGAGATCTTCGGCATCCGCCGCGGACCCGCTCAGGTGGCGCAGGAACCGGAGAATGCGGGGGTATTCCTGCCGCACCACCCGATCCCACGCGCCGGCATCGCCGGCTTGAAGCCGCTTCGCCAGGAGTCGTTCGATCAACATCCCACTTCCACGCCGTTCCAGAGCCAAACGGAAGTCGATCGGTTCACGGTGGGTCTTCGCTGGGTTCGTTTTTGGCCGCTTAGGTTCAATTCTGGGTTCGTTCCGCGATTTTTACTTTTCGTTGTCGTCGCCGATCGGGAGGATTTGCTGGGTTTTGTAGGCGTCTCGCATGACGGCGAGAGTGTGGAGGGCTTTGTAGATGCTGCGCTCGGTGTGCGACTCGTACTGGGCGAGGGTGAGGAGCTTGTGGAAGTTGTATTGGAACGGGAGGGACGGCTTTTGCCCCGCCTTCGGATCGTATGTGAGCACGGAGCTCTCGATTCCATGGATGCGGCGCACTCGCCAGGCGTTGGCGACGACCTTTTCCACAAGGTAGTTCTCGATCGCATTCCTTGGCTCGAGCTGTTCGTGGAACGAGGCGCGAAGCGCCTCGAACTCCTCGGGATCATCGGTCGGGAGGAGGGTGTGCTTGGACGAGTTGAACCCGTGCTTGAGAGCGTTGCGGCTACTGATCGCCTTTCCCTCGGGGGTGATAGGTCCTTTGCTCTTGGCGCCGTTTTCGCGGCTCCTCAGGGCGCGGGCCTCGGCGGCAGCGTGTTGGTCTAGGTAAGGCATTCTTTGTCTCCTTTTGCCGACGGTATCGTCGGCGCTAAATAGTAGACAAGTATATACTAGTTTTGGGCTATTGCCAAGGGGAGGGCGACCGACTGGCGTTCATCACTGCTCGATACCCGCCTGTAACCGATCATGAATGACAGCCTCGAATCATGTAATTAACGTAAAATCTCACATTCCGACAAGAGATGTTGTGCGCCAGACCCAGCCCAACCCCCTCCATCCACAGTACGGAGCCCTTCACGATGAATGACGTCATCATCATCGGCGGCAGCTTTGCCGGTCTCGCCGGCGCCCTGCAGCTCGGCCGTGCCCGCCGGAAGGTCACCGTTCTCGATACCGGCTTGCCGCGCAATCGCTTTGCCGGCCACTCGCATGGCCTGCTCGGCCACGATCACAAGCCACCGCTGGACATCCTGGCCGAGGCGCGGCAGCAACTGGAGCGATATCCCACGATTAGGCTGGTCAGTGCCCGAGCGGACAGCGTCTCCGGCGCCATCGACCATTTCTCCGTCCTTACTGGCGATGGCGAAAGCCTTGAGGCGCGCCGCCTGATTCTGAGCTATGGCGTCACCGACCAGATGCCTGATGTTCCGGGCTTTGCCGAAAGCTGGGGCACGTCCATCGTGCCCTGCCCCTATTGCGACGGCTTTGAAGTCGCCGGCCAGCATTGGGGCCTCGTCTGGTCCGGCCCGCAGTCGCACCAGTCTGTCAGTCTGTTCCACGATTGGACCGACAGGTTGATTGTCTTCGCCGATGGTCACGACATTCCGCCCGATATCCGGGCCGATCTGGCGCGCCGCAACGTACCTGTCGTCGATGGCCGGATCGTCGAGATCGCCCATCACAACGGCCATATCACCACCGTCAATGTCGATACGGGTCGCAATTGCGCGGTCGACATCCTGTTCGCCCATCCGCGCAACAGGCCTTCCGCAAGCCTGCATGAATCACTGGGCCTCGCCACGGTAGATACGCCCGGCGGCATCGTCCTCAAGGTCGACGAGCGGCGCCAAACCAGCATGCCCGGCATCTACGCCGCCGGCGACCTCACCACGCCCTTCTTGCCCTCGGTCACCCAGGCATCATCGCAGGGCGCGATGGCGGGCATCTTCGCCCAGCAGTCGATGCTGGTTTGAGAGCACATATCCCCTTCTCCGGACGGCACTGGCACTGTAAGCGGCTTAGCGCGCTTTGGTTTCGGTTTTCTGAGACCGCCCTTACCGATGAACATCGGCCAGGTTGCGGCTCGGGCAGATCTGTAGACGGGGACCTACCGCAGGCGAGTTCCGTGCGCAGTGGGCGCCAAGGCTAAGATGAGGCGTGCGGTCGCTTCAGTCGGTGTATCACGTCTTTTCAGCCATTCAAGTCGGGGCGGAGAAGAAGGTTTTACGGGCGAAGTGGCATCTGCCTCAGATGGATTCGATGGAGAATCGAAGCGAGGTTGTTCGACAGATCGAAGCCGCTTCCGGTTGCGTTCTCCTTAAGCCGGAGGTTGAACTTCACGGCATCATCCCTGCCAACTGGGAGGGGGAAAACGAGTTCGCCATCGGAGACACGCCTCCAGTGGCTCGCGCGAAAGTGATCGTCACGTTTGAAGCGCCGCTGGCAGACCTAGAGGCTCTGCAAGACTTCGAAGTACAACTCGACGAGCAGCTCTTGGAGTCCGGCGTCGGGTTTGTAGACGGTCACGAGGTCGAGAGGAAAGGAGATCGTATCATCTACGAGTTGATCAGCTTCGGCCCACGAAAAGCGGCGTGGAAAGCGGATATAGAGGCAAGGGTAGCCGCCGCCGGTCTGAATCCGCGACGAATACGGTAGGACATCATCTTAGGAAACGTCTACCGATCTCTCATCCTAATTAGAGACTGAGCCCCTTTGGCTCTGCTCTTTGACAGTCGAATAGGATGCGGAAGTTTTCTACAAAACGGAATTGCGGTTTGCAACTGAGGCGGGAATTGCCCGGCCGGTGGCCGGACCCTCCCGACGGCGCGTCGGGGAGGGATCGGTGGCTTCGGCTCCCAGCCGATGAACGGGTCTCTTTGCGGGGAAGGCCGGTCTGGAGACAGCGGTCCATCCCAGAGCGCTCTTCCCGCGGCGTGTCCATCGTGTTATTCTTCCGGGCGATGCGCAGAATTCTATGCTTCGCCGCGATTGCGGCGCTCGCGCTGACCTCCGGATGTGGCGGCAGCGGCAGTTCAGATAACTCTCCAGCCGGGGACACCACCGCCCCGTTTGCCGCCTACTCGGCTACCTTGCCAGATGGCGGAACGCTGGATCTTGCGATCCACCAGGTTGCGGAAGTGCCGGGTACCTGGGAAGGGAGCTTTGAGGAATCTTCGTCGACAAACGATGCCGAAGATGTCGCCGGCATATTCTCGGGTACCCGGTCCGGTAACTCGTTCACCGCCACCTTCTTCGACGATGACGACACCTCGTTCACCGCTTCTGGCACCTACCACAAGGATGGCACGATCCACGCCACACGGTCGGATATGCCCGGGGTCGAGCTTGTCTTCCGTCCAGTTGCGCGAGTTGTTGCCGGACCCAGCCGTGGGAGCAGGACTTTTAAGCTAAAGGTTCGCAAAAACGTCGACGCAATCGTTACGGTGGAAACTACGCCGACCGTTGAGGATTCGTCCGTCGCCTACTACAACGGTAAGTGCAACGACGCCTGGATTTCGGTCGGCGTACGCAAGGTCAGAAAGCGTGTAGATATCACGGCTTTCTATTCGGGATCGAGCATCTATCTCGAGCTGCCAGCGACCACCTTGGACGAGCTTTTCGCCCAGCCGCAAACGTCGACCCTTACCTTTGGCCGGATCGCGAACCTAACGTTTAACCTTCCGGCCGACGCGGGTACCGCGCCTTAGGGATCTGCTTTAGAACGTATGGCCTTGGTTCGAATAGGACGCGAAAGTTTTTTTAATAAACGGGATCGCGGTTTGCAACTGAGGCGGGAATTGCCCGGCCGGTGGCCGGACCCTCCCGACGGCGCGTCGGGAGGGATCGGTGGCATCGGCTCTCAGCGGATGGATGGGGCTATTGCGGGAAGGGGTGCGTGTACTCCCAAAGGGAGGATCATCGCGTGGGAGGCGATGCTACGGGTGGGCTTGGACGGGTAGAACGTACATCCATGGGTAAGTATTTGCCGGCGTTTAAGGCGTATGACGTGCGTGGGAAGGTTCCGTCGGAGATCAATCCGGAACTTGCGTACCAGATCGGGCGTGCGTATGCGGATGCGGTCGAGGCGAAGACCGTCTGCGTGGGGCACGACATCCGGCTGAGCGGACCGGCGATCGGCGAAGCGCTGAGTCGGGGGTTGAACGAGGGCGGGGTGGACGTCATCGACCTCGGCATGGTCGGTACGGAGATGGTGTACTTCGCGACCGCATTCTACGGATACGACGGCGGCGTGATGATTACCGCGAGCCACAACCCGCCCGAGTACAACGGACTCAAGATGGTTCGGGCGGAGAGCCGGCCGATCAGCGGGGACACCGGGCTGGACGACATCGAGAAGCGGGCGTTCGAGCAGAAGTGGGAGCGGACCGGACAGGGAACGGTCACCAAGAAGGACGTGTACGCGGACTTCGTCACGCACCTGTTGAACATCGTCAAGCCGGAGGAGCTAAAGCCGCTGAAGGTGTTGCTCGATCCGGGGAACGGCGCGGCGGGAGTGGCGTTGAACGATCTGCTGCCCCACCTTCCGCTGCAGGTGACAAAGCGGCATTTCGAGCCGGACGGCAACTTCCCGAACGGGGTTCCGAATCCGATTTTAGAGGAGTCGCGCGCGGGAACGGTGGCGGCGTTGAAGTCCAGCTCGCACGACTTCGGCGTGGCGTGGGACGGCGACTACGATCGCTGTTTCTTCTTCGATCAGCACGGCAATTTCATCGAGGGTTACTACATCGTCGGCCTGCTCGCGCAGGCGATCTTGACCGCCGACCCGAACCACACGATCGTCTACGATCCTCGGCTGACCTGGAACACCCTCGACATCGTCCAGCGTCTGGGCGGGCGGGCGGAGATCTGCAAGAGCGGGCACGCGTTCATCAAGGAAAAGATGCGCGCGGTGGACGCCACCTACGGCGGCGAGATGAGCGCTCACCACTACTTCAAGTCGCACTGGTACTGCGACAGCGGGATGATCCCGTTCTTGCTCGTGGCGCGTCTGGTCTCGGCGACCGGGCGGTCATTGGGCGATTTGGTGGGGGAGATGATCCGCAACTATCCGTGCAGCGGCGAGGTGAACTCCGAGGTCGCGGACGTGAAGACGGTGATCGCGCGAATCGAGGCCGAGTACGGGCCGAAGGGCGAGGTCTCCCACATCGACGGCTTGAGCGTCGAGTATCCGACGTGGCGGTTCAATTTACGGGGGAGCAACACCGAGCCTGTGATTCGGCTGAACGTGGAGAGCCGGGGCGACGAAGCGCTGATGCACGAGAAGACGGCGGAGCTGTTGGCGAAGATCCGGGCTTAGTCCGGGCACCTTCCTAAAATTGGCGCGGACCGGGTTGATTTCTCGGGCGGGCCGCCCAGCGCCAACAGGTTTTCGAACGAACCTTCCGTCCGGAATTAACACAAAGGCACGGAGGCACAGAGACACAAAGGTCCGGTCGGCGTTTTCCCCACCGGCCCATCCGGTTGCAAGGAACTCTGTGTCTCTGTGTCTGTATAGACTCGCCAGTCAACAACTGATTGGCATTGGACGAGCCGCCCGTGCCACGTCACACCCCGCATCTTCACCGGATCGTGTGCGATAGGGGCCTAAGAAGTGCCGTAGGAAGGGTGATCCTGGGGTTCAATATTAGGTTAACCCGGGAAACCTGCTTTGAAGACCGTTACCTCCTATTACGAGATCCTTGGCGTCGGACCTACTGCCGAAACGGAGACGCTACGAAAAGCCTATCGTCGGCTGGCGCGCAAGCACCACCCGGACGTAAGTAAAGATCCCCGCGCGCACGAAAACATGGCGCGTATCAACGAGGCGTTCGAGACCCTCGTTGACCCGGGGCGTCGCAACGAGTACGACGCGATGCTAGCCGGGCATGGCCACTTCGAAGCGCCGGTTCAGAAGACGCAGCAGAAGCCGGTCATCGTGAAGCTGCTTCAGCGGTTGAAGGGACATAGGACGCCGGTTTACGCGGTCAGCTTCGCGCCGGACACCGGCGATTTGGTGAGCAGCGCGTTCGACAACGAGATCCTTTGGTGGGACGAGTCCGCGGCGCGGCCGAAGCGGCGCACGAAGGTCGAGGCGGGGGTCATCAGCACCATTCGCGCCTTCTCGCTCGACCGTTTGGTGGCGGCAGGGTCGGCGGAGAGCCAAGTGACGTTTTGCCGTCTCGAAGGAGACAAGGTCGAGGCGTTTCGGGCGAACCAGGAAGAGTGGGTCGGCTGCCTTGCGATCTCCAGCGACGGCTCGTCGGTGGCGACCGGCTCGCTGCACCACGCGCTTAGCGTGACGAGCACGACGGACGGGGGCGCGATGTATCGGCGTCAGGAGCATGCCGACGCGGTGACCGCGGTGGCGTGGTCAAACGACGGCCGGTTGCTCGCGACCGGGAGCGCGGATGCCACGGTCAAGGTGTGGGATGCCCGGGCGGGCAAGGCGCTGGGGACGATCTCTCAGCTTCGCGGCACGGTCACGGCGCTGGCGTTCAGCAACGACGGACAGTATTTGGCGGCGGCGGGCGTCGACCTCAGCATCCGGGTTTTTCGGCTCGCGGACGGCGAGCTGGTGAAGATGATGTTTGGGCACACGAAGCCGGTGGAATCGCTATCGTTCCACCCGAACAACTGGCTCTTCGCCAGCGCGAGCCGCGACGGGACGGTGGGGCTGTGGAACGCGGCGAAGGGGATCGGCAACGTCCGGATCGAGTGCTCGACCCGGCCGGTGAGCTGCGTGGCGTTCTCGCCGGACGGTACCCGCCTCGCGGCCGCCGGTCAAGACAAGCTGGTGCGGGTCTGGGAAGTGGCGGCGAAAGAAGCGGCTTAGGATGAAGAGCGTTTCCGTTTTGTATTTCGCGGCGCTACGCGAGCGGCGGGGTTTGGATCGGGAGACGGTTCTCACCGCCGCCGAAACCCCGGCCGCGTTTTATGCGGAGCTGGCGGATCGGCACGCGTTGAACATGGATGCGTCGCTGGTGCGGTTCGCGCTGGACGGAGAGTTCGTGAAGCCAAATACTCTGCTGCCGGAGTCGTCCGAGCTGGCCCTGATCCCTCCGGTGGCGGGAGGTTGAGCACGTTTGCGATCACTTCGGAGCCGATTCCCGGCCGGCTGCTGCCGGACGACGTTTCGGTCGGCGGCATCGTGATCTTCGAGGGGCGGGTGCGCGATTTGAACGAGGGTCAGCAGGTGCAGGCCTTGGAGTACGAGGCGTACGAGGCGTTGGCGCTCCGGGAAGGGGAGACGATTTTGGAAGAGGCTCGGGCGCGGTTTCCGATTCTGGGGTTAGCGTGTACGCACCGGATCGGGTTGCTGCAACTTGGCGACGTGGCGATCCGAGTTGAGGCGGCGGCGGCGCATCGGCGCGAGGCGTTCGAGGCGTGCGAGTGGGTGGTCGACGAGGTGAAGCGCCGGGTGCCGATCTGGAAGAAGGAGCACTACGTCGACGGGCCCTCGGAGTGGATCAACGCTTCGGGCGCGCCCTCCGAGTAGCGTCGGCGCCTCGCCGATGATTCCGGTGTACCTTCGGTACACCGGGGGCAGAGCTGGAGCTCTGCGGTCCGTATGGGCAGTTTGGAGACCGGTTTTTTCCGGATTTCTCCACCCCCAACCCCCTCCTCATCGCACATGCATCGACGAGGAGGGGGCTCCGGAATCACTATCTTCCTAGGATGGCGTCCATGGCTCGGGAGGTGTTGGCGATTCGGATTTCGGGGAAGTGGCGGTAGCCGGGGATCATTTCGGCGGCTACGGGGCCTTGGTAGCCGATTTCGGTGAGGGCGGCGGTGACGGCGGGCCAGTCGACGTCGCCTTCGAGGAGGTCGACGAACCCTTCGATGGTGCCGACGGCGCGGCGGAAGTCTTTGAAGTGGACGCCGACCACACGCTTGTCGAGGATACGGAGCCACTGCTCGGGGAAGCCGAAGGCGAGGACGTTGGCGACGTCGAAGTAGGCGCCGATCCACTCGCTTTGGAAGCCGTCGATGAACGCAGCCATCTCGGTGGGGCTTAGGAGGAAGCGGTTCCAGACGTTCTCAATGCCCAGGCGCACCTTGAATTCGGCGGCGGTGGGGAGGACGGCGCGGAGGCCTTCGGTGGCGTAGCGGAGCACCTCGTCGTAGGGTTGGACGGGGCGGTCCGGGAGGAAGAATACTTCCACGGCGCCGGGGATGGTGAGCAACGTCTTGGCTCC
The DNA here is from genome assembly GCF_000724625.1 of Fimbriimonas ginsengisoli Gsoil 348. Taxonomy (GTDB): domain Bacteria; phylum Armatimonadota; class Fimbriimonadia; order Fimbriimonadales; family Fimbriimonadaceae; genus Fimbriimonas; species Fimbriimonas ginsengisoli. The sequence goes on along the minus strand of NZ_CP007139.1, from coordinate 2,813,920 downwards.
GAGGCCGGCGGAGATTCGGATCATGGCGCGCAGATCGTCGGCGGCTTGGGCTCGGGCGGCGGGGTCGGCGTCGGCGAGGGCGCGGCTCCAGTAGAGTCCGCTGGCCACGCTGGGAACGGTGAGCCCCAAGGCTTCGACCTGTTTCCGGATCTCGGCGACCTGGGCGTCGGTCGCGTCGACGCCGAGCGCGGTGCCGGCGTCGCCGACGCAAAGCTCGATCGCCTCGAATCCGGCCGCTTTGGCCATCTTGGCGGCCTCGACGGGTTCCAGATTTCCGGCCAGCCCGCCGGGGAACGACCAGTAGTTGATCGATTTCAGAAGCATGGAGGGACGCTACCCGAAAGGGGGTGGCGGCGGCCCAGGGGGACTAGCGGAACCTTTGGTGCTGCAGGGGCAGAGCTGGAGCTCTGCGGTCCGTATGGAGTCTCCTTTGTCGACGCAATTTCGGCCGCCACCCCCACCCTGCCTTTTTCAGTTCTCTGGCCCGCCGGAGCGGGAGAGGGTTCCCGGAGGAGTCTGTCCTTACATATTTTCGGCATTAGAGAGGGATGGTAATGGCCAGGAATTGAGGTAGGTCTTCCTGTTCGAATTGGAAGCCGTTGGCCAGCGCTTTCGCGGGGAGGATTTGTTGGCTGTCGAGGAGGGAGCGGGAGAACTCGCCGAAGATGGCTTGCATAACGGCGTCCGGGATTCGGCCGAGAACGGGGCGGCGGATGGCTTTGCCGATGGCTTGAACGAGCTGGCGGATGGTGACGGGGCGAGGGCCGACGACGTTCAAGGGGCCTTCGATGGCGTCGTTTGTCAGGGCGAACTCGATAAGGCTCACGGCGTCGGGGAGGGCGATCCATGAGTTGACGTTGTTCGGGGCGAAGGGGATGAGCACCGGCGAACGGCGCAGCCAAGGGACAAGGAGTTTGAGCAGACCTCCGCCGCCGTCCAACACGTTGCCGATACGGAGGTTCACGGTTCGAATCCCCAGATCACGAGCCCGGTTAGCTTCTTCCTCCCAGGCTTTGCAAACTCGGTAACGGAAGGCTTGTTCGGGGTCAAGGGGAGAATCCTCGGTCAGGATCTCGCCGGGGCGGTGGCCGTAGATGCCGACGGCGGAGCCGCTAAGGAACACTTTTGGGCGGACCGGTTGGCTCGCCATCCAGTCGACCAAGAGTCGGGTCGCGGCTACCCGGCTCTCCATGATGCGGTCTTTTTTCGCCTCAGTCCACCGTCCGACAACCCATTCGCCCGCGAGGTTGATCACAGCGTCGACGTCGGAAATGCCGGGGAGGTCGCGATAGGAGATGTATGTGACACCTTCCGTAGACGGGTAGGCGGCGGGGTCCTTTCGAACGAGGACGGCGCAGGTGTGGCCGTCGGCGGTCAGCCTCTTTACCAAGGCAGTTCCGATGAACCCGGTGCCGCCGGCAAGGAGGATCTTCATCGCGGCAACCGGTGGCGCTCCGCCCGGTTCCATTGGTAGTCGATCGGCTCCATCTCGTAGGCGATTTCCGGGATGGCGTCGTATGGCTCGAGGAAGCTTGCTTCCTCGACTCGAAATGCGCGCAGCCGGGCTTTCCAAGCCGATTCGTCGCGGGTGATCCGGAGGACGTCAACCGAACCAGGGTGGGAGAAAAGGGCGGCCGGCTTGTACTTAAGAAAGTCGGCGGCTTGGTCAAGCGTCTCGAACGGGGAGCCGGAGGATAGTTGCGGAGGATCCCCGGTCAGAGCGATACGCAACCGGGCTCCGTCGGCAAACGAGTGGAGCTCGCTCGGCGATTGGCCATCCGGGCGGGTCGCGCCGACGGTGGCCAGGTGAAACCTGAAGTCGGTCAGCATGTTCCCGGCGCCAACCATGAGCGGGCTGTTGGCGTCGCTACGCAGAAAGTACAGACCTTCGATCTCGCCGAACCGAGCGTAGAGTCGATAGGCGACATGCCAGTAGCCGATGCCGACTGCCGCGGGCAACGGAGCGGGGCGCATATGGGTGAGGCGGGAAACGACCACATTGAAGAAGGCAAAGCCGCCGTGTTCGACCAGCTCGAGCGGGGTTGGGAGGAGGTGGGCGACGTTCGCGGGATCGACTCGGAAGGTGAAGAGCCAGCACTCGGCGACGCGGCCCCGCATGGTGACGGCATTTTTGAAGTTCAAGCGTGACCTCCAAAGAGGAGACGATAGAGGATCCAGAAGGCAGCCGCGCCGCCGCCATCGAGGACGATGAACCAGCATGCGAGGGTGGTGGCGGGGTGGACACCGTTCTCCTTTAGCCGGGCGGCCAGCACGCCTGCCATGAGCACGTTCGACATCGCGACGACGACGATGTTGAACGGAATACCTGTCACGAGAGCTAGATTGAGCACCCCTCCGATTGCCAGGACCACCTCGCCGCAGGCCATCGCAACGAGACAGGCGTCGGCAACTACCGAAATCGGCTTCTGGGCGAAGAGGATGAGGGCGGGGCCAAGCAGAATCCAGCCGGTACCGGCGGAGAGGGTTAGCCATAGAGCGCCACGAAGGAGGTCGCTCTTCGGCAGCATGTGGGCCAGCGTTGCGCCGTAGAACAGGCTCCCGCCGATGGCGACGAGGGCCAGGAGAATCCACCTACGCCAAGGTGTGCTTGATTCCATTGATTTCAGTATATTCTGAAACTATGATTTACTGCGCGTCTATTTAAGTTCGTAAGCTGGAGCGGGCGGGACGCCCGGGGGCCGGGGGGCGGTCGGGACGACCGCGCTCCTGGGGGATGGCTACCGCTTGGAGGGGCGGAATGAATATAGTGGGAGCCGTGGAAGAACAAACGACACTCGAAGGCGAGGGGGCGAGGGGGGTGCTGTTGCAGCGGATCATGCGGCGGCAGGCGGCGCTCAGCATCCGCGTAGCGGCGATTTTCGTCGGCTTGCTCATTGCGTTGCCGTTGGCGAATCTGTATTTACCAAAGCTGATGGCCGCGGATGCGTCGGGATTCACCTTCTCGTGGCTGGTGCTCGGGGTGCTGTTCTTCCCGATCACGTGGGCGCTCTCGGCTTACTTCGTTCGCAAATCCGAAATCGTCGAAGCGGAGCTTTCGGCGTCTAACCCACGGCGCGGGGCGCCCGCGGCGGTCAGCCAGCCGGAGCTTATCGACCGAGCGGTTAACGACTCGGAGGCGGGGCAGTGAGCATTCCTCTCATCTTCGTCATCGCGATCATTCTCGTGACGATCGGACTGGGGCTGTACGCGACCCAGAAGGCCAAGACGGCGGGCGATTTCTTCGTCGCGGGGCGATCGGTCGGGGTTTTGATGAACGCCTCGGCGATTTCGGGCGAGTACCTGTCGGCGGCGTCGTTTATGGGCGTCGCGGCGTTGGTCATGAAGTCCGGCTACGATGCCCTGTGGTATCCGGTGGGTTACGCGGCCGGGTACCTCTTCCTGCTGCTGTTTATCGCCGGCCCGCTGCGGCGTTTCGGCGCCTATACGATCCCCGACTTTGCCCAGGGCCGGTTCGATAGCCCGGCGTTCCGTAGGATCGCGGTGGTTTTCGTTCTGTTCATCGGCTTCTTTTACACGATGCCGCAAATGAAGGGGGCGGGCGTGGTGATGAACTCGATCCTCGGTTGGCCGTATTACGTCGGGATCCTCGTCGTCGGCGCGGTGATCACGTTCAATGTCGCCATCGGCGGGATGAAAGGGATCACGGTCGTACAGGCGTTCCAGTACTGGGCGAAGCTGTTCGCGATCACGGTTCCGCTCTTTGTGCTCCTGAACGTTTTCGGCGGATACAACAAGGATCTGGCCGACATCCGCAATACCGCCGGCCGCTCGCCGCTGATCAAGCAAGAGAAGACGGTCACGGTGAAGGGGGCGAACGCAGCGCCGGCGAACGTGCTGAAGACCACGGCCGACGAGACCGACCTGGTGCTCCCTGAAGGGGCTACCGTCATCGTTAAGTACGACAAGAAGGTTCTCGACGAATTCAAGGCGGAGAGCAAGCCGATTTTGCCGGCGACGTTCGCCAGCCAGGACGGCTCGGAAGTCCGGTGGCTGGAGAACGGGGCAACGGTCAAGCTTGGGCCGGGGACGATCCACCTTCGAAACTACAAGACCACCATCGCCGGGAAGCCGGCGGAGACGAAGGATTCGGTGGAGTTCGTGACGGCAGCGAAGGTGACGATCCCGGCGGATTCCGTGGCGCCGAATGGGCCGAGCAACGAAAAGTGGAGCCACCCGTTCGGGCCGATGACCACGAAGTTCGGCTATCCGCTTCTGTACACCTACTCGCTTATCATCGCGCTCGTCTGCGGCACCGCGGGGCTGCCGCATATCCTCGTTCGGTTTTACACGAATCCGGATGGTCGGGCGGCGAAGCGGACGACGCTGTGGGTGATGGTGATGCTAGGGGCGTTTTACGTCTTTACTCCGATGTGGGGGACGCTCGGACGGGTCGTCATGCCAGAGCTCTACGTGAATAACGGCACGGATAGCGCGGTCATCAAGCTGCCGACGATGTTACAAAATCACGTGCTTGGGCAGATCCTTAGCGGAGTCACCAGCGCGGGTGCGTTCGCGGCGTTTATGTCGACGTTCTCGGGGCTGCTGGTTTCGATGTCGGGGGCGTTCGCCCACGATATTTACGGCAAGATCCTTCGTCCGAAGTCGACGCCGCAGGACCAGGTACGAGCGTTCAAGATCGCGGCGGTGTTCGTCGGCATCATTTCGATGGCGCTGGGGCTGCTGGTCGAGAACTTCGACATCGCGACGATGGTCGGGTGGGCGTTCGCCATCGGGGCGGCGTCTTACTTCCCTCTCCTGCTCCTGGGAGCTTGGTGGCGCGGGCTGACGAAGTACGGGGCGGCGGCGGGAATGCTGCTTGGCGGACTGCTCTCGTTCGCGGCGATCGTCGCCAACATGATGCTCGACAAGAAGTATTTGAACTGGGATCTATCCCCGCTAACACGCTCGCTCATGGAGCAGCCGGCGATCTGGGGAGTACCGCTCTCGATCATCACGATGATCGTGGTGTCGAAAATGACGGCCAGCAAGATCCCGCCGGATGTGGAGACGAAGATGCTCCGTCTTCATGCTCCGGAGGAGATGGGGTTGTCGGTGGATTATGTGGCGTAAGGGGAGGGCGTTGGGCGCTAGGGATGTGGACTGTGGCGTGTGGCTTGTGGACTGAGGGGGAAAGATTGACTTGGGCGTTGGGCTTTGGGCGTTGGGAATAGGGTAATGCCTACAAGCTACTAACGCCTTAACGCCTTAACGCCTTAACGCCTTAACGCCTTAACGCCTTAACGCCTTAACGCCTTAACGCCTTAACGCCTTAACGCCGATGCTACTGGTGTCCGTAGATCAAATACTTCTCGCGCTTCTGCGCGAAGGCGTTCAGGGGGTCGCGGAAGGATTGTTGGATGGCGATGGGGTCTTCGGCGGCGGCGATTCGGCGGATGGTGTCGTCGCTGCCGATAAGACGCTTGCTTTGGGACCAGTCGACTTTTCCGGGATAGAGGTGTTGGAGTGCGCAGGCGATTTCTAGGCCGAGACGGACCGAGTCCAACTCGCCTCGGTCGACGATTTCGATGCGAACGCCTTCAATATGCACTCCCTGGAAGCGGGATTCAGTCGGCGTAAACGAGGTGGGATAGAACCGGACGCCGGGGACGTCGCGCATGTTTAGGTAAGCGGAAAGCTCTCGCCCATTGACGAAATCGGCGCCGAACTGCTCGAACGGAGAGTCCGTACCTCGTCCAACCGAGATGTTCTTTCCGAACTCGATCAGGCAAACGCCTGGATAGAGGATAGCGGCCTTTAGGCTGCGCATATTGGGCGAGGGGTTGATCCAACCCAGACTGGTCGAGTCGTACCAGTCGCCGCGCTGCCAATCTTGCATCGGCACGACGGTAAGGTCCGCGCCGATGGAGCGCTCCTCGTTGAACATCTTCGCTAGCTCGCCCATCGTCATGCCGTGGCGGACCGGCATTCCCGGGAAGTAACCGACGAACGAGGCGTTGGCCTCATCCAGCGGGGGGCCTTCGACTCGGGTGCCGGTGATCGGGTTCGGCCGGTCCAGAACGTAGAACGGGATCTTCGCCTTGGCGGCGGCTTCCATGGCGTAGGCCATCGTGGTTTCGTAGGTGTAGAAGCGGACGCCGACGTCTTGGATGTCGAAGACGAGCGCCTCAAGCCCCTTCAGCATCTCGGGAGTTGGGCGAAGGGTATCGCCGTATAGGCTGTAAACCTTGACGCCGGTGTCCGGATCGACGGCGTCGCCGATGCCGGAGCGGTCCTCTTTGCCGGCCATTCCGTGCTCGGGGGAGAAGAGCGCGGCGACGTTCACGCCGGAGGCGCGCATGACGTCGATGTTTCGCCTTCCTTCGCGGTCGCGGCCGGTGTGGTTGGTGATGAGGCCTATCCGTTTGCCCAGGAAGGGCGTGAAGCGCTCGTTCTCCAGCACGTCGAGCCCGGTGAGGGTGGATCCGTTGCGGAAGATCTCTCGATGGAGCGAGTTACCGGCCATGAGCTCGTTGTATCCGGTTAGCGCCACTCGCTGCGTCTTGATCCCTAGCGCGGCAGCGGCGATAGTGCCGACAGTGCGGCGAAGCGGGACGAGCGACTTTCCGCCATCGGGGTGGACGGCATTGGCTAAAAGGATCACGTAGCTCTGCGAAAAGGGATCGATCCAGATGGAGGTTCCGGTGAAGCCGGTGTGGCCAAAGGAGCCGATCGGAAAGAGCTCGCCGCGGTTGCTGGAGTAGGCGGAATCGATATCCCAGCCGAGGCCTCGAAGGATCGGCTGATCGGGCGGGGTCTGGGGTTCGGTGAATTTGGTGACGGTAAAGGGGCTGAATAGGCGATGTCCGCGAAGCGAGCCGCCATTCAGCATCATTTGAGCGAATCGCGAGAGATCGTCGGCGGTCGAGAAGAGCCCGGCACTTCCGATGGCGCCGCCCATGGAGCGGGCGGTCGGATCGTGGACGACGCCGCGAAGGGGGAGCTCGTCTTTCTTCGGCCGTTCGGTGGGGGCGATCCGAGGAAGCCAGGAAGGGGGCGGGAGAAAAGTGGTCTCTCGCATACCTAGCGGACGGAAGATTTGCTCCTGAGAGTATTCGGGGAGGCTCTTGCCGCTCAGTCGCTGAACGATCTCGCCGAGGAGAATGAAGTTGATGTCGCTATAGACGTTCTTCATGTCCGGCGGCTGTACCGGGGGAAGCGATTCAGCGAGGTAAATGCCGGACTTGTAACCCTCCCATTCCGGGTTGCGTGGGATGCCGGAGCGGAGACCCGAGAAGTGGATCATCAGCTCCCGCAGGGTGATGTCGCTTTTGCCGCCCTGGAATTCGGGGAGATAGTCGGTCACCCGGTCGTTCAGCCGGAAGCGTCCCTCTTCGTACAGCTTCATCAGGCAGGAGGTGGTGGCCACTACCTTGGTGAGGGAGGCCAGGTCGAAAACCGTATCGGTGGTCATCGGCTCTTTGGTGGGAACCAAAGAGCGGTAGCCGTAAGCCTTGCGGTAGACCACGTGTCCCTTGTGACCGACGAGGAGAACGGCGCCGGGCATTCGGCCCTCGGCCATGGCGGAGGCGATCGCGCGGTCCATCGCTTCGGCCCCGGCGAAGCCGCGAGGCGCGGCGATACTTGCGGCGAGGGCGAGGTAAGCGAGGATCGGCATGGGGCAAGGTTAATTTACGCCGTTTCCGTCCGGAGGTTCTTTTCCAAAAACATTTCCGAGGCGCGCCGTGGTGGGATACACGCCTCTCAGGGCAACGTATCCGGCGGGCATTCCCCAAAGGGCGAAGAGAGCGAGGGCGTTCTTTAGGCTGGGAGTCGCGCGGTTTCCTCCAGGGCCGGGGTTTCGAATCTCGCTGACGACGTATACGGCACAGAGAAGGAAGACGAACCCGCCGACCACCCGACCAGTGACGGCTACGTGTTTGCCGGGGATGCAGCTCATCGCGATAAGGCCGCAGATCGCGGCGAACACCCACCCGATCCACCCGTTCTTCGGGATCATGTCCATCGCCGAGGCGTAGGCGAACCCGGCGCCAAATGCAAGGCAGCTTAACCCCAGCATCCAACGTGCTCCGCTACTCATCGTTTCTCACCCGCTCCATCTTCGCCGACCTGATTAGCACTAACCCTATCATGGCCCCACCTGCCGGGAACGATGGGTTCATCGGCTGGGAGCCGATGCTACGCATGAAGGCAAAACCCTCAGTGTGGGAGGATATCCCGCCTTCGGAGTCCTCGGCGGGTGTTTTCGCATGGATTGCCTCCCCCACCCAACTCTCTCCTTTCGTCGACACGGAGCCAGGCGTTCAGAGTCCGTGTGCCATGTCTACGCTGACGATGGCGGCGCGATTGTCAGGTTTTGGCCGGATGAAGATAACGACGTCTTGGTCAAGTTTAGTGAGGATATTCATCAGGCGATCCGAAGAGAAGCCGCTAATCCGTCCTCGCATAAGAAGGGAAATCTTCGGTTGGTCGATGCCAGTCAGCCTAGCAAGCTGACTCTGGCTGATCTTGCGAGCTCGGACGGCTTCTGAAATGGCCCGAGCCAGTTTAGCCTTCGCCAACAATTCATCGGCGTCGGGTAGTCCTAGGTCATGAAAGACGTCACTGTTACCGCGGTCGATCATCTTTTCTTCTGTTTCTGTAGCCATCTAATGTGTTCCTCTTCCGCCGTCCGCAACCTGCTTCTCACCAGCTCAATATCCTGCTGCGGTGTCGCGGTTCCAGACTTGGACTTTTTTTGAAAGCAATGCAGCACGTAAACCGCGTCTTCAAATCGAACGGTATAAATGGCGCGGTAAGTGTCGCCGTCGTAGTTCTCGACGAGTTCCAAAACGCTTGCCCCACCAAACCCTTTGAGTGGTTTCGCGCTAGGAGGCTTATCCCCGCTTTGAGCAAGATAAAGTGCATAACCCATGTCCCTAATTGCTTCCGCCGGGAACTTGAGGAAATCCTTTTTGCTTGCCGCGACCCAGACCAGCGACTTCAAAGGGTTGCTCATCTATACCATTTTTGGTATAGATGCCAGTTCGAAGTCAAGAGATAGGCAAAAAGAATGGATGATTGAAGGTTTGGCGCTCGGCCGCGAGTTAAGATTCTCAAAGGCGTACAACGAAGATTCTCGGCCTCTTCTTTTTTGATTCCACCCCGCGAGAACCGTTGGGTTCATCGGCTGGGAGCCGATACGACGAGGAGCGGAGCGACGAGCCGGTACCATTTACGCCGGATATGCCGCGCTGACACCTTGGCGTGGAGAATGGAGTAATAACAGCATGCGCACTGCCGCTTTTCTTGTCTTTGCCGTGAGCGTCGGCCTACTTTCGGGGTGCTCACGCGGTCCGGGTGCGAGCGGTTCGGGTGCGAGTGCGGCCGTGGGCGGGAAGACGCCGGAGGCGTTCCTCAAGTGGTCGATGGACCAGTATGCGGCGATGCCGAGCTTTCAGGCCAAGGCCACGCTCGCGACGAAGGCGAACGGCGAGGCTTCGCCGGGCGAGCAGCATCGCGAGCTTTTTATCCAGGGCGGGAACCGGTTCAAGATCGTCGCGCTGGCTCCGAACGGGTTCCAGCAGACGGCGGTCTCCGACGGCAAGAACCTGGTGGAGTATGCAAGTGCCGGTTCCGACCATGCGACGCGGTATCCATCGCCGAGCAAGATCGGCGACGCCATGACGGTGACGATGCGGCATCCGATGTTCTGCGGCTCGCTTCTCTACCAATTTTTCGGGGGAGCGGGCAACTATGGGCAGCTTGTCGACGAGGCCAAGGGGGCACCGCAGTTCGGCCCAGACGAAACCGCGCCCGGGGGCGAGGCGGCCTGCGTCGTGAGGTTTTACGGGCAGCAAAAGTACGGCAACGTCCAGGCGTTGATCGGCAAAACGACTGGCAAGGTGTACCGCCTGGTATACGACTCGGCGCCGTTGCTCGAGCAGATGCACAAGGTGATGGACGCCGAGATCGCCCAACTGCCGGCCGGCAAAGACCGGGATGAAGCGATGAAGCAGCAGGGCAAATTCCCGAAGAGCTTCGTTACTACCGAGACCTATTCGGAGATCAAATCGGGCGCGACGTTGGTGGCGGCGACCTTCGACACGGCGCCGCCCAAGGGTATGCCGGTACAGGACGCCGCCACCGGTCCGAACGATGCGCCGCCGGTTCCCATTGGGAAGCCGGCCCCGAATTTCGAGTTGACCGGGTTGGATGGAAAGAAGGTCAGCCTCTCTTCCCTTCGCGGAAAAGTCGTGATGATCGACTTCTGGGCGACGTGGTGTGGCCCGTGCCGGGAGGCGCTGCCGGATACCGAAAAGATCGCCAAGGCGAGCGTGGGTAAGAACGTTCAGGTAATGGCGGTGAGCGACGAAACCAGGGAGACGGTGGCCGCGTTCATGAAGCAAAACAACTACACGATGCCCAACTTCCTGGACCAGGACGGGAGCGTTCACCGATCTTACAAGGCGTCCGCGATCCCGTGTATGGCGATCATCGACGCCAACGGAAATCTGGCGGCTTACCACGTAGGAGGTCGACCAGAGGAGGAGATTCGGTCGGAGTTGGCGAAGGCGGGCGCGGTTCTGTAGATAAGGACCGTGAATAGCGCCGAAGTCGTCGTTCCGATAGATTCAAAGGTCGATCGCATCGCAGGCGTTTGTGTCCTTGCCGTCTTCGTTCTGTCCCCGCCGGTCATCTACCTCTGCGATCCCACGCTGCTGGGCCTAAGCGCCTTTTTGGCGCTCATCGCCTGGCCCACGGCTTTCGTTCTTCGGAAGCACCTCTTCCCTGGTTGGAAGAAATCGCTCCACTTTTCGGCAGATCAAATCGGTGTTTCCCGACGGGGAGAAATTCTTCAAGCCACCTCGTGGGACGACATCCGCCGATTTAGGCTCAAGGGGCAGGTAACCGCGGCTCAGATCATCTCCCTGCTCGGCGACGATGGGCAGCTATTGGCGACGATTCCTCTGCCTGCGAACCATCGAAGCCGCGATGTCCTTGGCTTGATCGCCGCCTTTGCCCCCGGTCGGCCAATTGAACAGGAGGTGCCTGGACAATGGGGAACCCGCACTGGACATATCGCGCGCGCGGTCGCGGGACTTGGGCTTGGTTCCCTGCTGCTCATTGGCGCTTGGCTTGGGATCACTTTTCACCAGACATCCACCGAAATGATGGCTTTACTTGGCAAGTTAGCGGGGTTTGCCGCCTTAGCCGGGATGACTCTGGTAGCCGTCGGCATCGTCAGCGCCATCTCGGCGTTCGCCTACGATCCGGCGAAAGTTGGGGCACAGGTCGTTCAACTAACTTCCTCGGTCACTTCCAGCTTGGTGCCGTGCCTTCGGGCGATCGAAGCCGGGACTCCGCTGCCCGTACGACGTTGCTTCGCTTATCCGGATCGCATTCGGGCCGTCAATCTGCGGATGGAAAAGGTTGGAACCGCGGTTGTGGTGGCCCTTTGTTCGCTGATTTTCCTCGTGCCCGGCATCGCCATTCCGCTTACGTTGGATGACTCAGGAGTTTCCCCCATCCTGTCGGCGGTCTTTCTTGCCGCGTCCGCTGGGCTGATTTACTATGGAATTCGCTATTACCGAGAAGTCAAAGATCTCGTGGATGGTCTTGGGGATTCGCTCCTCATCGACAACGACAACCTTATGCTCCTGCGGCGCGGAAGATGTCTGCCCGTAGCCATCGCTTCCCCGCTCACCCCCAACATGCCCTTCCGAAGCCACCTCGGATTAAATGCGATGCGCCTGAAGCTCGATACCGGTGAGGAGACCGTTTGGTACGACCCCTCGAGCATGGTCGAAGTCGATTTCGTCGGCGGCCCCGGTTAGTCAGAAACTTCGGCTAATGTCTTGGCCCTCGCAAGAGGCCGTCGCTTTGCCAGAACCTCCACCCCCAACCCCCTCCTCCTCCCGCTCGCGATGGTTGGCCTCGATTGACCAACATTTCCAGCCGCGGCGGCAAGAGGAGGGGCTCCGGAACGATCGTGTAACCTACGGTTATGCCGTTGTTCTTGCCTTTGCTCATGGGACAGGCGCAGAATCCGTTTGCGCCGCCGGTTGCGTCGATGCACTATGCGCTCGACCGGACTTGCGACCTGACGCATCTCGCGATCAACTTAGATGTCGATTATCCGAACCGGGTCTTTACGGGCCACGCGGTCAACTTCTTGACGCCGCTTCGGAATGGGATCTCAGAGGTTCGGCTGATGGCGGGACCGGTCCTGCAGATTTCGCGGCTCACGGTGGATGGACAGCCGGCGAAATACCGGCGAGAGGGGCGGAACCTCTTTATCTCGACTCCCGGACTCAAGAAGGGGAAGCCGTTCCAGATCGCGATCGACTACAGCGCGAAGAACAGCCGAGCTCAGCCGTTCGGCGGGATGGGCGGGTTCCACTGGATCAATACTCGCGAGGGGCAGCCGGCAACGCGGGTCGGTTTTTGGACGCAAGGCGAAACCGAATTCAATAGCGATTGGGCGCCGACCTGGGACTATCCGAACGACCTGACCACGAGCGAAGAGACTTGCACGGTCCAAGCCGACTGGAATGTGATCGGAAACGGAACGCTCGTCTCGAATACGGTCAAAGGGAACCGGCGCACCTATCACTGGAAGATGACGCAGCCGCATGCAACCTACCTACTAACCTTGGTGGGGGGACCGCTCGACATCAAGCGGGACAAGTGGCAGGGGGTCGACCTCTGGTACGTCGTTCCTCGCGGCGAGGCGAAGTATATCGACGACACGTTCGGGCACACGAAGGACATGCTGACGTTCTTCTCCGACTCGCTTGGCGTGAAATACGCATGGCCCAAGTACGCCCAGAACTTCATGTACGACTTCGGCGGCGGAATGGAGAACGTGAGCGCCACCACGCTGGGCGAGGGGTCGATCACGGAGGCGAGGGCGGGGTATTTCACCGCGGACTCGCTGCTCAGCCACGAGATGGCGCACCAGTGGTTCGGCGATCTGGTCACCTGCAAGGATTGGGGCGATACGTGGCTGAACGAGAGCTTTGCCTCGTTTATGGAGGCGTTCTACACGGAGCACTCGCGGAACGTGGGCGCCTACGTCGCCGAGATGGACGACAACATGGCCTCCTACTTCGCGGAGGCGCGACGCTATAAGCGGCCACTGTCAACGAAGATGTATCCGAACGGGGACGCGATGTTCGACTCGCACACCTATCCGAAAGGGGCGGTCATTTTGCATACGCTTCGCCGATTCTTGGGGGATGAGAACTTCCTAGCGGTGCTGAACCTGTACCTGCGGACTTGGAGGCACACTCCGGTGGAGAGCGCGCAACTTCGGCGGGCGATGACCGAGGCGACCGGGATCAACGTGGAGCCGTTCTGGGCGCAGTGGATCGAGAAGCCGGGGCACCCGGTGCTCGATTACACCTGGAAGCAGGAAGGGGGCAAGACGTTGCTCACGGTAAAGCAGACCCAGAATACGGCGGACGGAACGCCGGTTTACGACATCCCGGCGAAAGCTGGCGTGATCTCGGGTGGGGTCATGACGCGCTATCCGGTGCATCTGTCCAAGGTCGAGGAGACGTTCGAGCTTCCGGTGACGGGGACCGTACAAGCGGTGGTCCTAGACCCGGATCACGATTTTCTGCGCGAGATTCCGAACCTGCATTGGTCCCCTGCCGAGCTTCCGGCGATCTTGGCGGCCTCGCCGAGCGGAAGCGACCGGACCACCGCAATGCGGCGGATGCTGAGCGACTCACCGAGCGACGCCACGGTTCAAGCGGTGGTCGCGGCAGTCAGGGCGGATAACGGTCCGTTCCCTTCGATCCGCACCATCGCCCCGCTGGCGGGGCTCGAACGCGCCGATCTTCGACCGCTGTTTACGGAGTTGCTCGGCCACCCGAACTTCGGTCGACGGGCGGAGGCGGTGTTGGCGCTCGGGCGGCTGCCGCAGGATCAGGACACGACGCGGCGGCTTCGCGAGTTGGTGAACCCGCAAGCGCCGATCCAGGTCGTGACGAACGCAATCCAGGTTCTGGCGAAGTGGGACGCCATAGGGAACGCGGACGTGTTTAAGAAAGCGCTCCTGATTCCCTCTCGCTTCGACCGTATCAAGCGGGCGGCTCAGAACGCGCTGGACGGGTAACGTCGGCGCTCGTGCCGATGATTTTTTTCGAATCATCGGCGCGATGTGACACGGGTTAGACAGAGAGGGTTCGCACTCGGGCGGGCCGCCCGTGCCACGGTTCGAGTTCATCGGCGGGACGCCGACGCTACTGGGCGCCGAACATTGGTTGCTCGGCGGCGACCCACAGGCCGTCGCGGTATTTCAGCATGCTACGTCCGTCGCGCGAGACGCCTTCTCCGTCGATGTACCGGACTCTGGGGTCGGGGGTTTTGCCCAGGAGCGCAGGGTAGGGCCGGTAGTTTGGGGTGATTCGGTTAGCGCCGCCGGAGAAAGCGGTGAGCCTCGCCCCGCCCACAACTTCGAATAGCACCGGGTTCTTTTGGGCGTCGTTCTTGATGTCGTTATTGAAGGCGAAAACTTGGCCCTGCGGAGTGTCCATGAGCACGATCGGGGAGGCGAATGGGGTGGCGATCGTGTTGTTCAGCAGGAAAAGCGAGCCGTTTCGCTTGCCGTGCTCCTGACCGAAGTGGACGACGTTCCGGTTGCCGGCGGCGTCGGGGTTCATCCCGATGACGTTGCCGATGAGGGCCGCGTTGGAATTCGGGCCTTCGGTGTACCAAGAATCGACGAGATCGATGGCGCGGTTGTCGCCGCCGTAGATGTGGCAGGAACGGATCAGGGTGAAGTGGGCGCGGCTCTTCACGTTGTGGCCGGTAAGCGCGCCGTAGATTTCGCTGGCAAACAGAGTGACGGATGCGCCGCCAAGGTAGAGGTTATGGTTCTGACCGGGCTCTGCGGCGGAGCCGTTTTCGTGAATTCGGCAGAGGGTGATTTCTTGGTGTTCGGCAGCCCGCGAGTCGCCGTCCTTGCCGTTCGACATGATCCCCATGTCGTTGTGGTGGATGTCGCAATTCTCGACTGTTGCGTTTCGCGCGGCGTTGATCCGGATGCCGGCGCCGTTGTGGGATTGATTGTGAGCGCCCCGGAGCTCGAAACCGGTGATCGTTACCCCCTCCGCTTCCGGGTCGATCTGAAAGATTGCCCGCGGGGTGGCACCGACGCCGCTGTATTCGAATCCTTCGCCGTCGATCGCCACCCGCTTCTTGCCCAGGCCGTGGATCGTTAGGTGCGACGTGGTGATCCTTACCGCGGTTCGCGAGTAGCCCTCAGGGCGCGGCCAGACTTCGATCGTATCGCCCGGCTTGGCGGCAGCGACGGCGTCCTCGATTCGCGAGAACGGTTTGTGTTCGCCGACCGAGAGGAGGTTGGATTGAGCGAGCAAGAGGGCCAGTAGGGCGACCATCGCTTTACTGACGGACAGGGGCATTGTGGGGTGTCCGGCGTTTTCGATCATCGGCGCGAACGGGTTTTCTTGGCGACCACTCAGGGCTCTTCGCGGTTGGGGTTCTCTTTACCAGGCTTCATTTAGTGTGCCCATTCGGTTGTCCTTCGCTGAGGACTCCGGTCGCGAATAGCTTGGTTCGTAGCATTGGGTGAGCCGGGCGGGACGCCCGGGGTCCAGGTGGCGGACGGGACGTCCGCGCTCCGGCGGCTTTTCATATCGATAGGGTGCTGTCGGCGCCTTCGATCATGTTTTGTGGGCGGAATTACGGCGAGGCGATGTCGCCTTTGGCGGAATAGGCGAGGATGCGTTGGTATTCGCCCCAGACGCGGGCGCGGCCGAGGGGGGTGGTCGTCCAGTTATTTCGGGTGACAAGGATGTCGCCGTAGTAGGCGTCGACGGTAAGGCAATGGATCGGAATTTCGGGGAAGAAGCGGCGGAGGGTTAGGAGGCAGCGGCCGCTGTGGTGGGCCTTGGCGGCAAGAAGGATGTTGGAGACGCCTTGGAGTAGAGGCAGGCTCATTTCGACGTCTTCCAGCGTGTTGTTCGACCGGTTCATGACGGCGATGCGGTCCTCCGGAGCGCCGTGGGCGAGGAGCTTTTCGCGCATTTCGTCGGCGATCGGAAGGCCGCGGTCGTAGACGCTGGGTCCGATATATCCGGTTAGGATCGCTCTTTCGCAGTCGCCGTCCCGGAGCATGCGGGCCATCGTCTCCCAATCGCCTTGCACCGTGCCGAAGACGAACAGGACCTCCGAGGGGCGGGGGTCTGACCCGATGAAGACGAGACGGGTTATCTGCTCGATTTCATGGGGCGACAGTTCGGGCACTTCTCCCTCCCGGGGAATCGAGAGACTGGCTTCGTACGCCTCGAAGCTGGAGAAAGCCATGTTAGAGCAACGCTTGCCGGAGGGTGGCGAGTGCCTGCTGAGTGGCTCGGCGGCGAATATCTTCCCGGAGACCTCGATATCGCTGCTCCTGGACGGTGACGCCGTTTGGGGTGGCGAGGGCGATGAAGGTCAGGCCGATCGGGCGATCTCCCGCGTCGGCGGTAGGGCCGGCGTTCCCGGTGATCGCCAAGGCGTAGGTGGATCCGAATGCACGTTGGGCGCCTAGCGCCATCGCCTCGGCGACTTCCCCGCTCACCGGCCCAGCCGAAGCGAGGAGCGCCGAATCGACTCCAAGCGCGGCTTGTTTGGCGGCGACGCTGTAGGCGACCGCGCCACCAACCACCGCGGCGGAAGCGCCGGGCACGGCGGTGAGACGGGCGGCAAGTTCGCCGCCGGTCATGCTCTCGGCGACGGCGATCGTTTCGCCGCGCTCCTTCAGCATCGCGATCACGGCAGCTTCCAAGGTCGTTTCATCAGTGCCGTAGAGGTGGTGTCCGAGGGCGCGGCGGATCTCGTCTTCCAGAGGGTCGAGCATTCGATCGGCATCCTCCCGCGTTGCCGCGCGAGCCGTGATCCGCAGGTGGACCTCCCCAGTGTGCGCGTAAGGCGCCACCGTGGGGTTTTCGGCGTCCATCAGGGCGCGTACGCGCTCTTCGACGTGGCTCTCGCCCATGCCGATGATCCGCAGGGTGCGAGAGTGGATGACGCCGGCGCCCTGGATCGTCTCCAGGTAGTCCTTCACTGGGCCGTACGCCATCGGGTCGAACTCCCCTTTGGGTCCGGGAAGGCCGATCACGATTTTTCCGTTTTTCTCACAGAGGAGACCGGGGGCGGTGCCGTTCGGGTTGTCGATCAGGCGGGCGGAGGTCGGCTTCTCGGCTTGGCGGGCGATCGACTCGGTCCAGCGGATATTTCGCGACGAGAAGAATTCGCGGAGCTTGGCCTCCATCTCGGGCACCTTCTCCAGCTCGTCGCCGAGGGCGGCGGCAATGGCGTCTCGGGTGAGGTCGTCGACGGTGGGGCCGAGACCGCCGATGGTGATCAGCACATCGGCGCGCTCAAGCGCTTCTTTGAGCGCGGATACGAGCCGATCCCAGTTGTCGCCGATGGTCGTTCGGCGGGTGCACCCGATCCCGCACTCGGCGAGAATCCGCGCCATTACCGGCGCGTGAGTGTCCACGATTTGCCCAAGAAGGAGCTCGGTTCCGACGGAAACGATTTCGGCGGTCATGTCGCCTATAGTGCCGCAAAATCCTCCTGGGTTTCCGTTCTGTTCGTTGTTCGATTATTTATGAACTTTATGAGTTGGATGTGGTATTATGATCGAATGGAAGGGATGAGCAGGGAGTTTAGGAGGCAACAGTTGGATCGGCAACTCATGCCGTTTGGGCCGCTTGTTGCCGCTCCTACGCCCGCGGGTGGCTGGGTCCGGGCGATCCGGGAGGCGCTGGGGATGAGCCTCCAGACGTTCTCTACTCGGATGGGGCTGACTTCGCGGTCGACGGCGCTTCAGATCGAACAGGCGGAGGTCGAGGGTTCGATCACGGTCAAGCGGCTGCGGGCGGCGGCCGACGCGCTCGGCTGCGATGTGGCGATCGTGTTTGTGCCTCGGATTCCGCTGACCCAAATGACAGAGGAAAGAGCGCGCGAAAAGGCGGAAGAGCGAGTGAAGCGAGTGGGACATTCCATGGTGATGGAGTCCCAGGGAGTGTATGGCTCCCGACTCGACGAGATTGTGGAACGGACTACCCGGGAGATCCTCTCCCGGGGGGATTCGCGGCTTTGGGATTGACGTTCGAGAATCCGGATGGCGCGACGCCTCTAGATTTGGACGAGGCCGGCGCGTTAATCCCATCGCTCTCCACTCAAGCCGAACTTAATGAATTCGAGTTCCTCAACATCGCGGAGGCGATCGACTGGGCGGAGCGGAGCCGCAAAATCAAAGCCGATCTGCTTCGCCCGGATACTCTCCGGCTGTTGCACAAGAGGATGTTCGGAAGGACTTGGCGATGGGCGGGGCAGTACCGGACCACGCAGAAGTCGATCGGCGTCGAAGCGTTCCGGATCTCGACCGAGCTGCTGAATCTGACCGAGGATGTGAAGTGCTGGCTAGAGTTTGGATCCTATCCCCGTGGGGAGATCGCGGCGCGGTTCCACCACCGTCTCGTGGTCATCCACCCGTTTCCCAACG
This sequence comes from Fimbriimonas ginsengisoli Gsoil 348, assembly GCF_000724625.1. Classification (GTDB taxonomy): domain Bacteria; phylum Armatimonadota; class Fimbriimonadia; order Fimbriimonadales; family Fimbriimonadaceae; genus Fimbriimonas; species Fimbriimonas ginsengisoli. The sequence continues at coordinate 2,795,433 of NZ_CP007139.1, read as the reverse complement.
GCAACGGTCGGCACGCCCGGTTGGCGACGGACCTTTTGTGCGAGCGCGAACGGTGGCCGCGTTCGCTGTGGGGAGCGGCCGAAGGGGTTGAGCCGGGGGAGGTTCGGAGTCGCTATCTGGATTCGTTACGGCAGGCGGACCGGCACGATTTGTCGGCGTTGATTTCGTTCATGGGTATAGACCCAGCGCCGGGCTAAAGGATTGATCGAGAGATTCTAACTCGGGCGGGCCGCCCGAAATACACACGGGCGAGCCGCCCGTGCCACGGTATCCTGTTTAGCCTATGCCTGAGTTGTTGCTCGAGGTTGGGTGCGAAGAGTTGCCGGCGACGTTTGTTCGCAAGGCGTACACCGATTTGCTGAACGGATTGACCGCGCTTCTTGGAGAGGCGGGGGTGCTGAACGGCGGCGGAACGGCGCTGGGGACTCCGCGGCGGCTGATCGTCTCGTTTCCCGATCTGTTGGCGCAGCAACCGGACTCGGTTAAGGAGCAACGGGGGCCGGCACTTAAGGCGGCGTTCGACGCGGACGGGAATCCGACGCCGGCTCTTCAGGGGTTCTGCCGGTCCCAGGGGATCGAGGTCGGCGACCTGCGAAGAGACGATCAGTACGTCTGGGTCACGAAGACGATCCCGGGGCGGCCGACGGCCGAGATCTTGAGCGAGGTGGTTCCCAAGGCCATTCGCGGTTTGGCGTTCGACAAGTCGATGCGCTGGGGTGCTAACCGGATGCGGTTTGCGCGGCCGATTCGCTGGATCTTGACGTCTTTCGGAGGCGAGGCGGTGCCGTTCGATATCGAAGGGGTTCCAAGCGGGCTCGAAAGCCGCGGACACCGCTTCTACTCACCGGAGCCGTTTCGCGCGACAACTTTTGGCGAGCTGGTCGACGGATTACGGTCTCGACAGGTGGAGCCAGACCCGGAACGTCGGCGCGAAACAATCTTGACCGGAGCCAAGGCGGTGGCACACGGGACGCCCGACCTTCCGAACGCGCTGGTGGATGAGAACACATTTCTTACCGAATGGCCGACGGCGATCCAGGGGACTTTCAGGGACGAATACTCGATCCTGCCGGTGCCAGTGCTGGTGACGGCAATGGCGAAGCACGAGAAGATGTTTCCGGTTCGCGATGCGGACGGGAAGCTCACCACTCGATTCGTCTTCATTCGCAATTCCGGGGAAGACGACACGGTGCGAGGCGGGTGCGAGTGGGTGTTGAACGCGCGCTTCAACGATGCCAAGTTCTTTTACGACGAAGACGCCAAGGCGTCGATGGACGTCTTTTTGGCGCGCACCGAGACGATCGTCTTTCAGGAGAAGTTGGGAACGGTTCGAAAGCGGGCGGAACGGTTGGTTCGACTCGCGGAGGCGGTCGCTCGGGCAACCGGCGCGGCAGAGAGCGAGGCGGCGAGCGCCCGGCAGGCCGCGGTTTACGCCAAAGCGGATTTGGCCAGCGGTCTCGTCGGTGAGTTGACTTCCCTTCAGGGGGTCATCGGCGCCGAGTACGCGCGACGGGAAGGGATGCCGGAATCGGTTGCGTGGGCGATCGAATCGCAATACGATCCGTCCCGGAACTATGGGCCGACGACGTCCGATCAGAGGGTTGCGGCGTATCTGGCGATGGCGGACCAGCTCGACAAGCTGGCCGGCTATTTGGGCCTCGGACTCGCGCCGAGCGGGTCGTCGGACCCGTACGCGCTTCGGCGAGCGGCCACGGTTTTGATCGAAACCGCCTGGGCTTGGCCGACGGCGTTGCCGAACTATGACGGGCTGTTTTCGGAAGCGCTGGCGGGGTTTGCCGAGCAGGGGGTGGAATTGAACGAGGCGGCAGCACGAGGAGCGCTGTACGACCTGTTTGCCTCTCGCTACTCGTCTCTTATGCCGGAGGTTCGATACGACGTTTTGGAGGCGGCGCTGCTGGATCCGGGGAGTGTGGCTTCGACGGCGCCGCAGGAGATCCGCTTCCGCACTCAGGTCCTGACTCGACTTGCCGAAGACGTGGCATTCGTTCAGACGGCCACGCGGCCGATGAACATCGTGCTGAACGCGCGGAAGAAAGGGATCGAGTACGGGGCGGAAGCTCCATTGCACCGGGTAGAGCATTCGGCGCTGGAGTCGGCGGAGGGGCTGGAGCTTCTGGAAGTTCTCGCCGAGCAGGAAGATGCACTTCGAAAGGCGGCGGGCGACCGGAACGAAGACGAGGTGATCCGTCTGCTGCGGCGTCTTGGCCAGCCGATCACGCGATTCTTCGACACCACGATGGTGATGGCGGACCAGCCGGACGTACGGTACGCGCGGCTGACGCTTCTGCACGGGGCGTCGCTGCAGTTGCTGACGGCGGGGGATTTCTCGAAGATCGTGATCGCGGGCGCTTCGGACGGTTCGTAGGGTCTCGCTCGCTTTGGCACGGCTTTTACTCGGGCGGGCCGCCCGAGATACACAGTTCCATTCTCTGGGGCGAGCCGCCCGTGCCACGTTGTAGGTGAATCATTCGCAGAATCAGCGAAAATGGGTTATGAGGGGAATTGGGTGTTGGGGCCTGGTGGCGTTGGGGGCCGTCGCGGCGGGGCAGAGTGGGTGGCAGCCTTCGAAAGCGGGAGTAGCTCGGTTCATTGTTGGGAAGGACGCACAGGTTTTGGAAAACGGGGCGATAATGGCCCGGGTGTCGGTGGCGAGGGGGTTGCGGCTGCTCAATGTTCGCAACAAGTGGACGAACGATCAAGCGCTCGCAGTAGATGAGCCGTTCTCGCTGATTCTGAAAGACGGAACACGGTACAAGGCGTCGCAGATTCAGCTAACGAGGCCGTTGCGGCGGATCCATGGAAATGGGTTCGAGGCGCTCGAAGCAGACCTCACGCCGGATGGCGGCCATCTGCAGATAAAGTGGCGGCTATCGCTTCGGAATGGTGGCCACTATTTGCGCCAAGAGGCGACGTTCTCCGCGGTGGACCACGATGTGGACATCCGGCAGGTGACTCTGGGAGCGGGAGCGGGTACTGCCACGACAGTCGGGACCGTCCCCGGCTCGCCGATTGTTGCCGGCAACTACTTCGCGGGGCTCGAGCACCCAATGAGCGCCAACGAAGGGGGTGCGGGCTGGCATCTGAGTATGGAGCGGAAGATTCCGATTCGGGCAGGGCAGTCGATCACCTACTCGTCGGTCATCGGCGTCGCTCCGGTGGGTCAGATGAGGCGAGCGGTGCAGAGCTACCTGGAACGGGAGCGGCCACGGAAGTACGAGCCTTTTCTCCACTACAACTCTTGGTACGACCTTGGATTTTTCACCAAATTCACGGCCGAGGAGTGCGTGAACCGGATCAATACCTTCGGACAGGAGTTGGTGAAGAGGCGCGGCGTGAAGCTTCAGTCGTTCTTGTTCGACGACGGGTGGGACGACACTTCGACGGTTTGGAAGTTCCATTCGGGGTTTCCGCAGGGGTTCGAGCCGCTTCGGCAGGCGGCGGCGCAGTACGGCGCGGCGCCGGGGATCTGGCTCTCTCCATGGGGCGGCTACGGCGGGCCGCGAAACCAGCGGCTGGCAACCGGACGAAAGGTCGGGATGGAGATCGATTCGCAAGGGTATGCGCTCTCCGGGCCGAAGTACTACGCGCGGTTCCACGAGGTGTGTCTCGACTTGGTGCGGCGCTATGGGATCAACCAGTTCAAGTTCGATGGCACGGGGAGTCCGGACAAGCAGTACCCGGGCTCGGCGTTCGCCAGTGACTTCGAGGCGGCGATCAGCCTGATCCACGACCTGCGAGAGGCGAAGCCGGGTTTATTCATTAACCTCACAACCGGCACCTGGCCGTCGCCGTTTTGGACCCGATATGCGGATTCGATCTGGCGGGGCGGTTCGGACCACTCGTTCGCGGGCGTCGGTCCTTACCGGGAGCAGTGGATCACCTACCGCGACGGAGATACGTACCACGGGATCGTGCAGCGCGGTCCTCTCTATCCGATCAATTCGCTGATGGTGCACGGGCTGCTGTTCGCGCGGTCGGCGCAGAATCTCACCAACGACCCGGACGGACGGTTCCGCAACGAGATTCGGACGTACTTTGGGAGCGGAACCCAGCTTCAGGAGATGTACATTACGCCGGATCTGCTTTCGAAGCAGAACTGGGACAACGTCGCACAGTCGGCGAAATGGTCGTGGGCGAACCGCGACGTGCTGGTCGACAGCCACTGGGTCGGGGGCGACCCGAATAATCTCGAGGTGTACGGATGGGCGAGCTGGTCGCCGCGCAAGGCGATTTTGACGTTGCGCAATCCGAGCGATAAGGCGCAGGCGTTCTCGATCGAACCTTCACGGGTGTTCGAGCTTCCGCCGAGCGTGAAGGGGAGATGGGTGGCGAAGGACCCATACGGAGAGTCGTCAGGAATATCCATCGCCGTTGGGGCTTCGAAGGTGGTTGTCTTGAAGCCGTTTGAAGTCCGCTTGTTGGAAGGAGGGATTCGATGATTACCCTACTCGCCTTTGCTGCAATTCAGTCCAAACCTAGGATCGTAGTTGATGCCGCCTCTGCCGAGATGGCCCGGTCTTTGGCGACTTATTTAGGCCCAGATTACAACGTCGTCGATCGCAGTCGGGGTCGATCAGGGGCGATCATCGAAGCTCACCCTGACAAGCAACGGCACGGGATCGGAATTCTTTCATTTATGTATTCAACCTATCCCTTCCGGCCAGCTTTTTACCCTCTTGATCGGTTTGTTCCCGGTATTCGCCAAGCCATTCAGTCGAGCCTTGACTTCTATAGCGCGGTCTATGTTTGCGTCCAGCCCTCCTCGGCAAGCGACCCGCGCATAGAGACGGTGGTCGCCCCGTTGATTCGCCAAGCGGCTCGAGAGGCCGGAGCCCCGGTAATTGAGGTTTCTAGCGCCTCGGACTTCGCAGAAGCGGTAGGCGACGTGATCATCGACCGGCGGATCGAGAAGAAGAACTGGCGCCTCGTATCCGCCGACAGCCAACAGATCGACGAAGGACCGGCGGCCAATGCTATCGACGGGCGTTTGGAGACTTACTGGCACACCCAGTACGACCCGACCACCCCGAAGTATCCGCACGAGATCGTGGTAGATATGGGGCAGTCGACGTGGGTCGAGGGGTTCCGGTATGTGCCACGGCAGGACGGGGGCGTCAACGGAAGAGTTAAAGGGTTTGCCTTCTACCTGAGTGAAGATGGCAAGAAGTGGGGCGACCCGGTTTTGAAAGGTGAGTTCCCTAACACTACCAAGCCGACTCGGCTTCGGTTCGACCACTCCCAGAGCGCCCGCTACTTCCGCTTCGTCGCCCTTTCCGAAGTCAACAAAGGCCCGTGGGCCTCGGCGGCGGAGATTGATATTTTGAGGTCTCGAAAATGATTCTGCTCGCTATCCTAGCCATCAACGCCAACCCATATAGACTGCGGTGGCCTGCCACCGCTTTTAGCAGCGAGCCTGCGAGCGTTGCGACCGCCAGCCCAATTCACCGGTCGACGGGGAAGATCTGCGACCCCCTCCGGGGTCGGGGGTTCGGCGACGCTCTACCCGGGGTAGGAAACCCCGGGCTAATTTCTGTCACCTCTCCGAGGTGGCGAACGGAAGAAGGACTGTCCCTTCCTTCCAATATTGGTAGAGCAACGGAGGTACCTGCTGTAGCGGAACAGGGGCGGGCCGCCCCTGAGAACCACGGGCGAGCCGCCCGTGCCACGGATTCGGCCATGGGGGTGTTGCGGCGAACCATTGGACGGTCGGCGGAAGGTTTCGATCTCACACTTCTTCCTAAGCGGGCGGATGGGCTCGATGCGTTTACCGTCGAAGCCAAGAATGGTCGGGTGGCGGTGGCGGGGACGAGCGCGGTCGCGATCTGCCGGGGGGCGTATGAGTACTTGCGAGACGCATGCCATGTGCAGGTGAACTGGTCGGGGTCGAATGTGGCGATGCCGGGGCGGTTGCCCGACTATGCTCGCCGAACCGTCGTCTGTCCCAACCAGTACCGACACTACTTCAACATCTGCACCTTCGGCTATTCGGCGGTTTGGTGGGACTGGAAGCGGTGGCAGCACGAGGTCGACTGGATGGCGCTCCACGGCATCAACATGCCGCTGGCGCTGAACGGCCAGGAAAAGATTTGGCAGCGGGTGTTCCGCTCTTATGGTCTCCCCGACTCATCGATCTCGCGATTCTTCTCCGGGCCGGCGTTCTTGCCGTGGCACTGGATGGGGAACCTGAACGAGCACGGCGGGCCGATGCCGCAGAGCTGGATCGACGGGCAGGTGGCGCTTCAGAAGAAAATTCTCAAGCAGGAGCGAGAGCTTGGGATGACGCCGGTCGTTTCGGGATTCTCGGGGTTCGTGCCGGTCGATTTCGACAAGTATCAGCCGGGGGTCAAGCTCTCGAGCCCGACGGCTTGGGCGGGGTTCGCGCCGACCACGTTCGTAGACGTTCGCAATCCGAAGTTCGTGGAGATCGGTAAGCGATACATCACCGAGTATCGGAAAGAGTTCGGCACCGACCACTTCTACCTTTGCGATACGTTCAACGAGCAGAACCCGCAATTCTCGCCCGAGACCGAGAAAGAGGACCTGGCCGCCTGCGGGCGCTCGGTTTACGAGTCGATCCGGCAGGCCGATCCGCAAGGGACCTGGATCATGCAGGGTTGGCTGTTCTACAACGCGCGCGACTACTGGACGGTGCCCCGCGTGAACGCGCTCGTGAGCCAGGTGCCGAAGGGGCGGATGGTCGTGCTGGACCTCGCGACGAGCGAGTACCCGGTTTGGAAACACCAGCCGGCTGTCCGCGAGAACGGGTGGATCTATAACACGCTTCACAATTACGGCCAGAGCACCGGGCTCTTCGGCGCGCTGCAGTATTACGCCGATCATGCGACCGACGACCTGAACGACCCAACTCACGGGCGGATGCTGGGGATGGGGCTCACCATGGAGGGGATCGATCAGAACCCGGTGGTGTACGAGCTGATGACCGACCTGATGTGGCGGCGGGATCGGATCAACGTAAAGCGGTGGATCGGGGGGTATGCGCGCTCGCGTTATGGGGGCGAGACCAACAGCACGCGAGCGGCTTGGAGCTACCTGCTCGATTCGGTTTACAACAAGGATGCAAGCTGGGCCCGCGCGGCGTGGCGACAGCGGCCGAACCTAGGGGTTAGCCCCGGCATTTACGACATTCCATCGGTTCGGTTCGCGACGGTGATGCTCGATTCCGAGGCTGAGCGTTACGCGAAGAACCCGCTCTTTGAGCGGGACCTGGTCGACGTGGCCAAGACTTGGCTCGGCGGCCTTGCGGACGTCCATCTCGTTGCCGCCGTCGCGTCGTTCGACGACGACAAGGCGGGATACGAAAAGCACAAGACGATCTTTTTCGACCTCCTTCACGATATGGACCGGGTGATGGCGGTGCGGCCTGAGCACCGGCTCTCCACGTGGATTCGCGATGCGCGAAGCTGGGGTCGTACGCCGGAAGAGAAAGATCGAATGGAGTGGAACGCGCGGATGCAGGTTACGATCTGGGGCGGGCCGGTGCTGTACGACTATGCCAACAAGGAGTGGGCGGGGCTGAACGAAGATTTCCTTCGGCAGCGTTGGCAGCTCTTCTTCGATGCACTGGAAAAGGGCGGTTCGACTGGCAAGCTCAAGGCGCCCGATTACGCCAAGTGGGAAGAGGCTTGGACACGGCAAACCAATGCGCCGCGCGAATCCAAGCCCGAGCCGGTGGGGCCGATGGTGCGGGAGATGATCCACAAGTACGGCGGCGACGACGGCGATCTCGCGAAGCTGCTCGGGCTGAATACTGATCCCGGCATCGCAGTGGGGGCCAAGGTGCGCGACTCGGGCGGCACCGAGGGCAACGCTCGGCCGGAGTTGGCCGTAGATGGGCATATCGACACGGGTTACTGGGCGGCTTCGCCCGCCCCCCGGTGGTTGGAAATCGACCTCGGCCACGTTCGGCCCACCACCGGCGCCCGGATCTTCCCGTACTACGGAGACGGACGAAGCTATCTTTACCGAATCGAGGTGAGCGAGGATGGACAGAACTGGCGGACGGTGGCCGACGCTTCGGCGAACGAGCTATCCGCTACGATTCGCGGTCACGGGCACAAGTGGCCGTCGACGCCGACGCGGTTTCTCCGGGTGACGATGTTGCACAACTCGGCGAACGTCGGCGTTCACCTTTACGAAGTAAGAGTGTTCGACAACTAACCCGCCGTCCCTAGGGGGAAGCCGTGTCTCGGTTAATGGAGTTTTCCAGATAGCTCTTTTACCGCCGCGTTCTCGGCTTCCACGCGCTTCTGCTGGGCGTCGACCTCGGCCTGAGCAGAGTTGGTCTGGGTGGCGTAGGATCCCGAATCCTTCCTGACGCTGTCCGGGGTGGCAATTCCGAGGGTCTTTGCGCTGGCTTCCTGGCCGGGGGTCAACGAACCCGCGGGACTCGACCCCGGCTCCTGGCCGGCAGAGCATCCGGTCAGGGTAGCAAGGGCGAGCGCGGGAAGCGCGAGCCGGGAAATAGGTTTCACTACCTCTTGTATCGGTTGGCTAGCCAGTTCTCATCACCACACAGGCCGATGCTAGTTCAGCAGTTCGAGAGCTCTTGATCCAAGAAAATCTGGGCCACCCTGTTAGGAGTCAGCGGATCGAGCGACCGCTATTTTTATTTTCGGATTTGCCATTTTCCTAGCTTCCTGCTTACTTGGCTCCAGCCTGGTCGAGCAACAATCTTGAACCGCCTAGGTTCTCCATCCGTCTTGTCTCCAATGACTGGGTTCGCTCTATTGCGCTGGTTGCTCTTGCTCACCTTTGCAGCAGGCTGCCAGCAGTCGTCAGAAAACCCGCGGCGGCAGGCCCCGGAGAGGGCGGCTCTTTACCAGTGGTACGACACATTTGGTCGCCCAGAGCTCGCTTTGAAGCCGTTTGGGGAAATTCGGTACTACGAACCTGGGAATAAGAACCGGACTTACCAGCGCTCGGAATTTGGTTTCCTTCTAAGCCGGCAAGGAACGAGCTTCTCCGTTTGGGGACTTGGCGGGACAAGCATCCATTACCCGGATAGCAACCGGCCCGAGGGTTGGGAAGAAGCAACCTTTGACGAAAGGGATTTCAAGAGTTGGCTCCTCGGACAGAAGCAGCTATTGTCCCATCCTCCTCAAGGTTTCGATGGACCACAAATTTACGGGTTGGGATTCGCATGGAGTGGAGACGCGTTCGTGCTCGCAAGGTTGGCCGACTTGCGCGGATTGACTGATTTGGCAAATTGGTTTTATGCCGAGGCAAAGAACCATCTGGAGTGGGAACCAGAGGGAGCCAGAGGGCTTTCATTTGAAAACCAGGTCAAGTTTCACTTCGCCGAAAGCCAAATCGACCGCGTCAAGAGAAAGTTCGCGGACCTCTCTGCGCCTCGGTCTGAGATTTTGACCGACCTAGAGCAGTTTCTAGCTCGGTTTCCCGATTCGACCTATCGGCAAGAAGCAGAAGGCTACGCTCGCGACCTCAGGCCGATGGTCGCCGAAGATGCGGTACGAAAGCCGCTGACCGACGTTCAACTTGCCCAGCTCGCTCCCGCTACCAAGGCCAAGGAGTTGGTGTGGCAGCTCCGCAACCAAACCGGTCATCAGCAGATGGAACCGGGGTATGTCGACGTATTCGCGGCTTCCTTCATAGAGGAAGAGACCCCGGCCCAAAAGCTGGTCAAGCTCGGATTCAACGCGATGCCGGCTTTGATTGCGGGACTAGACGATCGCACCCTGACCCGGACCGTGGAAGGAGGGATGCATAACATACGGCCGAAGGTGTTGAGGATCCGGGACGCGGCGATGCAAATCATTCCCAAGATTGCAAACCGGCGCTTCGACGACGGGCCTGGGAACTGGAACGCTTCGGAATCAGCCCTTTTGAACTTTAAGATCCAAGTTAAGAAATGGTGGAGTTCATTTCAGACGGAAGGCGAAGAGGCGGTCTTGGTTCGGTCAGTTTCCTCCGGCGGTTCATACTCCTACGAGCAAGCTCACCGCCTTGTCGAAGCATATCCAAAGTCGGCATTTGCCGCAATCAAGGCGGGATTCGCCAAATCCGACCGGTATGGGGCGCCGAGCTTGCTCCGCGATCTTGCCTTGCTCGACACTCCGGAGTCAAGAGCTTTTCTTCGCTACGAACTGCTTCACGGAGGGTCATCGGAGGTCCGTTTAGCCGCAGCAGAAGGGGTCCAGAAATTCGACTCGCATGCCGCGACCGAAGCAATGCTTGGCGAGTGGAAGAAATCCGCCAAGATGTCGGAATCACGCGAACTAGCAAGATTCCTTGCCACGAGCTATTCACCTCAAGTCATCAATTCCATCGCCCCCAACTTTCAAAGGATTTCGCCAGAGTTGCGGATGGAGTTTATCGAGAGCTTGAATCCGATCCTTACCTCGGAAGACCCCGAATATAAGAAGCACGACAAGAAAGAACTAAACGAATTCGAGACCCTTTGCGAAGCCTTACTTGTTAGAGAGTTGACCGATTTTGACGTTGTTTATGGAACGTCAGGTTTATGGGGCGACTTCAGCTTCGCAAATCCAGCGATACGCGAACTTGCAGCGTACACTCTTCATGGCTACTGGCCCCAAAAATACGCCTTCCGCCAGTCCGGGTCGAAGCATCGGCAAGATGCTCTTTACGTCGAGAATATCAATGGATGGCGCAAAGAGAATGGCTTGCCGCCGCTTCCGTTGCCGGCTCGGCCCTCGATCGTCGAAGCATCTCCGTCCTTGCTCCTGCCGCTTTTCCGACGCCTGCCCGGCAATAAAGCTGCCGAGGCCAAGGTGATTGCGATCGGGCTGCCGGCGCTGAGTCCGCTTGTTCGGCATCAGAAGTCGCTTCCGATTCTCGAAGCGGCGAAATTGGAGCCGCTGGTCGTCCTCATGTCCAACATCGTCCGCACGGTTCATATATCGGGAGATCCTCAGGCAGCCAAACTTTGGGCCAATAAAGTCAGAGCCTTGACTGGAAAAACTCTCACTGCTGGACGATACGGCGCGCTGCTCAACGAATTCATCGGCTTCAAGCCGATTCAACGTCGAGGCGTACGGTTCACGGTAAATCGCGACGATGACTCGAAGGGAATCGAGATCTCCGTTGACTTTGGCTTTGTCGATAGGAGCAGTTCAGGGAGTGGCGTCGGTTATCAAGAATCGGTACAGGTCGGAGGAAACAACATCGGCGGAATCTCCGGAAGTTCGAGCGGTGGGTCAGCTATCGGCTATCAGCTGATGCGCCATTTCTCCCAGGCGTTCTCCGCCCCCTACAACGTGCCGTTTTCGATCTCAATGGCCATCGAACGGCGCCTCTGAGGTCTATCCACCCTCCACGGAGGTGGAGGGCTGGCTTATCTGAATAGGTTAGGTGATGCCGGTCTGGAGAGCGGCGCTCCATCCGGACTCCCTCACCCCCAACCCCCTCTCCCTCGTTCGGCACATACATCCGAAGGAGGGAGAGGGGCTCCGGAGGTTCAACTAGCGTGTCAGCAGGCCGGCGTCGAGGATGAACTCGGAGCCGGTGATGAAGCGGGCTCGGTCGCTGGCGAGGAAGAGGACGGCGTTGGCTACGTCTTCGGGCTCGATCCAGGGGACCGGGAGGAGGTTGCCAGCGCTTCGTTCGGCGATTTCTTGGGGGGTGGCTCCCTCGAGCCAGGCAAGGCCGTCGTTGAGGGGGGTGTTGACGCCGGTGGGGTGGATCGAGACGACGCGGATATTGTGGGGGGCGAGCTCGATCGCCCAGGACTTAGTCAGACCAGTGAGGCCCCACTTTGAGGCGGCGTAGTGGCCCAGGCGGCCCATACCACGTAGACCGGCGATGGAAGAGTTGTTGACGATGACTCCGCTCTTGCGCTCGATGAGGTGCGGGATCACGCGCCGGGCGACCAGCCAAGGGCCTTTGAGGTTGATGTCGATCATCGCGTCCCAGGCCTCTTCGGTCAACTCGTGCGCCATTCCGTAGCCGCAAATTCCAGCGTTGTTGAAGAGGATGTCGATTTGACCGAACCGGGCGATGGCGCCGTCCACGGCAGCGGTAATCGCCTTGTCGTCGCGGACGTCGCCGGAAAATACCAGGGCCTCACCGCCAAGATCTTCGACCGCCTCCTTTAGGGAAGCGAGCTCATCGGACGTCCCCATAGCGTAGCCGGGGTATTCGAGCGGTTTGGCCACGTCGTACCCGACGATACGGGCCCCTTCCCCGGCAAAGGCGAGGGCGGTGGCCCTTCCCTGCCCGTGGGCGGCGCCGGTGACGAAGAGGACCTTGCCCGCGAACTCTCCGGGCACTTACCGGACCTCGGCGTACGGCTGGAGGTATTCGTCCACTTCGACGCGCAAAGCGTTATTGACGATATTGGTCGCCACCATCATGCCGGCGAAGCCAACGAGGGCGACGATCTGGTCCTGAGTGAAATAGCGCGTGAGCGGCTCGTAGACCTCGTCGGCCACGTGCCGAGGATCGAAGCCGATGCTGCGGCCGAAGTTGACCAGCGCTTGCTCCCGATCGTCCAGCGTGGGAGCCGAAGGGTTTTCGCCGGCTTCGATCAGGACGCGGCGGAAGTAGTTCGTGCAGACCGGGCATTTGGTGGCGTGGGAGATCGCGTGGGCGAAAAGATCGAAGGCGCGAGGGGAGATAAAACCCAGCAAATGGTCCCGGAGCGGATACCACGTCATCAGCGCTTCGTAAGCCGGGAGCGATCGGAGCAGGGTGACCTTCATATTGGTCATCCGGCCGTACTGTTGGATTCCCCGGTCGAATGCCTCCCGGGCCTCCGGGGTCGCGGAATCGAGGTCGAGGGGTTCGACGCGTGCCATCGGCGCTAGCTTACAGTTTCTTGCCCGATTCGGTTGCGGCGTTAGGTCTATTCCGCGGCGTTATCGGGAGGGGTGGCTGGACCTCTCGTTTTGGCTCTAGGCGTCTACCGGGGGGTTCGACACGTTCTCGTACCGATGTATAGTGGTGCCTGGAGCCGATTTAACCGTAAATTATGCAGGTCACCACTCGTGAAATAATAAAGGCTGCAAGAGGTCGGCCCAGAGCTATGGCGGTTTCATCGCAAAGCCCTCAAAAGCGCCGGATTTGTCGATATCTAGTTTCCGCCCTTAATCGCCGTGAGCCCGTGAGTTAGCGGGCCTTGCTTCAGACTTTCCTTCTATGAGCTCCCCGTTCTACAACAGCCACCACTCTCCTATCGGAGCGTTTGCCACTTTGACGATCGGCCAGAAGGGGCAGACCGGCGGTTTGGGTCTAGAGCTCCCAGGTCCAGCCAACGAGGGGATCTACGTGGGAGTGGAGGACAGCGAGGGGGGCCGCTATCGAGCCCTGCCGTTCTTCCAAAGCAGTGAAGGTCGGGCCGAGGATTTCGACGTGGAGGGTCTGGCGGAATTCTCTCGTTCGCCGGCGATCGACCAGTTCCGGGGTGAGGAGATCGAGCGTACGATGGGCGCGGGGATCGATGAGTGGCGCGCGCGGGATCTCACATTTCGGCTCATTTCACCGTTGCGACCGGTCCCCGACCCGGACGTATGCGAGGTGGACGCCTTACGAGACGCGGTGACACCGGCTATCCTCGCCGAGATCACCGTCGATAATCGCCGCGGCGGTAAGGCCCGGCGAGCGTTTTTCGGTTATCAGGGCTCGGACCGGACCGTTGGAATGCGGTTGATCGACGAGGAGGGACTCGTGGGAGTTGCGCAACACACGACCACGGCGATCGCCACCGACGATCCGGGCGTGTACGCGGGAATCGCGTTTCAGGCTGAGAAGATCCTTCAACCTGATTGCGCGGAGAACCTCGCGTTTCTAGTTGGGAACCTCGGCTTGCTGGTGGGAACTGTCCAGCCAGGCGAAATCCGGACTTTCCGTTTCGCGATCGGCTTTTTCCGGGAAGGAACGGCGACCACCGGGCTAAAGACCCGATACCTGTATCGCCGCTTCTTCGACTCGATCGAGGAGGTGCTACGCCATGCGCTTGCCCGCTTCGACACCGTCTGCCGGGAGTCGGAAGGGTTCGATGCCCGTCTCCGACGACGGCTTTCGCCGGACCGAGCTTGGATGGCGGCACAGGCGATCCGGTCGTACTTCGGCTCGACGCAGTTACTGGAGCGGGAGGACGGCCGGCCTTTGTGGGTGGTCAACGAGGGCGAGTACCGAATGATGAACACGTTCGACTTAACGGTCGACCAGGCGTTCTTCGAGCTGGCGCTCAATCCGTGGACGGTGCGGAACGTGCTGGACCTGTTCGTGGAGCGGTACTCCTACATCGACGAGGTCCGCTTCCCGGGTTCGGACGAATCGCATCCGGGGGGGCTCGCCTTCACACACGACATGGGGGTGGCGAACGCCTTTTCCCGTCCCGGATATTCGGGTTACGAGCAGTCTCGGCTTAACGGGTGCTTCTCGTACATGAGCGCCGAGGAGCTGATGAACTGGGTGCTTACGGCGGGCCTCTACGACGCCTACACCCACGATTTCGCCTGGGCGGTCTCGCAGCGAGCGACTTTCCTCGCGGCTCTGACCTCCCTTATTAACCGCGACGATCCAGACCCGGCGGCGCGAAATGGCGTCATCGGCCTCGACGGCGCGCGATGCGAGGGTGGGAAGGAGATCACGACGTACGACAGCCTGGACGCATCGCTGGGGCAGGCGCGCAATAGCTTGTATCTGGCGGTCAAAGGCTGGGCCACTTACGTATTGCTCGAAAACGTTCTTCGCCGCCTCGACGAGCCCGAGGCGGCGGACGATGCGCGCGTCCAGGCGGACCGAGCGGTCCGTACGATTGCCGCAGCGGCGGATGCGGACGGCCTTTTGCCGGCAGTGATCGGGGAGGGGATCGAGGCTCGGACGATTCCGGCGATCGAGGCGCTCGTCTATCCGTTCGTGCTCGGCCTGCCGATCGATCCCGAATTGAAGAAGACGCTCGGCCGGCATTTGGAGGCGGTGCTCCGACCCGGGATCTGCAAGTTCGCGGATGGCGGATGGAAGCTCTCTTCGATGAGCCGAAACTCGTGGCTGAGCAAGATCTACCTTTGCCAGTTCGTCGCCGAGCGTGTCTTTGGCCACGCTCCCGATACGGAGGCCGACGGAGCCCACGCCGGTTGGCTGCGAAGCGAGGAGAACGCCTACTATGCCTGGAGCGACCAGATGCTCGCCGGAAGAGCGGTCGGGAGCCGCTACTATCCGCGGGGGGTCACCAGCGTGCTCTGGATCGCCGAGGGAGATCGGCCGCTCGACCAGGTCCGCGAACTGCTCGTAGGAGTTGGGGCAGTGGTTTGATCGCTTAAGAATTGCCTAGCCGACTCAATGAAGAGAAGGAAAAGATGCCTAACCGAAGAGTCAATTTGATCCTCGCCTTGACGACGCTTGCGGGAGGATCCATCACGATCCAGTTCGGGCCGGCTGGGCCGCCGCCGCCATTCGACGACCACGCGGAGATGATGAAGCAGCTTGGGGTCAGGGCGATTCGCCCCGGTCCCAATCCGAACGACCAGTCGACCTTCAACGAGGCCACGGCTAATCCGTACAAGGAGACCATGCCGGACCTTCTCCGGATGGAGAACGGAACGAAGGTGGAGAAGGCGTCACAGTGGCCGAGGCGGCGAAAGGAGATCGTCACGCTCTTCGAGCGGGAAGTTTACGGACGGGTGCCGAAGAACGCACCGAGGGTGACTTGGGAAGTCACCGGGGTAACCCCTGGGATGAGCGGCGGCATCCCCACGCTGACGAAAACGCTGATCGGCCATGTCGACAACCGGAGTTATCCGAAGGTCAAGGTGGATATCCAAGCGAGCTACACGGTGCCCGCGCGGACGGCGACGCCGGTACCGATGATGATGGAGTTCGGCTTTGGGGGAGGATTCCGGCGGCCCAGCAGCGCCAAACCTTGGACCCAGCAGGCGATCGAGCGGGGATGGGGATACGGGACGATCAGCCCGAATTCCATTCAGCCGGACAACAACCATCTGGAAATGGGGGTCATCGGGCTGTGCAACAAAGGGAAGCCCCGGAAGCCAGACGACTGGGGCGCCCTGCGAGCTTGGGGTTGGGGGCTGAGCCGCCTTATCGACTACTTCGAGCGGGAGAAGGGGGCCATGGTCGACGCGAGGAAGGTAGGCATCGAAGGGGTTTCAAGGTACGGCAAGGCGGCGTTGGTGGCGGAGGCGTTCGATCCGCGCGTGGCGGTGGGGTTCATCGGATCGTCGGGCGAGGGTGGGGCCAAGCTGCACCGGCATATCTTTGGCGAGGCGGTCGAGAACCTGGCGGGGGGCGAGTTCTATTGGATGGCGGGCAACTTCATCAAGTACGGCGCGTCCGATCCACCCAAGACCGCCGCGGACCTGCCGGTCGACTCGCATGAGCTCATCGCGCTTTGCGCGCCCCGGCCGTGCTTCGTCAGTTACGGATTGGTCGAGAAGGGGGACGCGAAGTGGGTGGACGCGCACGGCTCGTTCATGGCAGGCGTGCTCGCGGGACCAGCCTATCGGTTACTCGGCAAAAAGGATTTCGGAACGCCGGGCGACTACCTGACCGACCCGATGCCGCCGGTGAACTCCCTGATCGGAGGAGAGCTGGCTTGGAGGCAGCACGATGGGGGACACGAAGTAACGCCCAACTGGCCCGCTTTCTTCGACTGGGTCGCCCGGTACATCCCGGCGCCGCCTCTTCCCACAAACCGCAAGCCGCTCGGCACGCCAGCCGACGTACCGGCCTCCCGGACTGACGACAACTCGCTCATCGCCCACTTTCAGTTGCTCCAGAAGGCGGCCAAGGGAGGCATCGATGTGTACTTCGAGGGGGATTCCATCACCCGCCGATGGGGCACGAGCGACGCGGCGTGGAAGCCGATGCTGGAGAACTGGACGGCTAACTTCTACGGTTGGAACGCGGCCAACTTCGGATGGGGGGCCGACGGGACCCAGAATATTCTGTGGCGGCTGAAGAACGGCGAACTCGACGGCGTGAACCCGAAGGTCATCGTGCTGTTGGCCGGGACCAATAACGTGGGAGCGGGTCAGAGCGTGGATGAAATCGTGCGAGGGATCGAGGCGATCGTCAAGACCTGCCGAGAAAAGGCGCCGATGGCAACAATCGTCCTGACGGGCATTTTCCCTCGCAACGACAACATGTCGTACCTGCCAACGATCAGTGCGGTGAACGCTCGGCTCGCGAAAATGGCGGATGGAAAGCGGGTCCGGTTCCTGAACGTGAACGCCGGTTTGGCGGACAGTGCCGGCAAGTTGTTCGAAGGTATTACGATCGACAATCTGCACCCTTCGCCCAAGGGGTACCAGGTGTGGGCGGATGGGCTCAAGCCGATCTTCACCGAGATTTTGGGGCCGCCCGCCATGACGGACCACGCTCCTCCGCCCACCGGCGATCCGAGCCAAGCTCCGCCGCCCGGCGGTCCGCCGCGTCGTGTAGGCGGCTAAGACCGGGCCAGGCGCTTTTTCCCAAATAAAGGTTGCCTAAGAATGCCAATTTTTCCTGAACGAACTTCGATGGCATTTGCGTCACATCAATGATTTGGAGCCGTTTTGGGCTCCAGGAGATCATAATGAATATTCGCATTGCCATTGCTACCCTGCTTAGCTGTGCTGCCTTTCAGGCCGTGTCAGCACAGTCTTACCAGCTCCACGAGATCAACGACGGCATTCCTTATTCCGCCAATCCTAATCCGTTCTCGATCAACAGTCAGGGAAAAATCGTCATTCAAACCTATCCGGATAGTGGTCCTCAATTGGCTTATCTTTTTGAGGATGGAGTCACTGCCCAGATCGCCGGCCAGCCAAACGACCAGTTCTTTGGAATCAACAATTCTGGGACGCTGGTTGGATACGGCGACAACGGGGGGTTCGTGCAAAGCAGTTCGGGCGTCCAGACGTTGATTCAAAACCCTGCCGGCGATCTTCCGTTCCCTTCGAACATCAGCAACTCCGGCGTGGTAGTCGGGACCGTCTTCCCCTCGAGCGGCGACTTCTACGGGTTCACCTGGAAGAACGGACAGTTCACCCCGCATGTTCTGCCCGGAACCTACGGGTCGCTCAACGGCGTGAACTCGTCCGGCACTTTGGTCGGGACGTATTACGCACCCGACGATTTCTCGCAATACTACGGATTCATCGAGCGCAACGGGGTGGTGTCGCCGCTCGTTATCGCGAACTGCATCAACCCGACTCCGATCACCATCAACGATCGGGGAGTAATCGTCGGGAGCGCCAATCAAAGCGCCTTCCCGCACACGATAGGGTTCGTAAGAAATCCGTCCGGCAGCACCACTCTAATCGACTACGCTTCGTCGGCGCCCCAAACCATGCCGGGACCGAGCGGGCCGATGCCGCTGCTATGGTATAGCAACGATACAATCGTCTATAGCGTGAACAATCGCGGGCAGATCGTGGGGCGATTCCGCGGCACCTATTCGGATGGGGTCAACCACGTTTCGGTGATCATTCCGTTCATCGGCGATCCGGTGCAACACCCCTGAGGCCGACAAGTTCGTTCCTCCGGGCTATTTAGAAGCATGACTAGTATTGGCATCGCCCGTCGATGCCAATACTACGGCTGTTTGTAAATGCCAAAAGTGTGGATCGCCGCGGGAGCGCGGCCGGAGAGTTTCAGGCGGAGATGGGATGCGGTTAGCGGCGAGAACCGGATGATCCATTTATGCCCGATGGTCTGCTTATCGGTAGCGTTCGGAACCGGAATCCAGGTCGAACCATCGTTGGAATACTCTACAGACCACGACGTGGTACGGTGGCCGAGCTGGATGACTTCCTGAATCATGAGGCAGTCGAAAGTCTTCGGTTTGGGAAGGTGAAATTCGATCGTGTCCGAGTTGGAGCCGTCCGCCGAGGCATAGTAAGTCTCCTCGCGGCCGTCGACCAGGTTCGAAGCGGAAAATTCGCTTCCTCGCGGGTGCTGGGAGGTTATCTTCGCCCCTCGAAGGAGGTTATGCGCAAACGTCCGGCGAATCCAATTGTGGAGACCGGCCGCATTCTTGGCGTCGGTCGCCGGTACGAGCCCCGTTCGGTCGGGCGGGAAGTTGAGTAGAAGCACGCTGTTGCGGCCGACCGATTCGCAGTAGATGTCGATCAACTCTTTGACGCTCTTGACCCGGTGATCTTCCGACGCGTGATAGAACCAACTGGGACGGATGGAAACGTCCACCTCGGCGGGCACATAGGCCGAGCCATCGAGCTGACCGTGATTGAGCTCTTCGATATGGGCGGACTCGTCGCGGATGGAGGTCGGAGCGATCGTAGACCAACACGGATCGCCGGATCGGCCGGATTCATTTCCGACCCAGCGGCAGTCCGCGAACGGATAGGAGTTCTTCGTCCCAAAGAACACGCATTGGGGCTGAGCCTTGTGGATGATCGCGGCCCACCGAGTGTAGAAGTCGGTCGTCAGGAAGTCGGCTCCCGCGCCATCCCACCAGATTTCCCAGATCGGACCGTAGGTCGGTTCGTGCCGGTCGTGCGGCCCGAGATAGATGCCCGCTTTGATGCCGGCAACTTTGCACGCATTCGTGAATTCCCGGACGACATCACCCTTGCCTTTTTTCCAGGGGGAGTTTTTGACGGAATACTGCGAGTAGGCGGTTGGCCAGTTGCAAAAGCCATCGGCGTGTTTCGCAACAAGAATTCCGCACGGGATTCCGGCCCTCTTTAAGGTCTTCATCCACTGGCCGCAGTCAAGGCCGGTCGGGTTGAAGATCGCGGGGCTTGCCTTTCCATCCCCCTCATTCACCTCGTCGCCGAAGGTATTGATGCCGAAGTGGAAGAACGCGACGATCTCGCGCTTGTACCACTCGAGCTGCTTCGCCGACGGCACGGGTCCAAATGGGGCGGGAGCGTTCGAAACAACCGGGGCGGGGTGCATGACCAACATGGAGCCGAGGCAAAGGCAAGGGAGTAATGGCACGATGGGATTATGTTGCCTCTACTTCGCATCGTGAAAGATGATGCCGAGGGTGTAGCGATGGCCAGCGCGAATTCGGCTTACGCCGTGACGGAGGTTGACGCGATAGGTTCCTTTGGAGCCATCCAACGGGCGGTGATGGACGGCGAAAGCTACGGCGTCACCTCGGCGTAGCGGCACCACTTCGGCGCGGGACTGCATTCGGGGGCGCTGTTCGGTTAGGACGAACTCGCCGCCCGTGAACTCGTCGCCAGGCTCGGAGAGGAGGACGGCGACCTGGAGGGGAAAGGCGAGATCGCCGTAGAGGTCCTGGTGAAGGCAGTTGAAGTCGTCCGGACCGTATTGGAGCAAGAGCGGGGTTGGGCGGGTTTGGCCCGCCGCGTTGCATTGGCCGATGAACTCGCGATGCTCCAATGGGTACCGGGCGTCGAGGCGCATCCGGTCGTTCCACCGGTTGGCAATCGGGGCGAGGCGGGCATACAACTCCGGCCTAAGCTCAGCGATCGGGTCAGGGAGCGGGTAGGCGAAGTACTTGTATTCGCCGCGGCCGTAGCCGTGCCGCGCCATCACCACGTGGCTGCGGAACCGGGGGTCGTCCGGGTACATCGCGGCGACCTCGCGACACTCGCTCTCCGAAAGGAGACTCGGTAGGACCGCGTAGCCGAAGCCGTTTAGCTCCTCTTCGAGGGAGGTCCAATCGAAGGCGGCGACCCGGCTCACGAGACCGCCTCACGGCGCAGGAGCTCGCGCTTTCGATCGACTCCCCACCGGTAGCCGGAGAGGGCGCCGTCGCTCTTGACCACGCGATGGCACGGGATGGCGACGGCGAGGGCGTTCGCCGCGCAGGCTCCGGCGACGGCTCGCACCGCGCCTGGCTCGCCGAGCTTTCTTGCGATCTCGGCGTAGCTGGCGGTCTTCCCTACCGGGATTCCGCGAAGCGCTTCCCACACCCGCTGCTGGAATGCGGTCCCGCGCACGTCGAGCGGCAGATCGAGCCCCCTCGACGGATCCTCGACAAAGCCGACGACCTTGGCCACCACCTCTTCGAATCCACGATCTCCACCCAGCAGTTGCGCCTTCGGGAAGCGGTCTTGAAGATCTCGTACGAGCGCCTCGGGATCGTCGCCTAGCAGGATGGCGCAGACTCCCTTCTCGCTACGCGCCACTAGAATCGAGCCGAGGGAGCTCTGGCCGACGGCGAAGTGGATCTGCGCGTTCAGGCCGCCCTGTTTGTATTCTTTCGGCTTCATTCCCAACATCTCCTTGGTGGTTTCGTAGAACCGGCTGCTCGAATTGAAACCGGCCTCATAGATCGTTTCAGTCACCGACCTCGATCCGGCGGCCAATTCGCGTTGAACCCGTTGTGTTCGGTGGGCGTCGGCGTAGGCTTTTGGCGTCACGCCGGTGATGGTTTTGAACACGCGGTGGAAGTAGTAGGGACTCATGCCGACGGCCTCGGCAAGCGTTTCCAGCGACGGGGGTTCGTCGGCGGCTTCAATGTTTCGGCAAGCGGCCTCGACCACGGCGGCTTGACGTTCTCGGAGCAAGCCCTGATCCGGCTTGCACCGCTTGCAAGGACGGAATCCGGCCCGCTCCGCGTCTTGGATCGAATCGTGAAACGCGACGTTTTCTGGACGGGCAAGTCGGGCGGCGCATGAGGGATGGCAGTACACGCCGGTCGATTTGACCGAGTAGTAGAACTTGCCGTCAAACGCCGGGTCGCGCTCGACGATCGCTCGCCATCGAGGGTCCTGATCGGCTCGCATCTTGCCTTGTCTCTCTTTTATCATCTTGATCTCCTTACGATAAGGAGTATCGCGACCGACGGGAAAGCAAACACTCCGGTCCTTGCTTTCGAATCGGAAAAGTTGTGATTCTGGTCGAGCGGCCTAAGCCGAATGCGATGGAAGCCTCTCTGCCAGGAGTTCGCTTTCATGCATAGCCCCAGAAGCGGGTGGGGCATTGTGTTCAGGTTGTGTTAGCGTTGATGGATCGGGGTCGCTCGCCCCCGGGGCGTTTAGGCTGGCTCACCGGGTGGTGCTGGATTGGGAGGTTGGCTCTTTCGGGAAGCGTGGGTTTTTTTGGGGGGAATTTGTCGATTTGGTGGAGGCCCGTTCGACCATGGGGTGAAGGGCTTCGATGCAAGCCCGCTAAAGTTCAAGGAAAACAACCATGTCGACAATCACCAAAACCAGCGTTCTCCAACCGATCCCTTACCTCTCGTTCAACGGCAACTGCGAGGAAGCGGTCCAGTTTTACGCCGACGTTCTCGGCGGGACGATCCGGGTCATGATGAAGGGGTCTGAAATCCCGGATTCGGCGATGAAATGCGCGGAGTTCGACGACAAAGTCATGAACGCGCAGATCGAGCTGCCGGGCGGAGCTTTGCTCTACGCGGGTGACTGCCCCCCGCACGTGCCGTACGAAGGGATCAAGGGAGTGAATCTTACGCTCAACTTCGACACGGTCGAGGAGGCGGAATCCGTTTTCAATCGACTGGCGGAGGGCGGGCAGGTCTTCATGCCGTTCGGACCGACCTTCTGGGCGGAGAAGTTTGGGATGGCGACCGACAAATATGGGGTCGGCTGGATCGTTAACGGCGTTTTGCTTGGGTAAGTCTGCTGTACATTCCGTACAGCAGGCGGCACACGTAGGTGCCGGCTACACGGCTTCGCCGTAACAGGCGGCACACGTAGGTGCCGGCTACACTGCTTCGCCGTAGGGGAAAGGACTCCCTCATCCCCAACCCCCTCTCCCTCCTTCGGCACAATGCACCCGAAGGAGGGAGAGGGGGCTCCGGAATTTATTTGTGCTGGATGCGCCAGACGGAGTTGGAGCCGTCGTCGGTGACCATTAGGGCGCCGTCGGGCGCGGTGGTTACGCCTACGGGGCGGCCCCAGACGTGGCCTTCGGGGGTGACGAAGCCGGTTAGGAAGTCTTCGTACTCACCAGTGGGCGCGCCGTTTTTGAGGGGGACTCGGATCACTTTGTAGCCGGTTCTTCTCAAGCGGTTCCAAGAGCCGTGCTGGGCGGCGAAACCGTCGTTTCGGTATTCGGCGGGAAAGGTGGAGCCGGTGTAGAAGGTCATACACAGCGATGCCATGTGAGACTGGACGAGGACGTCGGGGACGATGACCTTGTTCTTGAGCTCCGGGTGCTCGCCGGGATGGCGGGGATCCTGATGCGGGCCGATGTAGAACCATGGCCATCCGTAGAACCCTCCCTCTTTGACCCTCGTGATGTAGTCCGGGACCAGGTGGTCGCCAAGGACGTCGCGCTCGTTGACCGAGCACCAAAGCTGGCCGGTCGTTGGGTGGATGGCGAGGCCGACGGCGTTTCGGATTCCGTAGGCGTAGATCCGCTCGTTCTTACCGTCGGGATCGAACTCTAGGATGTCGGCGCGCCGCTCTTCCCTTCCGCGTGAGCCTTCGAAGTCGTTGGTCGCGGAGCCGACGGAGACGTACATCTTGTTTCCGTTGGCGCTAAATCGGATGTCACGGGTCCAGTGTCCGCCTCCCCGAAGCCTTCCCCCGCTCGGGACGTTGGCGATCAATTGGGGCCTGCCAGTGGCCTTGAGATCGCCGTTCTTATAGGGGAAGCGGACGACCGAATCGGTGTTGGCGACATAGACCCACTTGGGATTGGGGCCAGGTGGATAGAAGGCGATGCCAAACGGTTGGCTGAGTCCGGATGCGAAGAGTTCGTTAGTCTTCGGCTTGCCCGCTGGGGTGCGGCCACGAAGGATGCGAATGCGTCCCGGATCGCTCTCCGAGATGAAAAGGTCGCCATTCGGCGCGGTGACGATCTCGCGCGGATTGCTCAGCCCGCCGGCGTAGAGTTCGACCGTAAAACCGGCCGGCGCCTTCGGCCAAGCGCCTTGGGGGCGGCGGATCATGAACGGACCGTTGTCTACAGATCGGGTGGCATAGGGCCTCGGGAGGTCGGCGACGGTGATCTTACGTCGCACACCGGGGGCGTCGGTGGTCCAGTCGCCAAGGGCCGCCTGTCCGGTGAGGGTTCGGCTTTGGACCTTTATCGCCGCAAGCCCGAAGACGCCGGAGGCGGCGATTAGAGCGGCAGCCAGGGCCGGGCTATTTATCTTGGAACGTGCAGTGGGGTTCTTCATTAGAGAGTTCAAAGCGCCGCTAGCGCGACTATAAGAACTACGAGATCCAAAGCCTACGATGCCGCAGCGGGAACGGGCCGTCCCCGCAAAGTCCCCGGGGACCGGAGGGAAATTCCTCATGAAGTTCCCAACTGGCGCTAAAGACCTAGTGCCAGGTAGGTCCTTTGGCAACCCGTCGTATAGTGGGGTCACTTCTTTTTTTGATTTTTTCGATGCCGGATATGGATTGCCATGAAACCAATTTCCGTCTCACTTGCCTGTCTAGTTTTGGCCGGGGCGGCCAGTACCGCCAAAGATACGAACGACATTAAAGCCGGACTTGAAAGGGTGCATTTATCCATTCCGAAGAGAATGGACGAGATCGTGCCGGGCCAAGTCCTGGTGAAATACTCCCAGGCGAAAGCCGCCTCGATCGAGAAGGCGGCCGCTACTTCCCGGCTCTCTCGAAGCATGGCGGGAGAGACGTTTGTCCGCCGGATCGGCCCTTCGGGGTGGACGCTTTGGAAGATTCAGAGCGACTTGGATCCACGCGAGGTCGCGGCCGAGCTCCGGAAACGGCCAGAGGTCGTCACCGCCGAACCGGTCAACCGGGTCTACCCGCTCGTTCTCGGCAGCCCGAACGACCCGGACTTCGACTACGTGGAGAAAGACCCGAACCTGATCCTAGACCTTAACGAGAGCGATCCTTCGTTCCGGCGGATGTGGAACATGGACGACATCAGCGCGGTGGCGGGTTGGAGCATCTATCCTGGGTACTACCCTACGGCAACGCTTAAGCCAGCCTACCGCCCTCTCGTCGCCATCATCGATACCGGGTGCGACATGAACCATCCGGATTTCATCTTGCCGGGTGGAACCGGCACCGACGTCGGCGTCGGCGGGCAATTCCAAAAGAACCTTAGCGCCTACTTCGACTTCGGAGACCCGGTTCCCGGGCATTCGACCGAGGACCTGAATGGGCACGGAACCCACGTGGCGGGCATCTGCCTCGCGGCGGCCAACAACGGTCCTTTTAGCGCATCGGTCGACAACGGGGTGCCCGGCGTCGGCATCAACGCCCGCGGCATGATCCTTCGAGTTTTTGACGATCAGGGGAATGCGTCCGACACGGATGCGGCGGGAGCGATCTATTACGCGGCCGATAAAGGGGCCGACATCATCAATCTCAGCCTCGGCACCACCAACTTTTCGCAGCTCTTCCAAGACGCGGTGACCTACGCTTTTCAAAAAGGGACGGCGGTGTTCGCGGCCGGAAACGAAAATGGAAACGGCGGGGGCCCGATGGGGCCGATCTACCCGGCGGCTTGCAGTGGCGCCTGCGCCGTGGCGGCGGCGGGGCCGGGCGGAACTTTCGCGAGCGCTTACGGAGGCACCGGCTCTTACATCGACGTCGCGGCTCCGGGCGGGAACATCACCTATGCTCCGGATCTGAGCGCATACACGATTCAATACGTATGGTCGACCGCCATGAGGACCCCCGGCGCGCTTTACGCTATGTCGCAGTCGGGCGCACTGTTCCCTCCGTACAACCTCGACTATGCCTACCTGACGGGTACGTCCATGGCGTGTCCGCACGTCTCGGGCGCCGCGGCGCTCTATTACGGAAAGAACGGCCTGAAGCAAAGCGGTAGTTGGCACAACGTCAGGGTGTATCGCGCGTTGGAATTTACCGCTCAAGGGTATGGCGGAATCGGCGGTCCGAAGGGAGGTTGGGAGCCAACGTTCGGATATGGCGAAATCGACCTAGAGGCGCTTCTCAACAACACCAACAGCCGCAACGCCAAGGCCGGCAGTATCCAGGGGATCGTTTACTACAACGGAACAGCGCTGGCCAACGTGGGAGTGAAGGCTAAGATCGGAACACATACGTTCCTGACGACGACCTTGCCGGACGGCTCCTACCGGTTCGATTCGTTGCCGCCCGGTCTTGCCGCAATGTCCGCCCAGCCTTTCGGGGCCCTTAAGACGAGGAACATCAGCGTCGTGGCGGGTTCGGATACCCCCGGGGTCGACTTCTGGGCCGGTACGTTCACCGGGGACAGCACTCCACCGGTGATTAAGATGCTGATGGCAAACTCGGGCGGGGCCCATTCGCCGACGGCGATGGGGGTGTTCTACTGCGGTTACGACACCGAGACCGGCATCGATAAGGTCACGATCCAGATCGGCTCGACTTCGGGAGGAAGCGACGTTGTGGCTCCGACGGAGGTGCAGCAGTACGACGGCGGGGCGAAGTTGATGGGGAACATTCCGCTGGGTAGGACCTACTACATCACCGCGGTCTACACGAACGGTAACGGAACGACGACAACGAAGACGGTTCCAGTGGCCTGGTAAGCCGACGGGCCTACGTTTCATGGCAAGGCCGAGGTTGGCGGGAGCTCCTTGCGACCTCGGCGGAACTTCTTTATATTTACAGGGGCGAGCCGCCCGTGCCACGTCGCGGTTTTTGCGTGCGGGATCGGGCGTTGTGTTACGATGACTTGGCCCCCCGATGAAGTCTTTCTTCCCCACTTTTCATCCCGCTTGGGTTCTGACGGCATCGTTCGGCGTCTTGGGGTTTGGACTGGCCGGTACGCGGCAGGCCTCTCCGGAACCTACGCCGGCGCAGGCCGAGTTCTTCGAGATTAAGATTCGGCCAGTCTTGTCGGTCAACTGCTTTTCCTGCCACGGAAAAGATCTCCAGATGTCGGGATTGCGGCTCGACTCGCTGGCCGGGCTGCAGAAAGGCGGAGACTCCGGGCCGGCGATCGTCCCAGGCGATCCGGATAAGTCGCTGCTGATTAAGGCGATTCGGCAGACCGGCTCGCTCAAGATGCCGCCCCAAGGGAAGCACCTTAAGCCGGACGAGATCGCCGACCTTGAAGCGTGGGTAAAGATGGGCGCGCCTTGGCCAAAGGCGCCGACCGCTACTCGTCCTCAAGACGCGCCACTTTGGTCGTTGAAACCGGTGGTCAAGCCGCCGGTCCCTAAGGTGAAGAACACGGCTTGGGCGGCGAATCCGATCGACGCGTTTATCCTCGCCAAGCTCGAATCGAAGCATCAGAAACCGGCGGCGGCCGCAGACCGGCGGACGCTTATCCGGCGCGTCAGTTACGACCTAATCGGCTTGCCCCCCTCCTCGGCGGAGGTAAATGCATTCCTCGCGGATAAATCTCCGAACGCGTACGGGAAAGTGGTCGACCGGCTGCTTGCCTCGCCTCGCTACGGCGAGCGGTGGGCTCGGCAGTGGCTCGACGTTGCTCGCTACGCGGACACCAAGGGATACGTCTTCGAGGAAGACCGCAACTACTACAACGCGTATACGTATCGCGAGTGGGTGATCAGGGCGTTCAACAGCGACCTGCCATACGACCAATTCGTCACCCAACAACTTGCGGCCGACCGGTTGCCGGAGGTCCAAAACGGGGACGATAAACGGCCGCTGGCGGCGCTCGGATTTCTTACGTTGGGACGCCGGTTCATCAACAACACTCCGGACATCATCGACGACCGGATCGACGTGACGATGCGCGGTCTTCAGGCATTCACGGTGGAATGTGCCCGTTGCCACGACCACAAGTTCGATCCGATCCCGACGCAGGACTACTATTCGCTGTACGCGGTCTTCGCCTCGTCGGATGAGGCGGCCTCTCCGATCTCGGAGAAATCGATTCGCGACCCTTGGATCGATTACAATCAGCGGCTCACTTCCACGGAGGCGAGCATTCGCGACCTCGTGGCGAAGCAGGTCACGCGCCTGCGGCAGCCTGAAATCGAGAAGGCGCTCAAGGCGGACGTGCGGCAAGCGCTGCAGTCGTTCCGGGAAGGGGTGATTCCCGAGGGGGATACGCTTAATAAGCTAGGTTCCGCATTCGAGCCCGATGAGCGGGACCGGCTGCAGAGGCTGCAGAAGAACCGGGCGGAGCTGAAAGCGGCGGCGCCGGCCACGCCGGAGTTTGCGATGGCGATGGTGGACGGGGCAAAGCCAGGCGATGGGGTGATTTTCAAGCGGGGCAACCCGGGGAATCCGGGGGGGCCGGCGCCGCGTCGATTCCTGCTGGCCCTTTCTAAGCCGGGAGTGGAGAGGGAGCATTGGACCAACGGGAGCGGGCGGCTGGAGCTGGCGAAGGCGATCGCCTCGCGCGAAAACCCGCTGACGGCGAGGGTCTTCGTGAACCGGGTTTGGCAGTCACACTTCGGAGCGGGAATCGTTCGCACCCCGTCCGATTTTGGGCATCAGGGTGAGAAGCCGACCCATCCGGAACTGCTCGACTATCTTGCCGCGACGTTCATGGAGAACGGCTGGTCGATTAAGAAGCTTCATAGGCTGATCGTTACGTCGGCGACCTACCGGCAATCCTCCGCGATCTCGGAAGCGGCGTATAACGCCGATCCGGAGAATCGGACCTGGAGCCGGATGAATCGGCGGCGTCTCGACTTGGAGCAGATGCGGGATACGGTCACGGAGGCGGCCGGCCGCCTGGACCTTAGCCAGGTTGGCGGGAAGTCGGTCGACCTATGGTCGACGCCGTTTACTCGGCGGCGCGCTGTGTATGGATTTGTGGAAAGGCAGAATCTGCCGGGGATCTTCCGGACGTTCGACTTCGCCTCTCCCGATATCACCAGCGCACGCCGGTTCCAAACTACGGTTCCCCAGCAGGCGCTCTTCTTCATGAACTCTCCGTTCAGCGTGGAGCAGGCGCGGGCGCTCGCGGAGCGGCCTGAGATTAAGGATGCGAAGGATGACGGCCAGCGGGTCCGACGCCTGTATCAAATCCTTTTCGCCCGATTGCCGGACGCCGACGAGACGGCGGCCGCTCTCGCGTTCCTCAAGCGAGGAGAGCCGTCCCCGCCGCCGGTGGCTTGGCAGTATGGGTACGGCGAGTTCGACGCGGGGAAAGGGAGGGTGACCTCCTTTACGCCGCTCGCGCACTTCGCGGATGGTGGGTACCGGGTGGGTCCGGCGTTCCCGGATCCAGCGCTGGGCTATTTAGTATTGAACGCTCACGGCGGGCACCCGGGGCACGATGCCGCGCATGCGGCGATCCGCCGCTGGACGGCGCCCGCCGCGATGACACTTCAGGTTCAGGGCGTGCTGGTCCATCAGCAGAACCAGGGCGACGGCGTTCGGGCGCGAATCGTCTCCAGCCGCACGGGTCTGTTGGGGGAATGGAAGGCGTTCAAGAGTCGGACCGACACGATGCTGCCGTCGGTGACGGTGGCAAAGGGGGAAAACTTGGATTTTGTGGTCGACCCGGTCGGGAACGACGGGTACGACGCCTTCGTTTGGGCGCCCGCCATTCGCACCCCGGATGGTGCCCAAACGTGGGACGCCGCCACAACTTTCGGCCCACCTCCGCCTGCCGGCCTCAGCCGACTGACTCTATACGCCCAAGCGCTGATGATGACGAACGAGTTCCTATTCGTCGACTAAGAATTCGCGGACTTCCTCAGAAGTTATTGACCTGCCAATGTAGAAGGTAGGAAACCCATATGACTCCTCCGCAACTTTCGGCGAGCGCTTCGCCACCGCAAATCTTTGATTCGAGGATCGATCTCCCATCCTCTGCTCGGCACTGCCCCGTCTGAATAGACGGTTATCGCTTCAGAAACCCGTGTCAAGAGGTTTGGGCTCAATGGCCGCATATCGGACTCGGGAGCAAAGGTCTCGCTTACAGGAACCCGCTCCCTCGCACCTGAGGGCCCGAGAACTGAACAGGGCAGGGTGGGGGAGAAATCAACACGTCCGAAGTCCTCTGAATATACGAGTGGCGGCAGAAGAAGCGCTTCTATTCAATGGACTTGTGACAGTGATGGTCCACCCCCTCCCTGCCCTCCCCCGCCTTGGCGAGGGAGGGTTCTACCGGACGGGACCTTCTTCCTGCTCCAAAAAAGCTTGCCCATTTAGATCCTGCCAAAAGAGATTCGGCCGACAAAGATGTGGGTAAGGACAATCGCCTGAGCGTAGGATTCGATGCAGTAGCCTTGGGGTAGGAGGATGGCAGGCGTATGACGTCGTGCAGGACATTACGGACTACTTTGCCTCCACCCACCACAGCCAAACCGACATGCTTGACCATATGAAGCTCGAGGAGTACCTACCAGGAGTACAGCCGTTTGCCGTCGTCGCCTGGGAGCTTGCGAATATGGTCGACCGGGTTCCGCACATTGCTCCCGGCCACCTCGTCGGGGACGGAAAGTAAAGTCCGGAGAGTAACCTCTACGGGTGGAATATAGGCAGCTAGGGAGTTCGGGTTTTAAGGTTCCGGTTCTCAGTTTCGGCACTGGAACGTTTGGCGGCAAGGGGGATTTCTTCAAGGGGTTTGGCAGTTCCGATGTGGAAGATGCCACCCGCATGGTCGACATCGCCCTCGAAGCCGGGATGAATATGTTCGACTCGGCCGACGTTTACTCGGGTGGATTGGCGGAGGAGATTCTGGGGCAGGCGATCAAGGGGCGGCGCGATCAGGTCTTGATTTCGACCAAGGCGACTTTCACGTTCGGGCCAGGCCCGAACGACGTCGGGTCTTCGCGTTTTCACCTCATCAAGTCGGTGGAAGGATCGCTGAGGCGGCTGGGCACGGACTACATCGACCTGTTTCAGCTCCACGCCTTCGATGCGGTGACTCCGGTCGAGGAGACCCTAAACACTCTCGACGACCTCGTCCGCGCGGGCAAGATTCGATACATCGGCTGCTCCAACTTCTCCGGCTGGCATCTAATGAAGTCGCTCGCCGCCAGCGACCGGCTGAACCTCTCACGCTATGTGGCGCACCAGGCGTACTACTCGCTCGTCGGGCGAGATTATGAATGGGAACTCATGCCGCTGGGGCTCGATCAGGGAGTCGGCGCGGTCGTTTGGAGTCCGCTTGGATGGGGACGGCTTACCGGCAAGATCCGTCGGGACCAGCCGTTGCCGGAGAACAGCCGGCTTCGCAATCCGGTCACCGCCGGAGGAGGCCCTCAGGTACCGGAGGAATATCTGTACCGAGTGGTCGATGCACTCGACGAGGTCGCCGCGGAGACGGGAAAAACGGTGGCGCAGATCGCGCTGAACTGGCTGCTTCAGCGACCGACCGTCGCCACCGTCATCGTTGGCGCCCGCACGGAAGAGCAGCTTCGCCAAAATCTCGGCGCGATCGGCTGGAATCTGACCAGGGACCAAGTGAAGAAGCTCGACGAAGCAAGTGCCACTCCGATGGCCTATCCTTACTGGCACCAAGACGGCTTCAGCCGAAATCCGTCGCCGGTGAAGTAGGGGCGAAAAAGAGCCTCCGTCGTCGATGCCGGCAACGGAGGCCAAGTGTTTGGAGTGACGCGGTCTGGCTTGTCCAGGCTCGCTTGGACCTTCGACAGGGGTGGCTACCTGGAAGTTCCAGCCGCCGCTAAAGGTCCTAGCTGTGGCGCTCGATCACGTCGCGGTAACTAGCACGATCCCCGGAGGCAATGTCGGTTTCCACCGAATCGAAGACAAAGAACCCGTCGTCGGACACGGCCGGAGCCGCCGCCGAACGAGCCTGTATTTTTCCGTTCACGTCCAAGGTCGTGATCCGGCTGCAAAGGATTAGGCTGCTATCGGCGACCTTCCACCGATAAGCGTGCGGACCGATGTTGATTCCGTAGTTGACCGTAGAGGAGAGGAGGTTATGGTTTGTGCATAGGAAGCTCACATAGCCTCCGTCGGCAGAAATGTTGGGACTGCTGGCGGCCGATGAGGCATATTCTCCGGGGTCGGAGTAGGGAAGGCTCAACGTGCCAGAGGACCAAAGATACACGTCCTGCATGTTGTTGGTGTCGCTGGCTCTAAGGTCGGTTGAGGTCGTTGTAAAGACCACGTGGTCACCGGAACCGTCGATCTGCGGTTCGGAGCTGGTTCCATTGCCGCCCACACCCGAGTTACTGTAGTTGTGACTTACCACGTACGTCGTTCCGCTCATGGATGGCGTTCCGGAGCCTGATGCGGTAAATCCGGATTCGTACACCTGACTTCCGCTGACGTACGCGATTTTGTCGGCAGTCGAGTTGATCGCGGGCGAACTATATTGGTCGCTGTTTGACACGTGATGGATGTAGTTGTAGCCACTTGAGTTGGCGATAGCCTGCATCAGAGGGAATAGCACGGTGGCGTTCGGCCTGCCACCGCAACCTGGGTCTTGGCTGTCATCGTGCAGGTCGGGCCAAACGATGACGAAGTAGGTGTTGCTGCCGAACGTCTTGTTCGAAATG
Organism: Fimbriimonas ginsengisoli Gsoil 348; assembly: GCF_000724625.1. Taxonomy (GTDB): domain Bacteria; phylum Armatimonadota; class Fimbriimonadia; order Fimbriimonadales; family Fimbriimonadaceae; genus Fimbriimonas; species Fimbriimonas ginsengisoli. The sequence goes on along the minus strand of NZ_CP007139.1, from coordinate 2,763,176 downwards.
GCCGGGGGCCGAAGGCGGGCGGTGCTGCTGATAGCCGTCGACCGAGCGAGAGCCATCGTCGAATCAATCACTCCATCGCCGCCGTTCGCGCCGTAGTTATAGGTTAGGTACACCGTTGGCTGCGTCTCGGTGCCTGAATAGGCCGTCGACTTCAGTTCTGCAAAAGCAACTGTGGTCGTATTGGTACCCGTCGCGTTAATGCTCGAGTACCACACAACCCCTCGACCATCTCGGCTCAACCTCGGAATGCTAAACCGTGGCGAGGTAACTCCGGAGACGGCGGTAATCGTCGTCTCACCCTGGTAAGTCATGCTCGCGTTGTAGTCGCGAATGTGGATGGCGGTCCCCGTTCCATCGCTGGAACTCCCGTCCAGGTAGGCGATTCGAATGAGCGAGGAGCTCATCTTGGCGATCGAAGCGCCAAGGGCGTCGTTCGTCCCTGAGCTGGAGACGGTCGTTTGAGCGACGGCTCCGGTGGTCAGGACAAGGCTGGCAAAAAGTAGAGAGACAAGCTTCATTGATCTCCTCGAGGCGGCCGACTTGGGTCGGCTCGCTACGTCGAATATATGATATGGGTTATCAATGAAGCTTATTTATCACTAACACGGGTAATCCGTGTTTGAAGTTTTAAATACTATTTACTCGGCAATGATCGCCTGCGTATGTTGACGTGCGTCTACATGAATTCTACCGTCTCACCGAGTGCATGCAGGGGAAGGCCTTGGGTGGACGGGAGGCTTTTTACTCGGGCGAGCCGCCCGTGCCACCGCTTGGCGCCTACTCGCGGGTCAGTACTCGGCAGCCATCTTCGGTGACGGCGACAGTGTGCTCCCAGTGGGCGGCTAAGGATTTGTCTTTTGTGTAGATTGTCCAAGGGTCCCCCAGGCGATGCTCGACGGCAGCTTTTCCGACAGAGACCATGGGTTCCACGGCGAAGGTCATTCCCGGGCGCAGGGTGAGACCGGTTCCGGGGCGTCCGAAGTTGAAGACGTCCAGGCCTTCTTCATGCACCGTTCGTCCGACTCCATGTCCGGCGAGCTCTCGGATTACGGAAAAGCCGTTCCGTTCGACGATCTTCTGAATGGTGTTGCCAAGGTCGCCGAGCCGTAGGCCGGGGCGAATTACTTCCACTGCGCGCACGAGGGCGGCCCGAGTAACCTCGATTAAGCGCTGGGCTTTGGTCGAGACTTCGCCCACGGGAACGGTGATTGTGGTGTCCGCGAGCCATCCGTCCACGTCCGCGACCAGATCCAGCGATACGACGTCGCCGTTGCGCAGCACACGGGGTCCGGGCACTCCGTGGATCACCTGTTCATTGATCGAAATGCAGGTCGCGTGTTGGTACGTCGCTTCGCTGAAGGCCGGTTTGTAGCCGAGTAGGGCTGGTTTCGCGCCCAGGGATCGGAGCGACTCTCTAGCGACCTCCTCCAGGTCCAGGGTGGTCGTTTTGCCGGGAACGATCGCCTCGCGCATGGCGCGGAGGGTCTTGGCGGCGGCGCGGCCCGCTTCCGCCATGGCGTCGATCTCGCCCGGTGTCTTCAGTGTCATGGTTCGCAATGGTGGCAGAAATTGCCTTCCGAAAGAGTCAGGAACGTCCATGCGCCTCCGCAGAGGTACCTTCACGTGGTGACGATCATTTTGTTTATCGCCGCCAGCCTCGACGGCTACATCGCGGGGCCGGACGACGACCTCTCCTGGTTGTTTACCGACGCGGACTATGGGTTCTCCGACTTTTATGCCGGCGTCGATACGCTCATCATGGGACGGGGCACCTACGAAGTGATCCGCTCGTTCCCCGAGTGGCCGTATGAAGACACCCGCACGATCGTCGTAAGCCGCTCGTGCGACGTCGAGGTGGATACTCCCGAGACGGAACTGTACTGTAAGGATCTTCCGGGCCTCATCGAATACCTGGCCGAGGAGAAGTGCAACCGAGTTTGGCTCGTAGGCGGGGGCGAACTCGTTCGGTCCTTTTTGAAGCAGGGCTTGCTGGACGAGATCACCGTTTCCATGCACCCGATCCTTCTGGGCACTGGCGTGCGCCTCTTCCCGGGCGGCTTCCAACAAACGATGCTGCTCCTCAAGGACACCCAGGTCTTCGAAGGCGGCCTCGTGCAACTCAACTATCACGTCATGCCGCCAGACGACGAATCGTTCGAGTAGATCCTGGTTCAGGGACGCTTTCGCTTGAAGTACGTAGCCGTCGGCTCGAACCCTAAGTGCTCGTAAAAAGCTGCCGCACGGCGGGTCGGCGCCACCACCTCCACGCAACCGTTCGACCAGGCCTCGGTCAGTGCGTGCTCGACAAGGGCACGGCCTACACCTTCCCCACGCTTTTCCGGGTCGACGACTAGCTCGACGATCTCCAGGATCGGTCCGCCAGCGAAAAGCGTGGGAAGCGCGTGTGCGAGCAGGTAACCCACGACGACTTCACTTTGCTCGGCCACCACGAAAGCCGTCCCGGTACGGGAAATTAGGGCTGGGAAGTCGGATTCAAAAAGAGCTTGGTTCGGAGTATACGAAGTGGCAAAATCCTGCAGCAGCCGCCAGACTGGCGCGGAGTCACGGCACTCCGAAGGGCGGATTACGGTGGAAGGATCGGAGGTCAAGGGAGATGTTCCTGCCTAATTAAGCGGCCACCTTATTTTGAAGTGCCGCTTAGCTTACAGGTGGGAAGAGGTCACGGACGGAAAAATCGCGGGTAGCTCTCCCCGGTAAACTCACGGGGCTTCGCCGCCGATCTATGTCTAGCGCTCGCGCCGAACGGGAGAAGGTTCGTCACTCACTTCACCGCGGTTTGCTTCGAATCAACCTCCTCCATTCAGCGGCGGTCGGTTTTATAGCCGGGCTGATCGGAGTCTGCTACCAATTCTCCGTTCGCCTCGTGGAAGCTTGGTCGCATCGAGCGGCGGCCTGGTCTGCTCTTCACGGTTCGGCAGGAATCTTCCTGTGGGTAGCAGGGGCCGCCCTCTTTTCGGCCGGAATCGCCCTGATGATCGGCCGCTTCGCCCCGGACTCTGGAGGGAGTGGCATTCCCCACATTAAATCGGCGCTTCTGCATCTTAGAGTCATCCGTCCGGTGCGATTGCTCGTCGCGAAGTTCCTCGGTGGCCTCGGCGCGCTTGCCACAGGGATGTCGCTCGGACGCGAAGGGCCGACGATCCAGATGGGCGCCGCCGTCGGCAAGCTATTCGGGGACAAGATGCGGGTTCCGAGACGAGCGAGGAGCGCTCTCGTCGCCGCAGGCGCGGGGGCTGGCCTAGCGTCCGCGTTCAATGCACCGCTGGCGGGATTTCTCTTCGTCATGGAGGAGCTGAAGCGCGAAATGTCGGCCCTCACTTACGGTTCTGCGCTAATCGCGTCGGTGTCGGCGGTAGCGGTCACTCGATACCTAGTTGGGGAACGACCTTCGTTTGTGCTTCCCTCTCCTGGCGGGGCTCCCCTATCGGTGCTGCCGCTTACGGCGTGCTTGGGCTTGCTGGCGGGAGTAGGCGGGGTTCTGTTCAATCGTGTGTTAATCGCCGGGCTGGAGATTCGGCGAGTGAGGAAATTACCGGTTGCCGTCGTGGGCGCCGTTGCAGGGGCTCTCGCGGCGCTAGCGCTGGTCTACCTTCCAAAGGTTGCCGGAGGCGGGCACCAGGTCGCGGAGCGGCTGCTCGCAGGCGAGTATCAGGGGATCACGATCAGTGCAATTCTGGCTTTGTTCCTCGCAAAGCTTCTGTTGACCGCTATCTCGTACGCCACCGGGCTGCCGGGAGGGATCTTCGCGCCGATCCTCGTGATGGGCGCGTTTCTTGGGTACGCCTTCGGTATCGGGGCGCATGCTTTGTGGCCCTCCGTTCCGTTTTCAGCCGGTGGATTCGCTACGGTTGGTATGGCAGCGATGCTTTCGGCCTCCGTCCGGGCGCCCCTAACCGGGGTGGTCCTGATCGTGGAAATGACCGCCGAATACGGGCTGCTTTACGCGCTACTAATAAGCGCCTTTGCGGCATCGCTCGTTGCTCAAGCCCTCCGCGACGAGCCGATCTACGAGGCACTCATGGAGCGAGACCTCAGGCTAAGCGGAGCGGAGGTACATCCGGAAGAGGAGCCGATCCTCGTCGAGTTGCTCGTGGAACCGCACTCCGGCATGGACGGACGGCGGATCAGCCGCCTCGGCCTTCCGGTGGGAGCGATCGTCGTCACCCTCGAAAGGGGATCGACACACATCGTTCCTGGAGGAAGCACTCTGCTGATGGCGGGCGACATGCTCACCATCATGATTCAGGGAGATAGGCCGGAGTTGAGTCTGGAGATCCACGAAGCGGCCCGTGCGCCGGACTAGCGCAACGCGGCAGCCTGACGAACCGTCACGAGACTGTGCTCCTCTCAATGCTGTTGGCCGGAAGTCTTGCCACCACCCGCCCGTTCCACATGGGATTTACGCAGTGGCCGGCCGATCTGACGGCCGAGGGGGTGGCGAAGTCGGTCAACTTTGCGAACGCTCACGGCGATTTGATTTCCGTGATGTTCATCGGCGGGATTCCTTGGGACGCTTCTCTGTCGGGTGGCAAGTACTCGGCGGACGTCGACAAGAACCTCGCCTACCGGCCGCCGGCCGGCAAGAAGCTGTTTCTCTCGATCTCGCCTCTCGATCAAAGCCGGGCGGCGCTGGCGCCGAATTGGGGAGAAAAAGACAATCAACCTCTCTCGTCCAAATGGATGGGAAAAGCGCTGGACGATCCCGACGTTGTCGGAGCGTTTACGAATTTTGCCCTTCGGTCGGTGGCGGCGATGAAGCCGGATTACCTGGCGATTGGCATCGAGTCGAACGTTCTCCTTTCGAAGAACCCGGCTAAGTGGGAGCAGTGGAAGAGGCTTCACCAAGCTACCTATCGGGCGGTGAAGGCAAAGAATCCGGACCTACCGATCTTCTTTACCGTGGAGGTCAATCACTTCCTGAAGAACGCGGCCGAAGCGAAAGAGAGCGATCAGATCGGACAGGTCAAGGAGATGTTGCCGTTTGAAGACATTTTCGCCATGAGTCTGTATCCACATATGGCGAACCAGATCCCTCGCCCGTTTCCGTCCAATTATCTCGACTTTGCGCGGCAGTTTAAGAAACCGATCGCGATCTCGGAGTCGGGGATGACCTCGGCCGACGTCAAGCTCAAATCGTTCGGCCTCACCCTCCACGGATCGGAAGAGGAGCAGAAGCTTTTCGTCGAGCGGGTTCTTGGCATTGCCGCCCGCGACAAGTATTCGTTTGTCGTTAACTTTGCGACGACGGACTTCGAGGCGCTATGCAAACGACTCCCGCCTCCGGCAGACGATATCGGCCGGATTTGGTCTCTTACGGGATTGCAAACTGCCGACGGCAAAGCCAAGCCGGCTTTGAAAAGTTGGGACACGGCGTTAGCCCAGTCGTTTCGCCGAGACTAAGAAAGAGCGCGGATGGTATCGATCGGCAAGTACATGTGGAGATGGTCGTCGAGGAGCTCGATAAATCCATAGCGCGCATAAAACGCCTTGACCGACGGGCTTTTTGCCCGAACTTCGACGCCGGCGATCGCCATATCCGCCGAAACCGCTAACGCACGTTTCAAAGCGTCAAGCAAGAGCAAGGCCCCGTAGCCCCTCCCTTGGAAATCTTTGTCCACTGCCATCCTTCCCAGATGGGCGACCGGCATTGGATACCGTGGAAGCTTGCGTCTAACTTCGTCGGGCAGGTTCTCGAAGATCACGCCTCCTGCCGAAAGGGTGTAGTAGCCGATGACTCGAGGATCATCCCCCTCAACCATAACGAATGTTCGAGAGTAGCTTCGTTTTTCGTTTTGTTTGGCAAATCGGGCTAGATATTCATCGAGGTCCGCTTGGCCGCTTGTAAAGCGAGATCGATCGTGCCGGTCGCTGAGCGTTTCGAACCTAAGGATTGGAAACTTCCTCTCGATACCGTGAAGCCGCCCTCAATAGGGCCTTATTTGGGGCCGGCGGATTATCGAGAGCGGCCAAGAAAACGTCGCGGTCCCGGTCCGACATGGAGGTAAGCATCGACCGTTCGACTTCTTCTCGAGAAACTGCTGACAAAACCGCCGTAACATACGCCGAGACTGAAACCCCTCTCAACCGCGCAGCTTGTTCAACGATCCTTTTAATATCAGGAGTGATGCGCAGGTCCAGGCGCGCCGACGGCGACGCTTTTGCTTCCTGAATGGTTTGAGCCGAAGATCTCATCGCATTTAACCTTTCACATATTGTACGGCATATTTCCGTACAAATCGGACTCCAGTGGGTAAGGCCAGCGGGGGTGGGCTTGAGAAGCGGGTTGCCCGCCCATGTAAAAGGCGCTAAATGCCTCAGAATGGCGGACCGAAATGCCCTGAAGAGGACCGATTGACGACCATTGGGAACCTCTACGCGTCTATCTAGTGAGCGCCGCTCGAATCGTTCGGTTTAGAACCTTAAGCAGAACGATTCCGAGGGGTACTCTGCAAATCGGCGAACGCATCGGGAGGTGTGGATCGTCGCAAGAGGAAAAGGTGCCTCACGGGGCCATAACATACGTCGGACGCAAGACGTAGATAAACGTACACGGACGCGAACTGGAGAACAGGATCTAACCATCCGAGTCATAAGGAGAGCACCCGTAAGACAGGTGAAAACAAAGTATGTGGCAACGCTTTACAGAACGCGCTAGGAAGGTCGTCTTCTACGCGCAGGAAGAGGCACAGAAGTTCGGGGAAGGCTATGTCTCGACAGAGCACCTCCTCCTCGGACTCGTCCGGGAGTCGGATAGCGTCGCCGCGCGGGTGCTGGAAAAGCTCGGAGTCAGCCTTCAACGAATTAGGGCTGAGGTCGAGAAGCAGCTCCCAAGAGGTGACGCGCGACCAAGCCAGGACATGACCTTGACGCCCCGCGCCAAGCGGGTTATCGACCTGGCCTATGACGAGGCCCGGAACCTCAACAACAACTACATCGGAACGGAGCATCTCCTGCTCGGCCTGATTCGCGAAGGCGACGGCTTGGCGGGGCGCGTGCTGGCCAAGCTGGGCGTCGAGCTCGAGCGGGCCCGCCGCGAAGTGATGTCTCTCCAAGACAACGAAACCCAAACGAAGTCCGGCGGACGCACCTCTGGCCCCAGCAGCGGCGGCAGTGCGACCCAGGCCAAGACCCAGACCCTGGACGAATTCGGAAGAGACCTTACCGAGCTCGCCCGCGAGGGCCGTCTGGATCCGGTCGTGGGACGGCAGAGCGAGATCGAGCGAGTCATGCAGATCCTCTGTCGCCGAACCAAGAACAACCCATGCCTTATCGGTGAACCGGGCGTCGGAAAGACGGCCATCGCCGAAGGTCTCGCGCTGCGCATCGTCAGCGGGGATATCCCAGACCTGCTCCGCAATAAGCGGATCGTGGCCTTGGACCTCGCCGGACTGGTCGCCGGAACCAAATACCGGGGCGAGTTCGAAGAGCGCATGAAGAAGGTGATGGAGGAAGTCCGCAAGTCCGAGGGACAAGTGGTTCTCTTCATCGACGAGCTCCACACGCTCGTGGGCGCCGGCGCTGCCGAGGGCGCGATCGACGCCTCCAACATCATGAAGCCCGCGCTTGCGCGCGGCGAGCTCCAGTGCATCGGCGCAACCACTCAAGACGAGTTCCGCAAATATATCGAGCGCGACGCCGCCCTCGAGCGACGCTTCCAGGCAGTAAAGGTCAAGGAGCCGAGCGAAGAAGAGGCGATCGAGATCATGAAGGGTCTCCGCGAGCGGTACGAGGCGCACCACCAGGTCGAGATCACGGACGACGCCATTTTGGCCGCCGTCACCCTCAGCCAGCGGTACATCTCCGACCGGTCGTTGCCGGACAAGGCGATCGACCTTATCGACGAAGCGGCTTCCCGCGTCCGGCTCCAGCAGAGCCTGCCGCCGGCGGAAGTTCGACAAGATCGAATCAAGCTGAACAAGCTGAACGTGGAGCTCGACCATCTTAAGAAGCGCGAGCACGACGAGGCCCAGGTGGCCAAGCTCCAAGAAGAGCGGGACAACCTGGAGAACACGGTTCGCGAGCGCGAAGAAGAGTGGCAAAACACCGAGAAGCCGGAACCGGTGGTCGGTGAAGGCGAAATCGCCTCGATCGTACAGAGCTGGACTGGAATCCCGGTCACCAAGCTCGTGGAAGCCGAGAGCCAGAAGCTCCTCCGCATGGAGAGCGATCTTCACCAGCGGATCATCGGCCAGCACGACGCGGTGGTCGCGGTTTCGAGGGCAATCCGGCGCGCGCGCTCGGGTCTGAAGGATCCGAAGCGGCCGATGGGCAGCTTCATCTTCCTCGGTCCGACGGGCGTGGGTAAGACGGAGCTGGCGAAAGCGCTGGCGGCTTACCTGTACGAGAAAGAATCGAATATCGTTCGGATCGACATGTCCGAGTACATGGAGCGCTTCGCGGTCTCGCGACTGGTGGGCGCGCCTCCCGGATACGTCGGTTACGATGAGGGCGGACAGCTTACGGAGCAAGTACGGCGCAACCCGTACTGTGTGGTCCTCCTCGATGAGATCGAGAAGGCGCACCCCGAAGTGTTCAACATCCTCCTGCAGGTAATGGAGGACGGACATCTGACGGATAGCCAAGGGCGCACCGTCGACTTCCGAAACACGCTGATCATCATGACTTCGAACGTCGGCGTCCGGCCGATCGAGATGGACAAGCCGCTCGGGTTCCGAGACGTCCGGCAGGACTTCAACGATCCGAAGCTCTACGAGAGCATGAAGAACAAGATGGTGGAGGAGATGAAGAAGCTCTTCCGGCCCGAGTTCCTCAACCGCGTAGACGAGGTCATCGTGTTCCAGCACTTGAAGAGAGAGGAGATTCTCGAGATCGCCGACCTCTACTTGAAGCGGGTCAATCAGCAGGCGGCTTCCATGGAAGTCACCATCGATCTGAGCGACGCGGTCAAGAACCTGCTGGTGGATCAGGGTTACGACGCCAACCTGGGAGCCCGACCTCTGCGCCGAGCGGTGCAGCGGTACATCGAGGACCCGCTCAGCGAAGAGCTTCTGCTGGGTCGGTTCCACGCGGGCGACCAGATCATGGCCGACACCGAGGACGGGACCACCGTCATCTTCAAGCGCAAGGAAGCCGAGGGCGGCCAAGCGCCGGAGAAGGAACTGGTTTCGTCATAACCTGAGGGTAACTAAAATAAAAACCCCCGGCTGCATGCAGTCCGGGGGTTTTTATTTTAGTTCGTCCAGGGCACGACGGGGATGCCGAGTCCGCCCGACATGGTCACATCGATGAACTGGCCGCATGGCATATCCGGCAGGCCACTCATGCCCGGCAGATTGCTGGGCTTGACGGTACCGCTCTCGCTGGAACACCAGAAGTTGTGCCAAATCGATTTGTCCGCCGGCATCATCACATAACCCTCACCGGGAATGGCCGCGGCCGGATTGAACGTGTACCCGTTGACCCGCATCGCCTTGGCGTGGCCGTCGACGAAGCTGAAGTTGAAACTCCCGCCGTACCGGAGCGACGTGTTCTTCTTGGGTCCGGTGTAGTATTCGAGGTCCGAACCTATAGCGCTGATTGTGTAGCGCCGGCCGTTGTATTCGTCACCGAACGCAGCGAGCTTGGTCGGCTCGTCGACCGCGGTCATGCTGATACCGGAGGTAACGCGTCCATTCGACCAAGCTTGCTCCGGCCCCACCAGTGCGCCGCCGGCCCAAACTCCGAATCCCCAGTTGTAACCGAAAGAGATGCATCTCTTCGCATTGTCGCCGGTCGGTACGAAGTATCCGTCGGGGGTCTTCGTATTGTCGCAGCTCGCGCTGCCTCCACCCACCGAAGCGCCATTTTTCTGCGTCCACTCGGAGCTAAAGAACAGGTCCATATTCTTGATGTATGGCTGCATCGTCTGGTACACGTCGACCGACCCCTGTCCGTTAATGGAGAACACGATCGGAGTAGTGTCGTCCCAGTCGCCGACGTAGAGATTCATGCCGAGCCCGATCTCTTTGACGCTGTTTAGAGCGGCGGTCTTTTTGGCAGCCAGCTTCGCTTGGGCAAAAACCGGGAACAGAATCGCGGCAAGGATCGCGATGATCGCGATCACAACAAGCAGCTCGATAAGGGTAAAAGCCCGTTTCATAATGGTTAGCTCCTCAATAGGGCCATGTCATTATGTGCCGAGATCATTTGCGGTGAATTAAGGAAAACAGTAAGGGTTGCCGATTGCGTCAGAGCAAACGCAAGAATGGCGAAGGGTTTAGCTACGCAATATTGCCGTAGAGCAATCGCCCTCGCCTATATTCTGTGGGGCGGGGTTTTGGCAGGTACCGGGGAAGTCTTCAGATCGCGCGAGGAGTTCTGAAAAACGTTGCCATGTCGGTAAATCCGTACAGAGAAGCTGACCGAAAGCTAAGCTTCGATTCGCCTACGAAACCTTGAAGGGCCTCGTTCCAGGAGGTCACTCGGGAACGCGCAAGCTCCGCACCTTCCCTGTTCATAAAGTAGCCGAGCGAAACGTGGGGAGTGAATGCCTCCGAGGCGCCGAGCCCGAATTGGGCCAAGTAACCGCGGCTTAGGATTGCCCTTGCCTCAACGAATCGAGCGAAAACGTCGACCTCCACCGGCGATAAACGAATGGCCATCACTCCGCCCCATTGACACAGTTCGCCGTAACTAAAGGTCAGATTCCACTCGGATTGCGCAACCTCATTCTCCTCCGCGCGGCAGAGAAGGTCTGCCGAGAAGGCATGGGGGGAGGGTAGCTGGTCGAGCAAGGTCCGTAGTCCGTCGCGGATCTCGGAGTGGCACCGAACGAGGTCGGCCACGTTGGCCACGTCAAATGCGGTGACGTGATACGAAGGTGAAGGCAGAGCGCAAAACCCGTAGGTCTGGAGGAGTCGGTCGGGAGACAACGACTGCAGCCCGAGGTTCGCCTGCCGATAGAACCCGAGTTGCGAATCGTTGTCGACGTCGCATGCCAGTGTCTCGACGCCCGCATTCTCCCGATAGGCGGAAATCGGGTTGTCGAACAGTAGCGAGAACCCAGGGAAGCGCGCCCAACGAGGCGTTAAGCCCGCGATTTTGCCCTGAGTTATCGTGATCATCTATCGAGGGTACCGAATGGACAATCTCTCATGACCGCACCGGACATCATCAGACTGGCGATCGTTTGAGCGGAAAGCCGGCTCTCTGCTCTCATACACGAACGCCGTTCCGTTTTCGATGTAGGATCGAAAGTACGTGCAACCCCTCCAGATGACCCCGAAACGAAGCTAACTTGTCGCGGCTCAGTTCGGCTTCGAGGTTTGCCAGCTTTACTCGAATCGGGGCGACGCCCGGCCTTACCAAGAGAACGGTCGGAGTTCGTTGGATTTTTAGTCGGGCGCATAATTGCGCATCTCGTTTGAGGCGCTTCCTCGCGGCTCCCAACTCAGCATCGTTCGGCGGCTTTCGAGTGCCACCCGCATCGCTAAGGATCTTCTCGAACTCGCTTCGCGAATCCGGCGCCGGAGAGATGCTTGCCGAGGCTGAGAGAAACTTAAATCCCACTCCTCTCCCGTTGGCAACCTCGACCCATTCGGCAGCCTCGACCGCAGGTCCACCGTCGGCGAGTGGCTTCTCCCGGATGATCAGGGCAGCTTGATGATCGGCAGCAATTTTCTCCAGACGGGGCAGCGAGCGGCGGCAAGCGGAACAGTAGAAATCGATAAAAGCGACGATCGCAGTGCTTCCGCTCCGATTACCCGCTCGGATGGCGTCCTCCGGACACAGTTCCTGGGCGGTTGTCTGCGCCAGAGCGGCCAAGTTGATCGGAGTTTCGGCGGCTTTCCAGCGATGTACCGAATACGTGAGTCCGGTGGCGACCCCCACCGTCAGCAACGCGAAGAGCGGAACGGACAGGCGGTCGCGCGCAAAAGTTCGGGGAAGCATCCACGTAGTCGTCGCAACGAAACACATGATTACTGCATTGGACAAGCACCATGCGCACAACCCGTGGAGGACAAAGATTGAATAGAGGGTGAGGGAAATGCTGGCGGCGGCGCCCCCGAGCGAGAGCGCGATGCCCGCACCTCTGAGCCGCGGGTATGCGGCGGGCCCACTTAGGCTACGCGCGAGGGCGATAAAAGCCAGAACTACGTAGCAGGCGATCCCAAAGTACGAAAGAGGTATCCCGCCTGGACGAGCGACCGGCGAATCCAGCACGCGGGCACAGTCGAACTTCGATCCGCATGGCAGCTCGATTTGCCCCGAACTAAATAGACCGAGGACCCCGCCTACATAGACGCCGCAGAAAGCAAGTACCATCGTCGCCCGATTTTGATCGGGCGACGTCAAGTTGCTCCCTGTCATTCTGGATATTTTACGGAGCAGCGTCGTGCCTACGCCGGATCAACTGGATCGACAGGGCATGGCGCGGCGCACTCTCCGGAAGCGCAGACAGTACCATCAGCGCATCCTCCACACTCGTCGGTGGTCGTCGCGGAAGCCAATGTGGGCGCCACGGCCGCAGCGATTCCAAGCAAAACCATAAAACAAACGGCGAATCTTTTCATGTGAACTCTTTAGGCATTACGCCACGAATCAGTCTACAACGACTTTTACAATAATTTTCCTAAAATCTTCGTATGTGTGTTATTCTTCAGAGAAAGATTGCGGCGTTGGCTGCATATGACGAAAACGATGTTTAGCACATTGACCCACAAACAGAGTGAGGACACTGGGCCAGCCGGGCAGACCGGTCAATTCAAACGCGCGGCTCTTCGCCGTGTCCCGGTTCTGCTTCTGTTGACGGGCCTCGCTGTTCTTTGCTGGGGTGGTTCAAAGCAATTGCCGATCGCTTTCCTCGGGGTCAATCCGGGGGATCTTGGGGTCGTCAATAAGCCGTCCGAGGTCAAGGTAAGGATTTGGAATCCACACCTTCGGCCGGTCGATGTCGTCACGCCGCCCGTGCTAGGTGGCTGCACGGCCGACTCTAACACGCTAAGAAAAGTAGCGCCGCTCACTTCGATCGAAGTGGCTTTTCCCGTTCACTTCACCAATCAAAACCCCGGCCACCACATCGGCACGGTCCACGTTCGCGTGAGCGATGGAGCCGACCAGATTACGTTTGTCAAGGAAATCCCGTATCAGATCCAATGAGGTTCTATAAATGAAGAATGTCGCACCTATGGCACTTATGTTGATGGGCATCTCGCTCATCCTTAGCCCGACTTTGCTGCTTGCATCGCCCAACACGGCCGCCACTTGCGCGTACCCGAACGGTTGCGCGAGCCACACGACTCAATCCGGTGGATGCTCCATCGCACCCAGCCCTTGCAACGGTCAAGACTGCACGATGTACACCTGGGATGCTGCCAAGTGCGATTCACTGCTTCCGTGGTGGTGCGCGGTAAAGCCAAGAAACACTACGGTCACAGTGCGGACCGGTACGTGCACACTGTCCAGTTTCGGCTGCGGATGTTCGGGCACCGATTCGACGGTGACGATGGTCAAGTCGCGCTGCTAATCGGATGATCTCCAAGCCGTTTTCAATCGCTCGAGGCCCGATAACGATCGTCGTCGGCCTCGGGCTGCTTGGCAGTTCCTCCCTTTCGGCAGCTCAATCGTACGTCTATAGGACGACTTTGACAGTACTGCCAAAGCCGGATTATAACGTCGACAAAGCGGTCGAGGCGCTCATGAAGTCGGTCTCGGAACAGGACCCGATGAATCCCGAAGAAGCGGCCGAGAATCGAAAGCTGCTTCGTCCCCAGTTTCAGCGCCAAAAGGACGGTTTCACCACGACCGGCAGGACCGTGCTCTCCGTCGGCAAGTGGGGCCGATACGTCGAAACGATAGCGCCCAGTCTTTCGACGGGAAAATCCCAAACGGTTGCCTATTTGGTCAAAGACGATCAAACCTTTTCAAAGCCCCTTACTCAGGATGAGGCCGGCCACGTGGCAAAGGGAGACATGGGAAATGGCCTGAACAACCCGGCGGACGCAATCTTTCTAGGAGGGATACCAATCCCTGGCAAACAGATAAGCTCCAAGATCGTCGACGGGGAGTTACATCAGTACCAGGATATCTCGGTAAAAGCAGGATCTCCCATCTGGATCGACTTACGCCTGGACCAGGCAGGTCACTACCTCCTCGGCGGAAACCTTTATATGCAGAGCGGTGGTGGCGACCATCGCGTGCTTATGGCCACGTACGTGGTGAAGGATGCAGACAAGCAGGGCCGGCCGGAAAGAGTAGAGGTTCTGCGCTACATGGGTAAGCGTCCTAAACAGCGCGAGCTTTACGAACTCGAAAAGGTCGATCAGAGCAAAGACTGGTCGTACCATGACGTTCTCGCGAACGGAGTCAAAATAGTGGACTCGCGACTTGGATCGGATACTAAGTACCAGGTGTACTACCGCCTGCAAGATAACCTACCGTCCATGGTCGACCTAGAGAAGCTTCAAAAAGCGCAAGTTACGGGCGGGGGGAGAGGCAACCAGAACTGGGGGACCTATGCAGTCGTGGGCGCCGGATTACTGCTCGTCGGTTCGGGCCTTGCGCTGCAAATCCGTCGACGGCGTCCCCACAAATCCACCTAGTTCTTGGATCGACTGGCTTTACCGCGACGTTGATGTCGCGGTAAAGCCAATCGCCGCCGGTTAGTCCTGAAAATCTATATACTCCGGCAGCCATCGAACTTACGAGGAAAGCTTTTTGGGGGTAAGGGGCGGATCAGGGGAGCTCAAGGCGACGCGCGTTCGTTATTGGATCGTCGCGGTTCTGTTCGTTCTGACTACCGTCAATTACGCGGACCGCGCGACGATGTCCATCGCGGGGACCGCGGTCCAGAAGAGCCTGGGTTTCAACTCGGTAACCCTCGGATATATCTTCTCCGCTTTTGGTTGGGCGTACGTTCTGGGTCAAGTTCCCGGTGGATTGCTGCTCGACAAGTTCGGCTCCAAGAAAGTTTATCTCTGGTCGATCCTCACCTGGTCCGTTGTGACCTCAGCCCAAGGGTTAGCTTCTTGGCTGGCTCCGACCTCCGCGGTCGTGGCTTTATTCATACTCCGCTTTCTGCTCGGGATTGCGGAGTCACCGTCGTTTCCGGCCAACGCACGCATTGTGGCGGCTTGGTTTCCCCATAGCGAGCGCGGTACGGCAAGCGCAATCTTTAATTCGGCCCAGTACGCCGCCCTCATTTTCTTTACTCCTTTCATGGGATGGCTGACCCAAGCTTACGGATGGCGATATGTATTCTTCGTAATGGGTGGGATCGGCCTTGTCGCCGCGATGGGGTTCTCCGCGATCGTTCATGCGCCGCACTCCCATCCGAAGATCAACGAATCTGAGTTCGAATATATCCGCGAGAATGGCGCACTCGTCGATCTCGACCGAGAGGATCGAACCATCAAAGTCCCATTTTCCTGGCGGGTCGTCGGGCAGCTGCTGACGAACCGGATGTTGGTTGGCATCTACGTAGGGCAGTACTGCATTACGGCGCTCACTTACTTCTTTGCCACCTGGTTTCCGGTTTATTTGGTGAAGGCGCGGCACATGACGATCATCCAAGCCGGGTTCGGCGCGGCCACGCCGGCGATATGCGGCGTGATCGGCGGCATCCTGGGTGGGGTCATCTCCGATCGGCTCATTAAGAGCGGAAAAAGCCTCACGTTCGCTCGCAAGGCCCCGCTCGTTGTGGGTGCGCTGCTTTCAACGGCGGTTGTGCTCTGCAACCTCACGCAGGATCACGCTCTCGTCATCGGATTCATGGCCGTCGGGTTCTTCGGCAAAGGGCTTGCCGCGCTCGGCTGGGCGATCATCTCCGACGCGGCCCCTCGCGAAGTGACGGGGCTGTCGGGCGGAATCTTCAATGCCATCGGCAACATCGCCGGAATCACGACTCCAATCGTTATCGGTTACATCGTCGAACGCACCGGCTCCTTCGACCTCGCCCTAACGTTCGTCGCCGCCCACTCCATTGTTGCGATGCTCAGCTACCTCCTCATCGTCGGCCCGATTCGTCGCTTCCAGTTACGCTGAACCACCTACCGTTCGGTTTCGGGTCTGGCAGCCTCGCGGCTAAAAGACGATACTGTACGAGGACGACGGAGAATGGACTCAATGAGAAAGGCAGCTACCTACGCAATCGGGATCGTGCTCGGAGCATCGGCGATGTTGGCGGTGTCGCAAGTTCAGCGAGGGCCGGTGAGGCCGAATCCGGACTCGCAGTACCGGCTGGGTCCCGATTCGATGGCGCAGGAAGGGGTTCCGAAGGGGGAGATTCGGGGGCCGTTCGTGATTCCCAGCCAGGTCTATCCGGGAACCCAGCACACCTATTGGGTGTACGTGCCGGCCCAGTACGATCCAAAGGTTCCCGCCTCCCTTATGGTTTTTCAGGACGGACAGGCTTTCAAAGACGAGAACGGAGAGGTCCGAGCTCAGAATGTGATGGACAACCTTATCTATCGCCGGGAAATACCGGTGATGATCGGCGTGTTCATCAATCCCGGCCGTACGCCGGAGCAGACCGAGCCCTCGCCCAAAGCCGGTTGGGGAGATGGCTTTACAAACCGTGGAGTGGAATACAACACGCCGAACGACAAGTACGCGCGCGTCATTACCGAGGAGCTAATGCCAGCCTTGGACAAGGAATACAACATCTCCAAAGATCCTGAGCAGCGTGGGATCGGCGGCTCCAGCTCGGGCGCGATCGCCGCTTTCATGGTCGCTTGGGAGCGGCCGAACGCATTCCGAAAGGTGCTCAGCAATGTCGGCAGCTTCACGAACATCCATGGCGGCGACGTGTACACCGAGCGAGTCTTGAAGAGCCGGAAGAAGCCGATCAGGATATTCCTGTGCGACGGCCGGAACGACAATCGGGGAATCCGAAACGGCGTTTACGACGAGCGATGGGACTGGTTCCTGCAGAACGTGCGGCTGATGAAGGCGCTTACCAAGAAGGGATACGACGTGAACTATTCCTGGGGGATGAACAACCACGGCCAAAGGTTTGGCGGCGCGATCATGCCCGACATGATGCGCTGGCTCTGGCGCGACGGGCCGGTATCCACCGATCCAAACGACGCCGTCGAGCGGGGATTCCGCCAGCCGGTCGTTAGGTAGGAGCGCCGCTCACCAAGACTTCAATAATTTGCCTTCTTGCACCCATAAAGGAACCCTGAGGCACTTGATGCTTCATTTCAATCTCAAAGCTGAAGGGTGACTCAGGGGAAGATCCCAAGAGCCGGTCAAGTGTGGAGCCAGTATATGGTATTTCGTCGGAAAGCGGCACGTTCATGGAGCTCACATAGCCAAGTTCCTTTCCGGCACCAACAAACTTTTCATTTAGAGCGGAATTCGGACCAACGGCCGTAGAACGACCAAAGTTAATGGCCAACGTAATTCCGCTTCCACCCGCTCCTCGCGAGGCATGTATAGTGCACGTCTGAAACTTCATGGGAAAGTCGCTTTCGAGATCTTCGAGAAGCGAAACAATCGAATGCGTCGTAAGGCGTATCCCTCTCAAAGATCTACCTCGGTTCCGCCATCGTGCGATTCCCTCTACGTTCGAGTTCAACTTGACGTCCACGACGGTACATGCTAAATGAGAGCCAATCAGACGGAGGTTTTTCTTACTAGAATCTTTAGCTGCTCCCTTAAGTGCGGAAATAATTTGCGGCAATGCGTTCGGGCCTAGACGCTTTAATTCGCTTTCTGCACGCACTCGAGTTCCCGGAGTTGGGCTTAGCAAGATAAGCCTAATCAATCTTGCCGCATTGGTCGATATCGAAGAGTCAACATGTTGGGTCGGCACGGGCAGTATCGAAAATCCGCGAGATGCTCGCCAAGTATTCAGGATGACCACTCTCTGCCGATTGCGATCGAAATCAAGACTATTAAGATCAAATCGATAACGGCTGGGAGCCAGAAAAGCGAGACCAGCAGCGGCAGCTTCCCCGACGCTGACATTGGGATAAAGCTTTCCTCGATAGGCTAGCCCGTCTTCGATAGGTCGACGATCGCAGAGTTGGCCAGCCAGAAAGGTCTCTTCCTCCTTTCGCAGGAGCGCAGTGGTGGCAACGGCGGCAGGCTGCATCATAATGAAACGATCCTGCCCATTTCCCGTCATTCTTGCTACAAGCGAGTCCACGGTAAAGGGAATTTCGGAAGACTTGACCTCCGCTCGAATAGAGGCAATTGCCTCGGGCCTGTGGCTAGCGATAAGGCAGTCAATAACGTCTTGCCGATTGACTTCGGATCGTCCGGCGGGCGCCGCATTTCTAAGTACGGCGACCAGATAATTTATCGCAGAGTCTCCGGAGTATGCGCCGACTACTTGAGCTGCGATGAAACGAACCGACAGTGAAGGGTCCTCCGTCGCCAGTCTACGAGCAAGTGGCTCGGCTCTCGGGTCGTTAACGCGTGCTAGCAATGCAACAAGGCGCGCTCTGCCTTCAGAACTACCCTCATGTGTTACTGCAAACCTGACTGGTTCGAAAGACTGACCTGGGAATTTATCTACAAGCGCTTCCGCCTCGGCGATGTAATTAACACCCATGGCCCGTATGTCGTCCACAAATACTTTCGCTAAACCAAGCTTCTTTACTGAGTTGAGCCATGACATAGCCCGCATTTTCGCTCTCGAAGCCGACCAGTCAGTCAAGTTCCCTCGGCCCAGGTTAGCCTCGAAAGACCTAAATGCGATCCTATTTAATACCTGTAAAGCAACGTCCCGAACTCGCAAAGTTTCCTCTGGAAGCGTTGAACGCAGCGAATGTGCCGTCGACCGAGATAAGTAACAATTATCTAGGCACCGAATAAGAGCTGGAACGGCAGGTATCCCGATCTTTGCTAGTTGGGCCGCAGGACTCTTTTCGCCTCGAAGGTCTGCAAATACCTCACAGTATCCCGGTTGCATTCTCTCAAATCCTCGTTGGTTTTTGAGGTCGTAAACGAGGTCGTCAATGTCCGGTGAATTGCGATGCCTTCCAACACCTCGCGACCTGCGCTGGTCTTCAATGACCATCTGGTCGAGCAAAGAAGAGTATTCCTTCGTTAATCCGAAGTATTCCGTGCCTGCGCAGTGCTTGGCTAAGACGCGCAAACGATTGCGTATTTCGAGCCAGGAAGTATCTGGGGCTTCAATATCTCGGATAACGGAATACGTTAGTCTGCCAGCAATTTGATTCTTGAGAGACCCATAAACTGCCTTGTTATAGCCATCTGGAAGTGCCTTTAGGCTTCGTGAATAGAGGGCACGCGATAAGTGCTCTTCGCCAACAAAGCTACATGCGCGAGACAGTATGAACAGAGAAATCGGATTGTCTAGATGGTTGAGGAGTTCGTTTGTTTCATGACTGAGGCCCTTCCGATCTCCGAATATCCTTTTGGCCCAGGGCACGAGTCGAAGTTCCTTGGTGCTCCAAAATCCGTCAAAAAATGGCTCCCTGGGAGGAAAGTAAACGCGCTCCGCTTCGAGAGAGATCAAGGACACGTGTCCCAAAGACCGCGACAGTTGAAAGCCGAATGAATGGGTGAGTCCATACTTCTTTTTGCCGTCCGCCCACTTCCACGAGTCCACTTTCACAAGGGGCGTTTTCAGAAGACTGGAATAACCCAGGGTGTCGAACCATGCGTACATCCTCGCCCTGGAATCTTCTGCCAACGCGAACGGTGTCAATCCCAGGAGGACCATACAGATCGTAGTCTTCAGGTGGCGAAGAAAAGGTGATCTCACACGAGCATCATATAGCTAATTTTCAAGTCAGTCTATGGCACGCCTACTCTCACCAATCACGCCGGTCCTCCTGGGCAGCCATTTTGCTCCACGTCCAGACTTTTCAGGAAGCACAGTTAACCGTCGACTCAAATTGCCTTCTGCCGGAGCGCAACCCGTTCGACCCCTTGAATAGTTACCGTGCCAATCAAAAAGGATTGTTAAATCTATTTTTCGTCGGGCTTCCAAGGCTGATGGGAAGTTAGCGCGAGCTTCCAGTTGCCGTCGCGGTGGACATAGACGGAACTGACGGTTGCCCGGTATGGCTCCTTGGCGTCGCCTTGATACCCTTCGCCATGATAGGCGACGGATACACAGTCGTCGGTTAGCTCTTGGACATGGACATCTTTCATCGAGACCTTCGTCCATGGCTTCGATTTTGCCGACATCTCCACGGCTTGCGCCTTTTCCACGAAGCCCATGGGCTCGATGACATTGAGAGCGTCATCAGTCATGTTTTCCCGGAAGTACTTCGAGTCGTCGCTCTTCTCCCAAAAGCCGCGTTCAAGCGCCAAGATCGCATCTTTGTTTGATTTCATTCTAGATGGGACCCCTGGCATCGACGTGACGGTTCCGACTTGATAGCACTCCTACCGAGAGGGGGATAGCTGGCTTTGGAACGAGTGACGGCCCGACCCAACCTCAAAGAGCATTGCGTTTCCTTCCCGCCGAAGGAGCTTCGCTCCGTCGGGCGCCGATCCGGAGCCGGGCAGGTACACAGTGGCCGATGTATTCGGAGGGATCTCGATGTCGAGGTGGAACTGGGCTCCGTTTCGCTGCCAGGACGAACGGATCAAGCCGTACGGGCCGTGCTCCGTGGCCTTGGCCCAGGTGAGGTCGCTCACCGGCTGCGGCCGGATGAGGACGTGCTTGAATGCTGGGGTTGCCGGGTCGAGGCCGATTCCGGCGATCCACTGGTAGAACCAGTTGCTGACATCGCCGAACATGATGTGGTTCAACGAAGACTCGCCTTTCCAATCCTCCCACAGCGTGGTCGCTCCTTGGCCGATCCACCAGCCCCAGCCGGGCTGCTCTTTGCGCGCGACCAGCATGTAGGCGAGGTCGCTACGTCCGCCTTCGGACAACACTCGCAAGAGGTACTTGGCCCCGAGAATTCCGGTGTCGATGTGCCCCTGGGTCTTCACGTTACGAACGAGAGCGTCGAACGCCGCTTGCTTCTTATCTCCCTCCGCCAGACCGAAGTAGATCGCCATCGAAAGCGCGGTTTGGCTGCTCTTTTCGAGCGCGTCGGGGGCCAAGTAGTGCTTGTCGAACGCCCGCTTCGTTTGCTCGGCGAGATCGGCGTACTTTCGAGTGTCCCGGTCATTCCCTTGCATCCGCGCGGCATCGGCGACGATTCGCGCGTCGACGTAGAGGAATACGGTCGAAGTGAGCTGGCTCGGGGTCTCAGTGGACCAAGGCAGCCAGTCGCCGAGACTATCGAACGGGACGACGCCGTCTTGGGTCTGGGCGCTCAGGTAGTCGACGTAGCGGCGCAGATGCTCGTAGTGACGAGTGAAGATCCGGGTGTCGCCGCAATATCGATAAAGGTCGTTCGCGATGATCGGATAAGCGCTGTCCCAAGCCGGGTGAGTGGCTCCGTGGCCCCAACCACCGGACGGGACGATGAGACTTTGGGCGCCGCTGCTCGACTGATCGTCGGCCAAGTCGTCGAGCCACTTCGTGTAGAACGACGCGGATTTGAAGTTCATCAGTCCGGCCTCGGCGGCCAGGTGGGCGTCGCCGGTCCATCCGTTCTTTTCCCGTTGGGGGCAGTCGGTCGGAATGCTCTGGGCGTTGCTCAGATACGCGTAGCGGGTGGCGTGCTGAATCTTGTTCAGCAGGTCGTTCGAGCACTCGAATTCGCCCGCGCTTTCGAAATCGGTGCTGGCGAGACGGGCTTGGAAGCTGTCCAGCCTCGGCTTGCCGGGAAAACCGGTGACCTCCATGTAACGGAAACCGCTGTAGGAGAAACGTTGCTCCCACTCTTCCCGACCTTCTCCCTTACAAATGTAGGTGTCGGTTTGGAACGGCTGAGGGGGCGTCGCCTTCGTCATGAAGGTCTCGATCTGATCGCGTTCGATGGCGCCGTTCTCTTTGATCCGCTCGCTGTAGCGCATCGTGATCTTGGTTCCGGCCGCGCCTTTCACGCGGATTCGGGCGTGGCCGGCGATGTTCTGCCCGAAGTCGACGACGTACACGCCCGGCGCCGGTTCGAGAATTCGCTTCGCCTTAATTGTTTCCACGATCGCGACCGGAGGGCACGGTCGCGCCGCGAGCGCTCCTTTCGGAGCCGGCATCACCGCCGCGGCCGACCAGGCGGCGTCTGAGAATCCGGCTGAGTCCCAGTCCGGCATCTCCTGGCGGGCGTCGTAGACCTCGCCGGTGTAGATCCCGTCGAACAAGATCGGGCCGGTGGAGGTTTTCCAAGAAGGATCGCTCACCACGGTTTCGGAACTCCCGTCGGCGTAGTCGATGTAAAGCGCAAGGCGAAGGCGAGGGCGGCCACGCCACGGCGCGTTCTCGAAGCGCCAAGTGGCGAGATCGTGAACGTCGTACCAGCCGGTTCCGAGGATGGCTCCTACCGCGTTCGCGCCCGGCTTGATGGCGCTTGTAACGTCGTGGGCGACGTAAAGCACTCGCTTATCGAAGTTCGTGTAGCCCGGGTCGCGCTCGGTGGTTCCGCCCACCTTTTTTCCATTCAAATGGAGCTCCGCATAGCCGAGGCCGCTCGCATAAAGAGTCGCCCGCTTCACCTTCCCTTTGGCAACGAACTCCTTGCGCAAGAACGGAGCCGGCGGCTGGCCCTTCCCCGCAGGTGCGCCCCCGATCCATTTGCTTGCGGCCCAGTCCGATTCGGCCGAGAGGCCCATCTCCCAGATCTGCGGCTTGCTCCAAGCAGAAGGCTCGCCCGCCCCGTCCCACACTCGGACCTTCCAGAAACATCGCTGCCGGGAGCTCAGCGCCTTTCCCGAGTACGGGATCTGGATGCTGGCGCTCGAGGCGACTCGACCCGAATCCCAAAGGTCGGCCTGTGATCGGCCGAGCTTCCGAGCGTCGGAGGCCACCAGGATTTGGTAGGCGGTTTGCTTCCATCCGCGCCCTTCGTATTCGGTCACCCAGCTTAGGCGCGGGGCTGGCGACTCGATGGAGATCGGATTCTTTAGGTACTCGCAACGCAGATCCGTGACCGTAGGGCCGGATGCCGAAGCCGTCAGAAGGACGGCGGCGGGAAGAAAGGTCATGGGAGCGACTGTACCGCGCGCCCCTTCTCAGGAACCATGCCCTTTTTGTCCGACACTACGAATCGCCCCCGGCGGGCGACGAACTTGCGAGAATAACCCGTCGCTTTATGACGTTATCTTCGGAAATAGTGCGCCGTCCAATCGATTCTTCTTTCCGTATACCTTCGCCAATTTAGCGGAAATTGTGGAAATAGAAGCTATAATAGACGATGAGGACCTAGGCCCAGATCACGTGGGAATCACTCGTTCGGATTTTCCATGGTATCTGAAATCTCCCCCCCGCGCACCCTCAACAAGGCAAAGACCGGAATTCCGGGTTTCGACGACGTAGCCGGAGGCGGGTTGCCCGAGGGCCGACCCACGCTGGTCTGCGGATACGCCGGATGCGGTAAGACGCTTTTCGCTATGGAGTTCCTCGTCAGGGGCGCTACCGAGTTCAACGAACCTGGCGTGTTCATCGCGTTCGAAGAATCGGAGTCCGATCTCGTCGAGAACGTCGCCTCTATCGGATTTGATCTTGTAGAGCTGATGAAAGCGGATCTCATTCGGCTCGATCAAATCTTGGTTCCTCGATCGGAGATGAACGAGTCGGGAGAGTACGATCTCGAAGCCCTATTTATCCGCATCGGTTACGCCATCGACTCGATTGGCGCCAAGCGGGTCGTCCTCGACACGCTAGAAACATTATTCGTAGGGTTTGCAAGCGAAGCCATCCTTCGATGCGAACTGCAACGGCTCTTCCGTTGGCTAAAGGATCGCGGAATCACCGCCATCATTACCGCCGAAAGGGCCGAAGGATCGCTCACCCGGCAGGGTATCGAGGAGTACGTCTCGGATTGCGTCATCCTCCTCGACCACCGAGTGATCGACCAAGTCAGCACCCGGCGCCTGAGGATCGTTAAATACCGCGGTTCGGTCCATGGCACCAACGAGTATCCGTTCCTGATCGATGAGGACGGCATTATGGTGATGCCGCTCAGCTCCACCTGCCTCGACTACGAAACATCCGCGGACCGGATCTCGACCGGGGTCCCGGCGCTCGACGACATGATGAGCGGACTGGGCGTCTTCCGCGGCAGCAGCGTCCTGGTTTCTGGAACCACTGGAAGTGGCAAGAGCTCGCTAGCCGCCCACTTTGCCTTTTCGAATTCCGCCATCGAGAAATGCGTGTACTTCGCTTTTGAAGAATCACCCGCTCAGATCGTACGCAACATGCGATCGATCGGCCTTGATCTGGCGCCCCGCATCGAGAGCGGCCGGCTAGAGATTGTTTCCGCCCGCCCAAGCCACTACGGGCTCGAGATGCACTTAGCCACGATGCTTAAGAAGATCGAAACATTCTCGCCCCAAAGCATCGTGTTGGATCCGCTGACGTCGTTCGTCAGCGCCGGCTCCGAGTCCGATGCGCAGGCAATGCTCATCCGCCTCGTGGACTACCTAAAGGGACGGGGAATTACCTCGTACTTCACCGGCCTTACGAAAAACGCCAGCGCGACGGAGGCAGCCGAACTGACGATGTCGAGCTTGATGGACACTTGGATGCTCGTCCAGCAGATCGAAGCCGACGGTGAGCGCAACCGCCTACTTTACGTCTTGAAATCGCGCGGCATGGCGCACTCGAACCAGGTTCGCGAATTCCTCATCACGAGCGCCGGAATCCAGCTTAGGGAGGTCTATCTCGGCCCCCAGGGCGTCCTTACGGGAACCGCACGAATCGAATTGGAGAGGCGCGAGGCCACCGAAGCCGCGATCCACGCGGAAGAGTCGGCCAGGGAGCAAACGCTGGCGGAAGGAAGACGGAAGGTCATCGAGGCGCAAATAGCCTCGCTTACCGCCGAGCTTGTGGCCGGAAATCTTGAGAGCGAGCGTCGGGGCAAGGGGCTGGAACGCTCGAAGGCCCGAGATGCCGAGGCGCGGGCGTTGAGAGCCCGTAGCCGCGGCTACGAACTGAACGGAGATCTTTAATGACCGATGAAACTGTAGCGCCGACGCCCGCCGATGAGCCTGGTGAAGAAGTCATGTACATTTTGAAGCTGTTCGTAACCGGGACGACTCCGCGCTCTTTGAAGGCGATCGCCAATCTGCGCGCGATCTGCCAGGAGCACCTCCTCGGAAGATATGAGCTGCAGGTCGTGGACTTGTATCAGCAGCCGGAACTCGCGAGAGAGAACAAGCTGGTGGCCGCGCCGACCTTGATCAAATCTCTGCCCAACCCGATTCGACGGGTCATCGGCGACATGTCGGACACCGCCGAAGTGCTTGCCGGCTTGGATATCTCCCTACGTGAACGCCATGTCTCTCGAACCGATGCTTGAGTCGCTGGAAGAACGGCTTAAGGCCGAGAACGCCGAACTGAGAATCCGCTTGGGTGAAGCGGAGCAAGCGATCAACGCCATTCGGTTAGGTGCCGTCGACGCCCTGGTAACGGGCGGACCGGGCGAGCAGCAGGTGTACACCCTCATAGGAGCAGAAACACCCTATCGCTCGTTCGTCGAGCACATGCAGGAGGGCGCCGTCGCGATGACGATGGACGGAACCATCTTGTACTGTAACCGGCGGTTCGCCGAAATCGTCGGGTGGCCGTTAGAACGGGTCGTGGGACGCACCTTCCAGAGTCTTGGGACCAGCGAATCAGCGGTATCCGCGTTACTGGCTCAGGCCGAGTGGGGCGCCAGCCGGGGTGAGCTCAGGCTGTCTAAATTGGGAAGCGCCGGGGTACCCGTCTTCGCCGCCGTTCAGCGGCTCACCGGAGAAGGCGCGGACCTGTGCATGGTTGTCACGGAGCTGACGGAAATCGTCGCCGCCCGGCTACTCGTGGGAGAGCTTGAGATCCGCGTCGACGAACGGACGGCTGCCCTCGTCGCCACGAATCTCGAGCTCCAAGGGTTCACCTACTCCGTATCGCACGATATGCGAACCCCGCTCAGGGCGATCGTCGGCAACGCCAACATGGTTTTCGAAGACGAGGGGAGTAATCTTTCCGAAAACGGCCGCCGCCAGCTTCAGAGCCTCGCGACCGCGGCGGTAAAGATGGCGCAGTTGGTCGACGATCTCCTTCAGTTTGCCCGGCTGGGCGGCAGTGCGCTAGTAATCGAACGGATCAACCTATCTCAGCTCATAGAGAAGGTCTCACGAGACGTTCAGCCTCTCCATTCCGAATGTGAGCTGGAACTTACGGTGGCCCCCGACCTGTGGGTCGACGGCGATGCGCGTTTCCTCGGAATGGCGTTGCAGAACCTGCTAGATAATGCTTGCAAGTATCGGAAAGCCGGCATGCCGGCTCGAGTCGAAGTTGGGAAGGAGGAGTGCGGAGGAAAGCCGGTCTTCTTTATTCGCGACGAAGGGATCGGCTTCGACATGCAATACGTTCCTAAGCTGTTCGTACCGTTCGAACGGCTGCACCGCGACTCCGACTACCCTGGAACGGGCATCGGCCTCGCGAACGTCAAGCGCGCGATCGAGCGCCACGGGGGAATCATTTGGGCCGAGGGAGAACTTGGAGTCGGCTCCAAGTTCTCGTTCACTCTCCCGGATGCGAACCTCGGTGTCCACGCCGGCTAGCGGATCGTCGAACCGGAGATCAGGCCAGCGCGTCCAGGTTTGCGCAGACGGCCTTCCATAGGACCGGCGACAGACGGCCCCGCCCCGGGGCAACGCCCGTTCGCCCGGCCAGAATCCAGGCCAGGTATTCATTTGCATAGCGCCGCTTGACGGCATCGCGTAGCGACTTTACGTAGTTTTTGGCGTCGGAGCTGTCCCGCTGAGGTGTTTTTGTTTCCATAGTTTTTTCCTTGGTAGTGGTTGAAGATCGGATCACGTTCCGATGACGGCGAAAACCTTGATCACGAAGAACTCTCCGTCCGGTCCCGTCGCCCGGCCCAGGCGAAGAAACGTGGCCCGCATGAGGTCGTAACTCTCTTGGTCGGGCATCGATATCTCGAAGGCCCGGTCGGTATAGGTCGCGAGTAGTTGGCTCGCGATATCGGTGGCTTCTTGTTCGGACATTTCTCCTCGGGCCAGCAACGCGGGCCGTTTTTTGAGCCACGAATTTGGGGCCGGTGCCAGCAAGCATGCTGGCGGCGGTTCAACTCGGCAAGAGCTACGGGTGGGTTTACGGCTGGGCTGCGACGGGGGAATCTGGAGTCCGATGCACGGTCAGCCAGTATCGAACGATCAACCCAATGTTGTCAGCGTAAACGGCGGGGTCGGACGCCTTCTGAACGCAACTATTCGCTCCACCGGATAGGCACTCTTTCACGTCCTTTTCCGATTGCAGGTCGCTGAGAATGACGATCGGAATCAGTTTCGTCTTCTCCTGCTTTCGAAGGGCGCGGAGGATTTCGAGGCCGTTCTGCCCAGGCAAGTGAAAGTCGAGCACGATGAGATCGGGGGTTGGCCCCTCACGCTCTAGCAGCAGGCTAAGGGCCTCCCCTCCGGGCTCGAGCAAGTTCACGTCGCAGGGCACGCCCGAGGCAGCGATCCCCCTCACGGACAGAAATACGTCATCCGGGCTGTCTTCAACTAAGAGGAGAGATCGCCGTAAACCATTCATATTCATCCCAGCGGAAGTCGACACGAAGGAGCTACCGAATGTGAGGCTCACTTGATAGTGAGTAGAGGCGGCTAATCCGATAGCGCTTGGGGAGCGGCTCTCACAGCTCTACTGTACCTTGAATTGTAGATCGGAACGCCACTTAATTAATTTAGCCCGGCACCAGACTGACGATCGACTCAAAATCAATCGAGAGTGATTGGATCGCAATGCTTCAAGAAGACTACTTCTTCTTATCTTTCTTGATTTCGTTCCCCGGACGGACGGCGTCCCGACTTGCGGCATTCTTAAGTTGCTTGGCTTTCTGAGCATCCGCGTTACCGGACGAATTCTTCTTTGGTTTCTTGTCACCCATTAGTTTTCACCTTGCTTCATTCTAGATCATAAACCGTGCCGACCGTCCTAAATACCGAACTTGAACGCCCGCATTGACAAACGAGGTATCTGACGATCCATGTCCTATTAACTGCCGCCGAATTGAACGGTGCGACATCTCCGCGGTCCCGGTGGCAGCAAGCAGGACGGGGGGCGTCGGGGAGGGGAGGCGACGTACCCTCTTCGCGCACGCCAAAGTGACGATCTCCAAGCCTCGGCCTTTCAGGTCGCCAGGCTGGGGGCAACACCGTTTAGATAGGGTTGAACGATAGGCTTTTTACTCGGGCGGGCCGCCCGAGATACCCACGGGCGAGCCGCCCGTGCCACGTTAACTAAACGGTATTAAGGCTGGGGGAGGCGTCATTCCGCGGCTACGAACGGCCATGGGCGTGGTACCCGTATGTCGTCGACAAGTGGCCCAGGGGTCCTCTTGCCCTTCGGGCGAAGGTTCGGCTGGAAGTTCGGGCCAAAATGGCCAAGTCGCTGCCGTAACGATGGCGCGGTTTCCGAAACTAAAACCGGAGAATCCACGTCGAAAACTTGAGGGCGGTTCGCCGGGGGGCCTTCGGCTTGTCCCGAGGACTTGAATGGGCTGGACGTAGCAGCAGACCTTTCGACGCACTCTAGGGAGTAGCTCTGCCATCTGTACCTAATAAATCCGGGCACGGGCTTTCACCTTGCGAACTCGTTCCCGATGGAAAACCGCCCTTGAAAAGAAGCACCCAAGTCAGCCCCCATGACCTCCATTTGGAGCAGAATCGCCATCCAAGGACGGGTGAGGACGGTAAAACTAAGAAGCGCATGTTCGGGGCTTGCGAGCACTTCGTTCAGTTTTACGAAGACGACGCCGTTCTCGGCCGCTCCGTTGGCTCTTTCATCGGCTCGGCGCTCGGCGCCGGCAGCGCAGGAATCGTTATTGCCACCGCCGAACACCGGGCGGTCATCGAACACGAACTTTCCTCCTACGGAATCGATGTTTCCCTCGTGAAGGGCCGGAATCAGTACGTCCCCCTCGACGCGGAGGAAACGCTTTCGAAGTTCATCCGCGATGGTTGGCCAGACGCCGAGATGTTCCAGGCAGTGCTTGGACCTCTCATGGACAAAGCCTGCGCCGGTGGGCGACAGCTCCATGCCTTCGGCGAAATGGTGGCGATCTTGCTCGCCCAGGGAAACGGCAAGGCCGCTCTTCGGCTGGAAGAACTGTGGAACGATCTCGGCAAGCGATACGAATTCTCGCTTTTTTGCGGCTATCCGATTAATGGATTTTACGAGTCGTCGTCCATCGACTTGTTCGAACATATCTGCAAAGAACACTCGCGCGTTATTCCGGCGGAGAGCTATGGATCGGCCAACCGTACCGCAGACGAGCAGGTCAGGGCGATCGCCGTAATGCAGCAAAAGGCGGCGGCGCTCGAGAACGAGATCGCCGAGCGGCGGCGAGCGGAAGAAGGGCTCCACGAACTCTCCCGCACCCGGCAAATATTACAAGAGGTCGCTAGCGCGCTCGTCTCGGAGCAGGAGCTGGTAAAGGTCGTTCAGCTTGTCACCGATGCCGGATGTGAGGTTTCGGGGGCGGCCTTCGGCGCATTCTTTTACATTGTTCGAGATGGCCAGGGCGAGTCTTATAAGCTGTACACCTTGTCAGGTGCGCCACCAGAGGAATTTTCCGACTTCCCGATGCCGCGGAACACCGCGATCTTTGCTCCCACGTTTAGCGGCAAAGCGATTGTCCGCCTTGGGGACGTTACGCAAGACCCGCGGTTCGGCCAGAACGCGCCGTACTACGGAACGCCGCCCGGGCACCTTCCGGTGAAGAGCTACCTTGCCGCGCCTGTGATCTCAAAGTCGGGTGAGGTGTTCGGCGCTCTGCTCTTTGGCGACCCCCGGCCGAACGTATTTACCCAGGTCTCCGAAGAGATGGTCGTCGCCCTTGCCGCTCAAGCCGCGACCGCCATCGATAACGCCAACCTCCAAACGTCGCTGCAGCGGGAATTGGCGGCGGTCAAGCGGGCCGAAGTTCAGAGTCGGCACCTCGCCTCGATTGTGGAATCTTCGGACGACGCAATTATCAGCAAAACCCTCGACGGCATTATCACCTCATGGAACGCGGGCGCCGAGCGGATGTTCGGCTATACGGAGGAGGAGGTGGTTGGCCAACCGATTACGATCCTCTTTCCGGAAGGGCATATCGACGAGGAGGCCACCATCATCGGCCAGATTCGCAGGGGACTGCGTGTCGACCATTACGAAACGAAACGACGTGACAAGGCCGGCAACCTCGTCGATATCTCACTGTCGGTGTCGCCGATCAAGAACGACGCCGGAGAGGTCATCGGCGCTTCGAAGATCGCGCGCGATATCACTCAGCGAAAGCGTGACGAAGAGGCCCTGAAGAGGGCCGCAATCGAGCTGGCGAAGTCTCGCGACGAGCTTGAAGAGCACGTACAGGAGCGAACCGCCTCGCTCCGGGAAGCGGTCGCCCAAATGGAAGAGTTTTCGTATACGGTTTCGCACGACCTCCGCGCTCCGTTGAGAGCGATGAACGTCCATTGTCGCGCCTTAATGGAGGATTATCGCGACCTGTTGGAGCGTGAGCCGGACGCGCTCCACAGCGTGGACCGGATCGCCGAGAATTGCACCAGGCTCGACAAGATGATCCAGGACATCTTGACCTACGGCCGGGTCGCCCGAGACGAGCTGACGATCGAAGTGATACCGCTCGACAAGCTCGTGCACGACACGATCTATCATTATCCGGCCCTACAGCCTCCGAATGCCGAGGTCATCGTCGAGCCGCTGGGAGAAGTCATCGGGCACGAGCCGTCGCTGGTTCAGATCATTTCGAACCTGCTGAATAACGCCATCAAATTCGTCGCCCCCGGGAATAAACCGGTGGTTCGAGTAAGGACGGAGCGACACGGCGACAAAATACGTCTATGGATCGAAGATAACGGCATCGGCATCGATCCTCAATATCACCACCGCTTGTTCACGATGTTCGAAAGGATTCACGCCAAACTCCCTTACGAAGGGACCGGCATCGGCCTGGCGATCGTCCGGAAAGCGGCCGAGCGGATGGGGGGCGCGGTCGGGTTGGAGTCGGACGGACATTCGGGGAGCCGGTTTTGGGTCGACCTTCAAGCGGCAGGGGGAGCTCGATGACGCGAAAAACGATCTTACTGGTTGAAGATAACGAGGACGACGTCTTCGCGCTTCGCAGGTCTTTGAAGAAGGCGCAGGTCGCGAACCCAGTTCAGGTGGCCGAGGACGGTCAGAAGGCGCTCGACTATCTGGCCGGCGTCGGACCGTACGCCGACCGGGAGCAATATCCGCTCCCCCGGCTCGTATTGCTGGACCTGAAGCTGCCTTACCGAAACGGGATGGAAGTCTTGGCCTGGATCCGGCAGCAACGGAGCTTGGACGCGCTGCCGGTCGTTATCTTATCCGGCTCGGATGAAGCCCGGGACCACAAGAACGCGGCCGCTCTCGGTATCCACGATTACCTGGTGAAGCCGCCGTCGCCGGATCGGATTCTCCAGGTAATCGAGTCGTTGGGAATTTACCAAAGCGTCGGCGCGGGATAGCGAGGCCTAGGGGGTGCCGACTTTTCCGGAACCCTTGTTCTTTTCCTTGAGCTCCTTCATCTTCTCGTTTCGGAGCTTCATGAACTCACGCAGTTGATCCTTCGTGAGGGTCTGCTTGAGGAATTCGTGGTTCGCTTTCCGCAGTTCCTTCATCTTGGCCTTCTGCTCGTCCGTGGGAGCTCCCTTGGAACCTTTGCGGATCTCCTTGATTTTGTTCTTGAGCTCTTCGGCGTGCGCCTTCAGCTTCGCCTTCTGGTCGGCGGTGAGGTGCAGCTTGGCAAGGATCTCCTCGGTGATCTTTTCTCTCTGCCCGTGTCCCGCATGATTACCGGAAGAACTTGACGGCGCGCCGCCCACGGGACCGGCGGACTGGGCCATCGCACCCGTCGCTAAGCCAAGGGCCGCCGCCAAACAAACGATCAGAAAACTTTTTTTCATGCTCCATCTCCTGCCGCCCAATCGGCCGGCCACGTCCGCTATAACGCCGTCGGCGGCCGGTTTGTTCACCCGCGGGCTTTTCGACAGGCCAGTGAACCGAGGAGTCGGGAGAGCGTCCCAACTGGAATGTGGCCCAGTAACTTTACGGGCCCTTGGAGAAAGAGAGATGACAAGAATTAAGAGCCTGTTGTTGACGCTCGTCGCCGTTGCCGCGATCGTTCCGGCGGTAGCCGACGCACAAAGCATCAACCACCGAGAGCGCCACCAGTGGCATCGAATCCATCAGGGAGTCCGTTCGGGAGGCCTCACTTGGCATGAGCGAAACCGGCTTGCTCGCGAGGAAGCCCGGGTTCGCCGAAGCGAATGGAGAGATCGCCGTGACGGCCACCGGTACACCCTCGGTGAGCGGCGGCACACCCAACGTGAGTTGAACAAGGTGAGCCGGGATATCTGGCGGCTGAAGCACAACGGGCGACATCGCGGCTAGAGCCGCAAGTCCACCGCTCCGCTAAGCGGAGCGGTGGACTTAGTTCAAGTTCAGCCAGGTCTCCGCGATTTTGCGGACCTTATCCATGAACGCCTCCGGCGCGAGAGGCTTTACGATGCAAGCATCGGCCCCGTATCCAAGCGCCACCTCGGAGAAGTCGTCTCCCGAAGCCCCGATCAGAAGGACTATCGGAACCTTGCCCATCGGGTCGGACATTCGGAGCGCCTTCAGCATCTCTAAGCCGGACGCCCCGGGCAAACGGGAGTCGAGCAGCACCAGGTCGAAGAACTCATCGAGAGGATTCCATGCCTCGCTTAGCTTCACCGCCTCGCGGCCGTCGTCTAAGTGCATCGTTTCGATCTCGACCGGCAAGCGGCTGAACACCCGCTCGATCAGCAATACGTCGTCGGGATAATCCTCGACGATCAAAACCCTCTTGACTTCCGCGGTTGACTCCACTTCTCCGTGTGACTGCATTTCTGGCTTCCGGCTTCCATTTTGCCCTCAACGTTTTATTCCTCCCCCAATCGGGGAGGAATCTCCGCTTAAGAGCCTAGTGACCACCCAGCCCGAGGAAAGCCTTTCGGGGCTTTCGGCGGGTTAGCGTTCGATCGGCGCGCCGACGAGATTGCCCCACTCGGTCCAAGAGCCGTCGTAGTTCCGAACGCTCGGATACCCCAGCAAGTAATGCAGCGCGAACCAGGTGTGGCTCGACCGCTCGCCTATGCGGCAGTAGACGATGACGTCGTCTTGCGGATTTAAACCAGACATCTCTTCGTACAAGCTGCGAAGCTTGTCGGCCGGCAGAAACTCGCCCGTCTCCGGATCGACCGCCTTTGCCCACGGCACATTCTTTGCGCCCGGGATGTGCCCACCGCGGAGGGCTCCCTCGTTCGGATAAGCCTCCATGTGAAGGCGAGTTCCGTTGTACTCTTCCGGCGAGCGAACATCGATCATCTTCCCCTGGCTATGCAGGTGCTGCAGCACCTGGTCGCGGAAGGCGCGAAATTCCTTATCGTCACGCTCCGGCGACCGGTATTCGGTCGCTGGATAGCTCGGGACCTCCTTCGTGAGTGGCCGCCCTTCCTTCTGCCACTTTAGCCGCCCACCGTCCATGATCCGGCAGTTGGTGTGACCGAAAAGGTGAAAGACCCAGAGCGCGTAGGTCGCCCACCAGTTGCTTTTGTCGCCGTAGAAAACGATCGTCGTGTCTCTGGTGATCCCAATCCGCGAAGCGAGCGCTTCGAACCGGTCCCGCTGAAGATAATCGCGGCACAGGGGATCGTTCAGATCTCGGGTCCAGTCGACCTCGACCGCCCCCGGAATATGTCCGCTCGCGTAAAGCAGTGGGTCTTCGTTGCTCTCCACGATCCGAACATCCGGATCGTCCAAATGCTGCGCAACCCAACTCGTGCTGACCAACGCATCCGCCACGACATATCCACGGCTTCCAATATCGCTCATGTCTGGATGATACTGCGTGAGGATGGCGTTAGACGGCTCTTATGGAGCACACGGGACGTATACGTCCCGCGCGCCCAGTTAGAGCCGCCTACCTCTGGTGCCTTCCCTGCTCGATAGCGAGGCGCGCCGCCATCGGACGGACTAACGGGGCGACCAAGAAGGCGGCGAGAACGGCAACCGGCGGGGAGAGGATCGGTACGTTGGCTCCGACGCTCGAGTAGAAGTTGGCGACCCACAGGAAGAGCAGCGAGGTCACCGCACCGACTTTGAGCCACGACGCGAACGCGCGCCCCGCGAAATCGCCTTCACTCGGACGAAGGGTTGCGAGCTTGTTTTTCACCAGGAAGGCCGACCAAACCTTTAGGCCAAGGGCAAGGCTGAACGCCGGGCCTACCAGCCAAATGCTCTCGGGGCGCTGCAAGAACTGGTTTGACAGTGCAAACAGCGAGAAGTAAATGGCTCCCAGAAGGGTGACGGCGACCGGATAGAGCCGGGCGGCGATCCGGCTGGGCAGGAAGTCCACGAACGCTCCGATTGCTTGGTTACGCCAAGTCCATACGGCCGCGAGGACGATCATCGCCGCGTACAGCGCGAGCTGGCTTACCGGCGTCCAGCGCAGGATAAACATCCAGGTGGGCATCCGAAGGACCCCGTCGGAGGCGATCTCGCTGAGCCACGCAAAGGCGACGGCGATCGTCATCCCCCAGGAGATCAACACTCCCCGACCGATGGCGGCGTATTTCGCCCTGAGCATTTCCGACGAGTCGATTGGCCGGGTCGCGTAATAGAGGTGGTAAACCCCCTCTTCCGATCTCATGTCGGACTTCTTCACGCCCATGCCGATGATCGTCGAAATGAGGAGCGGGATCCAGGGAAGGCTGGGGAGCATGGCCCAGCTCCAGGTGTTCACCATGATCATGTGCCCCTGGTAGTACTGCTCGTAAAGGTCGTGCTCTCGCACGAGGGGGACCGAGATGAGTACGAGGGCGACTCCGGTCAGGATAGGAAGCAGCCGGCCCTGGCGGTGCCATTCCAGCCAATACTGCGCCGCA
This sequence comes from Fimbriimonas ginsengisoli Gsoil 348, assembly GCF_000724625.1. Classification (GTDB taxonomy): domain Bacteria; phylum Armatimonadota; class Fimbriimonadia; order Fimbriimonadales; family Fimbriimonadaceae; genus Fimbriimonas; species Fimbriimonas ginsengisoli. The sequence goes on along the minus strand of NZ_CP007139.1, from coordinate 2,728,241 downwards.
TAAGGCGTAGCGAACGGCGCTTTCGCTTTGCGGTTCACGTTCAGTCGCGGTTTGGCGACCAACGGCACTCGCACGGTACCCACCGTACGAGCTCGAACCACCGCATTCACGGCCAACGCTCCCGCGGCGAACCCTTCCAAGACGAAGAGCAGAGTGATTGTCTCTACGTCGACATGTTGCATCCCAAGCGAGAGTCCGCCGCACAATAGTGCAAGCGGAACCGAGAGACCCACGGCGAGCCGCAGCTTTCCGGACCTGACGGGCATCCAAAGCAATGCCTGGAACGTGACGACGAGAGCTCCGATCATCGCTGAAGACCAAACAAGGTCGCCGTTCGTTATCTGCGCTCCGAGCGGAATCAGAAAGAGCACCGCGATTCCAAGCCAGGAACCGATCCCCCAAAGTACTCCGGCGAGCATAGGCCATAGCGCGAGCGCAATCGACCGCATCGGCATGCGCAAAAGGAACGGCGGATAACCCGAAGCTTCGCTCGTCAGATCGCTCTCGGGATTGGAAAACGCGGCGAGGGTCGCGATCATCCCGAAGAAGAACGGGATGCTGAGGAGCCCTTTCAGGACCGGGTTCATCACCGAATCTGGGACGCGCACGATGCAGGCGAGCAGGGTCAGGTAGATCGCGACCGCCGGATAAACCCAGCGGTACCGGTGAACGAACATCTGGACGAGGGAGACGCCGGTCATTACGCGGCCTTCCCGGCATGCGCCACAAAGATGTCGTCAAGGCTCGCGCCTCCTCGCCCGGCGACTTCGCCGCCGGCGAGAGCGACGGCAGGATCGAGCTCCTGGGGATCGCCGTGCCAAAGCGCCGACCAGTTCCGGCCCGCGCCGTTCCAGCCGACCGCCCCGGGGATCGTCGGCGGCTCCTGTCTCGGCTCGCGGAGGCGGACGTCGATCCGCTGGTGCGTCTCTTTGATCCGGGCGAGGTCGTCGTTCAGGATCAGCCTCCCTTCGCGAACCATCGCCACGCGGTCGGAGACCTGTTCGACCTCGCTGAGGAGGTGGGAGGAGAAGAGGACGGTGCGCCCTTCATCCGCGATGGTACGGATGATGGCCGATAGAATGTCGCGACGAACCACCGGATCAAGACCGGACGAAGGCTCGTCGAGCAACAGGAGATCGGGTCGAAAGGCTAGCGCGACCAAGAGACCGGCGCGAGCTCGCTGCCCTTTCGAAATCTGGCCAAGCTTCGCGTCGAGCGAGAGATCGAATTCCCGGCGTAGCTTCTCGGCATACGCGGCGTCCCACGTTGGGTAGAACGCGGCGGAATAACGCATCAGATCGTCCACCCGCATCCAGAGCGGCAAGTCGCCTTCTTCTGAGAGGTAGCCGATGCGGGAAAGGACGCCGGGCGGATCGCTGACCGGATCCTTGCCGAAAACGCGGACCGTTCCCTGCTCGGCCCGTAAGAGACCGAGCAGGTGTTTGATCAGCGTCGTCTTGCCGGCGCCGTTCTGGCCGACGAGGCCAAGGACGGTCCCTTGCTCCAAGGTCAGGTCGATGTTGTCCAAAGCCCTTCGCTTGCCATAGGTTCGAACGAGGTTTCGGACCTCGATAATCAATTCAGCCACGCGTAACCTCCATTTCCCCTTCGGTCTGGTCGTCGGGCGCCACGGCCAAGCCGCGCTCCCTCATCAGGTCGAGCAATTCATCGAACGTAACGCCCATCTGCCGACCCTCCAAAATCACCGAATCCAGTCTCTGCGCGAGCAGCGCCCGCTTTTCCTCGTTCGCCATTCGGCGATCGCTCGCCGCGACGAAGGTGCCCAACCCGCGCGAGAAAACGACGACTCCGCCCGTTTCAAGCTCCCGGTAAGCCCGGGAGACGGTGTTGGGGTTCACGACGAGCCGCTCGGCGAGCGAGCGGATGCTAGGGAGCTCTTCCCCCTCCATCAGCTCGCCCCCCGCAACCAGCCGCCGAACCTGCTGCACGATCTGCAAATAGATCGGCACTCCGTCGGTCGGAGAGATGTGGATACGCATGATCAGAGAGGAGACGATGCGTATGGGTGTATTAGTTCACTAGCACAGTCGGAATTGTCGATTTACGATTGACGATTGGAGGGCGCTGGGCGTTGGGCGTTGGGCGTTGGGCGTTGGGCGTTGGGCGTTGGGCGTTGGGCGTTGGGCGTTGGAACAGGGTAAAGCACCAAGCTGCAACGCCCCAACGCCCCAACGCCCCAACGCCCCAACGCCCCAATGCCCCAACGCCCCGGCGCTACGGATGGAATGGAGAAGGTAGTTTTCTTTGATGCCTCCCGCAGTGTATGCGCTCGTGCTTTTCTCGGCGGTGTTGCACGCCGGGTGGAACGCGGCGCTTCGAGGAGGGGCCGACCGGCAGTGGGCGGCGGGATGGATGGCGCTGGCGACTTTCGCCGTGGCTCTGCCGGCCCTTCCATTTCTCCCACTCCCTTCGGCCGCGTGTTTGCCGTATCTCCTGTTTTCCTCGGTGCTCCACTGCGTCTACATGTGGCTGCTTGTGGAGGCGTACCGGCACGGCGATCTGGGAGTGGCGTATCCAATCGCCCGGGGGTCCTCGCCCATCCTCGTCACCCTGGGAGCCTTGATCGTGGTGCGCGAAATTCCTTCGCCGATCGCGCTCGTTGGGATCGGCCTCGTTTCACTGGGGATCCTCGCGATCGCCCACGATCGAGGGCGGGTCGATCGGCGGACGGTTCTGGTGTCGCTTGCTACGGGCGCCGCCATCGCTTGCTATACGGTATCGGACGGCCTGGGCGTACGGAGCGCGGGGAACGGGCTCTCGTACAACGCTTGGCTTTCCGTGTCGTATGGATTGACTTTGAGCCTGATTTTCACCTATCGGAAAGGGGTCGGCGGTTGGCGAGGCGAGCCTCGGCAGATATGGCTCGCGGTGGGCGGTGGCGTAGTGTCGGTCGTCGCCTATACGTTGGTTACGCTGGCCATGCGCGATGGCGCGATGGGGCTGGTCTCCGCGTTACGGGAAACCAGCGTTCTGTTCGCCGCGCTGATCGGACGGTACGTCTTGGGGGAGGAGCTACGCTTCCGGCGGTTTGCCGCCTGCGCCGCCGTCGCCTTGGGCGCAGTACTGTTGGCGCGGTAAGCCCGTGGATCGGGATATCCTTGGCGAATGGTCGCACCGCTTATCGCCTTGGCTCTGGCAATGACGCCTACCCCGCACTTAAAGGTGAGCGGGTGGCTGGTCTTTTTTGACAACGGCGAGTCTCTGGCCACGTTTGAGAAGCACGCGGATCAGCTCGACACCGTAGGGGTGGAATGGACCGGTTGCGATCCCGCAGGGCACTCGATCCGGCGGGATCGGCCCACCGCGGCGGAGAAGAAGAAGGTGTTGAGGATCGCCCGCAAACACGGAGTTAAGGTGCTCGGCATTGCCGCTAACGCGGCGAACGGGGATTTCACGCCGGCCGGAGTAGAGAAAGCGCTGGCGAGTGAGAAGGCGATGCGCCGGCACGCAAGTGAACTGACCAAGATCGCGATAGAAGATGGCCTCGATGGGATCGACCTCGACTACGAGTCGCTCCGGGCCGTCGACCGAGCTCCTTTTACTCGGTTCGTGGCGATTCTCTCGAAGTCGCTTCACGCTCGGAAGCTGACCTTGGCCATCGCGCTGCATCCCAAAATGTCCGAGCCGGGGAACTGGGATGGTTCGCAAGCGCAGGACTTCGCCGCGCTCGGTCGCCTCTGCGATATCGTGCGGGTGATGACCTACGACGAGCATTGGCTGACCAGCGACGCCGGGCCGGTCGCCTCCCCGGCATGGGTCGAGCAGGTCATGAGATTCGCCTCGAGCGTGATCCCCGCCTCGAAGCTCGATATGGGGATTCCCGCCTACGGCTACGACTGGGTGGGAAAGCAAGCCACTTCCTTCACCTGGGCCGACCTTGGCCGTCTATCCTTGGCCCACGGCCGTCCCACGCGCGACCCCGCCTCCCAGGAGCTGACGCTCCGGTACGACAACCACACCGCCTTCTTCGCCGACGGCCCCGCGCAGCGATCAAAGCTCCAACTGGCCAAGAAACTGCGCCTCCACGGGGTCGCGATGTGGCGTCTGGGTTCGGAGGATCCGTCCGTTTGGACGGAGTTTCGGAAGGGGAAGTAAATGATTCGCGGGTAGGAACCTGGCTTTTGATCAATTGGGACATGCCCGGTCCCAGGGCCGGAACCTCCACCCCCAACCCCCTCCTCCTCCCGTTCGCGGCTGAGTTCGTTCGCAGGCCGGCACTTCAGCCGCGACGGCAAGAGGAGGGGGCTCCGGACTACGATTTGATGCAGGTGTAGTGGAGGCGGTCGCTGGTGTGGCGAGGGGGGTTTAGGGTGTAGCTGTGGAAGGCGCGGATCCGCTCGAAGCCGGCTTTGGCGAGCATGGAGCGGATCTCCTCGTCGCTGTAGGCTCGCTGAACGTGGGTTTCCGTGAAGGTGCGGCCGCCGAACCAGAACTTCATGTGGACGGTGATGATCTGGGTCTCCGGGTCCCAATCTCCTTGCCAATGGTAACGGAGCTTCTTGTTCGCCCGCATATCTTCTTGATCGAAGAGCTGCTGTTCGAAGGCGTAGGCGGTGTTGACGTCGAAGATAAAGGAACCGCCGGAAGGCAAATGCGCCGCCGCGCGATTGAACGACATCTGGAGCCTCTGAGGATCGAGGATGTTGTTGAGGCTATCGAAGAAACTAAACGCCGCGTCGTATTCCTGGCCCATGTCGGCAGTCGCGGCGTCTTGGACCTCGTACCGAATGTCCAGCTTCTTTTTTTCGGCCTTCCGTCGAGCTTCCTCGATCATGCCGGGAGCGAGGTCGAAGCCGGCAACCTCAAACCCTTCGCGAGTCAACATCTCGCACATGGTGCCGGTACCGCAGCAGATATCGAGGATCCGCTTCGGGTGGATGTCTTGGTGCGACAGCAGGAGTAGGTAGTAGCCGGTCCACATCCGGTACGGGACCTGCTTCATCAGCTCGTCGTAGTACGGCGCGACGGCGCCGAAGCTCTCCTTACCGACAGTTTCTTCTGGCGTCGAGCTCACGACTTAGAAGAAATTCGTTCTTCCAACGCCTTTAGCCGCCGCTCAGTCCTGAGTTGGTAAAGAAACAGGCCGAACCACACCAGTAGGGGCGGAATGATCGCGATTTGCCAGTTTTGCATCTTGGTTATGAAACTCCTCTTCGAGGAAACCCAGTCGAACCCGGGTCTTGTAGAGCGCCGCACAGAAAACGCTCAGGATGAGAAACATCGTATAGAACGTTCCCTTGTAGGTGGGATCGAACCCGCCATTCCGGATGACGTCGGGGTGGAGCGACAGCACCTGGGGAAGTCGTGGGAAAACGAAGATCAGGAACAGCATCGGCAGCAGCGTCGCTAGAACGTAAGCGCCGCTGTTCGAGGCCCGCTTTTCAGGATCGGCGAAGGCCGCCCGGATGGCGAAATAAGCCCCCGCCATCAGCATGGTGAGCAGGAACGACGTCTGCCGTGGGTCCCAGTTCCACCAAGCGCCCCACTGGTATTTGCTGAACAGCATGCCGGTGGCGAGGGTGAGGACGCCGAGCCACAGGGCGAGCTCCATGGAAATGTTCGCCCGCACGTCCCAGGCGATCTCCTTCGTTTTCAGATAGCGGAACGCAAAGTAGGGCGCGAGGAACAGGAGGAAGATCGAGCAAAGGAGCGCGCAGGGCAAATGATAGAAAACCATCCGCGCGAACTCCGGATGCATGAAGCTCTTAGCATCGGCGACAGTGAAGGTGAACACGATGCCGATCGGCATCGCCACCGTCAGAACAAGCTTGCTGAATAGGTTCAACTTTTCCAGACCGCCGCGAACAAGTAGGGGCCGATCGCGAAGCTCACGACTCCGTAGCAAATCAGACCGATCCCGGCACTGATTCCACCTTCCAAGACTCCGTCACCGAGCGCAACTCGGAACCCCGCCACCGCGAGCGCCGCCATCGGCAGCAAGAGCGGCAACGCCACCGCCGCGGCTAACGCGGCCCGGTTCGCCGCCTGCGCCACGAGCGCTCCCGATAAGGTTACCCCCGCCGCCAGGGAGGCCGACGAGCCGATAAGCGATACGACAAGGAGCCAAGAAACCGTTACCGGCACCCGCATCAGCAGAACGAAAAGCCCCGCAAGGACGAAACTGACGACGAGCATCTGCGCGAAGTTGAACAGCGCCTTGCCCCAAAACACGGCGTGGGGGCGCGCCAAGAGGCGGAGCATGTCGCCGGTTCCCTGCTCTTCCTCGACGAGAAAGGTCCGGGGCATTGACAGTACGCTGGCGAACAAAAGCCCGACAAACAAGAGACCACCCGCAATGGTCCCGCTGAGGGTCTTACTGAAGGTGGCGTAGGCGAGCGCGACGACGGTGGTGAAGCCGAAGAGGCACGCCGTCAGAACCCCGCTCCGGGCGCGGAGCTCGGTGCGGAACTCCTTCCGCATCACCGCCAAAATCTCAGTTCGCCAGCTCAAGCTCAAGTTCGGCCAACCTCCTTTCACTCGGATCGTTGGTGGCCATAACGAGGCAGCCGCGGCCGCGCTGCTCGTCCGCGATCTGCTTGACCAAAGCCCGGCCTTCCTCGTCCAAACCGGCTCCGGGCTCGTCTAGTAGTAGCAGCTTCGGGTGGGCTTGGGTGGCAATCGCAAGCTTGAGGCGGGCTTTCATGCCGGTCGAAAGTTGGCCGGCTGGGTAGCGGCGGGCGTAGGTGAGGCCGATCTGGTCCAGTAGCTCTTCCGAGCGGGGCGGGCAGCCGCGGAGGTCGGCGGCAAGTTTGAGGTGCTCCTCGACGGTGAGTTGAGGGTAGAGCGCCTGCTCCAACGCGCTTAGCCCGAGCGTCAGGCGAGGGTCCCCTTCCGGCAGGTCGACCTTTCCCTCGGAGGGGGAAAGGAGCCCGGCGAGGGTTCGCAGGAGCGTAGATTTCCCCGCTCCGTTTCGGCCCACGATGACGAGCCGGTCGCCGAGGTTTAGTTGGAACGAAAGGCCACGGAAGATCCAGCGATCCCCATACCGTTTCCCCAGCCGATCCACCCGAAGCACGTGGAGATTGTGCCCCATCGTGGCGCCGGCTTCCATCCGGTAGCCCAGCAGTGGGTTTGTCCCCAGGTTCGCTAGAAGGGACTGAGCGATTACTTGGGCTGCCGGCTGGAAGCCGGCGCCACGGGTTAGGTGACTTTCATCGAAAAGCCGTCGCTCAAGATGGCGTCGTATTCGTGCCCGCAGTCGGCCGGCCAGGCGCAGAGAAAGACAAGCGGCTCGTCACCGGTGTTGACCGTGCGGTGCGCATACCGCCCGTCGATCCAATGAGTCGAACCCGGCGTGAGCTCCTCAGAAGTGGCGTTTCGATCTTCATCCATCAGGACCAGCAACCCCTTGCCGGACACAGTGACGACCAGTTCGCCACGATCCCGCTTCACGTGCCAATGGCCTCGCGTCATGAAACGCTCTTCGCCGACACGGCCCGGCATCAAGGTTGTGTTGCCCCACAAGACGGCGCCTTCCGTCCCGTCCTCGATCGGAAACCAGGTCTGGGTGGTGTAGAGAAGCTCGTCCGCGCAGGCCTGGGCTGCAGTCTCGTCGGCCCAGTATCCGGCAAGATCGCCGACGGTCCGGCGGGTTTCGGCGACCTGCTCGCCCCGGAGGAGCCCCGAGGCGAGATCGGTAAAAATCGGCATGAGAGAGATCGTAGCACCCAAACCGTGGCATGGGCTTCCAGCCCATGCGTATCACGACCATCCTGGTCGTGTAAACGTGTCATCGGCTCCCAGCCGATGAACCCACAGCCCCTTGGCCATGGCAAAAGGGCCAGGGGCAGGATGCCCCTGGGACCCACTGGCAAGATGCCAGTGCCACTTACGAAGTTATTTCTTTAACTTGGCGGTCAGGATTTCCAACGCTTTCGACAGGTACAGGTCGTGCCCTTCGGCGTCGAACTCCTTTGGGACCCTCACGTCGGGATCGACGCCGCGCCCCTCGAGTCGAACGCCATCGGTGATCACGTCGGTCATCGGAATCTCTATGTAGGCCCAGTCGCTGAGGCGCTGGGGGAAGGTGCCGAGGACGTTGCCGGCCGTGGTGCTACCGACGAGGGTCGCCCGGCCGCTCTTCTTGAGGATCAGGCTGAGAACCTCTTTGGCGCTTCGCGATCCTTCGTTGATCAACACGATCAGGGGGCGTTGGTAACCGAAAAGCTGCTTCGAATCGCCGAAGGAAGTCTTCCATTCCAACCGCGCCTCCGGGCGGAAGAAAGGGTCGGCGAACCCTTCCGGCCGTCCGCCAAAGCCATCGCGAAGGTCCAGCACGATGGCGTCGGTTTCGCTCAGCTTCCCGTACACCGCGCCCGCAAGCGCGTTTCGGAATGCGTCGCTGGCGAGCGTCCAAACATGGATGTAACCAATTTTCTTCGGGCCCTGATCGATGACGCGGACGCTATCTCGGGTGCCGTCCAGGAACATCTCCACCGCGGAGCCTTTTTGCGGCTTGACCTCCTTTTCCCATCGTTGGTAGCCGCGGAGGATCGAGAGCTTGACGTTACCGTCGACGCCGAAGGAGGCGACCGGCTTGAACGGCTTGCCGTCGGCGGCGAGGATTTTATCTCCCTTTCGGATACCAGCGGCTTCCGCCGGACCTCCGTTGACCACCATTTGGACGGTATAGCCGTCCGGTCCTAGACGGTACCACGCGCCGATGTTGGGCATCTCGGCGGCGCCGGTTCGGCGCAGAAGGCCGTCCATCACGTAGTACCCCTGCTGATCGTCGCCGTAAAACGCGAAGTGGGAATCGTGAAACTCCGCGATCATGTCGTTGACCGCCTTCGAGAACTCGGCGCGGCTGTGGGCCTCGGTAGCGATCGGCTTGTACTTCTCGAGCAGCCGGTTCATCTCCTCGCCACGAGTCTTGCGGGCGTAATAGCGGGAGGAGATCGAACTCGATACCTGCTCCCACAGCTTCGGGAAATTGTCGGAGGTTTGGGCGAGGGCGAAGGCGGCGAGAAGGGTCAGAGGGGGCATCGGTATTAGATACGGTCGTTAGGCGTTGAGGCGTTACGGCGTTGGGCGTTTGGGGGCGGGTGGGCACGAACGGGTACAATCGGTGGCACTCGTGGGAGGATGGCTTGCTGTCCGCCTGCACCACAAGGTGAAAATCCATTGCGTAAGAACATTCGAAAAGCCCCCCATTCGCCTCGCTTCGAGGCCATCGCCAAGACCGTCGACAAGGACGTAACCCTCGACATCGTTCCGGCCCTCGCCAAGGTGAAGGAGACCGCAACCGCAAAGTTCGTCGAGAGCGTGGACCTCGCGGTCAAGCTCGGAATCGACCCTCGTAAGGGTGACCAGAACGTTCGCGGCATCACCAATCTGCCCCACGGCACCGGCAAGATCCGCAAGGTAGCCGTCCTCGCTCGCGGCGATCTCGCGGCGGCGGCGGAAGAGGCGGGCGCCGATACGGTTGGCGGCGACGAATTGATCGCCCAGATCCAAGGCGGCTTCCGAGACTTCGACGTCCTGCTCGCCACCGAAGAGATGGCTCCGCAGATCGGTAAGGTTGGCCGACTGCTCGGCCCGCGCACTCCGAACAAGCGCAACGGCACGGTAACGAACAACATCGCCGCCGCCGTCCGCGAAATCAAGGGCGCTACCCGCGTCGAGTATCGCGCCGACAAAGCCGGCGTCGTCCACCTCGGCATCGGCAAGGTGAATTTCACCGACGAGCAGCTTCTCGAGAACTTCCGCGTCGGTCTCAACGCCCTGCTCAAAGCCAAGCCGGCCGGCGCCAAGGGTCGATACATCCGCTCGATCACCGTCAGCGCCAGCATGGGCCCCGGCATCCCGGTCGACATCGCCCTCGCCAGCAAGTACGCAGCGTAAGGCTCGAAGGTCCCTGAGAGAAATCTCTCAGGGACCTTTTCCATTTGCGTCACTCCCATGAGTAGGGGAGCCGTTTCATAGGGATTCGCTTTCCCAACATCGCCTCCCAGCGGCTTCTCTCATCTGGTTTGAGAACCTTTCGGATCGCCTCGTTCCACGCGGCTTTCACCTGCAATCCCTGGAGGCGGACACGATCCACGTCTTCCTGCGTACGGGGCCTTGCGCGTGGAACGGTCTTCATCTCAAGCCGCCAATACTCTGTAAAGAGTCGTTGCCGGTGGGAACCCGATGCCTCGAGAAGCTGCTTCTTGAGCAAATTGTATCGCTTGCGTTCGGTGGGAGTGAGCTTTCGCTCGTCGTGAGAAGACGCCATAACGAATAGCGAGGCTTTAAGCTCCTTGATCTGGGCTTGATACTTCTCGCTCAAGTGCTTGATCTCCGCGGACGTGTCTGGCGAAAGCTTTGCTTCCGCAGCGACGGGCGGCGACGTCAAAGCGTGCTCGCCGATGTATTGCGTCGCAAGCTGCCGCAGCCGCCCGCGTTGCTCGTCCGTCAATAGGGCGAGGGATCCGTCGCGGAGGTCCGTAAAGATTTTTGTCCGAACAGGGACGTCGTAAGCGTATCGGTCGCGATTGCTGACTTGCCGCTTGGTCATGTCTGCCAGCTTGTTCCCAAGATCGCGAATCCGGCGCATGAAGTCTTCGTTTATCGTGGCCAGCCTGCCGCGCTCCTCATCCGTGACCTTCAATTCGGATTGGACCCAAGATTCGCCGAGGAGATACTGACTCCATTGGGTGACAATCGATGGTTGTGATCCGGCTTCGGGGGGCTTCGTAGGGCGGGCGACAGCGGTCCATGGGACCAACGCGAGAACAACCGGCAGGACAAGTGCTAGGGCATATCGGGGCGTTCGACGATCTAAGGTTTGCATCGCAAGAATCCTCCTTTTGAGGGATCGGGCGGGGCCGGATAGGGCTTGCGAAACGGCTCGGTGGCGGTTGCCGGAGTACCGGAGTAGCATTTCTGCGTAGGTGTCTGGCGAACAAGAGGTATCGCGGATGGCGAACTCGTCGCAGGCGAGCTCTGCTTCTTCTTGGGCCTTCCAGCGGGCAATCCAAAAAGTGGGCATCCACCAGAAGGCGGCGCCAAGGAAAGACATGATCACTGCCCAGACGGCGTCGTATCGCCTCGCGTGAGCGATTTCATGCGCGAGAGCGGCCTCGGCGTGGTCGTAATTCATGGTTGTGGGCAGGAGAATGGTTGGTGAAACCCAGCCCACCAGCATTGGAGTCGAGACGGACCGGTGACGACTAACCCGGATCCCACGGATCACTTGGGTTTCCTGGTTCACGGCCGCCAATAGCCGTTTTGCCCACACGACTTGGAAGACAAGCCGCACAAGGGCCATGGCCGCTCCGATGAGCCAAATTGACAAGAGCACCCCGCCGGTATCCGGCGTCGAGGTCGCGTGAGCAACGTGCGGGGCGATCGTAAGAGGTCCCGGCGAACTTTGCATCGAGATCGGCGCCGTATCGGCAGGAAGCGATAAGGGTTCCGGGCTCAGGATTGGAATCGCGACGGCGCCGATCAATCCGAGGCCGAACTTAACCGCCGCCAATCGCCACAGCCAGCATCGAACGTTGGGCCGAAGAGAGGGGATCAGTCGAGTGACCGCCCCCACTGCTATAACCCCGACAGTGCCCTGAAGAGCGGCTTGGATGAGCTGATCGCCGATCACGGCTGAACTCCTCGCTCTTGCCGAAGGCGTTCCACCAGGTCGCTCAGAGCGGCGAAGTCTTCGTCCGAAAGCTCTCGAGCATCCGTGAGAAACTGCACGAACGGGCTGACGGAACCGCCAAGCGACTCGGTTACAAATCGGTCGACCGCGCCTCTGAGGAGGCCGGCCTTGGGGCTCACCGTGTGGTACTGAAGCCCTTCGGACGAGGCGTTTCGCTCAAGCAGCCCTTTCTTGAGGAGCCGCTCCATCATCTGCTGAACGGTAGTGCGGACGTAACCTTGGCTCCGCCCATATCCGTCCCAAACCGCCCGCACGGTAGCAGGACCGTGTTCCGCAACGTAACTAAGGAGCCTAAGCTCCGCCTCACCAACGCTTGTCTTTCGCATGGACGACACCTGTCGTCGGAGAGTTTACGACAAGTGTCGTCAGTTTCCAAGGGTTTAACGGTTTTTTGTTTTTGTTATTGGTCGGGGTTAGGCTCGTTCACCTAGGGCAGCCCGAGATACTCACGGCCGGCTCACACAGAGACGTTGGTTTTTAGGGCGGTATTGAGATCGGCAGGGGTCTGTCGTCACGCCCGCAGGCTCGCTTACAAAAAGCGGTGGCAAGCCACCGCAGTCTATAGGGGTTGCGGCTCGATAGGGGAGAAGAGGTCGACGATGTTGCCGTCGGGGTCGAGGACTTGGGCGTAGTGTTGGCCCCAGAAGGCGTCCCAGGGGGCTTTGTGGCTGGTGAAGCCGGCGTCGACCAAGGCTTGGTGCCGGGTATCGACTTGGGCGGAGGATTCGCATAGAAATGCGAGCGTCATCCGTTGGCCGGTCGGCTCCTTCCAATCCGGTTCGATCTCTCGCATCATCTCGACCGAATTCCAAGAGAGGCGGATACCGCCCTCGAGCGTAACGTCGTGGTACGGGCCGCCGTCGGGGTCGGGGATGTCGAGTCCAAGGGTGCGATAGAAGCGGATCGATTCCGCCATGTCGTGGACGGTGAGTCCGATCATGTCTAGTCTCGGTTTCATGGCTTTTTTTGGGTTGGCAGTTAGCGGTTAGCAGTTAGCAGTTAGCAGTTGGGAGGGATGTAAAGCGTTCGATTTCCAATGATCTGTCGATGAGCAACACCTTTGTCTTCTAAGTGGAGAAGCGAGGCGTCGAATGTCTGAGCTCGAATCCGGAGGTGGCGGGAGATAGGTTTGGGGTCGAGGTAGACGGAGTGGCGGATGACCTCCGCCAGCAGATCCGCGAGCGCTTCGACGGGGTCGAGCTTCATTGCGGCCGAGGCCGCGTCCGAATAGTGGGCGGTGACGAGCGCGTGGCTCATTTCGTCTCCCCCGTCCTCCATTCCGCACCGCTTGGCAAGCCAGAGCCGGGCATCGAGCTCATCGACAGCCTTTAAGTAAGCTGCGCGGCTTTCCTTCCCTTTCTCAAACCCGCCTCGGGCTCGGAGCTCTTTTGTAGAGAGGAGCCCGCCCGTGCCTTCGTACGCTTGAGCTAGCCGGTAAGCGTCGGCAGAGAGTTCGCCGGCGGCGTAAAGCTGCTTGGGGGTTCGGCGCTCCATCAGCGCTCCCAAGACCGTGGGCAGCCGGTCGAACGCGACCCACGTCGGCTTCTTGGCGACGACGACTCCATAAAAAGCGACGTGCGGACGGCCCAGTTCCCAACGCCACGTGTAGACATAGCCGCTAGGGGAGTCCCAAGAAGCGAAGTTTGGGGGATTCGGGTCGCCCATGTGCGCTTGGTAGAGGCTGGGAAACTCGGGAGACGCCGCGTACAGGGTGGTGATTCCCACCTCTTGGATAAACGCCGAGGCTTGCTCGGGATTCTCTACCTTTCGTTCGCCATCCTGTCGCCAGTTCCGAAATCTCCTACGCCGAAGCTCTTCAATGTCGATCACGAAGAACAGGTTAGCGACCGATTGGTGACAACTGACTGTCACCAATCGATAGAATTCTTGCAATTTCGAAGCGTATCCCTCGTCTGCGTCCATCCAAGTAAGAAAGCGGGCTTTTGGGGGCTCCCTCCATATTAGGCAACTAATGGATCAGTTTTGCAATGCTCTTAGAATAAAGTAACGGGATCGACCAATAGGTTGGGGGCTGATTAGGAAATCGAATCCATGTTCGGCCCGCCGGAGATTTACCATGCCAAATCCTGTTGCAGCACCGTTGCCCGTACGCTATGCCGCCGTCCTACCTCTAGACTATGAACCGGGGCGAACGGAGCACTCCCTTATCTATTTCAGCACTGACTGGAGCCAGTTCGTGGACTTCCTCTGTGATCCGGTCGACTTTATGCTTACGCAGCAACTCGATTGGGACAAGGGCCAGGACACGCCGATGTGGCGGCTGCGCGGCCCGGTAACGGCTATCCTCCGCCCCGGCCCGACGCACCGGCAGGACAAGAACACCCGCACCTACCTTGCCGTCGAGAACTTCTTAATGACGGCCCCCATCGACGACACGGGCCTCACTTTCCTAGATTTCAACCCGGACGCGGGTGCAGGGGGGAATGCCGGCCCTCCTCCAGACGTCGTCGAAAAGGCCACCGAAAACGGCGGATTTTACGCCGAGTTTGCGTTTTGCACGAGCATCGTGACCATCTTCTATTGGCCTCCGAAAGGCGCGGGTGAACTGTACAACGGGGAGCTCACTAAGAGCGTCCTGGGCTTTATGCCCGGCAACGGAAGCCGAACCGGGACCCTCCACTTCGACCTGAAAGCCCGAACCGTAGAAGGGATGGCGAAAGTGGTCGACCCTGCCGATCCTCTGGGAATCAAGCCGGCGGCCCGTAACCGGGCTGAATTCATCGTGGAGTGCCTGCAGATGAGCCACAAGTTAAAGGACCGCCTGGCCGCGATCGAGGTCGAGCAGGGCGATTCTTCTTTGACCACTCCTCAGCAAGGAGTCCAGGTACGAGCCGCCCCCATGACCGCGCTCCAAGTGGCGGCCCAACCACCGATCGGATTTGCTCGCAGAAGCCAGGAGGATTTACCTCACGTTTTCGTGGAGCGTCTCAGCGCCACCGACGACGCGTGTGTCACTTGCTGCAACGTTCATGTTTACGAGGATCCGGCGGTTCCGGGTCAATTCATCATGGACGACATCATTTGCAAGTGCTACTACCCCTGCGGCACGACTCCGCCCGTCATTAACCCGCAAGCGACGCCACAAGTTTAGTGGCAGTGACGGCCAGCTCAACGCCGCCATTACGGTCAGCGGAACTTTGCTTCCCTGGTGAGAAATCCCTATCCGGAGTTTCTCGCCAGGGAAGCCCACCCTACCGGCGGCCTGATTCCCGGCGTTCAACGAGCCGCAAGGACAATGCCTCCATGGGGACTGGCCCGGGGGGGATGTCGAGCGAACAGACGAACCTGCCGTCGGCTGCGACCCGGTCGATTGGTTGACTACCGAGGTGCAGCGGGCGAGGAGCGAGCACCAAGTAGGCGTGTAGGACGAAGCCTGCGTACGAAGCGGCGATCTCGGGGGAAATCGACAAAGGAAGGACCAATCGCCCCTTCCCTTCCTCATCCGAAGCTTCGACGAACGGATCGCCGGTGGAGGGGATCGATAGCCACAACTCCTCTCCGTTCGCCAACTCCACGGTCACCGACCAATGGATCTCGGAAGCGCCCCGGGGAGCCGCCGTCCCTTCCTGCAATTGGAAACGGGTAACTGGTAGCGCAGTCGCCTCAATCGAGAAGAGGCTGGCAAAATCCGGAACTCGAAGCTGCCAGTCGCCGCTCCGAACCGAGGCATCTCCTAACGTGACCGAACCGGAAACCGGATCCAGAAACAGTAAGGCGAGCGTGTGGCCCTCCCATTGCGGGCCGAGCCCTCGGGCGTGGGCGACAATGTCGCCGGACGGCTCGATCACGGTTTCCGAGACGGTTAGCCGGTCGGGACTACCGGTTGGCTCTGCACCGCGAAACGCGAGGAACGAAGCGGCCGGTCTCGAAAGGCGTTGCCCCATTTCCGCGAAGATCCCCCGCACGACGTGCGACTCCCCGGCAAGGATGCGGCGTACCGCATCCAGTGGCGCACCGGATTGAGTAACTCGCCGAACCTGCTCGAACTCCGATGGCAAAGCCCCGTAAACGATCTCCCTCAACTCGGGGGCTATGAGTTCGCCCCGGGAGATCTCATCTCTTAATCCGATCAACCGTTTACGTCCCGACTCATTCCGGGTTAGCCAATCGATGACGTCTTTCGACTCTTCCCGATTGGACCAACCCATGGCGAAGCGGGCCAAGGCGAGGGGAGATATTTCCGGCTCGGTACCGGGCGGGGTCGACCGAAGGATCGCTTCGATCATTCGGATCGCCTCGGGTCCGAGGTCCATGTCATCGCTCGGGCTCAAGGATTTCCTCGCTTTAGATATTTCGCAAGCTGACCGGAGAGGCGCTCACCGCTGGTCCACATATTGAGCGTTCCCTCCGTCAGGCGGTAGCCGAAGACACCGGCGGGCGGCTCGGTTCTTTCCATGATTTGCTTCTGGGGCAATTCGAACTGATAGCAATACTGAAAAACTAGCCGCTTCCACAGGTCGGGAGCCGAAAACGCCGCCTCTTGACGCGGCACCTTAGAAAAGGCATCCCGCATTTCCAAAGCAGAGGCGGTAAATGGGAGGAACTCCCGGCATCGCCGAACGGTTTCCTCGACGAGGGCCCCCGACAGCGATGGTTCCATTTGGAGGATCTTCTCGGTACGGAGGCCGTTGCCGTATCGCAACGCGACGATCCGTCTCTCGGCCTCCGTCCAATTTTGTCCGCTTGATTCAAGCAGCATTTCTACGAGCTTGGCGTTCGGCAGGCACAGGATGGTGAACGCCGTTCCCAAGAGGTTGCACACTTGCAAAAGCCATGCATCGAGCTGGGCTCGGTCGGACGGCTTAAGCCCCGCGATCTCGGCGACGGCATCCCAAGGCAACCCGTGCAAGTAAAAAAACTGGACGGCAAGTATCCGCTTTCGCCACTCGCTTTCGTCGACGCCCGGGGCTCGACCGAGCCAGAGTTCGTCTGCGGCTTGATACAAGCGGTCCCGATGACGCACTACAATATCGACGACAGCGGCCTCCGCCTCCGAGATGTCGGTCTCGAGCGGCCCCGGTTTTGGCTCTTTCAACTTGGCGAGCGTAAGTCTCTTAGCGGTGGTAAAGACGTACCTCCACCACTCTCCCTCGCTCCGAAACGTCAGCCCCCCCCTGGCCTTCCAAATGTTCGTAATCGTGCCGGCCTTCACGTCGTCGAGGTCGTCGCCCGATATTTGCCATCCGCGCAAGTACCCGACAAGATGTCGCTCTATGGTCGGGCGAATCCGGTAAAGAGCCTCCTCCGCCACCCTGGAATCGGGACTGCTGAGTTTTTCGAGTTCGAACAACAGTTCCACAGGTTCCAGATGATACGGCTTGGAACGTGCCTGCGATAAGTGGCGGCGGCGTGGCTTAAGCAGATCGATCGCGGGCGCCTGCTTCGGTCGACAAAGAATTGACATTTAAGTACCATTTTCCTAAAATAAGATTCTTTATCATAGTACACTGGAAATATCAATTAGTACTTTTAGATTTGAAGACGTTGTGCCACGCATTATTGCTTACGCTGGCCGCCCGTGTTCTCTATCGTGGGTCGCCGTAGAAGACGCCGCGGCCATGGGTGCCAACGTAGACGCGTCCGTAGCGCTTCGGGTCGCCGGCGATTTGGAGGACCAGGCCCCATTGGTGATCGTCGTCGTTAATCCTTGCCCAGGAGGCTGCGCCGTCGTCGGAACGGAAGATGCCTCGCCGCCCGTCCACCGACCCAACGACATACATGGCCGGTAGCTTGGAATGGGGGGCGGCCTTACCGAAGCCGAAGGCGTGCAGCTCACGAATGTGGCCCATTCTCATAAAGGTCGTCCCTCCGTCGACCGAGTGGTGGAGGCCGTCGAAGGCGGCGATCCAAAGATCTCCCGTTCGGCCCGGCGTCGCGTAGAGCTGGTCTTGACCGGCGCGGGCGTCCATCCGGTCGCCTCCGCGTCGGGGAAGTCCGCCGGCAAGGGTGAAGCTCTTTTCCACGAAGGTCGCGCCACCGTCGCTGCTCGTAAACAGCTTGCCGCCAAACAGGTCGAGGGCATAGAAGCGGCTGGAATCCACATGGTCGGCAATCACTCGCAGACCCGCGGGAAGGGCAACGGGAGCCCACGTGTCACCACGGTCGGAGGTTCGGAAAGCACCGTTACGCAGACTCCAGACCCAGGTCTTACCATCCGCGGAGACGGCGATATGACCCTCGCGGGCGCCGGTCGGAGCACTCTTGGTCGGATTCCAAGACTTGCCGCCATCGATCGAGTAGCCGATGTTGCCGCGATTGCCGCCAGAGGCGCTGCCCACTCTTACGATCGTTAGCGGGGCGAGATCCCCAGCGGCGACTCCCGTCGTGTTCCCAAAATGCGGGTTCGTGAAATTACCCTCCGGAGCCGGTTTATCGAGGTCCCGGTGAACGAAGCCGCCGTAGTCACCGATCGCCGTCACGAGTGGAACCCCTTGGGTGGGACTGAGGAGCTCCAAACCGACCGACTCCTCGATTCCGGTCGCCATCGCATGCCAGATCACGGGCTTGCCGCGATCGGCATCGGTCAGGTTGAAAGTCTCGTGCCCACCGTAGCCGGTGGTAAAGATGGCGTGGTCGGGATTGCGGGGGTTGATCTCGATATCGAACAGCCAGTGGATTCCGGTGCGTGAGATGTAAGGAGCTTTCGAGTAGTCGAAAGTCTCTTTGCCTCCAATCGTGGGCCGCCAGCTCTTTCCCCCGTCAGTGGTACGGAAGATCTGCTCATGCGGGGGATGGAAGAAGGTCGAAACAATGACCGTGTCGGGGCGGCCCATTTGAACGCTGACGGCGCCGTAACCGAAACGACCTTTCTCGGGCGTGACGTCGGACCAAGCCCCACCCTTGTACTTCCAAACCGCCCCGTCCGTCATCCCTTGCGGACCGGGGTTGGAACCGTACGTAAGCCAAAGCGCGCCATCGCCGCCCCGGACCATGTGGGTGGGATAAAGGCCGGTAGGCGCATTGGGTACGGGCGCCCAGGTCGCGCCGTCATCCGTTGTGACAAAAAGGTTAGGGCCGGTCGCGTTCGAGACGGCGACATAAGCGGTTCGACTCCCCTTCCCCCGGCTACCCGAGTTCGGATCGAATAGCGTTACCACAACCCCGGCGCCGCGGGGCCCGCCGAGGGGCGTGAAGCTCTCCAGGCGATGCCAGGTGACCGCGCCGTCGTCACTACGCCAAAGGCCATCGTGCCGGGTACCCAAGAGCAGCCGCCGAGGATCGTTCGGATCGACGGTCATACGCTCGCCGTTGCCGCGTCCGTTCTCGTTGCCGCCGAACTTAAACGGCACTCGGGTCGTAGAGAACGTGCGGCCGCCGTCTCGAGAGCGGAGGATCGCTCCATTCGGGGTTCCCGAATTGGTGTAGGTCCCACACGCCAGATAAACGTTTCGAGGGTTGGCCGGATCGACGGCGATGCTCTCGACCCCCATGAAGTTGAGATCGTTGAACGGTACCCAGTCCAGTATCGGCGCCCATCGGCGACGTCCAGCGTCCCAGCGGTAAGCCCCGCCCATGTCCGTGCGGGCGTACCGGACATCCTTCGCCGTCGGGTGGAAGACGATGCCGTCGACAAATCCGGCCCCGACCATCTGAACGTTCTTCCAGTTGTACGGCACGCTCTTCGGCGTTTGAGATGCGGCGAGCGACACCAGGGTCACGGATAGTAGAGATAGGATCCAGCGGCTTTGCATGATTAGGTTAGGGCTCCGGCTCATTCGGTAATCCGAGCGAAGCAGACGCCTTACTATATCGTTAGCGCAAGCGTGTCTTAATGGGAAGCTGAGATTCGCACGCATATTCCCGATGTCATACCGGCTCGTCTCCCTCGTTGCGTTGCTCACTTTGGGCATGGCCAGCCTTGGGCTGGCTCAAAACCACCCGGCGAAACTCCAACTGGCCCAAGTAGCCGTGACCCCTCCAAGCAACGGGCGAGAGCCGGTTCCGGTGAGAGCGGGACTTTACGTCGAGGAGATTTCCGGCATCGACGAGGGCACGAATCGGTTCACGCTCCATGGCGCCCTCGATTTGGAGTGGCGGGACCCTCGGCTCGCATTCGATACCGCCAAGGTGGGCGCGAAGGTCAAGGTCTACCTCGAGGAGGATGCCAACGAGATGCTGGAAAAGATTTGGTGGCCGACCGTGCAGTTCGTCAACCAAATCGGCAAGCCAACGATCGAGAACGAGGAGCTGATGATCTCCTCCGACGGAAGCGTGCTCTTCCGAGAAAAAATTTCCGTAGCGCTGGATTCCGTTTTCGAGATGTCGAAATTCCCGTTCGACTCTCAACGTCTTCGGGTACATCTAGCCTCGTTCGCCTATGGGTCTGACGAGCTGGTTTTCAGCGTAGACAAGACGATCGTCGGACTATCGCCCACTTTCCGGATGTCTGGTTGGAGCATGCTGGGCGTGGACGAGAAGGTCCACGAGCGAAAGGGGATCCGAGACCGAACGAGCTTCAGCGAGATCGAGGCGGACGTGTCGATCCAGCGCGTCCCCGGCTTCTTCGTTTCCAAATTCTTCGTCCCCTTGGCGGTGGTCATGCTTCTCCTGTGCGGGGTCCTGTGGGTTCCTCCCCACGACGTCAAGGACCGCATCAGCGCCACTCTGACCGGCATGCTCACGGCGGCGGCGTACGGCTTTACCATCACTACGTATCTACCGGCTCACGTCTACGACACGTTCCTGGACAGCATCGTCATCCTCTCGCTGGTCTACTCCTCGCTCCTCATGATCGAAAACGTGGTCAGTTACCACTACCACAGCTCCGAAAGGACCGCGAAAGCCCTGCGCCTCGACCGGATTTGCCGGTTCGCCTTTCCGTTGGTATTTCTTCTGTCGATGCTCTGCCTGGCCAAAGCTTACGGCGTCCTTTGACCCTCACAGCATCGTTGTCTCATGAAGCTTCCGATTTGCTTGTTCTAGCCCATCGCCATCTCTCCAGCTCCTTTCGATCCCAGTTGCCGAGATCAGCGCCCGCGTTGTAGGTGGTGCGCAGAAACGCGAGGAGGGTCGCCTCCGGCGATGACGCGGTTCGCACTGCCTCGTACGGGAGGATGTACTCGTGAAGCTCCGAGTGGTAATAAGCGGCCGAGGGTTCGATCGACGCGGTCGCAAAACCGGCAGGCTCGGGAACCGCGTAAGCGTAGAACGCCGCCTCGTGTACCGGACCGCTGCCGGGCCAGAAGCCGTGGCTGATCACTTCGTGGGAGTAAGCCTCGGCGTACATGTCGCCCATCTCCGGTTTGGGCGGGGCTCGGTGACCGGAGAAGCGGGTCACCGCAAGGTCGAAGCTTCCCCAGAAAAAGTGGACCGGACTACATTTCCCGACGAACTCGCACCGGAATTCCTCCATCACCGGCTTCATCGCGAGCATGGCCCGCCACCAAGCTCTCACCTGGTCGTCGTTGTAAGACGCGTGCATCTCGTCGTCCGTGAAACGGATCGGATTCGGAATCTCGACCGGCATCGGCCAGATCTTGACCTCGATTCCCATAGATCGCAGCTCGACTTTGAATCGTCGGTAAAACGTCGCCACGCTCATCGGCTCGAGCTTTAAGCGGCGGAGCCCGCCGTCCGAGCAATGGATCTCGAGGTTATCTTCGAGAAAGTTAAAGATCACGGAGAACGACCGATCACCGTACGGCATAACCGGCGTGATGAGCCCGGATGCCCCAACCTGGAACGCGATGTTCCAATAATGGTTCGACCTCGGCGTCAGGGCCAGGCAGACCTTTCCTACAATCTGGGTCCACATGTGGAGCGTGGCGTAGGTGTCGGCCCACACCTCAAACGATAACTCCGGCCACTCTCCACTCATTCCGCCAGTGTACGCCGAGTAACGACGAGAGTTGCAACATAGGCCGCCCCTCAAGTAGCTCTCAAGAAGCTGTCCAGTCCGGTCAGGAATCGATCAGTGCTTACGTTTCGGCTCCCCTTTGAGCGGCACCTGACGACGGCGGTCCGGCAAGTTTTCCAGACCTCCCTTCACGTCGAGAGCCGTCATTGTTGTCACTCTAATAAGGGACTCAATCTCTGGGCTTTGAGTCGTCGCTCCCGGATTTGGCGAGGGGAGCCGTCTCAGTTGCCAATTGACCTTTGAAAGCGTTGGCGGCGGACACCGGCTCTGCCTCACCGTGAAGCATTGCAAGGAGGTATCGAATCGCGTCGTCGGAAGGAAGGTCGTTCGTTCTTCGTAGTATCAAGTCCGTCACATACTTTCGCAGACTGAATTTTATGATCGAGTGTCCAAGTGTGGCGATCGAAAGAACCGATCCTCCTACCAT
Organism: Fimbriimonas ginsengisoli Gsoil 348; assembly: GCF_000724625.1. Classification (GTDB taxonomy): domain Bacteria; phylum Armatimonadota; class Fimbriimonadia; order Fimbriimonadales; family Fimbriimonadaceae; genus Fimbriimonas; species Fimbriimonas ginsengisoli. The sequence goes on along the minus strand of NZ_CP007139.1, from coordinate 2,706,275 downwards.
CGCGGCAACCACTAAAGGGTTCTTAATATGCACAATGACTAGCGATATCGCCAAAGCGATGATCGCAACGTAACTGCCTATGCCTATGAAAAATACGATGTCATTGATTAGCTGAAACCTTCTAAGGCTTTGGCGTAGATCTGCTTTCCACTCCTCTTCGGTGGCCGGCGCCTTATGGTGTGGGCCGGCTTTCGTCGTAAACAGACGATTCCGATCGAGGACAGATCGGATGAGCATAGCTAAACTCTCATCCACGGCTTAGCTGCTCCGCCCTGGCTCGTTCATGAGCTCTTACGAAACTTTGCGGTTGCTCCTTCAGATAGTGGAACACGCGCGCGTAAAACTTAAACCAGTAGCTGGGAGTTGCCTCCACCGAGAGGTCTTTGACTACCATCCTGGGTCGACGTCGAATTAGAAGGCGAGTCAAAGGCTCCGGGTGACAAACGCATAAATCAATCAAGCCGTCGAAAGCACCGGGAACAGCATCGATTACCTGGTCGATCGTCTTGAGACCGTCGGAGAATTCTAGCAAACTCCCCGTCCAGTGCGCAAAGAGGATCACCACGGGTCTTGCTTGATCGGAAGTCGCCTGAGCAAATGTGCTCAGGCTTGTCTCGCAAACTACGTCGACTCCCAGACCGCGCACTTCTTCACAAAACGCCTTGAATGGTTCCCATAGATCTACACGAAATACAGCTTCGAATTTGACGAGGTTGGGGGCATAGTCGTGATTTTGACGATCTTCACTTTGTCGCTGAAATTCTGCTGTGCTCCCCGGAAGCGCCATCAAGCACCGGCAACTTTCCGTCGCATCAACAAACATTTCGGGCCGCGGCCCCCTTCCGCTCAAGACGCACGAACCATCTCCGGCCCTTAAATTCAATTCGTGCCTCTCCGGCGCGGTGCTTGACGGTCCGCTGCGCGTTTGCCTTTACGCCGGCAATCAAGCTTAGGATGTCAGAATAGTCGTTTAAGGCTATGAGGTTTCGGAATGACGTCACGTAGGCGTTGGCTAGGTCTCTCGTGCGAGTCACGATCTTCATCTCCCTAGCGCGCTTGAAGCGATTGCGCAGTTCGACATTTGCCTGAAACCATCCACGTCTCTTGCCTCGCATGACGGCAACGGGATCACTTACGGCGATCACTTTATGTTGCTCACGGAAGAAGCTCACATCGATACGTCCGTGATCGTCCATGCCCCCGGACATAACCCTTACCCGCGTGTTCGGTGGTAAGCCGCCATCTCCTCCGACCGCTGCCTCGACGGCATCAGCCTGCCGGTCGGTCAGGTCTTCGCCAACAATCACAAACTCGTCCACTCCCTTGCCCGACCGAGCATGGATTGCCGACCGGACGGCCGAAGATACGCTCTCGGAAGGCAAGGTTCGCTCCCCGCTTGGTAAAATCACGGTAAAGCGTTCCCGGCTAGGATCGCTGGTTCGCTCTAGAAAAAGTAGCTCTCGATTGGCGCCCAGATGGGCTTGAACCGCTCTAACGTCGGCACTGAGAGTATCCGACTTAATACTTTCCAGCGTCTGGGCGTCCGCCATTCCGGAAGGCTCGAGTTTGCGGCTCTTTTGATATCTCTTTGTTGCGGAGCGGGTCGCAGGACCATCCTTTCCGTCGATGCCGCCCTTATAGAAGCCTAGGGCGCGGAGGCTGCCTTGGAGATCCTCCGTATTCTTCTTCCAGACGACTAAATTGGAAACGCCGATGCCAAGCCGGCTCACTTCGCTTCGATAGGTTGTTTCCGGTTGGGTTCCAAAAGCCGCGGGTTCATGGACCGCCAAGACAGCAGGATACGGGGTGAGGTTAACTACTGAGATATGACTGAAGTCATTGATGCGGGCAAGCCTTTGCTCGAACATCAGCTTTTCAAAGGCGGATCTCGATTCATATGCCCTTAAGAGGCTGGTGAGTCCGATGCGCTCTTTCGACCCAGTTCTGGGATCAGCCGCCATGGACCGGATCTCTGAAACAGTGACTTTGTTTGACTCAATCCTAATGTGCTTTTCGGCAAGAGCGGTGCCCAAACTCTCCGACCACTTTCGAGTTCCGCTTCGATAGACGACGTCGACGTCACTCGACGGAGTTAGAAGGGAGTTATACGGTGTTTCCGGACTGGGCGCATGCCTTGATAGATCGAGGCAAAAACTCGGAACGGCCGAAGCCCCAGAGGCGCGCAGCGCGAAATTGCCCACAGGAATCCCGAGTCTTTGCACCTGCCCCGAAACCGTCGCTGCCAATGCCAAAATCCCGCAGGATAGGGCCACAGATAGTCGCAGACCTTTTCCAACCATAAGAATTCTATAGTACTATAGAATTCCTGAAACTGGAAACCGCTGCACATCAGTTTGGTACTGTATCTCTCCTACACCTCCCGCGATGCTTAGAGTGTCCAGCTTCTTGATCGATTGCTCCGTAGTAGAGAGCCAATAAAGCTGCTCGTTCCAGCAATAGTGGACGAACATCGTAAAGAGAAGGTGGGCGAAAGCGTTACGGAAGGATGTTGCCCGCGGCACGGTAGATCTCGTACCAGTGAGGTCTGGTGAGTTGGATCTTGCAGGCGTCGGCGACTTGGCGGACTCGGTCGGGGTTCGTGGTGCCGAGGACGGATTGGATCTTGGCCGGGTGACGCTGAATCCAGGCGATGGCGAGGCCGGTTTTGGTGACGCCGTACTCTTCGCTCAGGTCGCCGAGCACCTTGTTCAGCTCGGGGAATTTATCGTTGTCGATGAAGACCCCCTCGAAGAAGCCGTACTGGAACGGCGACCACGCCTGGATCGTGATCTTTTTGAGCCGGCAGTAGTCGAGGATTCCGCCGTCCCGGTCGATCGAGTTGTTGTGCTTCATGTTCACCGTGAGGCCCCGGTCGATCATTCCGGTGTTGGTGATGCTGAGCTGGAGCTGGTTCGCCTGCAGCTTCATCGGCAGAGAAGCCTGAAGCAATTCGATTTGGCCGGGATTGAAGTTGCTCACGCCGAAGTTCCGCACCTTGCCGCTTTGGGAGAGGGTGGTGAACGCTTCCGCGACCTCTTCCGGCTCAACTAGCGTGTCTGGGCGATGGAGGAGCAGAACGTCGATATAGTGCGTATCGAGCCGCTTGAGGATGCCGTCGACGGAGGTGAGGATGTGCTCCTTGCTGAAATCGAAGTACCCCTTCCGGATGCCGCATTTGCTCTGAAGCACGAGCTTGTCCCGGCCGATCCCGAGTCGCGCGACGGAGGCCGCGAACACCTCTTCGCACTTCCCTCCCCCATAGATGTCGGCATGGTCGTAGAAGTCGATCCCCAGGTCTAGCGAGGTCTGGATGAGTTCATCGACCTTGGCCGCCTCCATTCCCCCGATGCGCATGCACCCGAGCGAAACCTCGGAGACTTCCAAATCTGACGTGCCGATCCTCAACGTATTCACGGCGCAGAGCGTACCGCTACGGACGCTTGTCCCGGCAACCGGAGAATTTGGAACCAACGAAGCCGGAACATCGATATGGAATACGCTACTCTCGACGCGTCGAGGGGTTTGGATAGAAGATGAGAGTCGTTAGGATAATTGCCGCAGTAGCTTGCTTAGCCGGTGGGGGCGCGATGGCCCAATCGCCGGGAGGGCTCGGGGGCCTGAAGTGGCGGAACATCGGTCCGTTCCGCGCCGGGCGCGTTTCGGCGGTAGCCGGGATTCCGGGAAATCCAGCCGTGTTCTACATGGGGCTTCCGAATGGAGGAGTCTGGAAGACCACGAGCGCCGGGCAGACTTGGTTCCCTGTCTTCGACACCGTCGAGGCAACGTCGGCAATCGGAGCAATTCAAGTGGCGCCGTCAAATCCTTCCATCGTCTACGCCGGTACCGGCGAGATCAGCGGGGGGAGCGAGGGAGCCGGAGTTTACCGCTCCGATGACGCCGGCGCGACTTGGAAGCTGCTCGGCTTGGAAGGCACCAAGGTGATCCCGACCATCCTTGTCGATCCAAAAGATCCGGACACGGTTCTTCTCGCCGCGACCGGGAGCGGTCGAAAGCCCGGAGATGAGCGCGGCGTGTACCGCACCACCGACGGCGGCAAGAGCTGGACGAAGACGCTTTTCGTCGACAACCAGATCGGCATTCAGCACCTCGCAAGGGCGTACGACAAGCCCAGCGTCGTTTTCGCGCTGAGCCAGCGCTGGTATCGCGATCCCGCGAGCTTTCGCCCCGGAGCCAAGGTTCCGTCCGGAACGGCGATCTACCGTTCCGCCGATGAGGGACAAACCTGGAAAAAGCTCACCCCGACCGGACTCCCGGAAATCAACGGCCGGTGCACTATCGCCGTCGCCCAGGGAACCGATTCGCAACGCGTTTACTTGATCGGAACCTTTGGCCTTTACCGATCGGACGACGGCGGAAACTCTTGGCGACGGATGGCCGCCGATGACGCCCGCATTGCGAACGGGCAGGGGAACTACACCTCGGGCGTCTATGTGGACCCGAAGAATCCGGACATCGTGTACACCCTCGCCACCTGCGATTACCGCTCGGTGGACGGCGGGAATACCTTCGAAGCGTTCAAGGGAGCGCCCGGAGGGGACGATCCTCAACAGCTTTGGATCGACCCGACCGACGGGACCCATCAACTGTTGGGCGGAGACCAAGGGGCGATGGTCACTCTGGATGGCGGGGCGACTTGGGGTTCTTGGTACAACCAGCCGACGGGGCAGTTTTATCACATTGGGGTCGATAACCAGTGGCCGTATTGGGTTTACGGCACCCAACAAGATAGCGGCGCCATCGGCACCAGCAGCCGAGGCAATCTCGGCCAAATCTTGCCGACCGATTGGACCCCGCATCCGGGTTCGGAGTTCGGCCCGATGGTCATCGACCCACTCGATCCGAATATCTCGTATTGCTTCGGAACCGGCGGCCTTCTTCGCGTTATGTTTCCGAGTGGACAGTGGACGCCGATCAATCCCCCGGTCGCGCCCGGCGAAGAGCTTCGCGGGCCGAACGCCATCGTCTTCTCGGCCGGCGACCCGCACGAGCTGCTGGCGGGCGCCCAGTATCTCCTCTCCTCAAAGGACCGAGGCGCGACTTGGCATCCCCTGAGCCCTGATCTGACTCTGCATGGAACGCCAAAACCGAAAGATCCGAAACCGACCTTTTCCATCGGAACAATATCGGCGTCTCGGCTAGACCCGCGGATCATTTGGGTGGGGACCGGGAGCGGACTCATTCAACTCACTCGAGACCACGGCAAGAGCTGGCAAGAGGTAACTCCCCCGAAGATGGCGGGAAGCGAACGGTCGTCCGTCTCTTGGATCGAGGCGGCCGGAACGAACAAGTCGGCGGCATACGCGGTAATCACCTGGCGTACGGGCAGTGAACGAAAGCCGCGGGTCTACCGCACGAACGATTTCGGCCACACGTGGACCGAGATTATGTCGGGCCTCCCCGTGGACCCCGAGCAATCCGGGCCTTTCGTGCTGAGAAGCGATACTAAGCGGTCCGGGCTGCTCTTTATTACCGCCGGCTCCGACGTGTTTTATTCGGTCAATGATGGAGATCGATGGGAACCGCTCACCCTTAATCTGCCCAACACGCCTCCCAGCGACATGCTCTTGCACGGCGACGACCTGATCTTGGCCACGTTCGGGCGCGGCATCTGGATTCTGGACGACTTCTCTCCGCTCCGAGAGATATCTCCCGCGACATCGGCGGAGCCGGTCCATCTATTCAAGCCGGCGACCGCGATCCGCGTGCGCCGAAACCCCGGCCAAGACACGCCGTTCCCACCGGAAGTGCCGCATGCGGCGAACCCTCCGGTAGGTGCGTCGATCGACTATTCGCTGGCGGCGAAGCCGAATGGGCTCGTGGCCTTGGAGATTTTGGATAGCGCCGGGCACGTGGTGCGGCACATGTCGAGCGCGCCGATCCCTCCCTACACCGATCCGAAGCCCGCGGTGCCGGATTTCTGGTTCGAACCGCGGAACCCGATGCCGACCGACCTCGGCTTGAACCGAGTCAACTGGAACCTGAGGTACGACAGCCCGCCCGCCTTCTTTCACGATCCGAGCTACACCACCGGGGCGGACGAGCACCACACGCCGTTCGCCAACGAAGGTCCGCTTGCGGTCCCGGGAACCTACACGGCCCGCCTAACCGTGGACGGCAAGACCTACACTCAGCCGATCACCGTAGTGAACGATCCCCGCTCACCCGGCACGCAGCGCGGGATGGAAGCTCTCCATGAGATCCAGATGCGCCTTTACGCCGGAATTCAGGAGGCGTGGGACGGTTACCAGCAGGTCACGGCGCTCCGCGCCGCCGTTGCAAAGGTCGTTGCCGGAAACCCTGGCGACGAGGTGAGTAAAGCGGCGAAGGCGTTCGACGACAAGCTGGCGGCGATCGGCGGCTCAACCGTTCGGCACGGGATCTTGTTTATTCCGGAATCGACCACCGACTTCGTCGGCATGGACCAGCACCTGATCTCGGCGCTCAACGACCTGGATTTCGGGGACGTCGGGCCTACGGAATCGGTGGAACGCAACTCTGCCGCGGCCTGGCTCAGCCTGAAGGAGCTTACGGATAAGTGGCGTGGGCTCAATCAAAAAGAGCTTTCGGAGTTCAACTCCTTGCTGGCTAAGCACAACCTATCGCCGATCCCGCCCGCTCCCCCGCTCATCGATCCGCCCTCCCCGTCCAAGCGCTACCTGCCGCCGGTGCCGGCGAAGAAGGGCCATTGAACGATCCCGCTTTCCCATGGACCGGGGATTTGTCGCCGGAAGGACCTCGCGCGGCTAAACGGGTAATGGCAAAGCCTTCGTTACTGATCCCTCCAGACGCGCCGTCTGGCAGGGTCCGACCATCGGTCGGGCTTGTCTAAAAAAAGATCCCCGCTCCTGCGGGACCTTCCAGACGGCGCGTCTGGAGGGATCGCTCATGGCTAATGCGGGTTAATTAGCTACACTACAAGGCTCAATCGTAAATCAACATCTCCAGCAGGCGGTGGCACAACGAGCCCGATCCTCGGTAACGCGCTTATCCCTCGTCGGCGGAGCTTTGGCTCGCGGCTTCCGCCATCTTTTGCGACTGGTCCCGGAGACGGCGGACGAGGGTTCGCATCATGGCGAGGGCTGACCGTGGGTGGCCGAGAACGAGTTGCTCGAACGTGTCTTGGTTCACGATGAGCACCCTGCAATCCTCAAGCGCAATCACGTCCGCGGAACGGCCCCCGCTGTCGATGAGACTCATTTCACCGAAGCATTCCCCGGCCCCCCGCTCGGCCAACTGAACCAGCTGACCGGACGGCGCCCGCTGCTCGACGCTTACCCTCCCTTCCAGCAAGACGCAGAGCGACGTCCCCGCCTCGCCTTGCACCATCAGCCGCTCCCCGGCCGCAAAGGTTTTCTCACGCGAACGGACGGTGAGAAGCCGCAGTAGGCTCTCCTCCAGGTCCTCGAATATCGATACTTTCCTTAGCGCTTCGGTAGGAAGCATCTGGTTATTTTACTGGCGCATCGCAAGCCGCGACCTCTCCCGCCGGAGCGGGAGAGGCATATCGACGCTTAGCCGCCGTGCCCGGCGTCGCCAGAGAAACGCCCCTGGGCGTTATTACTGTGGCCGTCGTAGTTGTTCAGGAACCAGTCGCCCGAGACGAGCTTCATGTTGTTCGGCCCCAGAAGGAACTGAGCGAAGATGTCGCCGTGTCCGGGAGGAATCTCCCAGTGCAAATGTACATAGAACCCGTCCAGAGTCCCGTACACGTTGTAGGTCTGGTTGTTCAACACGGTCTGCATATGGATATCGCCGTTCGTCGCGATGTGCATCGTCCAATGTCCGGTGAACGCGCCGTTGTTCAAGCCCGTGTAGTCGCCGGCAAAAGCCGCCGTAATCGAAGGGACCTGGAACACGCCGGTACCACTTGCCGTAAAGGCGCCCGTGATCGAGATCGCGATTTGGAACGTGTGGTCCTGCAGTTGGGTGATGTCGCCAACGACCACTATCGTCTTAGCCGGCACCGTGTTTGAGACACATGAGATGCTGAAGTGCAACTGCGAGTTCAAAGTTCCGGAGCCGTTGTAGTATTCGGCGCCGTCCAGCACCTGGATGTTGACCTTATTGCGGTCGTGAATCTGGATTTGGACGGTTCCCGCGCCCCGGTTGTAGCTGCACGTATAGACGCCGTCCGCGTTTGGCCCGGAGTTCGACGAACTTCCGCCACCGCCGCACCCAGCGGATACGAGCATCAGGATCAGAACGAAAAATACACCTATTAACTTAAGGAACTTCAACTTTCACCTCTTCGTGACGAAGCCATTCTACGACACCTCAGACTGCAAAGGAAAGCAGGTTGAATTCGCAGGAAGCGGATTCTGGCCTAGGTAAGCAAACGACGAGATCGGAGAGAAAGCTAGGAGATTTTAAAATATAAGCAATCCTCCGTACCGGCGCTCGTTCGTCCGAACGAGCGCCGAGGAGTCCACCCGCCTAGCCGGCGGATTGGTTGGTGATCTCGTAAGTGCCATGGCTATTCGCGAGATCCGGGTTAACCCAGGTGCCGCTTAGCTTCCCGTCGACCACCGAGCCGACAAAAAAGGAATGGAGCATCGTCGTCATAGAGAATGAGGAGTTATTCCCAATCTGGGTCCCCTCGAAGGCACCGTTGAATTGTGTTTCGACAGAGAACGTGCCGGAAAAGTGAATGCCGTCAACCGCGGCAACGAATATCCGTAGGTGCTGGGTCTGGCCATTGACGACATCAGTCATCGTGCCCAGCCAGATGGAGCCGACCGGTATAACCGGGAGCGCCTGAGTGAAGTGGGACATAGAGACGGCCCCAGTCTCGGTCCCTGCAGTGTAGTCGCCCGTGAAGCTTCCGTTGGCCACGGTGCCAGCGATGTGAACGGTGGCAACCGCGCCCGGCAGTTCGGGGCTGAAGGTGATGGTCGCGTCCAGGTTTCCGTTGGTGTTGGTCCCGGTCAGGGTTCCTTCGTAGGACGCCGTAGTGCTCGGCGTGGCCGCCACGGTGAGATGGGCGGAGCCCGACACGGAGTTGCCCGACTCGGTATAGCTGATGTCGAGCTGACCTTCTGTGGCCCCGGCAAGCCGGGCTTTCGTGAAGGTCCCGGTCCAGTCTCCGGCGACGGAATGGTTGACGGCCTTCGTCGTCGCGCGGCCCCCGCAGCCGGCGAGGAAGCCGATACTTAGGATGAGTAGGGGCACAAGATTTCGAAATCGCATGGATCCTCCCTTGCGCTCCTTAGCGCCATCATATTCTATCGGAATTAAATTGCTATTTTGACGGCTTGCGCCCAAGACCAAATATATGTACGGGCGTGTCCTGCCCGACCGGAGGTAAGAATAACTTCGTGATCGCTCTCGCTATCGCCGTTGCTCTCCTAAGATCCGCTCCGGACGTTTTGCAAAGTCACATCGACACGTCCGTCGACCCCGGCGTCGATTTCTTTCAGTACGCGAATGGCGGTTGGTTCCGAAAGAACCCGATCCCGCCCGCCGAGAGCGGTTGGGGGATCGGGAATCTCGTTCGCGACGAGCTCTACGCCCGCCAGTTGGCAGTGAACAAGAAGGCGGCGAGCGGGAGATTTCCGGAAGGGTCCGACGACCAAAAGATCGGCGACTTCTGGGTCGCTGCGATGGACGAAGCGAAGGCAGAACAAGTCGGCCTCAAGCCGCTTGCCCCCTGGCTTACGAAGATCGACGGCGTCGCGACTACTCGCGACGCCATCTCCGTCGGCTTTGCCCTCCAAGAGCTGGGCGTTCGGCCATTCTTTAACGTCGACGTCTATCAGGATGAAAAGCGTAGCGACGTGATGTCGCTCCACTTAAGCCAAGGTGGCCTCGAAATGCCGGGGCGCGACTATTACCTGGACTCGGAGCCGCGGTTTGCCACGATACGTGGCGAGTATCTGAAATACATTGCCGGGATTTTGGAGCTGAGCGGCGGGTCCGGAAGCGATGCACCAGGCGTGCTGAAGTTCGAAACCGCGCTCGCCACGGTTAGCCGAAAAATCGAGGAGCTGCGCGACACCGATCGCAACTACCACATGATGCCGCTGGCAGAGGTCCAGGCGAAGCTGGATCCGTCCATTCCTTGGGTGGAGGCGCTCGCGACTTGGAATCTGCGGCCGAAAGAGGTCGTGGTCGGCCAACCCGAGTTCTTCTCCGGGCTCGAGACGCTTCTCGCCGCCACTCCGCCCGCGGATCTTCGCGCCTATCTCCGATTTCATTTGGTCAGCCAATTCGCGCCGTACTTGAACAAGCGGGCGGAGGCGCTGAGCTTCGACTTCAACAACCGCACTTTGTCCGGGCAGAAAGAGCCGCAACCCCGGTGGAAGCGGGCGCTGGAAGCCGAGAACTCGGCGATCGGATTCATCTTGGGCAAGAGTTTCGTCAAGGAGTACTTCCCGCCCGCTTCCAAGAAACGCTACTCGGATCTAATCGAAGCGTTCCGACGCACCTACGCCAAACGGATCGACCGTTTGGCTTGGATGAGCCCCGCCACCAAAGCCAAAGCCCACCATAAGCTGGCAACGATGGTGAAAAAGGTCGGTTATCCCGACCGGTGGAAGGACTATTCCGCACTCAAGATCGGCCGCTCGTCGTTCTGCGAGAATATGATCGCCGCGTCCCAGTGGAGCTTCCGAGACGAAATCTCGAAATTCGGAAAGCCGGTCGACCGGAAAGAGTGGGATATCACGCCCCAGACCTTCAACGCCTACTACAACCCGTCGAACAACGAGATCGTAATGCCGGCGGCGGCATTCGCAATCCCCGGTTTGAAAGATTCGGAGATCGACGAGCCGCTGCTGTACGGCAACGCCGGCGCCTCTTGGATCGGCCATGAGATGACTCATGGCTTCGACGACCAGGGGCGGCAGTTCGACTTTAGGGGGAACTTCGCGGACTGGTGGACCAAGGAAGACGCGGCCCAGTTCGAGAACCGAGCCGCCCTGATGGTGAAGCAATTCGACGGCTACGAACCGCTCCCCGGCCTGCACATCAATGGCCAGGCCACCCTCGGCGAGAACATCGCCGATTACGGCGGTTTACTCTTGGGTCTCGATGCCTTCAAGGAAAGCAAATCGTACAAAGAGGGAAAGAAGATCGCCGGCCTCACTCCGATGCAGCGCTTCTTCCTAGGCTACGATCTTAGCTGGCTCCGGGAACAGACCGAACAATCGCTAACCCGAGGTCTCAAGAGTGACGTCCACGCCCCCGCCAAGTGGCGGGTGAACGGGCCGCTGTCCAACCTTCCGGATTTCTACGAAGCGTTCGGCGTCAAGCCGGGCCAGCCAATGTGGCGCGACCCGTCGCTTCGTCCAGACATTTGGTAGCCGACGTCTCGTGAGACTCCCTCTCTGACGCTAGGGCCACAATGGAACGATGAAACAGCGCAAGCGAATCTTGGGCGGCCTTGCCGGAGCGGCTTTGATTGTGAGCTCGACGACCGCGATTGCCCAGGCCAATCGGGAGGAGAGCATCTATCCGGAGCCCGAGGTGGCTCCGAAGGAGATCAAGGCGGCGCTGGCTAAAGCCGGGCGGGAGCACAAGCGAGTGATCCTGGACTTCGGAGGCGACTGGTGCGGCGACTGCCGAGTGCTCGACCGCTTCTTCCACCAAGAGCCAAACGCGTCCCTAGTCAAGGCGCACTTTGTCTTGGTGCACGTGAACATCGGCCAATTCGACCGAAACCAGGAGATCGCCAAGCAGTACGGCGTTCCCCTCGCAAAAGGCGTGCCGGCTCTCGCCGTCTTGGACGCGAAAGGGCATCCGGTTTTCAGTCAAAAGCAGGGCGAGTTCGAATCCATGCGAAAGATGGATCCGGCGTCGGTGACGCAGTTCCTGAAGCGCTGGAAGCGATAGAGCCGGAACCACCGGTAGCCTATCGTTATGCAAATTCGGATGGCGCTTAAGGAACAGTATCACGCCGGCTTGGCGATGCTGGCGGAATGTGTCGAGGTATGTCCGGAAGAGCTCTGGACTTTGCCCAACGTGGCGCCGTCCCGCCCGGAAGATCCGCCCTGGGGTGGGATTGACCGCCCTTTCTGGCGAATCGCTTTCCACGATGCCTACTTCACTCACCTCTACCTGGGACGCCTTCCAACCACCACCGGCCGGGACCGCCGTCCGGCGCAGGCCCGAGTTCGAGGAGATGTGGCGGGCGCCGTGGGAGATCGAGCCGTACGAGTTGGCCCCTGGAACCGAGCCGTGCCAACCGGCGGAGGTTCTGGAGTACGTCCGATTTGTGGACGGCCTCATTGACGGTACCGTCGACGATCTGGATCTCGAGAGTCAGGAGAGCGGCTTCTCTTGGTACCCGAACATCTCCAAGCTCTCCCACCAGCTCATGAACCTACGACACCTGCAGGGGCACGTCGGGCAGCTCTCCGAACTGCTCCTGCAGCACGGGGTGGATACGAACTGGGTCGCCAAGGTCAATCGGATGTTGCCCTAGAGCGCTCGTGTGCTCGCGTTCATATCTCCGTAAAGTGCTAGGTTCGGCCTAAAGCGACCCGGCTCTTACCCACAAAGTCCACACTTGGCCTATACTACGAACCGAAAGGATTTTGTCGCTCTTTCGTTTCTTTAATCTTTTAGGACTAGCCATGCATGACACAAATACAGGAGTGACGCGCCGCCACTTTCTCAGGACGACGGCGGCCGCCGCGGGGGCGCTAGCCCTCCCCTTTAGCTTCGCTGCCGGATCTTCCGCGCCTAAATACCGACGGTACAACGTCACCAGTGAGGGTGGCAAAAAAGCGCTCGCCAGCTACGCCAAGGGCGTAGAAGCGATGCTGAGGCTCCCGGCGGACCACCCCCAAAACTGGTTTCGCAACGCCTTTATCCATCTCATGGATTGCCCCCACGGAAACTGGTGGTTTTATGTGTGGCACCGCGGTTACGTAGGCTATTTCGAGGAGACGATCCGCAACCTGAGCGGCGATGCCTCGTTTGCTATGCCTTACTGGGACTGGACAGCCCTGCCGCAAATCCCGGACGCCATGTTCGATGGCGTGCTAACCCCCGAGAGCGCGGCGTTCATTCCGTATACGCGTAATCTGGCCGTCTTCACCTCGTTCGCCAAGCAGCCGCTCTTGGAGTACTGGAACGGCCTTACCCATGCGCAACGGGCGCAGCTAAAGGCTCGCGGGTACACCGATTTCACATTGCTTTGGAACGATGTCACGGGCTACAGCCCGCAACAGGATGGGGGAATCTCCGGCAATATCGCCTATGCCAACCCCTGCGGTTCGAGGTACCTCACGCGGGATAACCCCAAACTCGACCCGAAGACTGCGTACGACGTTTCCCCGTTCGTCATTTACACTGGGCTCGCGCCGACGAATTTCTATAACAAGGTCAACGACCTTAGCTTTACGAGCGCCAAAACCCCCTCCCATAACTCGATGGCATCCGGTGCGAATGCCTTTTCCGTGCTCGAAGGACTGCCTCACAACAAGGTTCACAATTGCATTGGCGGAGTAGGCCCGCTCGATCCCGGTCCGTACGGCAACATGACAAACTTCCTGTCGCCGGTGGATCCGGTTTTCTTCCTGCACCACGCCAATATGGATCGGCTCTGGGATGTGTGGACCCGCAAGCAAAAGGCGCTCCACTTGCCGTATTTGCCGACCGGGCAAGACCTGCAGACGCTTTCCAGTGAGCCCTTCCTGTTTTACGTCAACGGCCGAGGCGAGTATGTAGGCAATAGCCAGGCCGGTGAGTATCTCAGCACGGAACGGTTCGATTACGATTACGAACCGGGTTTCGGCGAACTCATCGTTGGACCAGCGAACGGCGGTCCAACGAAAGTTGCCATGACGCCCATCAGAGGGTCCGTTCACCAAGGCACGGTTTCGATCGGAGTACCGACGGAGGCGATCCGGAGCCACCTGGCCGCCGGACCGACGTCCTCCCTCATCGCGGAAGTCACGCTGGCGCGTCCCCGCGAAGGATCGTTGACGCGAGAGTTCGATGTGATCGTCGGAGCCCCGGCCGATGTAATAACCGTCGAAGCCGATAGCCCCTACTATGCCGGCACCGTGGCGTTCTTCGGACAAATGATGAGCATGCCCGGAATGGCCGGCGACGCCACCTTCTCCGTTCCATTACCGAAGACGCCAGAAGCATTTCACACGCTGGGAGCCAATGCGACGACAGCAGTGAACATTCGGTTGGTACCCGCGCACGGCCACGGTGGAAAGCTTCCCGTCCTCAAATCCGCGTTGGTCCGCGGCGGCTAACCCGCCGTTGGCTTTTCGCTACCGCACTCTATGTCGCAATCGGCTTTTACAGACTGCGGTAGCCCGCCACCGCGTTAGCGAGCAGGGCCCGCGAGCGTCAAGCTCTGTGCAAACAGCAACAGAGCCGTTCAATGCGCTAAAGATCCTATCTTCCTTATCCCCTTTCAAAGGCCTCGGGGCGCCAGAGGTGGATCTTATGCGACCGCCAGGGTAACGTTCGCGAACGATGCGTGCCGAAGCCGTTGCTGCCACGGAGCGATTGCTCACCGAGAATTGGGGCGGCGAGGTGCGGGTGGGGCCAACTGAGACGCTACGCGAGGACCGTTGCTACCGCGGGCAACTCAACCACGCCCTATCCGGATTCCCTACTCACGTGATCGTGAAGATGGCGGCGGCCGACGAGCTCGGCGGAGAGCCGCCAGCCGGGCTCTTGGATGAGTGGGCGAGCCTCGCCTTTTTGAGCGAGGTACTTCCCGACTCTGGGCTGGTTCCCCGTTTCTACGGGGGCGACCGGCCGCAATGGCTCGTTATCTCCGAGGACCTTGGGAAGAACGACTCGGTGGCGACCGCCCTTATGGGAGAGGATCCGCACCTCGCGAGGGAAGCACTCGCTCTCCATGCGGAGGCCGTGGCCGACCTCCACGCCGGTACGCACAGGAAAGAGGAGCTCTTCCGGGCGATCCGCAAAGACGTGGGACCGATTCCCGGCGAGCGTCGAGGACAGGGCTGGGGCGACCTACGATGGCTTCGAGGCGATTTGCAAACGGCGTTCTCGGCGGTAGGACAGGAAGTCGGGCCGGCCTTTTGGGACGAATACGACTCACTGGTCGAGGCCATCGACGACCCCGCGCCGTTCCGTGCCTTTGTTCACAACGACTCGTGCCCGGACAACACCGTGCTCATGGCCGGACGGGTGCGCTTGATCGACTTCGAGGTGGGCGGCTACCATTCCGCCCTTCTGGATACGGCGTATTGCCGGCTGTGCATGCCGCACTGCTGGCTCGCCCAACGGCTGCCCGACGACGTAGCGCCGATGGTGGAGCGCCGCTATCGGGAGCGTCTGGCCCCCGCCATTCCCGAAGTGCGCGACGACCGGCTCTTCGGCCGGCGAATGACCGAGGCTTGCGCCTATTGGATGATCAGCAATGGCACCTGGATGGTGCATCGGAACCTAGAAAAGGACTACCAATGGGGCGCCTCTACCTGGCACCAGCGGGTGCTGATGCGGCTGGACCAGTTCGCCCGCACGACGGAGGAGTTCGGCCACCTCCTAGCGATGGGCCAGGCGGCTCGCGAAACTCTGGAGCGGCTCCAAGGCCGCTGGACCCCGGAGCCGATGCCGCTCTATCATGCCTTCCGGTAGCCGGATACGCCCATCGGCGGCTTTCTTAAGCGTGCCAAGTAAATAGCTCGTAGGGAATTACTCGAAAGTCATCCCGTGAGAAAGCGCGAAGGCAATCGCGACTTCGATCGTGATTCGGGCTTTCCGAAGATTAGTGGTCCGCAGATCGGTTTCGGCGAGATCGGCATCTCGGAGGTCGGCACCACGAAGGTCCGCCTGCTGAAGGTTAGCTTGACGCAGGACCGCGCGGCGCAGATCGCAGTTTTTGAGTGAGCAACCGAACATATCGGCTTCCACGAACTTAACCCGGCTTAGGTCCGTTCCATCCAAATTCTGCTGTCTCAAGAGACAGTACGACCAGTCGCCACCCTCGACCATCAGCCCGGCCAAGTCGGCGGTGGACAGATCTGAGCCGATCAACCGGCACTCGTGCAGCCGCGCCCCGAATAGGCTCGCGCGCGAGAAACCGCAGTTCAAGAATGACGATGCATGGTGGACGGAGCTGCTGAGCTGAGCACCGACGAACGAGCACTCGTCGAAGACGCACGACCGCGTCACGAGCTCATTCAGACGAGCCTTGTCGAACGTGCACCGACAGAATCGGCACGCCCGGAATGTCGCCCCAGACTCGAGGCTTAAGGTGGTAAATGAACGATCGGTGAACTCCTGATCTTCCCATACGACCACCCCGTCCATTCTCCGATCATGCCACAGGAGTACCCCCTCTGTCTAAAGGAGGAATCCTGTCATCGCTGTGCACGAGAGTCCCGGTTCACGGCCAAATGTCGCTTGGCCCTTCTCCCCGCCAGTTGTGAGAATCTCACCGTGCGGCTCCCAGCGAGCTATCCATCCCCTCAACCCCTGTAGAATCGGCCATGGTCTCCCGCCGGCATTTTATCGCGGATTCCGCCGCGGCGGGCGTCGCCGCTTTTCGGAACGACACGCTTCGCCGATTGCTCCGCGCCGAGCCGTCGGGCTCCTTACCGCCGAGGATCTCGCCCTCGACGAAGGGCATTGGCAGAAGGTCCGGGCCGCAGATTCTGGCACCCCTTCGGGGTGCGAAATTGATTGCGGCCCGAACCCCCGGGTCTTCGACCCGCGGCTAAGTTCTCGGGAGCCCTCCCGGGCTCGTTCCGATCCGAAAGAACATGGGGACGGAGGCAAGTCAAGGGTCGCAGGCCTGGCTAGTAACGTGCCGTACACTTGCGGACCGTCCTTCCGTTGCACTTACGGTCGCCGGAGCACCTGAGTTTGCGAGCGAAAGGCCACGAGCCCGGAGGGCTCACAAGAACTTAGCCGCGGGTCGAAGACCCGGGGTTACGGTCGGCCCAAACTTCGCACCCCGGAGGGGTGCCAGAAAAAGGGGGGTGCGTCAACTCGGTCCCCTACGAGTAGCCAAATATCGCCCGGTGAGGGTGTTCGCCTGTGCCGCCAGACCGGCCGGTACGCCTTCGAACTGGACCGTGCCGCCCTGCTGGCCGGCGCCGGGGCCGAGGTCGATGACCCAGTCGGAGCGGGCGATGACGTCGAGGTTGTGTTCGATGACGATGACGGTGGAGCCGGCGTCCACGAGGCGGTCGAATAGCCCGATCAGGGTGTCGACATCGTTCATATGCAGACTTGTCGTGGGCTCGTCGAGCACGTAGATGTTCCCCTTCTTACCCAGTTCGGCGGCAAGCTTTAGCCGTTGGCGCTCGCCTCCGGAGAGGGTGGAGAGCGGCTGGCCCAAAGTTAGGTAGCCGAGGCCCACGTCGACGAGGCCTTGAAGGGTCTTAGCGATCGCCGGCTCGGTGAAGAACGTTGCGGCGTCTTCGACGCTCATTTCGTAGACATCGGCGATCGATCTCCCGCGCAGCCGGTGCTCGAGCACTTCCGGCAGGAATCGCTTGCCGTCGCAGGTTTCGCAGGTGGTGACCATCGGATCCAGATGGGCAAGGTCGGTGTAGATAACGCCGAGCCCGTTACAGTCGGCACACGCCCCCTTGGAGTTGGCCGAGAACAGCGACGCGTCGACCCCGTTGGCCTTGGCGAACGCTTTCCGGACGTTATCGAGAATCCCGGTGTAGGTCGCGGTATTGGACCGACGCGAGCCGCGCGCCAGATTCTGATCGATGATGATCGTCTCGGGGTAGGCCGTGGGCAAACACCCTTGAATGAGGCTGGATTTGCCCGAGCCGGCGACGCCCGATACCGCCGTTAGCACTCCGCGCGGAATGGAAACCGACACGTCTTTAAGGTTGTTCAGTCTCGCATGCTCGATCTTAAGCGGCTCCCCCGTCGGCTTGCGCACCTTCTCTTTGGTCGGCTGATGCCGACCCATGTGGTTACCGGTCAGCGTGCCGGAGGTCAGGAGCCCAGCGAAATCCCCCTCGTAGACCACTTCGCCCCCCTTCGTGCCGGCTAAGGGACCCATATCCACCACGTGGTCGGCGATGGCGATCATATCCGGTTTATGCTCCACGATGAGCACGGTATTCCCCTTGTCGCGCAGTTGCTGCATCAACCCGGCCATCCGTCCCACATCGTGCGGATGTAGCCCCACGGACGGCTCGTCGAACACGTAGGTGATGTCGGTGAGCGAGCTGCCGAGATGGCGCACCATCTTGACCCGCTGACTTTCGCCGCCCGAAAGTGACGAGCTTTCCCGGTCGAGGCTAAGGTAGCCGAGCCCAATCGTGACAAGGTTTTCGAGGCGGGTAGCCAAGGCGCCGAGCATCGGACCGACTTGCGGCGCCTCGATGGTGCGTACCCATTCGGCAAGGTCGCTCACCTGCATGGCCGACAGTTCGGCGATGTTGTGCCCGTCGATGCGGCTATTTAGCGCCGCCGCGTTGAGCCGGGCACCTTGGCAAGCCGAACAGAGCTTACGGGTGAATACCCGGTCGTATTCCGCCCGGATATGGGGTTGCAGCGTCTCTGGATCCTTGCTTCCCAGAGATCGCTTCAGCTTGGGAATCACCCCTTCGTAAGTTAGATTGATCTTGTCGACCTTGACCTTGCGCCCGTCGTCGAGGTTGAAGAGCATGTCCCGCTCTTCCGGCGTGTAGTCCCGGATCGGTTTGTCGATGTCGAACAAACCGGAACGGAAATAGGCGGCGCACCACCAGCTATCGACCTCGAACCCTCGACAAAGCAACGCGCCTTCGGCGAGCGATTTGCTCTCGTCGACGACGGCCGCCATGTTCATGGCGGCGACTTGGCCGATCCCTTCGCACTCAGGACACAAGCCGCGCGGGTCGTTGTAAGAATAGAACCCGGGCGAGCCGAGGTGCGGTTCGGCGAGGCGCGAGAACAAAACGCGCAGCATCTGCGCGGCGTCGGTGACCGTGGCCACCGTGGAGCGCGAGTTGCCCCCCAGCCGCTGCTGGTCGACGATGATCGCGGCGGAAATGTTTTCCAGTTGGTCAGCTTCGGGCTGCCCGTAATGCGGCATAAACTGCTGGACAAAAGCCGGGTACGTCTCATTGATGAGCCGCTGGCTCTCGGCCGCGATGGTGCCGAAGACCAGCGACGACTTCCCCGACCCCGAAACCCCCGTGAACACGGTAATCCGCCGCTTGGGAATATCGAGCGAAACGCTCTTAAGGTTATTCTCCCGCGCGCCGCGAATGATAATCGAACCGTAATCCGGGTGAGCCATCGCGTGATTTTGCCTCAACGCGCGCCTCGATTCGCAGATCGTATCGGCGTAACTCGCTTGCCACGAGAACGAGCGACGATCCGGACGGTCAGAGCCGCTTAAGGATCGCTTCGTACTCGTCGTGAGGACCTATCCAAAACCATACAATATCTCCCTCGGCTTGGACGCCCAGTGCTCGAACCGTAATGTTCACGCGAACCGAGTAGATCGGACGGCGACCGTGGACTTTCTTGAATCGTAGACCCGGTAGCCTTGGGTCCGCAAGCCATTGCCGATGAGCCTCTCGGGCCTGTTCCTGGTCAGGATTTGGAAGGCGGTCAAAATTCTCCCAGAACGCAGAAGTTGTAAGTGAGCGGCCCGCAAATGGCTTTGACCGCCTCATTTCCAGGGCTTGGTCTTGCCTGCCTTATGCTCGGCTAAAGCGTCGTCGGCGAGTTTGGAGAGCAGGTCTTGTGACGACCCGAAGAGCTTTGCCCAGCGCTTGTTGGACTGCATCTCCTCAAGCAACAACGCGCCCAGTGCGTCCTGATCCTTCTCCGGAAGCTTGCTTGCCAGTTCGACGGCTTTACTGAAGGCGCTACTCATCATTCACGTAATTATACGATTCCCAAGCTCTCGTCCCACCCACGCGCGAGAAGCCATCACCCTCCCCGACCCGAACGGCGGTCGTAGAGCCTACAGAAGCGGGTCATCACGCCTCCCTGTTCGCCTTCGTCCTTCACACCCCCACGCCTCCTTGCGCTGGCGCTCCTATGATATGATTGAAGGGCTCCTGTAGGGTGCGCCGACACAATGTCGAAGGGCAATGCCCGCCTACGAATCTCCGCGATTCGTCATGCCAAACCTAGAAAACCTGCGTAAGCGGGCAAAGGGCATTCTGCGCCGGCACCGGGAGGGCGACTTTTCGGTCGCCTCCGCCATCCGCTCAGCCTTGCCTCGGTTCGCCGGGTGGACCGACCGGGACATTCTTCAAGCGGACTTCCGCCTGAAAGATGCCCAGGAGGTAGTTGCCCGCCAACACGGGTTCGACA
Organism: Fimbriimonas ginsengisoli Gsoil 348; assembly: GCF_000724625.1. GTDB lineage: Bacteria > Armatimonadota > Fimbriimonadia > Fimbriimonadales > Fimbriimonadaceae > Fimbriimonas > Fimbriimonas ginsengisoli. The sequence goes on along the minus strand of NZ_CP007139.1, from coordinate 2,686,031 downwards.
GTTGGCAGTCGCTCGCGGAAAGGATTGACTCCATGAGCAAAAACACTCCATCTTCGACTAACTGCGCCACCCTCACTCGGGCTGAGCCGCAACTCTTCGTCACCGATATCGCAATCGCCTTTGAATACTTCGGCAAACTTGGCTTCTCCGTTGTTTTCGCCTACGGTGACCCCCCGTTCTATGCCCAGGTGGCGAGGGACGGCGTGGCGCTCAATCTTCGCTACGTACAGGACCTCCCCTTTGACTTAGAGCGGATGGAACGAGACTCGCTCCTTGCCGCTTCGATCGTCCTGAAGGACGCCAAGGCTCTCTTCCTGGAGTACCAGGAAGCGGGTGTCGAGTTCCACCAGCGGCTGCGGGAGGAACCATGGGGTGCCCATACATTCGTGGTAAAGGCCCCCGACGGAAACCTAATTCTCTTCGCCGGAGCCGCCCCAAGATCTGCCTAGCTCTTGTGGTAGCCTCATTCCACGTCGGCGACCGGACAGCTCATGCTGTTGCTGTACATGCCCGAGCGGTCGAAGCAGCAGGGGCGGCGGTTGCCGGCGGTTAGCTTGGAAAGGGCCACTCCGATCCGCTTGGCGCGGGTCTCCGCTCGCTTTCCGGAGGTGATCCAGTGGATCCAGTCCCGGCGGGCGAGCGGTGTAATGTCAGACCAGGTGGCGAGCGCTTTCGGAGGGGCCGCTAGGAGAGCCTCCCACAGATCGGCGGGAACCTCAGGCTCGGGCTCGACGGCCATTGGTGCGATCTCCAGCGTGACGAGGTCGCCGGCCTCCGCGCCCGCGGCCCCGCGCAGCTTCTGGTCCACTTTGAGCCAGTGGCCGCCTTTGCCGTCTGGCTCAAGGGTGGCTTGGAAGGCAAACCCATTGATGGTCCCCTCAACCGACGTCATGCTGCGTGACGGGAGTTGGTCGCTGGCCTCCTTGGGTAGGTTGAGAAAGGTCCAAGCGTCATCCTTCGGCACGCCAGCCGGCCGGAAGAGGGTGGCGGTGAAACGGATTTTCGAGATGGTTTTTGACATCCGGTTGACCTCCTACTCTTGCTTCGCGACAACCTTCTCCAAGTTGTCGAGGAAATTCGCCCACCCGTACTGGGCGCCCTTGTATGCCTGCTGTTGATCGGGGCCAAACCCTGAGTGCTCCATCCGAAGATGGGTTCCCGTGGGCGAGGGGGTGAGAGTCCAGGTGACGACGCTCTCGAGGCCGTAGGCGGCCCATGTGTACGCGAGCGTTTTGTTCGGCTCGACCGTCACGACTTGGCACTCGACCGAACCCCAGTCGGCGCTCAGGGTGAAACCCTGGTTCACCACCGGCTTGAAATCGTTCTTCATAAGCCACTGCTCGATGAGCTGCGGCTGGGTAAGCGCGCGCCATACCTTTTCCGGCACGTGCGGCAGTTCCCGCTCGATCACCACGCTTTGCGTTTGAGTTTGGTCTTCGTTCATTAGTCGATCCTGTTAAGTAGATTCTCGAGCTCGTCGAGGTGCTTGTTCCAGAAGGTCCCGTAGTGCTTCATCCAGTCGAGCAACGGTGCGAGCCCATCGGGCGTCGCGCTGTATCGGGTTTCCCTCCCCGATCGTTCGTCTGCGACCAAACCGGCTTTCTTCAGCACGCCCAGATGTTTGGATACCGCCGGCTGCGAGATCCCCGACCGATCCGTGAGGGCATGCACCGTCTGCGCCCCACCCCGAGCAATCCGCTCATAGATCGCCCTCCGCGAGGGATCCGCAAGGGTTTTGAAGAGTCGGTCCCGGCTGGTCGTTTCGGACACCGCTAAATCATAACCGAACAGTTATGGGTTTGTCAAATCAGCCGGGGGCTTCCCGACTTTGACGCTAGCATTAGGAGACTGGTAGGTATTCGCCAGAACATCGAGAAGGCTCAGAATGCCCGCGTAGTTTTTGCCGCGGCAAGTAGGCGAGTGGTGGAGACGATGGACGTTGGGGCTGGCGACAACCTTGGAAAACCAGCCCCAGTCCAGGTTGAGATTGGAGTGAAGCATGACCGTGTAAAGCCTCTCCAAGAAGACGAATAGCGCGATGGATCTAAGGTCGATCCCCAGGAGCATGGCAGGCAGATTCGCGCCCACGATCGTGAGGAAGAAGTCCACCGGATGCTGTCTCGACGCCGCGCTCCAGGTCATGTCGACCAGCGTATGGTGCACCCGGTGAAATCTCCACAGAAACGGCCACCGGTGAGATAGGCGATGGACCGAGTACACCCAAACTTCCGCCATCAATAGCGCCACCACCGCCTGAAGCCAAAACGGCTGATGCTTGACGAAGAGACTCCAGGTGGAGGGTAGGTGACCCCTCAAAAGGAAGGCGATCTCGTAAATGATTCCGGCGCCTATCCACAGCCCGTACGATTGGTAGAACCACAGATAGGCGATGTCTTTGAACTTCGGCCGCGCCGCCCTCTCACCTTCGAGCAGCTCTTCAAGCGGCCAAAAGATCAGCGCGCTGATGGCCACGAAAAGCAATCCGCTCGCGAATACCCCTAGGACCAACTTCGGCAGATCCGGTGAAGTCATGTTTCCGAGGGGACGCGGCCGTCGTTATGCAGCAGGGAGTTAGTAGCCGGCCAAAGAGCCGCCCACTGGACCAATAAGAGCGTCTGGGAAACCAACCGCGAAAGCGGCGGCGGCCAAGACGGAAAGCACGACCACCACGAGAAGCCTCTGTCGCGCCCTCTGGCTGAGTTTGAGAGATTCTTTCATCAAAAATGGAGACGCTTTCACGCTCGCCCTTCGTTCCCGGCCGTTTTATAACCTTTCATTCTATATAGCCAGCCGTCGAGCTGCCTATTGAGAACCTGGGCATAAGGAAGGAACCTGCGGCGATTGACCTCGTGCGACCTTCCCTTACACTGGGCTTGGCGTGGCGGCCTCTACGGTCACCATTTTGGGGCCGATGGTTCTGATGGCGTGGCTCGTGATCTTGGACTTGGACACTCCGATCCCGAAGAGACCGCCCGATCGAACATCCAGTGACTTGACACAGTCGCCAACGAGCTCGATATCGTGGACGCTGCCCACGTTGATGCCAGCGGAGTCCACCACGGGCAATCCGTTGATCTCGTGTGCCTCACGCCCGGGCCCTGGGCTCGTGGCCGACGCCCAGAAGACGGATTCGACATTCTCGATGGTCACCGCGTCGTCGCCGATGGCGATGACCTGGGCAAATGGCAGGCCACCGCGGCCGGAGTCGCCCGAAATTAGGAGGGCGGTAGCCTTAAGGGTGTCGGCATCGATCAATACATCCTTGACCGTACCCACCTTAACGCCACCCGCGATGCTTACGACAGGACGTCCGATAAGTCCGCTGATCTTCTGAGTTTTCTGTTTCACCGAGTTACGACGACGGAAAGGAGATACTTGTGCGGCTATCCGCGCACCTATCTCATTAATCAGGCTTCAAAAGTCATGATTCGAATGTCGCTCGATGAGAACTCTACGATCACCTGCCAATCGTGGCAAACATTGCCACGACCGCCGCCACCATGACTGTGGTAGCGAGCCATCCGAAGACATAAAGATACTTGCCTTCCCCCGCAAGATCCCCCATGACCTTCTTGTTGCGGATCATCAACATCATCGCTACCATCACCGGGGATGCGACGACTCCATTGATCATGGCCGACCAAACAAGAGCCTTGATCGGGTTGATAGGCGTAAAGTTCAGACCCACTCCGATCGCCGTCGCTACTGCCAGCACGATATAGAAGAACGGGGCTCGCCGAGGAGAATAGTCAATACCTACACGCCGATGCATTTCTTCTCCCACCGCATAAGCGGCGCTACCCGCCAATACAGGTACCGCCAACATGCCAGTGCCAATAATTCCACCCGCGAACAGGAGAAATGCCAAGTTCCCTCCCAGCGGCTTCAACGCCTTGGCGGCGGTTTGCGCGGAATCGATGTCGACGACGCCGTGAGCGTGAAGGGTGACCGCAGCCGCGAGAATGATGAACCATGCCACCAGATTGGAGGCGAACATTCCGACGTAAGTGTCGATCCGAATCCGGTGAAATTGCGACTTCGCCTGTTCGGGGGCACGGGTAAGAGCCTTTTCGATCTTGCTGTCATGCACCTCCTCCGCCTCCTCCGAAGCCTGCCAGAAAAACAGATAGGGGGATATGGTAGTGCCGAGCACCCCTACGAGAGCGGCCAAGTAGCTTGAGCTGGTGCTAAATCCGGGAATCACCGTCGCCTTCAGCGCCTCGGTCCAAGGCACCTTTACGATGAATGCAGTTGCCACATAGGCAAGGATCACTGCGGTAAGCCACTTGAGGATCCCTGAATAGCGCTTGTAGCTGCAGTACATCATGCCTAGAACGCACGTTAAGGCGAAGAGCACATCGTAAAGCAGGGCGGGTCCGCCGATCAGCAGTTTCAGCGATGCACCCATCGCTCCGATGTCGGCGCCAATATTCAGTATGTTGGCAATAAGTAATGCCGTAACGATGGGGACGCTGAACCAAGTTGGATAATGACGGCGCAGATTCCCGGCTATCCCATGTCCGGTTGCACGGCCAATGCGGGCAGCGATTTCCTGGATCGCGCTCATCAGCGGGTACGCGAACAACATGGTCCACAGCATCCCGAAACCAAACTGGGCGCCGACCTGAGAATAGGTACCGATGCCTGAAGGATCGTCGTCGGATGCGCCGGTAATCAGGCCGGGCCCGAGGAGCCGAATGCCTCGAGGAGTAGAGTCGGACTCTTTAAGTTCAGGCATTTCGATGAGACCTTCAGTCTAATCGATAATCGTAAACCGAAGGCGGTGGCACCACTAACTCCCCGTACCGGCGCTACAGAGGGACGCTTTAAGGATATAGATGAGCAATCCGAACAGGCTTCCCGGGGTTGCTAGACCTTCGGCCGTTACACCGAAGAAGAAGAGACCTTTCGGCGACTACTCGGGTGCCTCAACGCCGGGGCGGCGGCTGGGATTCGAGTAGATGGAGAGTTCCCCCATGCCACCCCGATTCAGCCGAATCTCGCAGTACAAGGAACAGGGAGCAGAGTTCGGAGTCATGTGAGGAGGGGCGCACTCATAATTTGCATCAGCAATCGATCCGGCAAATAGGCGGGAATCGGCTGCTTTGGCTGCGGAGCCTCTTAAGGGAGAATCCACATGCCATCCACACTTTCCAGCGCCGATCGGGCCACTTTCGAATCCATCTTTCGCCATCCAGTCGCCCACAACCTAGAATGGCGCAGCCTTATCGCCGTGTTCAACCACATCGGTGAGTTGGAGGAAGAGGCGAACGGCAAGATGAAGTTTTCCCGGAACGGGCAGTCGCTGATCCTTCACAGCCGCGGCAAAGATGTCGAGGTCGAGGAGCTCATGCACATCCGCCGCTTCTTGGAAAGCACCAACACCGCGGAAGAACCGAAGCAAACGCTCGCCAGGGATGTGTTGGTAGTTCTCGATCACTCCGGCGCCCGTATCTTTCGCGCCGATGCGGAGGAAGCGATACCCGAGCACGTCGTGCCTCTCGATCCCCAAGGCCACGACCAGCAGGTCCATAACCCGAAGGGCGATTCCGGCGGCCAGCAAGGACCTCACCGAAAGCAGTTCTACGAAGCGCTTGCGAAGAAGCTCGAGGGAGCCGACCGGATCCTGTTGATGGGGGACGGCCAAGGCGCTAGCAGCGAGATGGATCGCTTCGTGGCCGAGTTGCACGAGAACCGTAACGAAGCACTCGCGGAGCGAATCTCCGCAAGCGAGGTGGCCAATATCAGCCACATGACCGACGGAGAATTTGCCGCCCGGGCCAAAAGCTTTTTCACCCGGCACACGAACAGGGAGGGTTAAGTTGCTTGCGGGAAGGGTCGGCGGCAGCCACACCGCTCGGTAGCATTTTGAAAGCGACCCCGCCAATCGGCGGGACCTACGCCAGCCGCGCCATCGACAAAGCGCTGGCTTCAGGATGGAAGCTCGGCAACGCCTGGCTGACCACGCTCTTCACCGTATCCAGGTATTCCGAGTACTCCATCGGTTTCTGCCGATACTCCGCCCGAAGGCCGTGGGCCCGGTCTACGTCCTCTTTCCGGTTAGAGCTGCTGAACACGACCACATTGAGTAGGTTCGTTCTCCCTTCGTCGCGAATCATTTGAAGCAGATCTAGGCCGTTTATCTTTGGCATCTGGATGTCCAACAGCACCAAAATAGGCAGAGGCGCATTCGAGTTCGCCCCTCCTCGCAACCCCAGCATTTCAGCGGCCGCGCCGCCGTCCCGAGCTACCCGCACGGAATAGCAGGAGGGTAAGTCGCGAAGTGCCCGAAGCGTAAGCTTTTCATCGTCTTCGCTGTCCTCGGCCAAAAGAATGAAGGCATTGGGCATACATGCAGTGTCCCCCAGGGACCGCGATCCGACCCAGGTAATACTACAAAGCAAGCAAATCTCCGCAATACCCTGGCCACGGATGCGCCGAGCTGCAAATGAGCTTTCCTCTTCTTTTGTAAGCGCTCCCACAGAAATGATGGTATGGTTGAGGGGCCGGGCGCGACGGAGTAAGCTGCGCGACGGCTTTCGCGACCTTCTATTCGAAGACCCATCCATCCGAACACCGGGGATCCGAAGACTGGGGAGACGTGAACAACACCACGCCAGAGATCAGAGACCTCGCTCGGCGGCTCCTCGCCAATGAGGATCGCACGAGCGTCGACGCCGCGGTTGGTGTCTGTCAAGAGCTGCGTCAACCTCTGATCAAGCTAGCCGGAACCGAGGGATTCCGTGCTCTCCTCTCCCGCGCGCTTTCGCTGGCGAAAACGCAAGACCCGCTCCTCGCCGGCCTCCGCGTCGGCGCCGACGGAGCGCTTGAGCGGTTCGAGCCCCTTGACCCGCAGACGAGCCACAGCCGATGGGCCGAGGCCGAAGTTCAACTGATTGCTCAGCTTCTAGCCTTGCTCGCAACCTTTATTGGCCAACCCTTGACCCTGCAATTGGTGCGGGGGATCTGGCCAAATCTCGCAGACGAAGTCGCAGGGGGTGGGAATAACTCATGAACCAGCAGGACAAGATCACTATCAACAAGCTCCCGACCGGGATTTCTGGCCTGGACGAGGTCTTGGGCGGCGGAGTAGCCGAGTATTCCTTTAACATCATCGCGGGGGCGCCCGGTTGCGGCAAAACCACGCTCGCCCACCAGATCATCTTTGCGAACGCCACGCCCGAGTGTCCCGCTCTCTACTTCACGGTCCTGGGAGAGCCGGCAATCAAGATGCTGCGCTACCAACAGCAGTTCAGCTTTTTCGATCTGGAAATGGTAAATCGGGCGGTTCGATTTGTGAACCTCAGCGATCTCGTGATCGAGAAGAACCTGGAAGCCGTTCTCGCCGAGATTGTCCGCCAAGTACAAGAGCTGAACCCGAGCATCGTCGTGGTCGATTCGTTCCGCACGGTTGTCCGCAAAGCGCAAGTTGGTGGCGACGAACTGCAGTTGCAAAGCTTCGTCCAGCGGCTGGCGATGCACCTCACGAGTTGGCAGGCGACAACCTTCCTCATCGGCGAGTATTCCGACTCGGAGATTCAGGACAATCCGGTGTTTACGGTCTCCGACGGACTGTTTTGGCTCTACCAATCGGTGGAACGCAATTCTATCGTTCGAAAGTTGCAGGTTATGAAGTGCCGGGGCCAGGAAACCGTCCCGGGGCTTCACACGTTCCGCATCAGCGGCCGTGGCTTGCAGGTCTTCCCGCGAACATTTGGCCTCACCGCGCATCCGGGCACCACCAAAGGCGCACGGAGGCTCTCGACCGGCGTCGCGGAGCTTGACCGGATGATGTCCGGCGGCATCCCCTCCGGGCACAGCATGTTGGTTGCCGGGCCTTCCGGATCGGGAAAGTCCATTCTCGGCACCCACTTCATCAGCCAGGGCCTTGCCGAGGGGGAGCCGGGAATCGTCGCCGTGTTCGAAGAGCTTCCGGAGGAGTACGCCGCTCGGGCGGCCAAGCTTGGCTTCGATTTCGACGAAGGGCGCAAGCAAGCGATGTTGGAGATCCTCTACCTCCGGCCCCTCGACCTTTCGGTTGACGAAACCGTACATGAGATAGTGGCCGCCGTAAAGCGCACGGGCGCCAAGCGGCTCGTCATCGACTCGTTAGTCGGATTCGAGATGGCGTTGGCGCCGGGGTTCCGAACCGACTTCCGCGAGTCGCTCTATCGCATGATCGGCGCGCTCACCCGCTTGGGGGTCACCATTATCTCCACTGTCGAAGTCGAAGAGAATTTCACTTCGATGGGGTTTTCGAACTTCGCCATATCGTTTCTTAGCGACGATATCCTTCGCCTCCGCTATGTCTCGATCAACGGTCAGCTCCGCCGGATGCTCATGGTGGTCAAAATGCGTAGCGGAAGTCACAGCATCGACATGTGCGAATACGAAATCTCCTCTCAAGGCATCGTTATTGGCGAACGCCTGAGGGGTTACCAGGGTCTGACAACGGGAGTGCCCGGCCCTTGGGCCGACGCCGGGGAGCGCGTGGCCGCTCCTAAAGAGGGTTCTCAGTGTGGGGACACTTCATCGTAGATCTCCGTCACTCTAAAAAGGTATGGCCGAACCGCCACAAGGTCTTGGAAATCGGGAACGGTATGTTCCGGACCTAGCAGAGGTCTGCCGGCTGCTGGCCGAGCGAGCTCCGGAGCCGATGTTGGCGGTGGAGGGGGACACTCACATCGTGCGGTACGCGAATCCGGCGTTCCGCCGTCTCTTCGGCGTACAAAAGGAAGAGCTGATTGGCCGGTCGTTCGACGACGCACTCCCTTCGGGAATGTCTCCCGAGTACGCCGACCTAATCGACCACGTCTTTTCTCCGGCTACCCACGCGAAGCCGGAATTTCGGCAGCCGGTGGTGAAGGTCGTTGGGCTGCCGACCACCGAATGGTCCTGTTCCATGTGGGCCATCGTCGACGCCGACGAGTTGGCCGTGGGCGTCATGATTCAGGTGACAAACCTCGCGGAGGGGCAGCGGCTTTTACGCGAAGCGGCCGCGATGAACGAGGCGCTCCTGATCTCATCGCTCGAGCAGCACGAGCTTCGGGAAGGGCTTAACTCGTCGAACGAAAAACTACAAGCGGAGATCGTGGAGCGCCAGGAGGCGCAGGAAGCTTTACGGATCGCTTCCCTTGCCCTCGAGTCCCGAGTGGCCGAGCGAACCGCCGAGTTGGAGGCCGCCAATAAGGAAGTGCACACCCTTACCTACTCGATGGCCCACGACCTGGGCTCCCCCCTCCGCGCGATCGTCGCAACGTCTCGCATTCTTCAGCAAGAAGCGTCCGGCGCACTGAGCAAAGAATACGCCGAGATGCTGGAACGACAGGTCCACAACGCCCTTAGGGTGGCGCGGATGGTGGAAGACATGCTGCAGTTCGTCCGCCTCGCGACCCAGCCGCTGGAACAGAAAACGGTCGACCTGGCCGAGATGGCGCGAGAGGTGGAAGCGTGGGTAGGTCCGCGCTATCCCGATCGAACCTTGAACGTCATCGTCGTCGGACGTCTTGTAGCCAAAGCCGACGCCGCTCTTATCAAAATCGTCCTGCAAAGTCTCATGGATAACGCGGCAAAGTTCTCGCCCGAGGGGGGAAAGATAACCGTCGGTCGCCAGGAAGGGGGCGCCTTTTTCGTTCGAGACGAGGGGATCGGTTTCGAGCTTGCCTACGCCGATCGCCTCTTTACGCCCTTCCAGCGCCTGGTGAACGAAGCCAACTTCCCCGGCACCGGCATCGGCCTGGCGAACGTCAAGAGAATCATCGAGCGACACGGCGGCTCCGTCTCCGCCGAGTCCTCTGTGGGCAAGGGATCGACTTTCTATTTCTCCCTTCCCTAATGTCCGCATCCGTGCTATCCGCCCATCGGGCCGATATAGGAGGTGGCGATGACCACGTCGTCGTACCACTTCCGGTTGGAGCGGATACTGTTATCGCCGATGTGGAGGTCTAGGGAGGCGTGGTTGATTTTTAGCGTGTCGACATCGCGCAGGCGGAGGTTCGGAAAGTCGGCTACCAGTTTGCCGTCGAGCCAGCAGGCGATCCGGCCGTCGCGGCGGCCGGGCGTGTTGGCCTTCATCATCAGTTCATAGCACTGCCATTCGCCGAGCTTTGGCGCGATGTCGAGGCGGGGTAGGAAGTTCGGGCCGAAATTCCCCTTCAAATACGTGCTTGGCAGCACCAGGCCCGAGGGGAAGAAGTGGTCGCCATAGTCCGACCGCATTTCGGGGTGGTAGCAGTAGACGTTCAGCCCGCCGGGCGACCCGGTCGAAGGATCTCCGCGCCAGCATTCGAAGCTCGCGACGAACTTGTTCTTGCCGTCCGCCTTGATGCCCGGCGTCGAGTAAGAGATATTCGGCGATATCGCGGCCAGGTATAGGCCGTTGTGGCTGGAGCCGATCTGGTCGAAGTCGGGATCGAACTTGGAGTACACGCGCAAGAACACCGTGTCATACCCCTTGAGGTCCTTGACGACGGCGTTGCTCTTCTCCTGCCGCTGCTTCGGAACGGTCATTTCGATCGACCTCGATCCGCCGTGCACGTTCTCCTTCGCCGTGGCGATCTGGACGGTTTCCTTTTGAAACACGTTGTCCCAGCGATCCTGCGGCAATCCGACCTCGAAGTCGTCACGGAAGATGACCGCCGGATCCTTTTCAATCCCACGGTCACCCGGGTATTTGGATGCGAGGCCAACATTTCCTTCCGGTAGTGGCGCCGCGAGTGGCTCTTGAGCGGACAGCAAACGGGCGAGGAGAAGACAGGCGAAGGTCACGGCCCTATTCTAGGCTTCTTACGTTCAGATGGGATGAGGAGCCGTAGGATAGAAACGCTGCAACTCCAGCCCGCCAAAGTCCGCGACTAGAACGAGGCTTCTCATCTTCATTTGAAATTGCCTCGATTACTGTAGGCACGGCGGCGCTTCAGGTGGCGATGCCGTGGACGGCTTCCGGTCTTTTGCCAAACTAATCTTTGCCCGAAGAACACCGACCCACGCCTTTCGCCCCCGTCGAGGATCGACCTTTAGATACTTCAAGTAAAGCTCGGCACGCCCCGAACCCGAGAAGAGTTCGGGAATTAGATAGGCACGGAACGAAGTTGCTTCTCCCGGTCGAAGGGTTATGAATGGCTCTTCGGCGACTCTATCGGGGCTGTCGAAGCCTCCCGAACTTGATCCGTGTTCCCATCGTTGGGAAAACGAAGTGGGCCGCTTTGCAATGGCAACCGCTTGTGTCGAGTTGTTGGTCACTCGAATCTCTCCGAGCGTCCTCGTTCCAAAATCTGGGCTGGGCTGAACCGGCCCGAGCTCCACGGCAACAGCCTGCAGGGGATCCCGCCAATCACCCAGTAAGGACCGCAAGCGCTCGTTTCTCTGATCGGCGGCTAAACTACCGACGCGGCGCCAAGCCTTGAGAGAGGATTCCACGTCCGGCGGGAAGCGATAACCCGTAAGTCGATCGAGGGCATCTCGTGCGTAGAGCGTGGGCATCTCAATATCCTCGTCAACTGCCCCTCCGAAGGAATCGTCCTCCAGAAACCCGATCAAAGCAGGCACGTATCGAAGGTCTTGGGACCGCTCCATCGCCTTGATCAACTCACAGGAGAACCTTGATTCTCTCCAACGTCTCTCGTCGTCACCCCCTGCGGTGGCGCCCGAACGATTGAGTGTGCCGGCCGTGTGGCAGACCTGCTCGATACCGGCAAGAGAACTGAGATTGCCCAGTTGAACGAGGTAGCCGGCAGCGATCAGTTGGACCTCCGGCTGTGGATCCTTGAGCAGGTCACAAAGCCTAGGCACCGCCGATTGCCCCGACAGATTCGAGAAGAGGGCCGTGGCAAGTGGACGGCAGTCGAGCATACGCCCGTCGATCACCCGTCCCAATCTCAGCATGAGACCGATGAACTGAGGTCTTTGAGGTGGAGTGGGACGTAGCTCCTGCTTGGTCCTGAATGAAGTGAACGGCCATGGCAGAGTTGGGCCGCAAACATAGTCTAACGACCGGTAGACGATTTTCGAATCCCGACTTTCGAGCAGTCGGCCAATCATTCGGTCGCGTTCCGGCCGGCGCAAGATCTCATAGTAGGGAATGAATCGCCGGCTTTGAATGCAGCGATACGAATAGACCGTGAGAGTGCGCCTCGGATCGCGTTTGTCCCAGCTCTTGCCCCACTTCAGGAACCAGATGTTTGGCTTCGTGACGTCGTCTACGTCGCCAATTTCCTCGGTCGAAGAGTCCGAATTTAGGCATGTTCCTTGATCGTTCCAAGAAACACCGACGTCGTAACGAATCGGCAAGAGTCCGGCTCGAATGTCGCCGTGCAACACTTTTAATACCCGAAGTTGAGTCCGGACTTCGGAGTGGTCGATAGCGTTTTTTCCAACCCAGTGGACGTGCGGGATCCGCTTCGCTTTCGGCCAATAGCCTACGACGACGATCGGCGAGACCGCCAGTTCGGGGTCGCTATCATGGAGGATGTACCAAATCGCCGACGCGTGCCGCGGCACCGCTAGGAGGAGCAGGCACAAAATCCACCCGGCGTATCTCACATGGCAATTGTAACGACTATCGGCAATGACAGTGATCGGTTCTTACGGTCTCGTAGGCCGTTTCGAGGAGTACTCTCGCGGGCAATCCGCTTATCATGTATCCATGTCTCGGAGGGTGCTTTTCGTGGGGCTCTTGCTATTGACTGGATGCCGGGGCGGTGCGGGCAGCATTACGGCGGTCAACTCGACCACCAACACGAGCAATCGGAGCCGATCGGAACTCTCGTGGAAGTTTCACATCGATCGACCGATGAGGGTTGTGGTGCTCGGAAACAAGAACGCCAAGCTCGACCTGCCCCCCGGGAAAGGCGAAGCCGACCTCGAGATCCACGTTCGATTATCGGTGGCCGACCCGAAAACGCGGATGATCCACGAAGAGCTGGAGGGACACGATGGGACGGGCGGAACCTTCACCGCCGCCGAAGACTTTCCCGCCAACGGCCCACCTCAGGCGCTTATTTTCAACGCCTTCTCCCAAAGCACGCGACCACTGCCCGGACGGTGGCCCCTCGCGATGGTCGACGGCCGCCAAGTGGCGACGCTGGACGTAGGCTTTCTCGGCGACCGGCCGTAGCTCAGCCAAAAAGGGCGATCCGAAACCGGGTCGCCCCTAGCTTGGCTTACGATAGTGGGAGGCGCTGGCCCGCCCCCCGGTCCACTGCAGCTTCCTTACCCGAATACACTTAGACCCCCGATGGGGCAAACGTTGCATCTAAGGGGATCCCCAGACGCAAAGAGCGTCAATGCCCGGCGGCTGCGCGTGGATACTTCTCGCGCAGAATCTTTCCCAACTCCTCGTACCCTTCTGGGGTGGGATGAGTGGCGTCGAGGAAATCCTCGGTGGAAAGGAGGCTTGCATAGTCGAAGATCTCGGCGCCTTCTCTTCGCAACCGGCCTTCCATGAACCTGCGAGTTCGCTTCACCGCGCCGTTGAACTCGGAGCAGCTCGCTTCGTCGTATTTGTGGCTTTCACAGAACGATTCCACGGTGCGTCCATCGAGAGTCCGGAACGTCCGTCCCATGGGTGCGCGGTCGGGATCGGGCAACTCGAGGAATGCGATGCGGAATCCCTCCTTCTTGGCTTGCCTGACGAACAGCAAGAGATTCTCGCGCAGGTTGGACTCAGCATCCGGCATGCGATCGGTACCCACCGCGGCTCCGATGTCCGTCAGTCCCACGCTGATCAGGAGGCTGCGCACGCGATAGGTCGACTTTTGACGGCCGCGATCGAGTTTCTCCATCACGTCGCGGTTCCACCGAGCCTTTACCGACGACGACGGATTGCCGGTAACTCCCCGGTTCAGCCAAAGACGAGTCCCCAAGAAACCGGCCAGAGACTCCACCGGACCATCCGCTTCCGCCTTGAAGCGGTAATGATCTTCCAGGAAAACGTCTCCTCGCTCATTGTAGATCACGGGCGAATGGCCAAAGCCGTGAGCGATGCTGTCGCCGATGAGAATGCCGATCTCGACCGACTCCCCCGGGTCCTGAGGTGGACTCCCACAAATCCCCAAAGGAACCGCCGCCAAGACGAAGACCCCCAAAAGTCGAAGGCTTCGGCTCGCCTTCGTTCGCCTCCCAATCCTCATACCCAAAGATTATCCCCCTGCAGATTATCCCGCCGCCCATCACCGACGGGTCAAGGGTCGGACGATTCAGAAACGAGACCCGTTCGCTGAAATGGCCAATTCCCTTCGATCGGATCGAGAGGAAATGGAAAGGTTGAAGTTGCGGAACGCGGCAACTGCGGACTATTTTTTATTTACCGTGATATAAAGGGCGAGGGCCGATCCATCGGCGAAGTTTCGCCGGTGTCGGAGCCCGAAAGGAGAAGGTGAACTGGTTGCAATTCGTTCTCGTTAGTCTCGTTCTTTCTGCGGGTGTCGCAGCGATTTCCGACCCGATCGAATTAACGCGAGAGGGACCCGGGCTCCGTGACCTCGCCAAAAAGCGCCGGCTTCCTTTGGGCGCCGCCGCGCCCGTGTTCTGTCTACACGACGAGGCCGACGGCGGGAAGTACACGTCGACCCTGGCCCGGGAATTCGATATGGTAGAGCTCGAGAACGAGCTCAAGCCACCCGCGGTTTGGACCGGCCCGCATGAGTACCGGTTTTCCGACGTGGACTACGTTCTTGGCGAGCCAGGAAAGAAGGGATGGGCGCAGCAACACAAGATGAAGCTCCGGGGCCACGTGCTGGTCTATGCCAGCGACAACGGCTACACCCTTCCGCAGTGGCTACGGAGTTCGGAGAAGGACCTGACCAAAGAGCAGGCGTCCGGCCTGCTCCACGACTACATCCTGGCGCTTGCCGGCCGCTACCGTGGCAAGGTGGCGATGTGGGACGTGGCGAACGAGGCGATCGACGACCGCCCAAACAATAACCCGTTCAACCTGCGAGACAGCCTCTGGTTTCGCAAGCTCGGTCCCGAGTTCCTCGTTCTCGCCTTCAAATGGGCGCACGAAGCCGACCCGAAAGCTCAGCTCTACTACAACGAATACGGCATCGAAGGGGGCGGCCCGAAGGCCAAGCACATCTTGGAGCTTGCCAAGTGGCTGAAGGACCAGGGAGCGCCAATCACCGGCCTCGGGCTGCAGTACCACATCGACTGCCGCACTAAGATCGAGCCGGGAGATGGCCACTACGGCTTGATCGAAGAGATTCGGAAGCTCCGGCTCTCTTACATGATCACCGAGCTCGACGTAGCCGTCCCCGCCAAACCTTTGCCGGCGAGCGATCCGAATCGTGGCCTGGTCGCCAACGACCCCATGGACCTGGACCGGCAAGCCCATGTGTATGCCTCCGTGTTCCGCATGGCGCTAAGTTCCAAGAACTGCCGTGGCGTTCAGCTTTGGGGCTTTACCGACCGCCACTCCTGGATTCCCGGCTTCAGCCGCGGCCGCAACGGCGCCGCGCTACCCTTCGACGGCGACTACAACCCCAAACCGGCCTATTCCGCGATCGCCACAGAGCTGGGAAGGTAGCTATATCCCCCGGATTGGGCTGTAACGACGATCATCACACCGAGGGGTGCCTGTGGTGATGATGATCGTCGAGAGCACTTGAAGCGCTAGGCGCTCGAGGTGGATCACTTCCGGAATCTACTTTACGGAGGTCCGGAAGTAGCCCCGGTGGTGGTAAATCCGATTCCCTGGATCCGGCCCGTGCCGCTGGTCGACGTCACGGTTTTTTGTCCCAGTTCGGCAAGGGTAGTCACCGGCTGCTCCGATTGGACGCTGGTGGAGTTCGGGAGAAAGAAGTAAACGTTAGCGATCGGGTACCGCTTGCGGACGCTGATGATCGTATTGACCGTTTTGCCCTCGACGGTCGCACCGTAGGTAATAAAGTTGCTGTCCTCCGAACTGGGTGTCGAGTTCGCCGTGACAATTGCGCCCTGGTACTTGAACTTCACGCTTGATCGGGCAACGGTGGGGTTCACCGCCACCGGCGTAAAGATCAGCTCCACGTCCGGCATATCGGACCGCCTGAGGTGAAGAGACTTGTCGGCCGCGTACGATCCGTTTAGCGCGAAGGTCGCCCCTGTGTCAAACGTGCATTGGGCCGTCACCGAGTTCCCCGTTCGAGTGCCGGAGAATAGTCCAGAGATGTTTTCTGCCTCGCTTGGAGACGCCTCTTCAATAGCGCCGGACCATTCACTCGCGCCAGTCTCCGCGAGGGTCAACTCCATCTCCGCCCCACCGGCCAACTGAGCCGAGTAGACCGCAAACGCTCCACCTACGCTACCTTGAGCCCCGTTCGCGCCATTGCTGCCACCGCAACCTGCCGCGAACGCCAGGAGCACAACAGCAAAAATACCTAACAATCTTTTCACCTACGGAGGATAGCAGTAACGAACTAGATCGCACCGTGAATTGCCATGGGTAGTCCGCGATCGCGCCGGGCCGAAGCGACCAGACCAGCCGCCAGCCAAGCATCTTCTAAGGTTGTCAGCACGACCCTCAAAAGGCAGAACAGCCGCCTTAGGCGGCTCTCGTAAATTCAAATTCTGGTCGGGGCGACACGATTCGAACGTGCGACCTCTTCCACCCCATGGAAGCGCGCTACCAAACTGCGCCACGCCCCGACCAGATTCTGCCGTTGTGTCAGAGGTCGCACGTTCAAATCGTGTCGCCCCGACCGGCTTTTGAATATACCCGAGGGGGTGGTCGAGGAGCAAAGCAATGTCCAATCGCATTTCCACCCCCCAACTTCTCATCTCGGAAGCACTTGAAGACTTCCGCTTGTACCACCGCGCCAAGGGGTCCGATCCAAAGACGATCCGACTGCTCACTACGACCGTCGAGAGACTCATAGGCTTGATTGGGGACGTAGACCTCACGAGCGTCACGGCAAGTCATCTGAGAACCGCCATGGTGACGGTCCAGGAAACCCCGGTACGTACAGGCGGGCTCCCTAAGGTGCAGACCGTGCACACCGTGTTCGTCAAGTGGCGAACGTTCTTCCGGTGGTGCGTGGAGGAAGGGCACCTCGAAACCAGTCCCATGAAGCGCCTTTCCCCACCCCGGCTCGATGCCCAAATCCTGCCGGCGCTCGATGAAAGTGAGCTCAAACGCATTGACGCAGCACTGAGGAGTCCGGGCTTCGTGACGCTTCGAAACCGTACTCTCGTATTCGTCATGCTCGACTCGGCAGTCCGATTAGAGGAGTGCGCGGAGCTACGAGTGAGCGATCTCAACCTCGAAACCGGAGCCCTGCGGGTCCGAAAGGGCAAGGGCCGAAAGGAGCGAATGACCTGGGTAGGAAGCTCCACCCTGCGAACCCTGGGGAGATACCTTCGGGCAGCCGGAGTTCGAGGCGACGAATACCTTTGGAAAAGCGATACCGGCGGACGGCTCACCAAATGGGGGATTCGGGACGCCCTGAACTACATCGGCAAGGTCACCGGAGTCCACATGCACCCTCACAAGCTCCGCAGGACGTGTGCTCTCCAAATGCTCCGCAATGGAGCCGACATCTATTCAATCCAACGCCTCATGGGACACAGCGACTTGGAGACGCTACGGAAGTATTTGGCACAGAGTGAGGCAGACGTGGCAACCGCTCACGCCCGTTTTGGGGTGGTGGATCGGATGTCGACAACTCTGAAGGCCTGATCGACACAGCGGCCCTCTGTTCTCTCGCCTGGCCAGGTTCCACCCGCTCCCCAGCGGGTGGAGTTTCACTGCTCATTGCCGCACTTGAACATTGTGCCGCTTGGGCCTTTAGAATAAGGAGCGGTGAAAGGGCGGCCCACGAATATAGAAACTCGGCGATCCTCCCGACCGGAGCCTCCAAAGCCCAGGCGGCGTTACGACGATGCAAATCCAGACAAGCTGTACGGAGACTTGAAGCAGTACATGGAGGCAAAGGGCCTCCCGTATCTCCCGCCGCCGTCGGAGATCCAGTACGAGTATTGGAACCTGAGGTGGGCTCTCAGGAAGCGCGGCTACCTAGTGGCCGTATCCGAGACCGGCTTGCCGGCTCAGCCCGACTACTACGATCAGCCACAGAACTTGGAGGATGAGATTGAACGGCTCTTCATGAGCGCGGAGGGGGCCGAGCCGACCGAAGAGGAAACACAGGCAGAGGAACAAGGGTCACCGGACGATGGGGCAGATGAAGAAGATAAAGAGCCTCCAATTCCTTCTTATGCTGATCTTGCGTCGCACCAAGAACTCTACAATGGCCTATTGCGTGTTGGAGGGATCTGCTCTGTGTTCCCCCCAACGCGAACCTATGGCCGCAAGGTTGAATTAAGTTACTTTGACTCGCTGGATAATCTGCGCGTCGAGGCCGAGATATGGGCAAAGCGCCTCCGCATTAAGTACCTTCCAACCTTTGCTCAGCTGCAAGATAAGCATAGGTTACTTGCCGAAGCGTTCCTAGCGCGAGGCGGATATGCGGCTACAGCAGCCCTCCTCGAGCTCCCTATCCAAGTGGCATATCTGAAGGAGCCGACCAATATGGAGTGGGAACTGAAGGTCCTCGATTGGGAGCCCGACGAGGCCGATGCCGATGCAGGGTGGATCGGTCTTCCCGACCTGCCCTACGGAGCGATGCCGACGGAGCGAGAACTCCGGAAAGCAAAGCGGCCGGACCTTCACAAAGCCATAGAGAATCACCACGGAGGCTATTACCATGCGGCCAAGGCGACACACCGTTGGCTCCGAGCCGGATACTGGGTAGACAATCCTTCACTTAAGAGGGAGATGAAGAGGCTCGCGTATCTGAACGGCCACCCGAAGATTCTCCCGGACCGAGACGAGCTCGTTGAGCTGGAACGACATGACCTGGCGAGGGCAGTCACGGCACTTGGCGGTCTTCGTAAAACGGCAGAGCTAGTCGGGCTGCAGCCCAAGAAGCCGACACGTCGCAACGAACGAACCCTAGGAAAGGTGGGGAAGAAGGACCCATTCCTGCCCTATCCGTTCCGGCGCTTCGACCCGAAGATGGAGGTCAAGGTTGGTGGAGTTCGGTTCTGCTTGGAAGTCGTCACCGATATCGCTAAGGAAGATCCCGAAGAGCTTGGAGTCTGGGCGATGCAAGGGGAGGCTACGCTTGGCCGCATCGGGAGGATTCGACGTAAGCTAAGACCGCAAGGTGAGTGGCTCTACCGAGCAGAGGGCGAGTCCGCATGGCGAGGCCGATTCGATTCGCTCTCCCGCCAAGAGTCAGTAAACCGGCTCAACGAAATCACCCTGAACTTGGCAGGGCCCGAGCACAACTCTGGAAGGAGCACTGGCCGACCTCCCCGTGCTTGACTTACAAGGCAAACTCACATACCCCCCTACGGATAGGGAGCGGAAAGAAGCTAGCTTTGCGAGACCCCCGGCGGCTGTCCACATGGTCATCAGCTGTGGATACTCCTAGAGAATTTCGTTCTCGAAGTCTTCGAGCCGAAGCCGCGAATCAGCACAGTCCCCCCCTGAGCGACAATATTGAGTATTGCTCCTCCCCAAGGCGGCGGCATAACGTAAACGAAAGAATCAGCACCCGCGTTCATGCACACACAGGCTCCCCGTGTTGCGCCCCCCAGAGCTCAGCCCAAAGGTGTTCGAACCGTTCGATTTGCGAAGGAGCTGCACCCTCATCGCTTTCCACGGACCTATTTAGACCCCCACATTTGTCACTCACCCCAAAATGTGGGGGTCTAAACAGGGGGCCCGGCACGGGAGCACTGTTTAGACCCTCAGGTTCGGGGAGAGCGACGAGTGCGGAGGCACCGCCGCCTCGAATCTCAGGCAAGTTCATCCTCTTGCACTCATCCTCTACCAACTCCTCGACGAGTTCCCGGTGCTCCGGGCCGCACCAGAGGCCGTCATGAAGCCAGAGCTTAGCGAACTGCCCCGCAGCCAACAATGCACGGACCTCGTAACTTTGAAAGGCTGCGGCTAGCCTTGAGCGGGCCTGCGCCGCATGCCGGCCCTGTGATAGGTCGATACCGACCGGCTCGTCCCAGCCGTTCATAATGTGGCCCCCGCTCCTAAGACTGTCAATTGCTTCCTTTGATGCCTGGAACAGCTCTTGAAGCACCTCGCTTTTCAGGACGGCATCAGCCGCCGCTGGATCGATTTGCCGACGTAGAGGTTCTCCCCTCTTCCTCTTCCTCGCAGCGTCCTCCCCATAGATCAACCGAAACCTCGTCTGGGTCATGCTGGAGCCGTAAAGCGGTCCGTATGACGATGACTTCGCAAGACGCTTAGCGTCGTAACCATCGCCGCCGAGCTTCGACGTAAAAGTGTCCTCCCAGAAGTCCACACTCGTCTCCAGGGCCTCCCGAAGCAGTTGAAGGTCCAACGCGGTGGCTGCGATGCGTAGTTGCGCCTTTGGGATGTCGTACTCGGCCAACTCGGGATGTGCATCTACCAGGCAACGCCGAACCGGCTCGTGCAGGTACAGGAGATTTTCTCCAATAGCGTAAGCGCGGTCGCTGTTGTGTGCTGCGAAGTAGAATGGCTGGGGGTACGATCTCGTCCCGCGGAGTCGAATGACTGCCGCTCTTCGCCCCTCTGGATTCTTAATCGCTGCGACCGCTTTAACGGCCTCAGGCATCCCGCGAAGCAAAGGGAGAAACTCTTCCAGTGGCTGCCGGTTGAGGAGTTCGATCTGACGCTGTATCTCGTCACGCGCGTTCGGATTCGTTCTTTCTCTGGCAGCCTTGAGAAGATCTGACCTAAGCGCATCCCTGTCCAGTCGCTGCCCGGTGGCATAGTCGAACAAGTCGTCCTGACTCTTGAGATCCTCGTACTCGATCTTTTCCAGCCATTCAGGGCGGCTGACAATGACGAGTTCCGTGGCCCGGCCAGGGATCCCCTTTTCAGGATCTGCCAATCGGCTCGGAACAACGCTGAACTGGAAGCCTAGTTTCTCCTGAAGCTCCGTAGCTAGCTTTTTTGCAGATGGTCGCTTGGACTTCTCGCTCCAACCGTAGATGTACCGAACGACGCTCTCACCAAAGAAGATGCCGTAGTTGTCGGCCTTCACCACGCTCCCTAATAGGACGTTTAAAGCTCGCTTCATACGGGCTTGCCCAGGGGCGTATCCTCCCGATTGCTTGACTTCACGGTCGAGTTCGATCAAGAAGTCGGAAGTGAAGTAAAGCGGCCGACGCTTAAGCATTGCGGGCCGCCTTTAGATCTTCCAGGTAGCGCTCGACAGTTCGCACGATGCCCCCTCGCTTGATCATCTCCTTGACCATCCACCGGAGGTATGGCTCCCCCACTTCTTCAATACGCTTCCCCTTGTGTTGGCCGAATGGCATCTTCACACGTCCGATGGGGATGAACTTGCTCTTCGGAATGCGCCGACCGTCGGGCAACTCCGCGTAGTTGTCCTTTAGCGTCACCTGAATCTCGTCGAACCTATTTAGGTCCAGGACGGGCTGCATGATGACGACATGCTGCATCCACGTAGTCTCAGAAGGCTTGGCTTCGGTGTGCTCATCTGCTAACGACTTCGTGCGCTCCAATTCGAGCCGCCATGCCTCTGCCCTCCGTTCCAGCTCCATCCTTGCAAAATGGGCGTCTAGGTTGCGACCGCCCTTGAATTGGGCAATGTAGGTCAGATAGTCGCCAGGCAAGGTGTCGATGCTCTTTCCGGCGAACCTGCCCTTTTCCATCACCCAGGGCTTGGGAGTGGCTGGGGCAGCTTGGTCAAAGTAACCGGGTGGAACCGCCACAACCGCGTTGGTCGCCGCCCTATGAGCACGTATCACCTGGCCTACGTCGAACTCGGAGAGGCACTCCATTACGCACCCCCCTTTACAATCTTGAACAGTCGCTCGTAGGTACGCACGCAGCGGTCGGAAACGCTCAGCGCCTCCGCCACTTCCGGCTGGGTCATACCTTCGGAACGCAGGATCTGCAGCGCTTTCTGCCGGATAGGCGACAGCCGCTTCCGATGCCGTGGCGTATTTTCAATAATGATGTGTTGCTCCATGTTGACTCCTTGGCCGGATTGTTCCGGTTCACAAATAGAGCTATGCAGGTGGGAGCCAATGTATGTACATCGATCTGGAAAATTTGGAGAATTCTCCTAATCTGCACGGGAAAGTCCAGCGATTAGTGCAGGGACCGACTTACTGTCCTACGGCCTGGGCCATGGGATTCAGGTCCCCGAACTGGGAGAGCGCCTGCAGGAGAGGAGCGTCTAGCCGGGTGGCCTAAGGGCGTTAGGGTTCGACAAGCTCCAAACCATCAGGCTCCGTAGCGCCGTCCCGGGCGCCGCCATAGAAGTATTTCGAGAATGAAATACTTTTGATTGAATTAGCAGAATATGGCTTATTGGGCCCTCCCGTTGGTTGCCCAAGAGAGGTCAAACAATGACCGATACGTGTCATCCTGCCAACCTGGGAGATGCACCGCTAACCCCATGCTGAGCCGGGGTTGAGTGCCGTTTCACTCGTATTTATTTTGGAGACTGGGTCACAGGAAGCCTGCCCATTCGAGAAATCACTCCTTAGCGTCGGCAGCCGATGGATCATGACTGAGAAGCGACGTAAGCACCTCGGAAGGGTTTTCACCCAGGAGCCGACATATTGCGACGAACTCTCCCAGATCGACCGAGCGATTTCCTTGCTCGATTCTCGCGACCATCGTTTGGCGAACGCCGAGCTTCGATGCGAGTTCCCGTTGAGACATTCCGGCCTTTTGGCGCGACTGGAGAATGAACTGCTGCAGGCGGTCGTTAAGCGGAGATTGAAGGAAGAGTCGCGAGCGCCTCAATTCCACGAAAATGACTTAAGAGCTGAACCCAAATAGAGTTCAATCGCGTATCCTATCTGGATGAGCCGCCTGAGATGGGGCACGAGATTCCATGGTTAGCACGCAGTATTGGGTTTGTTCGCGGTGCGGCACGAACGTGCTCGCGCATTCGCCCATGTGCTTCCAATGTGGAAGCAGCAGGCCCGGAACGTCGCCCCCACAAGCCGTCCCTATCCCCATACAAGCCATGCCGACGTATTCCCGCCCGAGAAGCTGGCATTCCGTCCTGTGGTTCGGGACCGACGCCTACGTTCACCGAGAGCGAGGAATTCGAAGCACTCTGCGGTCAGGCTTTGCGGGCTGGTACGCGGTCCTTTGCATTGCGTGCCCATGCTTGCTCCTTGGAGTCGGCTGGGCGGTCAAGGGTGCCCTATGGCCCGAAGGACGGTGGGCAGGGCTTGCGACCGTGGTGGAAGGAATGCTGCTTTGGGGGCTGGTCGCGGCGGCGGTCGTCGTGGCCGTAATCACGTCGGGGATGCTCGGAAGATGAGTTCGGAATACCTGCGGATGCAGTGGAGCCAAGGCCGGTCACGTAGCATTGGCGACAAGATAATCACCATTGGCCGGGACACGGGTACCGACATGCCCTTTCCTGACGACGTCCTGATGAGTCGGAGACACGCGAGGATCGAGACGACTTCGCACGGATGGCAAGTCGTAGACCTTTCCAGCACAAACGGAACGTTCTTGAACTCGCGAAGAGTGGCGAGCGGTCTCATTAGACCTGGTGATGTGTTGCAGGTGGGTGCCCAGGTCTTCGAGTTCTCGATGACCGCCGCGGACGCCGGCGAAGTCGCGACGCGTACACCGTGTCCCACCCGACTACAAGCCCCTCGACAACGTGAGGTGCGGGTACGTGGTGTTGCCGTCGCCATCAATTCGTGTCCGCAGTGCGCAGGCGATAGCGTGTGCCGGAGGTGTGACGGATACGGCATCGTCGGGGCCGAGTCTTACCCATGTTTGGATTGCGGAGCGTCCGGAAGGTGCAGCGGTTGTCGGAGTCATGTCTCCGTCCTGGATGATTTCTGCCGAGACCTCTTCAAACAAGAGTTCAACGCGGCGGAGGCTTCGCTACGTGCCGGACTCGTCAAGACCACCGACACGGAGAGGTCCCACCGCAGCGGGGCTCAGACAGGCGGAGCGCTTGCCGGTGCCGTCATCGGGACTTTGCTTATGCCCGGAGCCGGAACGTTGGTGGGAAGCTACGTCGGCAAGTGGGTGGGCGAGGAGCACGGGGAGCAGTCGGCAGCGGCCCAGGTTCGCTGGCAACAAGCCGACCTTCTGTATTCCCAAGGTGTCCTCTTCATCTTGCAGCGTCGGCCCGAGGAGGCCCGCCAAGCATGGATACAGGCACTCTCAATGAACCAATCACTTGGACCGGCGCGAACGGCGCTGAAGGAGCTCGATTAAATGGATCTACTACACGGAAAGGGATTCGACCATGGCTTTGGAGACAATGCGACCCACACGGTTCGTGCCGCGACTTGGCATCACGGTCACGTGTTTAGCCATCACTCACCATCCTTTTATCAGTCCCACTCGCTCGGGACCTTCCACCAGTTGGGCGCGCACGACTTCGGCTTTCACGCTCCAAGCAATCACTTTGAGCCACTGAAGTTCAAAGTTTAGTTTCGAAGGGCTGGATAGCTCTCCATGCAAGGCACGGGACGCCCGCCCCCGCACTTTCAGAATACATACGCCAGGAAACCGGGGGGAGGGGTCATTTTTGCGACCCCGGGGTGCGTTTTCAGATAACCTCCGGTCGGCGGAACGTGCGCCTGACGACGCACATAGGCGGGCCCGTGGCGGAGCCCAAACGCTTAACCAATCCATGAACCCTCAGGATATGGAGCCTTCGGCACGTGACCTGAAGTTCGCTTCGCTCACGGTCGGCGCACCTATTCGAAAGTCGGTCCTGCAGATATCATAATTCCGAATATCAGAAGAGTCTCTTCCGGGGCACGAACATCCCCTCCCTCTCTTCTCCGCTCCGCATGATATTCGCTGATTATGAATCTGACTTACGTGGAGCCCTTGCGACACGATAGTCGGAGAAGGCCCATCTTGGTAACCTAGTGGAAGCGGGCGACATACGCAGCCGCGACTGGATCAAATACCCGGTCGAACACAGTCCCCTCAAAGTCGTCTTGCGGTTGACCGATAGGCAGTCCTTGGTCAAACCTATTCACAATTGTGCTCAAGACTTGGTCGCTGGGCGGCCAGTAGAGCCTCCCCCAATCTGAACGGACGTTAATACGCGGCATCGGCACATTGCGGGCCACCACGTGGATTAGCCCGCGCAACCCCTGCAAATGGCGCTCCAACTCATCGGACGATCCGAAGGACGCCAAGACAATACGGTGCTTAGTCTCATCCCACCGTGCTTGGATTTCGCCTCGCTGGACAACTCCAGTGCCATGGTCTGTTAGTGTGTGGGTAGTCGCCTCGCCCACAACTGTATAGACGACACCAATCACTTTGACCTTTGCCGAAGCTTCAAACACCTCGGCTGGCTCCCCGGCTGTGCGCGAACGCCAGTGGGGCGGGACCGCTAATACAACTTCGTGTTGGCCCAAAACCCTCGGGATTCCCCCTTGAGCCCATGCCCGGTGTACTAAGTCCATCAGATTCCCGGCATAGGAGCCGTCTTCCGTGCAGAAGAGCGGGCCCCCGTCATTGGAAGATGTAGAGACAGTCATTTCTTCTATATCTGCGAGGAGGTAGACGACCGACTGGATCGCCTCCAATACCATAGCCGTCAGCCCGTCATCCTTTAGCCCGGTCAATCGAAGGAGTCGAACACTAGCCGCTGCGGCTCTTTCAACGGCTCCGCGACGGTACGTACTTCGCGAGACAAAGATGCCGTTCTCAGCCGGAATACCGAGATAAGTCAACTTTCCGTAGAAGGCGTCGATGTATTCCGCTTCGATCGGCTTCTTTTCGTTCTTGCACTCCACGGCATAAAGTGCTTCATTGCCCCCCGGCAACCGAATGCGGATTAAGATGTCGATCTCGCGTCTCCCACCGGTACCACCTGCTGGGGGGAGCATGACGCGTGTCTCCACGTCTATGCCGCCAATCCGAAGGAGCCGAGCGGCCAGTTGCTCGACCATTCGTCCCTTCCGAGTGTTCAGGCCCTTGTCCTTGATGGTGCTACGAATTGGCTGCTTCTTGGGCACCGCTTAGAATACGTTCTCAAGATCCTTCTGCGGGGATTGTAATTCGAGAACACGCTGGTGGCGGTTCTCGGACTTACGGCAAGATGACTGATTTTGGCCTCAATCGAGACCGGACCGGCATCCGGTCATACGCTCCACTCGTTCCTCGTTACGCTTCTTCCCTATGATGCTCGGCCCTGGCTGATCGGCTAATTTCCACGCTCGTCTGCTGCCTGACGCTCCGAGCGGAATTCCCTCCCCAGGCGTAAGACTCAGCCACAGGCCGTCCTCCTTGGGACCCGAGGACGGACCACCCGACTCTTTCTCCTAGCGGTGGCTGGCCCTACCCCTGGGGCCCCTTCCTTCCGCTTTTCCGCGATCAGACATCAACCTTCGCTGCTGGTGCCCACCGCCACCTTTTTCCATGCCCGTGCAGGTACCGACATGCCCTTCCTCGATGACCTCAAGGCGCTCTTTCGGCGCGGAGTCCTTGACGGCTCCCGAGGAGGGACCACGTGTCCATTACTGCAACCAACGACAAAGCCGCGACCCTTGCGGCATCTGCCCTTACTCGCCTCTCTGAGGCGCTCGCCAGCGGCAACAGCGACGAACTGACCCGCTACCTCGACGTAATGTCCCGGTTCCACCGGTACTCCTTCCATAACTGTCTCCTGATCCTCTGCCAGCGGCCGGAAGCTACCCAAGTGGCGGGCTTCAACCGTTGGAAAGAGTTGGGACGATGGGTGAAGAAGGGTGAGAAGGGCATTGCCATTCTCGCACCATCCATGCGACGTCCACGGCCGGACGAACTCCCGGAGGACGAGGACGCCGACCGAAAGGACGCGCCCAAGATCGTCACGCGGTTTGTAACGGTCTACGTGTTCGATGCTGAGCAGACGGAAGGGGAACCTCTACCCACTCTCGGAAAGACATCGGGACAAGTTGGCTGCTATCTCACCCGCCTGAGGGACCTCGTGCGAGAGAAGCATATCGGCCTCGCTTACGCGGACAACCTGGGTGGAGCCCTTGGGCTCAGCCACGGACAGGCGATCACGATTCTACGCGGTTTGGAACCGGCAGAGGAGCTCTCAGTGCTTGCCCACGAATTGGCCCATGAACTACTCCACCGAGGACCACGCCGCATCGAGACGACAAGGCAGATCCGCGAGGTGGAAGCCGAGGCCGTTGCCTACGTCGTCACCCAGGCCTGCGGTCTCGAAAACCGGACCGCGAGTTGGGACTACATCCGGCTCTACGGTGGCGACGAGAAACTGCTCGCACAGTCACTTACGCTCGTGCAGCATGCTGCTTGCGATATGTTGACCTACATCCTATAATTGCAGTTTGTTCGGGCTCCACTGCGAGCCCGAACACCTTCTCCAAACGCGATGAGCAGTCGGGGCAAACGACCAGTCGTCCGGGCTCAATCTCCCAGCAGACTCGCTACAATATACGGAGTGCCCAAGTCAAACTTCTCCTCCAACGCTGCTCCATGGAGCAGCGAGAAGATAGCCGAATGCTATCCAGAAGCGTGGGAATTGATAGACGTGCGGGCCAAATCGACGGGCAAACTCTTGACTTTAAGGTCCGTTTCGGGCTCCAAACAGCTCAAGACAATTACTTTGTCTCGATTTTCATACTTGTTTCAGAAGGACACTTCCGAGCAAGAACCGAGTCTGGCAAACAGGGATTACCTCGTAATAAACGAAGACGACGAACCCCAGGTGAGCAAGCTCCTCTGCAACGGGTTTGGCGAACTCGCCACCGCAATTCTCAAACCATACTTTCGGAATACTTCCGTCATGCCGGTCGCTAATGGGACTTCACTCTGCCTCTGTTGTGCAGAGGTTGTTTCTGCCTCCGATTACGACGCCGTCAGATGGCTTAATAAATTTCACTATCGAACCTTAAATATGTGGGGCAGGTCTACTGCCCTCATCTTACGACTGCTTGACGAGCACACGAAGCGTCCATTCAATGGAGCCATCGGTTACGTCATGCTTAATTCCCCCCCTCTCCTTACAACTCCAAGAGACAGGCTTTTCGAATGGGATAGCATCGGAAGACTCGCGCATGTCGACCGCGTTGTGCGAATTGCCCGCGTTGTCGTGCACCCAGAGTTCCGAGGGATCGGCACGGGACGCTTACTAGTAGAGGCTGCGAGGTCATATGCAGAATTACACTGGAATGCAGCCGGAAAGAAGCCAGTGCTCCTAGAGACTGTCGCGGAGATGAGCCGCTTACATCCGCTGTTCCAAAAGGGCGGCATGCTCCTCCTTGGTGAGACCTCAGGCAGAGAAGAGGTTCTCATCACACCGAAAGACAAACTGGATCATCAGATGGGATCAGGGCACTGGAGATCGAGTCTCGACCGGATGAAAATGAAAGCATCTTCTCCGAAACCATATTACGCTGTTCCCTTATCAGGTTGTCCAATAGCAGTTTACGACCGAATACAGCTAGCTCACGTTGCAGTGGCTTCTGAAGAAGCTTCTTGCGCTCAAGTACAGCCTCCCCTCATTCGATTCTGCCGTGCAACTATTGGACACATTGTATCCGCTCATATTCCCAGGCTCTCATCGAGTTCACTCGGACTTAACCAAGACTTGGTTCCCTTACATAATGAAATCACTCGAATTCATCAGGCGCTAAGAAGAATTCCTGATGAAGTGGCTGTCGATAACGATTCCCACATGGGGGCCTACTCCGCGCTTGCCGGGGCTGTCTCCCAGGCGATCAGCGAATACAAGTGTCAGGTCGGTTTAGCCTATGATCAGTCATCGGCTCTCTCCGATTCCATAATCGGAGTTGCAAACGACCTCGCAAGAACCTTAGAGGCTCTCCATGCCTCCCGTTCAACGCTATCGCAGACGATTGACCTGTTTCAATCGGCACTATCGAACTTCCTTAGTGAACAGCATGGAAGCTTGAAGGAAAACGAACTACTCCGCATTAGTTCTGTCCACGACACACTCCGCTCAGTGAAAGTCAAGCTGTCCCGCTCGACGAACAGCACGAGAGAACTGGAGATTGTGTCGGCTTTCGGCCTCGACGAAGATTCCGACTCAAATTGCGTAATAGAAGACTTCTCCCTTGATATCCCACCAGGCTCCATAGTTCTACTTGAAGGGGCGAGCGGTAGCGGAAAGTCAACCCTTTTGGAAAGCCTGTTTGGCAAGACACAGATCCACTCAGGCACGATCACGCCTGCCGCTCTAGGCAATGAGGTTGCCAACCTAGACCTAAATTTCAATGAACACTTAGCAGTCATCGACCTGATTGATGCGAGTACACGCGACGCATGCATGTACCTTAATTCGGCTGGCATCTCAGAAGCGAAAGTCTATCTTAAAAAGCGGAACCAACTCTCGCATGGCCAACGATATCGAGTCGCGGCTGCAATGCTCGTCGCGTCGGGGAAGAGCGTCTGGGTTGCGGACGAATTCTGCGCGTTCCTCGATCCATTAACCTCAGTGATGGTAGCATCCGGGATAGCCAAGTTAGCCCGTCTGCGTGGAGCCACCTTAATTGTCGCCGCCGCAGACGCGACTCGGATTGCGGCTGCGCTTGCCCCCGACATTCGACTGAGGTTGGTATCCGGGGGAAGACCAAACCCAGATCCAATACTACGCTTCTTTAGTGGCGTAGGGGCGGCACTCGAAGAGGCTAAAGAAGCCGATCTTTCTCCACACAAGTATTTGTCAGATAACGACCTGCTGTATCATCGTTTGACAACTGACATATTGGAGTGGCCAGAATCTCAAGACGAGGTGAGAGTTTCTCGATTAACTGCGGAGCTTTCTGGGATCGGGCAGGACTGGACTATGGGAACTCTTCGAAGGCAAATAGGGATAAGAATTGCACTGATGCGACACGCTAGAGATAACGCAAACTAAGGGAAGACTTGCTGGAAGTAGCCGTTCGCCTGAACTATGTTCCAGAGGCACCTGCACTCCCGAGCGATATCCCCGTGGACGTGTACTCC
Source organism: Fimbriimonas ginsengisoli Gsoil 348 (assembly GCF_000724625.1). Classification (GTDB taxonomy): domain Bacteria; phylum Armatimonadota; class Fimbriimonadia; order Fimbriimonadales; family Fimbriimonadaceae; genus Fimbriimonas; species Fimbriimonas ginsengisoli. The sequence continues at coordinate 2,656,087 of NZ_CP007139.1, read as the reverse complement.
GATCTCCAACTGGGAGTGCAGGCCAGGATAGGTGAAATTGGCACTCCCAATGTAGGCACTCATTGAGTCTGCAATCACCACTTTTGCGTGCGAACCCATGCGCTTCTCAGCAGCAAGTGCACTGCTAGGCTCGAAGAGCGTTAGGTTATGTAGTTCACGGTGAAGCCCATTGGACAGCACGTCCTTTGCGCCACTGGTCGAGAGGAAGCAGATAAGCTTAACACCTCTTTTTGTCGCTGCTACCAAGGACTGATACATGCTCTCCCCACCCATATACTCATCATCCGCGGTGATGAAGGGAGAGGCAATGAGAAGCTCCTCTTTGGCTTCCGTAACAAGTTGAACGAGCACCCCAGCAGTTCGCCGGACATCAAACTCGGTCCCACATAGTAGCTGGTCCGGCAATGTCGTAACCAGCACAGTTGAATCGTTCATTCCTCTGAAAACTGCAAATATCCGCGAGAAACATTGCCGAGTTCACGGTCATGACCACCAAAAAGCATGGGACGCGCTAAGTTGAGGTTAAAGAACCTGCAACTAGTCTCGGCTAGGTGGCAACAGGAATGGCAAACCCCTCCTTGCGACGTACAAACAGGATCGTAAACACAACCTCTATTTTCTCTGATGGACTCTAGCCAGATCTCAAGAGATTGGTCAAAGAGCGATACCAAGGCACCAATAGTTGCTCCAAATCGATGGTTGCAAAATATGGCATAGGAGAGGGATCGAGGCAGCAAATACTCGGACATACTAGTGACATCAAGACCGGACAGTAATGCGGCCTGCCTAATCGAGATATGTGATAACGAGTGCAGTGCTCCAAATACTAATCTTGCCTCTGGCGCTCCTGCCCCGATTGTTTCCCGAAGATCAACACCATCAAATAGGTTTAGGAAATATCCCTTCGCTGAGACCTCCGGAGAAGAGGCACCGGGCAAAGTACAACTGTAGCCAAGTGATTCGAGCCACTGTACAATCATATTGGGATTGAGCGTTACAATTAATGCATCCGCCTCCACGACGTCCGTGTAAACTGGAATTCTTCCGTAATGAGTGTCGCGAGGAAATGGGTTGAGCTTGGCTTTCTGACCTGGGGCTCCCCGCGTAAAGCCATAAACTGCAGTAGTCACGGGGAAGTCTGTCACAACTGAAACTTCGGCAATTCCCATTTTGGCCAGCAGTCTTTCAATAGAGGTGCCGTTGGAGTCCCCCTGTTCAGTTCCTACTCGGGTAGCTTCCGAGAGGAATACTGACTCCAACATTTCACGCCCAACGCTTGCTATTGCTGGAGAATCCAAGTTGATCGCGTTGTAAATAGCGGCTTCCAAATTCGCTCGTGAAAGAGCAACTTGGCTAGAACTTGCGGACTGTCTAGCCTGAGTAACCCGTTCCTGCATCTGCGCCGGCGTGATCTCACCTCGCATAAGCTGATTCATTAAAGCATTTAGTTCCTCCGTGCTGATTTCTGCAGTTGCTGCTGCTCCGTCGCCGTCAACCGCTCGCCTTTGGCGGCACCATTCGTTGAGGGACATTCCACGAATCTGGTCCAAGCCCAGATGGATTGAAGTCGCCGCTGCTGCCCAACCATCGGTGGCCAGTAATTTCGTTGTCTCCTCCGATCTGTTTGGTTGATTGACCGCAGTTACAGTTTGCGGGTACATGGTTCGACCGGCGCGATATAGTTCGTACTGCATCATCGGCGAAATGCCATCTGCAGGGTTCGACCAACCGCATGAACATCTCGGCGTGAGGGGGGTAACAGCTACCTGGCAACGCAGACACCACCAGCGGGAGTTGCTTCCCAGAAGCTTGCCTCTTCGCTGAAGAGCAAGATCGGCCCTTGATCTACATGTACCGCACTGAGGAGGATTCCAAGCTTCGAGCCGACCACAAGCGTGCATCAGCACAAACGGCATTTGAATAGCTTCGCCGACCGAGCATCTCGTGCACTTTGCCGTCCTGGGTACTGTGTCTTCGTTGACTACTCGAACGTGCGCGCAGCTATCGTTATTGCACCAGAAGACGAGCGGAAATAGCTCGGCTTCTAATTCGAGCGGGTCTAGAAAGACGAACTGGCTGAGGTCGTTTAGGTGTTGGTCCGGCAAGTTTGTGCGCATGTCGGCGGGCCAGCTGGATGCATGCTCACGAATGGATTGCAGTAGCAGGCTGGGCGTAACGTCTTTGTGCTCCCTGCCCACAATTGAACGGACGCGCGCGATTACTCCATCACGATGATCGAACACCTTTCCAGGCAAGTATTGAAATAGAATCTGCCGCTTACCAACTTCCATCGCCACTACGCTCCACCGCCCTTTGCACGTGCAACCCTACTCCAACTTAAGCCCGCCGAATTCAGTCGTATGGACACAGGCTCGTCAACTTCACGAAGGCTCCTCATGGGACTAGGTGTCATGGCATCGCTCACGAACGTGACCGGCCGAACACTCGTCTCGATCTGGTCAAATATAATGGCTTTGCAGCGTTGCTGCAGTCTAGCTCGGAATGCTGGGTCCCCAAGGTTGTTTTGAGGCCCCAAATACGCCGTCAGTACGCCTGATTCAACTTCTGCTTCGCTCAGTTCGCCGCTGGCAAACATGGCTTTGACATTGTCGAGAATATAGACTAGATTCCTGCGGTCACTTCTCAGTTTCTGGGACTGCTGGTGTAGCAACATCGCATTGATGGCACCCGGCAAAGTACGGTCGAGAGAGAATTTCGACCATCTATTTACTGGCACAGGTTCAACGAGTTTGCCGAGGAATTCGTGTTGCTTAGCGAAGTAGTGATAATGGCTTTGGTCTCGCTCCCTGGTAGGGTTGAAGCATGTGAAGACAACACCAATGTATGCCCTTCCCACTCGACTCGACGCTTGGATATACTCGGCAGTCTGACGAGGCATCCCAAAGAAGAACATCCAGTTCAACCTGTCAATGTCGACTCCGTGGCTTATCGTATTGGTGGCCAACACGAACTGAACAGGGTCTGACACGGCTGAGCTTCTCTCAAGTGCCTCCAAGGTTCCACTTACGTCGTCTGCAGACGTGCCTCCAGTCAGTGTATACGTCGTGGGCTGCGGGAAACCATCCTTAACTAGCGCTGGGCTGACATGATCCCGTAAGTCAGTCTTAAAAGCGTCTAAGTCAGGATTGGCCAAGAAGTAATGCGCACAAGACGAGTAGAGGGTGGAAACGTCGGTAAAGGTTGGTCCTGTGTGATATCTCCCGCGTAGCGTTCCCAAGCCGCGCACGTACGACTCAGTCAACTTAAACAACGCGTTTAGAAGAGTCTTGTTGTGGGGTAACACTCCGACGTAGAGCCTTTGTGGGTAGTTCAGAGTTGTTGCGTAAAACGAGTGGCCCTTCTTCGGACCTGGGCCGGGAAATACTCTGGCCTTGCTTCTGGCATACAGCTGGTTGACTTGCCTCTCAAACTGCTCAATCGTGGCTGAGGAAGCTAGTATCTTGATCGGCATCTTCGTACCAGCTTCGTTCAGAAGTAGCTGGAATAGCGTCTCATAATGGGAGTCGAAGGTTCCTAAACCCTCGCGCAGCAAATGCAGTTCATCTTGAACAAAGAGGGAAGGACCGGACAGGCCCACAGGCTTCACTTTCGATAGAGTTTCGCGGCAGCCATCTTGGCAACATTTGCCGTTGTAGTACCCATGAGTGGGGCACCTGCCATCGACACTGCCTAAAATCATTCCAAATTTTCGTGCTATACCTATTTGCGCGAGTTTGTCGAGAGTGCCGACCATAACACTTGGGAGATAACGATAAAGGTCGTTATCGACAACGTATATTGGAAGTATTCCTTCTGAAAACGCGCACGATTCATTTACACATTTGTGGCGGAGAACTACGGCGACGTGGTCGAATTCCACGATCACGGTTCTCGTGCGGCACGCCGGGCAGACTGCGATTCGTTTGAACTTCTGAATGAACGTTGGGTCCTGCGCTTGAGCCCAAGGTAGCCCCGATCCGGAGTTCGACGCCGTGGCCGACTGGATGGAATTCGGTGTTCCGCCAGAGCCAACGTAATAGCCGACCGCAAAACCGTCTACATTACTCCCCGAGAGCCTAATATCCGGTTCGGCTTTTCGCACTAGGTCGGCACAGCAAATGATGTTTGCAAAACGCTGCAACTGCTGTGCAGTAAGGAGGCGAAGAGGAAATCGAGCCCAAGCCGTGACACCTGCAATCTTCCCTCGCAATCTATCCCAGAAGCATGAGAAAACTACTGCGGCAAGGTAAGCTTCGGTTTTTCCGCCCCCAGTTGGGAAGTAGATTATGTCAACTGTTTCCCTTTCCTGATCCATCGGATCTTCGGCAACGAGTCCCGGGAGTTGGGTAACGATAAAGACAATCTGCATAAGTCTCCAGGCTCTTAGTGCATTGCGCTCGAAAGCGCGATTCATGAGCGTGAAAGCGTATGCAACATCTGCATTTGTTCGCAATAGGTTGAGGCCGTGTTTGAAGCGACTTACCTCATCGAAGTAGAGTGCTCGGTCCTTCATAAAGGCCAATTCTTGTTCATCATCCCATGCTGGGTCGAGTCTGAATTCGGACAGCGCTTGATCCCACGCCAATTCGTAGGAGGACATTGCCACTTCTAGTTTCTCCAATGTGGGAAACGGATCTGTTGCAAGCTCACAAGTAAGTGCTTCGGGCGTTTCCCTTGTGACGTAACGGCCCTGCATGTACATCGGCGTGTGGGTGGTAGAAAGGGTGTCGTCAGCATGTTCGACCGCGCAGTTGCGGCCCCGGCCAAACATACGTGGATTTTCTCGAAAGTCCTTCGGAGCAGAGACTAGGCGAAATGGAGCCAGACAGCCTGATGGGAATTCGAGTTGCAAGCGTGTGTCGAATATGAACGGCTCGTGAACCTGGTCTTTCTCGGAGATCGGAGTGACATTGACGATATCCACTACCAGCCGGCCATGTTCAATGTGCTCAGGAGAAGGTTCGCAGGAGACGTCAACGCGGATAGCCCATGGTGTAATCGCCAGGTCCGGCAAATTAGCCCAATATCGTCTATAGGCCTGGTCGCTAACCATGTCTGCTGCTCCGAGCTTGTTTGGTAACTCAGGGTCCGGCCTTGGACCCACTCGGAACAAGTCAGGGTCTGCGTCACGTATAGCGCCAACCCTCGCCAGCTCCGCGTTAATGGCGGTATTTACGCCACCAGCTTCGACACTTATCCCGCTTTCATGGCTTTGCAAGACTAATGGACCAGATGCCGAGCAATTCAATTTCTTGAATTTGGGTACCGGCCGCTCCCGCTGCCTTGTGTTAGGTTGTGAAGGCGGGGGTGGAGACCCGACCGAGTCATCGTCGTTGTCCTCATCGTCCCTGCGGATTGGATCTTGAAAGGTTTGTTGTTCTTCATACGATGGACGGACTCGGTAGTAGACGTTCCAACTGATCGTTGCCCAAACCTCTATTGAGTGGTCACTGGGTATCTTGACCAGCGCGTCCAAGCCTGCAGCAACCGGGGACATTTTTTGCTTTAGGTCTGAAAGCCAGCGAGTCGCATCGGGAGCCAAGGGAGTGGGTCGGAGACTACCGATGAAGTATTGATTCCTTGGGAAGTCCCCGAAGCAAACAGTCTCGGAACGGCCCGATGCTTCTGCAACCACGTACTCAATGAGTGCGGAAGCTAATTCAAGTTGATTCTGAACTTCAGTTGGTAACGCTTGGCTACTCATAGTAAGCCTTGTCTCCTTCCAATTAGACTCCCCGGAACCGGACGGTCAAGGAGTTGGATTTCTTCGATGTCGAGTATCACAACGGCGTCATAGAAATCTGCAAGAGAAATCCCTAGATCGGGGAGAATCTCTGCATTCATCGCGGACCTTGCTCTTAGGGGATCGCTCAATCGCCATTCCAGCCAAAGGTTAATCTGCCGAGACACTTGTCGGTGAACGTTGGCGATCTCCGTGGCAGCCTTTGCTATGGCCCGGTGGTGCTGGGTCGTGAATGGCATTTCGAGAGCGACTGCGACTCTCCAGATGTCTTGGCGGTCTTGCGGTGTATGCCAGCCACGAATCCAGTTTCGAACCGTATCAGCCGTTGTGACGCTTGTGCCCAGGGACCTGAGCTTACAGAGTAACTCGTTGGTTCCCAACCCCTGGGCGACCCAGTGTCGATGGTACAGTTCACCGATTTCGCTCCGCCACCTATTGACGAGATCAACGTAAACGGAAACACCGCTAACGGCGTGGAGTCTAGTCAGCAGCATCGAAAATTGATCTTGTCGCTTCTGACCATTGATGAGCATGATTTGATCACCGGCAACCAAGTCTCTTGCGGGACGCTGCTCCATTCTGCTACTTGTAACGACTTGAACGGGACCGCACTCATCGAGGAAGACCCATGTGCGATCGGAAAACCGTATTTCGACCGCAGCGGAAGTCCAAGTACCTCCGCGTTCCAACGGTTCGCTTTCCATTCCTTCGGCATCGAGCTCCTCTTGGCTTAGAAGACTGGCCCAAGCGTCTATCTGGCTTGGCAAGTTCAATTGCATTGCTTGAGACTCCTTTGTCCCTTGGGGGGTAACAAACGTTGCAGGCGTTCGCACGATTCTGGACTGGCTTTGTGGCCCAATAATCGGCTCTGTTTTGCCGAGGAGTTGTGCCACGGCATGGACATTTTCTTCTGTAGATGGCGCACACATCTCTACCGAAGTGTTAAAGACCCAGTCGGCGAGTTTGACCTCAAATTCATGGTGGAGTACCTCAATCCGGTCCGTTAAAAGAACTTGAGGTGCTTTGAAGAAGAAGTCGGGATAGGGCAAACCGACAACGAGAAGCTGCCCTTCGATTTCCAAAGTTCCCAACTCATCCGGCGACAGGGGGAGCAGAGGAGCACCCTGCTGGAGTCCGTACTCGCTTGCGAAATGTTTTCGAAACAGTGCTGCCTGCGAACGGGAAGGAAAAAGAACCTGCCGGGGCTCTCTCCCTTCCAAGATGTGGTTGGTAAGCGCTTTGCCCAAGGCGGGTCCGTCTCTTCGCAGTAGGCGAAAAGCCTCCTGCGCTGCCTCTCGCGCACGGGTCAGCGGCAGGGGTGAATCTGTCCAATACTTGAAATAGTTCTCAACTTCGTCACTGAGAGCAGTCAGTGAAGCAACACCCCAGTGGGTGCTGGAGAGATCATCAAACTCAGCAACAGGTATCGATAACCGACTCATCGCGCGGACAAATCTGGCGAGCAGGGATGCTGCTTCCTGGGCCAACGCCCCATTAAGCTCCACCCTTGCTCGAACAAGATCGATGGTCGCATCTCTCATCATCGCTTCCGCTGAATTGCTGAGCGTCGGAACGATCAGTGAGTTCAGGGATGTAGTTCCCTGCTGGGCGATGAGTGACCTCAGCCTCAGGGGTTCCACATCCGTCTCATCTGCTGGCTTTCCCGAGTCCCAGCGAAAGCGAAGCCATTCGGTTGAACCCGCCAACACGTAGACGAAGGGGTTATCTGTCCATAGGGCGACAGGGTTCTTAAACGTTCGCAAATCGGCCATGGCCGACACAACCCAGGGCTGTCGATCCGTCGCGCACAAGTCAAGAATGACCACATCTGGCTGTACATCATTCAGTAGACTCCTCAGGTTTGACGGGCGTGAAGTGTAGATAACTGTCGGAAGTTGTGAAGCACGCCCGGCCAGGTTCAGGGTGGCATTGGCATCATTGGCGTGTATGTCCAATACACTCGCTAGCGCAAGTGCTCCCACCTGCGCATGTCTTAGTGGCCTGTGAGCGCCAGCTCGGCCGCTGACAAGCAGGACTCGGTTCGTCAACTTGAACTCTTTCGGTTCCAAGCACCAGGAAACCGCAACATCCGGCACAATGCTGCCATGATCCGTTCCTTTCGGGAAGAGTATTGCGACCCGCTTGTTAACCTGAAGCCCCGCTGAGATGATCCGGCTGCTGTAGTCAGCGACCGAACCAGGGTTCGCAGGGGTGCTGTCAATTGTCAACAGCCCACCATCCCAGAGTCGTTTGTGAGCTTCTCGAGTCCAAGAGCGTCTCGGCAACTCTCTCAGCGAATCAGCGAGCCACGACCAGATTCCGAAGGGACCGAGGTTTTGCGAAAGAACGACGCGCCTCGCTAATTCGATCTGCGCTGATTTGTTTTGGCAAATGAGAATGTCCTTAATCTTTGCCACGATAAAATACACGGACCAGAAGGAAGTGCACGCCCATGGCGCGATGATCGCAAGTATAACAGGCGTTAGTACAGCAAAATGGTTGTCAGTGGCGATATTCTGCGAGGACTCTGAAACACCAGCGTTCAGCCAGATACAAAGGCGATGGCTCCTACGGGACAAACGATAAAGTTCGACACTGGTAACAACCGACGGACTTTCAACGAGTGTAGAATAGCAGTCGAGGACCACTCACCCAGGGTGAAGTCGAGCCGCATATCCCTAACCTGTGGAAATGCGCGGTTTGAACCTGGAAAGGGTAAGAAATGGGGGTCGAAGGGCAGGAGCCCACCCCATGGAAGCGCGCTACCAAACTGCGCCACGCCCCGACGTTTTTTGCCGTTTTGAAGGTCCGTGGGGGCCGGACCGGCGATCAAATATACCTCAGAGGTGGACGACGCAGTGCCTTCCCTAAGAATCGCACTCGACTGCCGCGGTGGACTCGTTTGGGTCGTTTTTGGGCCTTCGGTCTGCTTTGGCATTTGCGGTCCACTTGTGTTACAATCTGTTTCTAGTGGCCCCGCCAAAATATATCTGCGTTAGGAGCTTCGGTTCGTATGCATGAGTCGCCCCTGGTCATGGCGGTGATCGACGGTTTGCGGGACCGGATACGACGCGGCGATTTGCCGGTCGGACGAGGGTTGCCCGGAGAAAGAGACCTCGCGAAGACGTTTCACGTCAGCCGAGTCATCGTCCGAAGCGCCATCCGCAAATTGGAGGCGGAGGGCTTGTTGCTTTGCAAGCCCAATTGCCGCCCCATCGTGCGGAATCCAGGAATTCGAACCGCCAACGAGACGGCGGAAGCGGGCGCGTTGCGAAGGGCGGAAGGGCACGGGGATATCGCCATTTGGTTGTGGCCAAATGCGGGCGACTACTGCGCATCCTCGATTCTCAAAGGAATTCAGTCCGCCGACTTGCCGAGAGACATCCGACTCGTCGTGGCCAACGTACCGAGCGGACGCGATTGGGAGGGTTGCCTTGAGGCCGAAGAGCGATACCTGCTTGAACTCGCCGAGGATCCCCATGCGATCGGGACCATCCTGTGGTACCTAGGCACCGAACGCAACCGGCACGCCCTCGAAAAGGTGAGGGCCGCCGGCATCCCCATGGTTTTCGTCGACCGGCTGCCGCCGAAGGGGTTCGAAGCCGACTTCGTCGGTTCCGATAACGAAGCGGCCGCGCGTCAGAGCGTGAAACACCTGGCCGATCTCGGACACCGAAGGATCGCCCTGATTACGAATAACGATGCCGTATCCAGCGTGCTCGCCCGCGAAGCGGGTTACCGGCGCGCGCTGAACGATGCCCGCATCCCATTCGATCCGGAGCTGGTGTTCCAAGACATGGTCGATGAGCCGGAAGGGGTCGAAGCGGCCCTGGACGAATTACTCAGTCTTCCCGAACCTCCCACGGCGATCGTGGGAATCAACGACCACGTAGCGCTGCAGGTACATGCCGCGCTGCAGTCCCGGGGCATTTCCGTGCCTGGGGACATCTCTCTCTTAGGTTTTGACGGCTTGCTCCGGTGGGTTCCTGGCGGGGGGTTCCTCACCACGTGCTGTCAATCGTTTGAGCGCATCGGCCAACTTGCCACCGAACTGCTTTGTGAGCGATCAAAAGCGAGCTTCGGTGGAACGTTCCGGCATGTGCTGCTCGATGCGCCACTCATGATCGCGGGTTCAACCGCAGAACCGCGATCGATTTCCGTCCTTGTAGACACCCCGTAATTTGGAGAACGTCATGAAAAAATGTAAGCGACGTGGCTTTACGCTCATCGAACTTCTAGTTGTAATTGCAATCATTGCTATCCTTGCGGCCATTCTGTTCCCTGTCTTCGCTCAAGCCAAACGAGCGGCAAAGACATCCGTCGCAATCAGCGGCGCGAAGCAGATGGCGCTCGGCCAACTCATGTACGCTGGCGACAGCGACGATAACTTCTCGCCGGTCGTCGAATACGACAGCAACTGGCACGCACTCCCCTTCTCGTATCTGCAGCAGCCGTACATGAAGTCATGGGGCGTTCTGCTCGACCCGACCGGTCCTAGCATCCTCCAAAACTCCAATGACGAAGGCGCCGGCACCGCCTTTGCCATCTATGGCCTTTGGGGCATGGGACCGCAGCAAGCGGCCACCGACGGCAGCTTCAGCAACTACACGTTTGGTTCTTCCTCCACCGGCGCCGCCATGACCGGCGGACAGATTTGGCACTACGACGGCATCGGCGGCGTAACCAACTCCTCCGGTGGAATCATCTGGTCGGCCTATGGCTATAAAGCGGGAGGCACCCCCTCGCTTTCTACCACGGCGGTCGCCAGTCCGGCAGATCAGGTCATGATCGCTCAGTCCGGTAACTGGGACTTCATGTGGCAGCAGGATAACGCGGACAGCTTCGACCTCTATTGGGGCTCCTGTGGCTTCAATACGTACGGCTGTAACCTCGTAACGAGCGGCCCGCTTGCCCGCGCAAGGGACAACGACGGTAAGGTCATCGGCACGTACCCCTGGCCCGGCGGAACGCCGACCCAGGAACCAACCGGACTTACCATCTGGGCAGGTACGGACGGCCACGTCAAGTCCACACCCTACCGACAGTTGATGGGCACCACAATCCCGATCAACGGAGGCGCGGACAAGGCCATCAAGGCTTTCTGGCCGAAGGGATCATGATAAAGCCGGTAAACCTTTGGGCGGGGCTCGCCAGCCTCCTTCTCATTGGGGCGATGGGAGCCGGCTGCGGCTCTTCCCCTTCGCAACCCGATGAGAAGAAGATGCACGAAATGCTCGGCGGGCCTCCAAGCCTTGAGAGCATGAGCAAGAAGCCTCGCGGGGCCAAGCAACCCGCGGGTAATCCGGCCGGACAACCGGGCGGACAACCGGGCGCGGCGCCCGGAGGAAAGTAACCGGCATTTGCCGAAGCCGGACCCTGTTAAAGGGTCCGGCCTTATTTATATATGGGTTCTTCACCGATGCAGGAAGCATTCGACGTCGTTATCGTAGGTGGCGGACCGGCCGGGTCCACGGTCGGCTCCATGCTCAAAAAGCACGCGCCCCACCTCAGCGTTCTCATTCTCGAGCGAGAAGTTTTCCCCCGGGACCACATCGGCGAGAGCCTGCTCCCCACCACCGGCCGAATCCTCGATGAGATCGGCGCCTGGGACAAGATCGAAGCCGCCAACTTTCCGATCAAGATCGGCGCGACGTACCGCTGGGGCTCCTCCGACGATCTTTGGGATTTCAACCTTCTGGAGACCGCCGAAGTAAATCCCCTCGAAAAGCGCCCTGGCAAGTACGAAGGCTGGCGCATGCGGAGCACCTGGCAGGTGGAGCGCGGTCCGTTCGATAAGATTCTTCTAGACCACTCCGCGGAGCTCGGCTGTGTCGTCCGGGAAGGGGTGGCGGTCACGCGCGTGGAAGCTACCGATGGCGCCGTGAAGGAGTTGGAGCTCTCCGATGGCTCCAAGTTGACCGCCCGGTTCTACGTCGACGCGTCCGGAAACGCGGGAATCCTCCGGCGCGGCCTGGGCATTGAAACCGAAGAGCCCAACGCGCTGCGAAACATCGCCTTCTGGGATTATTGGGAAGATGCCGACTGGGCCGTGACGATCGGCGCGGGGGCTACCCGAATTCAGATCATGAGCCTCGGATATGGGTGGATCTGGTTCATTCCGGTAACTTCCACCCGTACCTCGATCGGCTTGGTGTGTCCCGCCGATTATTACAAGCAGTGCGGGAAACGACCAGAGGAACTGTACGCGGAAGCGGTGAGGTCGGAACCGCGCATCGCCGCCCTAACCGCCGCCGCCAAACGTGACGGAGAGGTCCGCGCCACCCGCGACTGGTCCTTTTTGGCTCGCCAGATGGCCGGACCAAACTGGTTTTTGGTCGGCGAGGCCGCCGGTTTTGCAGATCCGATCCTTTCCGCCGGGATTACCATCGCCATGGTTGGCGCCAAGGAATGCGCTTATACCATTGCGGAGCTCGATCGGGGCGAAGTTGATGCCGAATGGATGCGTCTCGCCTTCGAAAAGCGCCAGCGGCAACGGGTCTACCAACACATTCAGTTCGCCAACTACTGGTATTCCGGAAATCGCCACTTCTCGGAGCTGGTCGAATACACCAGCGAAATCGCTCGCGGGGCAGGGCTCAACATGAGCGCCGAATCCGCCTGGCAGTGGATCGGCACCGGCGGCTTCGTTTCTCTGGAGACGGCGGGGGCCGGACTCGCCGGCCATTCCATCGAGCAGATCAAGAACATCGAGGGGATGCTCTTCAACAGCGAGTCCGAGTGGCAGATCACCAAAGTCAACGTATTCGATCTCAATATCGAGGACGTGGTGCCCGGTAAGACGCCGATCTACGAAGGCGGTCGAATCCGGCAGGGCCGCACCCTCCGCAAGGGCGATTTGGAAATCCCCGTCTCGGGCGGTTTCCGCGTCATCCTGGAAATCTTGCAGAGGGAAACGAAGCTGGGCCCCATCATCCGGGCGCTTCGGGATGTCAGCGCCAAAATGGGGCCGATCGTCGCCCTCAGTGGATTGGAAGCGTTGGAAGTGTTGCTGAAAGACGGCTGGATCTCCGGCGTCTACTCACCCGATCAGCCGCTCCTCCGCCCCGAAGACATTCCCCGCACTCCAAACATCGACTGGAACCGCGACACCGAAGACCCGATGGTCAGAATGGCGGCGGCGATCGAGGGTTGAGGGGATTGTCGTGACCGTAGACCAATTGCTTCGCGAAGCCGGCGCCGCCCATGCAAAGGGTGACCTCAAGCGAGCCACCGCCTTGGCGCAACAGGCACTGGAGATGGACGAACAATCTATCCAGGCCAAACTGCTTCTCGGCGTTATCGAAGCAAAGGTCGGTGATCCAACAGCCGCGGTTGGTTGGCTGCGACAGGTGCGGGAGGCCGACCCCGGCTCCTTTCATGCCCCCTTTTGGCAATCGGTGGCGCTGCACCGGCTAGGATTCGTCGCCGAAGCCGCCGAATCCGTCCAGGCGGCGTTGCTGTTGAATCCAAACGATGCCCAAGCCCTTGCCCAGTTGGGAAGGTGCCTTATGGATCTCCGCCGACTACCGGAAGCGGAGGAGCTACTTCGGCGCAGCGTCCATTTGTCCGGCGGCGCCCCTCCCGTGCAGTTTCAGCTCAGCCTCTGCCTCCATCTGCAAGGTCGGGACGAAGAGGCGGAGAGGCTACTCGCCCAAGTCCTGGGGGCGATGCCCCCCTCCGCCCAAAATTTTGAACACCTTGCGTCGTATCTCATGACTCAAGGCAACGCCCTGGGCGCCGTAGCCTGCGCTCGCCGAGCCTTGGAGGTTGCGCCCAACTCTCCATCAACCCAACTCCTGCTAGGCCGCATTCTGCAGGAAGAGAATCGGGCTGCCGAGGCCGAGCAACTATTGAGGAAAGCCGCCGAGAGTGGATCTAAGGATGCCCCCACGATGGCTCGACTCGGAACCGCCCTGCAAGGTTTGGGCCGGCTCGATGAGGCGATCGGCTGCTTTCAAAACGCCATCGCCGTCGATCCGTCGCAAGGTTATCCCTACTTCGCCCTTGTGAACGGAAAGCGAGTGGTCGATGAAGATCGCTCCCTCCTCGAGCGGATGACGGCGCTCGCCGACGACGCCCGCTTAACGCCGCGCGATCATAGCTTTCTTCGCTATGGTTTGGGAAAAGCCCACGGAGACCTCGGCGACTACCAGGCGTCGATGGAGAACTACCGGATCGCGAATGACATCGAGGCCGATCTGAGATTCCACGGACGTCTATTCGACTTCGCGGAATATACCGACCGGGTTGACCGGACGATCCACCGTTTCACCGCCCCCGAATTGGCGCGGATGAAGACGGCCGGTTCGGCGAGCGACGTACCGATTTTCGTCGTCGGCATGATGCGCTCGGGCACCACCCTCGTCGAGCAGATCCTCTCCAGCCATCCCGAGGTGGGAGCCGGAGGAGAGCAGCCATTTTGGGTGAACAACTGGCCTCTCGCCGTCGATGGCGCCAAGCATTCGCCGGAGGGGATGTCGAAGCTTGCCGATCGGTACCTCGCGATCCTCACCAGATTGGCCCCCGGCAATCGGCACGTCGTGGACAAAATGCCCGTGAACTACGCTGGACTGGGAATCATTCACTCGGTATTTCCCAGGGCCAAGATCGTCCACATCCGCCGGCACCCGGTCGATAACTGCCTTTCCATCTATTTCACGCCGAACCGAGTGATGACCGAGTTCGCGCATGTCCCCGAAAACATCGTGTTCGCCTATCGCGAGTACCTGCGCGTGATGGACCACTGGAGGAGCGTGCTCCCACCGGAAGCGCTGCTGGAAATCGACTACTCAGACCTTGTCTCTGATGCAGAACAGGTGATCCGAAAGACGATTGACTTCCTGGGGCTTCCGTGGGATGATGCCTGTTTGAGCCCCCACCAAAATCAACGCTCGGTAGTGACCCCCAGCGTCTGGCAGGTGCGGCAACCGATTTACCGATCTTCCCTAGAGACGTGGAAGAAATATGAGCCATGGCTGGGTCCCTTCGGGGAGCTGCTTCCCAAAACCTCGGAAATGAAATGTTAGAAACCGACGTCGCCATCATCGGAGGGGGTCCCGCGGGTACGACGGTGGCGACCTTCCTCAAGAAGTACAACCCATCCCTCGATGTCACCATCGTCGAGCGGGAACAGTTCCCTCGCGACCACGTCGGCGAGAGCCACCTCCCCGCAATCTCCGCGATCCTCGACGAGATGGGCGTTTGGGATAAGGTCGAAGCCGCCGGATTCCCGATCAAGATCGGCGCCACTTTCAAATGGGGCGCCAAGAAGGACTACTGGGAGACCGACTTTCTCCACCACGAGAAGTTTCGCGAAGAAGCCCGCCCGGCGAAATTCGTCGATCAGCGGAGGAAAACCGCGTTCCAGGTCGACCGATCCATCTACGACAAGGTGCTACTCGACCACGCGCAGTCCCTTGGCTGCCGCGTTTTTGAGCAAACCAAAGTCGCTCAGGTGCTTCACGAGGGCGATCGGATTACCGGACTGAGCGTTGTCTCCCAAGATCCAGACGTGACGGAGCAAGTCGGGAGCGATGGCCTGATCAAGGCACGTTACTACGTCGACGCATCCGGCGATATCGGGATCCTGCGGCGGGCCCTCGGCATCGAGATCGAGGCTCCCACCGCCCTCCGAAACATCGCGGTTTGGAAGTATTGGCAAGACGCGACCTGGGCGGTCACCATCGGAAACGGGGGAACGCGGATCCAGATCATGAGCCTAGATTGGGGCTGGATGTGGTTCATCCCGATTACGCCGACCCGCACTTCCGTCGGACTGGTACTGCCGGCTAGCTACTACAAGACAAGCGGCAAAACCACCGAGCAGCTTTACGAAGAAGCCATCGCCACCGAGCCGCTCATATCTCGCCTTCTGGAAACCGCGACGCCCGAAGACGGCCTGTTTGCCACCAAGGATTGGAACTTCCTCGCCAAGCGCCTCGCTGGCGAAAATTGGTTCTTGGCCGGCGATTCCTGCGGCTTCGCCGACCCGATCCTCTCCGCCGGCATGACGTTGGCCCACACCGGCGCACGCAAGGTGGCTTTTACCATTCTCGAGTTAGATCGAAACGAACAAGATCCGGAATGGTTGAAGCAGGAGTACGAAGATGGCCACCGCCAGCAGATTCGACACCACATGCAGTTCGCCGACTTTTGGTACACCTCCAACAGCCAGTTCACCGACCTGAAGGAGTACTGCCAAGAAATAGCGGAGACGGCGGGACTCACCCTCACCCCCGAGTCGGCATTCCAGTGGCTCGCCACCGGAGGCTTCACCGTGGATGAACCCGGTGTCGCCGCCGCCCTCACGTACCGGGTCTCTGGCCTTAAGCTGCTCGCCGTCGAAATGGGCGCCGCTGCCCCCGAATGGGAGCTGACGAAGACAAATTTCTGGCGCTTGAATCTCGACGGAGCGACCGAAGGAAAGTTCGTCCGCTATCTCGAAGGGCGAGTCGTCCCCATTCCATGCCTCAAACGCGGTCCCAAAGTGCTGCCGATCGTCGACGTCTTCAAGCACCTCCTCAAAGCGATGAAGCGCAACATGGACAGCATCCTGATCCTTGAGGACTGCGTCAACGCCATGATCCGAGAAGACGGCATCCCCCCTCAAGACGCCGCCCTGCTCACGATCGAAGGAATCGAATCCCTAATTCTCGAAGGCTGGATCAAAGGCAAAGCCGTCCCCAGCCGGCCATTCATCAAGGTGACGTAGGGGGTCGAACTGGCTGCGGATCGAGCAGGCATGCCCAATGATGATCTTCGTCGATACCGCCCAGGGACTGCCGACGCGCGTAGAGTTCGAGGTCAAGGGAAACCGGACCGGCCCCAGTTCCCGAGATAAAGTGTAACGCCTCTTCTTGGCCTTCTTTTCAGGGGCGGGGCCGCCCCCGATACCCACGGGCGAGCCGCCCGTGCCACGGATGAGAAAGCCTCCGAACGGGGTTCGGAGGCGGGAGGGGCCGCTCTGGAGAGCGGCGGTCCGGGGCTAGCGGGGCTGCGGCAGAGTCGGAACTCGGCCACCGGTGTAGAGGTATCGCCAAGCGGCGCGGGGCTTGGTGATGTCTTGGCCTTCTAGGCGCGGGTCGAGCTTGGCGGCTTGGACTACCGTATCGCGCGCCTTGGTAGCGAGGACGATGGCGTCGTGCTCCAGTTCGCGGGCCTGAACCTCGTTCGCTTGGCGCTCCTCGTTCGTCGTTCCCCCGGTCTTGTTCTGCTTGCGGATATTATCCGCCTGCAGCCGCTTGGCGCCGGAGACGCTGGAGTAGACCGCGCCCAGAACCGCCTGGGCGGCGGCGTAGGTCGGAGCGGCGTGACTGGCAGCCTCGCCCAGGCTCAGCGACTCGTCGAACTTCCTCTGCATCAGGGCGACGAGGGAAAGGCCGGAGAGCGCCTGAGCGGAATCGGGCCGGGCGGTGAGGGCGGTCTCGAAGTAGGCGCGAGCCGTTTCCAGCCGCTGATCCATCTCGTCCGCGCTCGGCTTGCCGTTCAACGCGAGGCCCAGCGAACGGTTCCCCTGCTCTACGTAGGCATCTACATTGAGCGGATCGTCCAGGACGGCGCGCTCGAAGTAGGTCTCGCCCCGACCAAACTCCTCAAGCTTGTTGTTAAGTGCGCTGGCGAAGAAGCTGACGGTCGATCGCTGTCCGGTCCCCTTCTCAAGCTGATCGAGCGCGCTCCGCATCGTCTTGCGGGACTCGGTTCGCGAAGCGGTGTCGGCGCCTCCGATGTCGTCGTAGTTCAGCAGCAGCGTGCTCTTGTCGATGACGCGGTGACGGACGAATTTCAGTGCGACGTACGCCTGAGCGCTAAGCACGGCGGGGTCATCCGAGCTCGTCACGAGCGCATCCTTCAGCGCCGCGTCCGAGGCATCCACGTTGCCCGCCTCGGCAAACAGAACGGCCAAACCCGCATAGGTAAACGCGTCAGCGGAACCGTACTTCTTGACGTCGTTGAGAGTGTTCAGTGCGTCGGCATAGCGGCCGAGACGCATCTGAGCGTAGGCGATCCGGTTACCCACGTCCGTACGGCGGTTGTCCTTTCGGAACGCCGGCTCCAAGACGGCGAGAGCCGCCGAATACCGGTCCGCAGAGAGGGCGGCGTCGGCATAAGAGATCAAGTGGGCGTCATCGGGAGCGCTCAGCTTGTCGAATTGGGAGTCCACAAACTTGCGGCGGGTATCGACGGCGCTCTTGAATGCGTCTTTGATGGTCGCAAGCGTCTCCTTTCGATCACTCGACCGGCTCATGGTGGTGAACGCCTGGCGAAGCTTGATCGAGGAGAGAAGGTCGGCCGCGCTTTGGTTGTTCGGATCGTCGGATACCGCGTCCTCGGCAAACTTCTGCGCCTTATCGAACGTTCCCTTGCCGAGATAGCCGCGGGCTACGATGATGCGAGCGGCGTTCGACTTGGGATCGATGCGGAGCGCGATCCGGCCGGCGGTGATGGCGTCGTCGAACTTCGAATCTTGGAGCGCCTCGGTTCCCTTCTGAATGTGGAAATCGAGTCCCTTGCCGAGCGCGTTATCGATCTTGACGGTGACCGCGGCTTCTCCCGATTCACCCTCGGTGGTGAACGCCTTGAAACGGAGCTTGAGATTTCCGTCGGTTTCGGCAAGGCTGTCGATGGTGAACTCGTAGGGCGTGCTCGTGTCCTTGTCGCGTAGCTCGCTACCGACGTAAAACTCGACGCCGGTGACGGCGTTATTAGCGACGACGGTGACTCGGAAGGTGTGCTCTCCGGTAATGACAAGCCCGTTCTGGGCATTGACTTTCACCTGAACGGTGCCCTTTTGGGGGGAGAGGAGCGACAGGATAGCGGTGGCGAGAAGGACGTTCATTATCGCGAAACCTATACAACGGAGTATGACGGATGAAAACGGGCAGTCATTCCGAACGGTTTTTAAAGGATAGGTCTTTTCTTCGGATCAGAGTCTGCGGAAGCGTCGTCTAATGCGCCCTGTAGCATCGGCTCCCAGCAGACGAACCCCTTTTCCCGTCAGCGAAAAGCCATGTTCAAGCTTCCCTCGTTTGATTCGCCCGTAGCCCGGGGGTTTGTCCCCAGAGAGACCTTGAACCGCGGTTAAAGCCACGGGCTACGAGCGAAATCAGATAAGGGGAATGAAACCTAATTTGTCAATGACCCTAATCCCTGGGCTACGGGCGAATCAAATGCTGTCAGCGTAATTCCTCAACCGTTTGCGGCTCGTCCGTCGCGGGGGCTCCGCCTAGGTAGGCTCCACATGTGCGATCGATCGGTTGGCTTGGAGCAGTCTTGATCGCGAGCGGGTGCTCGCGGGGTACGGCAGCCGTGACCCCCGCCTCGCCGCCGAGCGCCGGGACGGCGATGGTCGCCGCGGATCCCGCACAAAAGCTCTACGAACAACTTCACGCCGCCGCGTTCCAGTTCAGCACCGCCTCTGACAACCTGAACGACGCCGTCGCCGCGCTTCGGCCGCTGCCAGGCACCGTCGGCGGAGACACAAAAGAAGCGCTGCTCAACGCCCTCGACGGTCTCGACAGTACCGGAAGAACCCTCGTGGACATGGCGCAACCGCCGGAGCAGCAGCAAGTCCGGCAAGATCAGGCGGCGAGCGAAAAACAGCGGGCGAAATGGGTGGAAGAGGGGATCGACGCAATCCGCGAGCTCCGTGACGCGTCCGACACCGTCGGCGACCTCATCGAAAGCAAACCCCCACCCAAGGAAGCGGCCGCCCTCGACGAAGCCGACGGCGCGATTTCAGATGCGCTGGATGCCATGGAGGACGCGATAAAGCTTCTAGGCGGAACCGTGCCGCCGGAAAGCACCGAAGGTCAATGATCTTGCGGACCGCAGAGCTCCTGCTCTGCCGCTGCTGTACCGCAGGTATAGCAAGATCATCGGCGGGGACGTCGACGCTACGGGCGGGATTTCTCCACCCCCAACCCCCTCCTCATCGCACAAACATCGACGAGGAGGGGGCTCCGGAGGATGTGCTATACTCCTCAGTCACCTCGGGCAAGGGCCCGATTTGGAATTTAACGAGCATGAGCGAAGAGACCAGCAGAACGCCCCGCGCAGATGGCCAGCCCGGGGGAGGCTTTCCTCGAGCCGACAAGGACGCGCCTGAGGGCGGCGGTCGGTTTAAGGGGAAGCGTCGCCGTAAGGTGAGCTACCTCACCACGAACAAAATCGACTATGTCGATTACAAAGAGGTTAACATCCTCCGCCGCTTCCTCAACGATCGCGGCAAGATCCTGCCGAGCCGCCAGAGCGGAAACACCGCCAAGCAGCAGCGCATGATCGCCGAGCAAATCCGCCGCGCCCGCGAAATGGCCCTCCTGCCGTTCGTGGTCACCGAGATGGGCAGCGATCGCCGCGAGTACGGCCCCCGCCGCGAGCGCGGTCCTCGCCGCGACGACATGAACGCCCAAGCGCAAGCTCCGGCGGCCCCCGCCGAGAACGCCGAAGCGTAAAGCGGCGGTGTATGAAGAGCCCGAACGTCGATTCGACGTTCGGGCTTTTTTGTTTTTGAGTTGATGGACAAGCAATGAAGATTAAGGCGGCGGTATTTCGATCGGCGGGAGTCCCGTTCTCCGTAGAGACGCTGGACTTGGAGTCGCCCCGTGCCGGCGAAGTCCTGGTTCGCATTCGAGCGGTTGGAGTCTGCCATAGCGATTGGCATCTGATGACCGGCGCCACCCAGCACCCGCTCCCCGCCGTGCCGGGACATGAGGGAGCGGGAGTCGTCGAGGCCATCGGCGAACGGGTCGGCGCAGTTTCCGTCGGTGACCACGTCGCCCTCAACTGGGCGCCAAACTGCGGCGAATGTTTCTACTGCCAACACGGCCGCCCCAGCCTCTGCGCCGCCTACGTGGAGCCGATCTGGGCCGGGACGATGCTCGACGACACCACCCGTTTATCGCAAAACGGCGAGCCTGTCTACCATTTCAGCGCCCTCGCCTGCTTCGCCGAACACGCCGTGGTGCCGCAGGAGTGCTGCGTCCCCATGCCCAAAGAGCTTCCCTTCCCGATCGCGGCAGTAATCGGGTGCGCGGTCACCACCGGAGTCGGATCCGTCCTAAATACCGCCAAGGTCCCGGCCGGAAGCTCGGTCGCCGTGTTCGGAGCGGGCGGCGTCGGCCTCAGCACCATCATGGGCGCCCGGGTCGCGGGAGCCGCCCGGATTATCGCCGTCGACGTCTCGGAAGAAAAGCTCACTTTCGCCCGCGGTTTCGGAGCGACCGACGGATTGACCGCCGGACCGGGAGTGGTGGCCGCCATCCAGTCCATGACCGAAGGCCGAGGCGCCGACTTCGTTTTCGAAGCCGTCGGAATCCCCTCCGTCCAAGAGCAGTGCCTAGAGGCGGTTCGGCCCGGCGGAACCGTCGTCTTCTCCGGGATTTCCCCCATGGGAAGCGCGACAAATCTCCCCGGCGCCGTTCTAACCCGGCAAGAAAAGACCGTCATGGGCTCGTATTACGGCACCTCGCACGCCCCACGCGACTTCCCCTTATATGCCGAAATGTACCGGCACGGCCAACTGGACCTCGACCGCCTTATCAGCCGGACGTATCTACTGGAGGAGATCAA
Source organism: Fimbriimonas ginsengisoli Gsoil 348 (assembly GCF_000724625.1). Lineage (GTDB taxonomy): Bacteria > Armatimonadota > Fimbriimonadia > Fimbriimonadales > Fimbriimonadaceae > Fimbriimonas > Fimbriimonas ginsengisoli. The sequence goes on along the minus strand of NZ_CP007139.1, from coordinate 2,634,777 downwards.
CGAAGCCTACGCCGACATGCTCGGCGGGCAGGGTGGGCGCGGCGTCGTCGTGTTCCCATAGCGCTCCCCACCGATCCCCTTCCGTTGGTGATGACCGACCCATGGTCGGCCCCTGCCAAACGGCGAGTCCGGGGCGCTGAGTTTCACTCACCGCATCTTCGCCAACGCATACGGAAACACGTCGATCGTCGGACCGTCGGCGGCAAAGGTGGCTTCCGACTCGTGCAACTCGACCACCTTCTTCTGACCGTTTTGAATCACCGCGAACCGGAGGCGGAACGGATGAGGCGTGCCCGATTGCTGCACCGTAACCTTGCCATTGGAGTTAGCCACCACCGACAGAGTGGGGAACGTAGCGCCGTCGATCCATTGACGCCAGAACCAGTCGAGCGGCTTGCCCGACGCTCGTTCGAAGTACGCGCGTAAATCGTCCCACCGAGTGTCCATCCCTCGGCGTCCAAAGGCGATCGCCTTCAACGCGGCGAGGACGTTATCACGGCCGATCTCCGTTTCCAGCATCTTCAGCACGTACGCGCCGCGATAGTAGGTGGTGTTTCCATACGACCAAGCGACCGGCATCTGCGACAGCGGAACCGGGACGCTCACTGTCTTCAACCCGTTCTCCAATGAGCGGTCGGCGTTGTTTTGGTAGGCGATGGAGTCGATGTACTGCGTGACCCCCTCGTTCCAGCTATCGTGCACGTAAGCGCATGGCGCCAAGCCGCCAAAATAGCTGTGCCCCATCTCGTGGCTGACCGCCCAGGTGGTGATCCCTTTCTTAAGGAAGGTATGGCTGTAGCTCTCGATTCCGTAGTAGGTCGCCGAATCGTAGCACTCGTACCCATTGAACGGGAGCGGTCCCAGGTTCCGTCGGTAGAACTCGGCGGCGTTGACCATGTTCTGGAGATCCTTGGCCGCCACGTCCCGCTTGATCGGTTCGAGTTGGTAAACGGTGAACAACTGGCCGCCCGCTTTTTGCTCGGCAACTTTCGTATAGAGGCCGCCCATCACCTTCGGATAGCTGATCGGCAGGTCACACCGGAAGTGGCTGACTTTCCGATTACCGTGCCTCTCCACCGCCCCCCGCTCCCCTTCCGCCCTTACCGTCCACGATGCCGGCGCGTCGATGACGGCGTCGACCGGAAACGGCAGCCGAGCCAACGATGGGATCCACCACGAGGTGAGATAGGCCGCCTTCGCTGAAACACTGTCTTCACGATCGCCTACCGGCAGGGTTGCGCCATAGTTGAAGCGATAGCTGTCCGCCGGGTGGCTTGTCCACGGAATCAGCAGGCTCCCGACCCGCAGTAACCGCCCATCGTGCGGCCGGGCAATGTGCCGGTCGTCCGCCGTCACCGCTCGGCCGGGCGAAAATTGGTACACCTCGTTAAGCCGAAACACCGGTGCCCGCTGCGCACTGCCCACCGTCAGGTCGAGCTGGACCGAAATGTCGGCGCGGGACTCCTCGGGAGAGAGCACGGTTCGATGGCTCACTTTGCGGATCCGCCAGCCGCCGCTATCCGCCTCCGAAACCTCCGAACCGAGACGGAGCCCTCCCGGCGTTTCGATCACTCGGTAAACCGGATCGTGGTAGTCCTCCAGATCCTGAAAGGTGTGGAAGACCACCCAGTACCGTCCGTAGCCCGTCCACCCGGGCGGCGCCGGGAGCATCCCGACCTTCAGCTTCTGCAATCCACCCCGACTCTTGGCCATTTCGAACAGGTAGCTCGACCCCGCCTTGTTGTCGAACGCCTGGGCGATCGCCTCCCTATCTTTATCCCGCACCGCGGCGGCGAGCTTCTGAAGGAATGCGTCCGGGGAGTCGGCTTGGCGTAGGAGCAGAAGGGGAAGGAACACCATGGGTTAGACGATCCCGCTTCGCAGCAGGTCTTTGAGAACTAAGAGGCCGATGAGGCGGTCTTCGAGCACCACCGGCATTTCGCCGATCTTGACCGGATAATTCTGAAACGCCTCCAATGCCTCCATCGCCAGCAGGTCGGGTGTTATCGTAGCGGCGTTGGAGTTCATGATCTGGGCGGCCGGAACGTCCATACGCCCCGGATCCTTCAGCAAGTGCCGCCGAAGGTCGCTTTCGCTGACAATTCCTCTGAGAAGCCCCTCCTCCACAACGCAAGCCGCGCCGACGTGTGCCTCCGTCATCGTTCGGATCACTTCCAAGATCGAGTCGCCCGGGCCGACCCTTCCAATCTCAGCCGCCGGACGCATCACATCGGCCACCGTCAGCGTCAACCGTTTTCCGAGCGCGCCGCTCGGATGGAAACGGGCAAAATCGTCCGGACTGAACCCGCGCCGTTCCATCACCGCGAGCGCGAGGGCGTCGCTGAGGGCGAGCATAACGGTGGTGCTGGTCGTGGGGGCGAGGTTATTCGGGCAAGCCTCCTCGCCAACATGGGTCTCCAAAACAAGGTCGGCGAGCCGCCCCGCGCTACTCTTCGGCCGTCCGGTAACGAGGATCGTACGGGCGCCGATCGACCGAAGCGGTGGGAAAAGCCTCACGAGCTCGTCCGTCTCCCCGCTGTGGCTGTAGAGAATCACGACGTCGCCGCCGGTGACCATGCCGAGGTCGCCATGGACCGCTTCCGCCGCCTGGAGAAATCCGCTAGGGGTGCCGGTGGAGCTCAGCGTCCCTGCGGTCTTCCTGGCGATGTGACCCGATTTGCCGATGCCGCAGGTCAATACCCGGCCGGTGCAGCCGAGAACCCACTCCACCGCTTCAGAGAACGAGTCGCCTAGCTGGTCCGCCAGCGTTTGCACCGCCTCGGCTTCTTGCCTGAGCACCCGCCGCCCCACTTCAAGGCTCATCGGCGCGACCCCAGAATCGTTTTGCCGAAGAGAGAGGCAAACCACTCGACGACCATGACCGCCGTCGCGTTATTGGCGTCGACGAGCGGGTTCGTCTCCACCACGTCCACCCCGGCCAGACGGTAAGGGCAATCGGACGCCGCCATCATTTCGAACAGCAGCTCGGCGCAGAGATGCGCTTCCCGGTAAGTCAGCCCGCCGCGAACCGCGGTTCCGGTCCCCGGCGCCAAGATCGGGTCGAGCGCGTCGACGTCGAAGGAGATCCACAGGTGGCTCGCTCCGATCGTGCGAAGCCAACGATCGAGGGTGTGCATCGTGTTGACCACGCCGTGGCGGTCGATGTCGTGCATCGTCAGCGCGAGCCCTTGCAATTGCGGAACCTCCGGCGGGTCGACATCGCGTAGTGCGTACCAGGCGGTTCGGTTCAGGCTAAGCCGTGGCCCGGAGCCAAGCGCTTCCTGAAGGGCGTTCCACTCTTCGTCGACCTTCCCCTCCGTCCCACTCGGCAGCCCGGCGAGCGCGGCGATCGGCATTCCATGTAAATTTCCGCTCGCGGAGGAGCCAGGGGTGTTCGCGTCGGCGTGCGCATCGATCCAGAGAACCGCGACATCTTCGCCGTGAAACTGAAGCGCGGCGGCGACCGCGCCGGCGACGACCGTGTGCTCACCACCGACGACGATCGGCAGATTTCCTTCCAGATACGTCTTGTAGACCGCTTTCCGCAGCCCGCGGACCGTCTCCAAAAGGGGTGGGAAGTTACGCATCCCGTCCTCGTCGGTTTCAGGTCGCATCGCCGGCATATCGCCGCAGTCGCGCACCTCCAGCCCGATCCCTTGGAGTGTTTCGACCAGCCCCGCATATCGCACCGCCGCCGGCCCTAGCGCGCACCCCGGCCGCGACCCGCAAAGGTCAAACGGAACCCCGATGACGTCGATCACGCCCTTATCGTGACAGCTTTTCGAGGAGCCTGGCTTCGCGAGGGAGGGGCACCCGCCTTTAGGGATCGCCAACCCGGGGTCGCGGGAGCGACCGCCGGGCTAATTTCTGAAGACCCCTCCGGGGTCGGATTCGATGCCACCGCATTGCGTTCGGCGCAACGCTCTGAATGCTCCGACGTAGGCTGTAAACTGCCGGGCATGACCGTCGGCGTGGTCGCGATTCAGGGCGACTTCGAGAAACATATCGAAGCGCTTCACTCCGTGGGGGGCGTGGATGTGGTCGAGGTTCGTTCTCGTGAAGATCTCGCGAAGGCGGACCGGCTCATTATTCCGGGCGGTGAGAGCACCACCGTCGGGCTCTTAATGGCGAGATTCGGGCTTGGCGACGCGTTACAGCAGCGGGCCGCCGAAGGGATGCCGATGTGGGGCACCTGCATGGGGATGATCCTCATGTGTGAGAACGTCGAGAACCGCTCCGATCAGTACACCCTCGGCCTGCTCGACATCGACGTCCGCCGGAACGCCTTCGGCGCTCAGGTGCACTCGTTCGAAGACGCCGTCCCGCTTCACGGTTTGGACGAGCCCGTTTGCGGCGTCTTCATCCGAGCGCCCGTCGTAACCCGCCTGGGCGAGGGGGTCGCCGAGCTAGGGCGCTACGAAGGCCAGGTCGTCGCGGTACGGCAGGGGAACCTTCTTGGAACTTCGTTCCACCCCGAACTCACCGACGACAGGCGGCTGCACCGATACTTCCTGTCGTTGTAAGCTCGAGACTTGGTCCCGCGCCGGCAGAGCGCGACTAGGGTCGCGCTCTGCTAAGGCGGATCGGTCGCTACTGCACTCGCTGAAGGTACATATCGCGGAGTCGCGTGAATTTACTTTCCAGCCTGACTGGCTTGCCATCGACGAAGACATAGCGGATGTTGCTTGTCATCTCGAACGGATCGCCGTCGGTGATGACGAGGTTTCCGGTCTTGCCTGGGGTGATGCTGCCGAGTTTGTCGGAAACACCGAGGATCTCGGCGGCGGAGAGGGTTAGAGCGCGAACCGCGTCTTCGCGCGAGAGGCCGTAGGCGCACGATTCACCGACCCGTTCGGGGAGGTTCTTCGCGTCCGCGTAGCTGTCGCTCATGAAGCAGAACTTGACGCCCGCTCGCTTCAGGAGAGCCGGAGTGGCGTAGGGCGTGTCGTACGGGTCCCAGTCGTTGGTCGTCGTATTGGCGCTCAACGTCGTCTTGCCGGCGGCGGAGAGGATGACTGGAATGTGGTTATCGGCCAGCAGCTTGGCCTCTTTCCAGGATTCCGGCGCGTCGACGACGACCGCCTTCAGTTTATATTTCTTCACGAACTCGACCACCGCGATGATTCCCGCGCGGTCGCGTACTCGGATGAAGACCGGGAGCTGACCGCTAATGTAAGGCTGCATCGCCTCCAACGAGAGGTCCGCGACGTCGTGGGCCTTCCCGTACTTGACCGCCTTGTCGAAGTAAGTCTTGATGTCGTCCGACGTGGTGCCGTCGCCACCGCCTCCGAACCCTTGACCGCCTCCGCCCATATTGTCGTTCTTGTCCGAACCGGAGCCGTCTCCGTCGTTGTCGCCAACGGTGTCGATATCGACGTCGCTAAATCCGCCGCCACCACCCGGCCAGTTGAGGCAGAGGGCGGCTTTGGGTTTGACGCCCATCAACTCGTTCGTCCAACCGGCCGTGTTGATGACGGAGCCCTGTCCCGACACGGTGCCGCCCCGGGGGCAGGTGAAGACCGACGTAACTCCCACGCAACGCGTGGTCGCCAAATGCTCGCTCCAGGATTGGACGGCGGTTAGGGCGACGAGGTCGGGCTGGTTGGTGCCGAACTCGCGCGCATCGCTCGCCTGGCCCACTTGCCCGAACTCCGAGAGACCGATTGTCGTACCGGCATCGATGAACCCCGGATAGACGTGCATCTTTCGGGCGTCGACCACGATCGCGTTCTTAGGAACCATGACCTGGTTCCCAACCGCCTTGATCTTCCCGTCCTCGAGCAACACGATGCCGTTCGAGATCGTGGGGCCGAGCACCGGATGGATCGTGGCGCCTACGATGGCATAGACGTTGCCTAACTTGGGCACGGCCGGGCTGGCAACGTACGTGAACGGATCGAGCTTTGTTTTGGTGATCGAAGACTTGTCGACCCCGAATGCGTCGCGACGCTGAAAGAAGACTTCGCCATCGATCAGCGTGGTATTCACCCGCGAGTAAGTGCTGAGCGGGTGGCCATCCCACACCACGATATCGGCATCTTTGCCGATGTCCAAGCTGCCGACGCGGGTATCGACGCCGAGTTCCCTGGCCGGATTCATCGTGACGAGGCGAAGCGCCTGGTCCTCCGTGAGGCCGCCATACCGCATCGTTTTGGCCGCGTCCAGAATCAGCGCAGTGGTGCCGGAGACGCCGTCAGTGTTGATGGAAACGTTGGCGCCCGCCTTGGTGAGGATGGCGGCGGCGTAGGGGATGCAGTCGTACAGCTCCAGCTTTCCGGCCCAGTCGTCTTCGAAAATCGAGACGCCGACCCCTGCCTTCGCAAGCTCGGGAGCGATCTTGTACGACTCCAGGGCGTGTTGCATCGCGCCGATCTTGAATCCGAATTCCTGGCTGAGGCGCACCATCATCAGGATCTCGGAGGCGCGGTACGAGTGACACTGAACCCAGATCTTTCGGCGAAGAATATCGGCCAACGTCTCCAGCCGGAGGTCGCGCTGAGGCGCGACGGCGTTTCGATCAGTCAATCGAGCGGCGTCGTAGGCGTCCCACTTCTTCATGTAGTCGCGCGCCTGGGTGAAGGCGCGGCGGTAGACCGCTTCGACGCCGAGGCGGGTGTGCGGGAAGCGGGTCGATTGCTGATTGCCGGAGCGGGTGACGTTCTCACCCAGGGCGAACTTAATCATCCTGGGCGCGCCGGGGAAGAGGATGTCGTCCACGGAGCGGCCGTACTTGAACTTGATGACCTGACTCTGCCCGCCGATCGGGTTGGCGCTGCCGTGCAGGATCATGCCGGTGGTCTCTCCGCTGGCGGCGGCTTGCCAGATCGTCTTGGCGTCGGGGTTAAGGACGTCCAGAATCCGGACCTCGCCTACGATGGCGTCGGTCCCCTCGTTGGTGGAGTCGATTCCTCGGTGGACGTGCGCATCAACGATGCCGGGCGAGACGACCTTTCCGGTGGCGTCGATCACGGTTATCCCTTCCGGAGCGACGAGGTCTTTGCCGATGGACGCGATCTTGCCGTGGCGGACGAGGATGCTCGTTCCCTCGAGGGTGCCGTGCGACGCCGTGAGGAGTTTGCCGTTCTTGATGAACACATCGCCGCCGGTTTTGGGCAGCGACTTTCGCATGGTGTTCGTTTCGACCGGGAACTTGGTCGGAGGGCTCGTTTGGGCGGCCGCGAGGGCAGGGACGACGAACAGGAGACCGATCATTCGTTGGATGCTCATTTCTTGCCTCCCTTCTTGAGGTCGAACTTCTTCCCTTCCACGAGAACCGAGGAGACCTGGCTCTTTTCGTCGGCAAAGTCGCCGGTCATGATGACGAGGTTGGCCAGCTTGCCCACTTCGATGGTGCCGACTCGATCGGAAATCCCGAGGATCTTGGCGGAGTCGGAGGTGAGCGCTTTCAGCGCGGCTTCGCGGGGGAGACCGGCGCCGATCGTTTTGCGGACGTTGGCCAGGAAGTCGCCGAGGCCCGATCCGCCGGTGGAGAAGGCGATGGGGATGCCGGCCTCGGACAGGGCCTTAGCGTTGTGGGTCTTCTCCACCCAGGTGGCGTGCCGCTCGTCCAAGACTTCTTGCGGGGTTGCGTCCGGAGCATCTTCCACCTTAACGCTCGGCTCGTAGCCGAGGTCGGGCGAAAGGATTACCGCGGCATTCTTCTTCTTCAGAAGATCGATGCTTCGGTATGCCTCGCCGCCACCGGTGACGATGAAGCGGAGGTTGAATTCGTCGGCGATGCGCGCGGCTCGGCTGATCTCTCGGGCGGTGCTTACCGCGAAGAGGGCTGGAATCCGGCCAGCCACGAGCGGGCGAAGGTTCTCGAGCCCATCGTCTTTCTTCGGCGACTTTTGCGCAGCGTAATACTGCGCGTCGGCGAGTTCCTGCCTAAGGGTTGCCACCGTGCCGAAGAGGGTGCCGGGGTATCCGCCGGCCGCGCCTCCTCCGCCGCCCCCGCCTCGAAAGGAGAGTTCCCCGGCGGCGCTGGGGACCAGGATGCTTCCCTCTTCGATGTAATCGATGACGGTCGCGATGCCGCGGACGGAGCCGGAGCCGCCGGAGAGAAGTGCAGTCGTGATTCCCTGGGCGTAATTGTCGCTCAGCTTTCCTTTCAGATCCAGACACTTGGAGGCGACGATGTCGGGCCGCATCCCTTTCGGGTTTCCGTGCCACATTGAGGCGGGCGCGGTGTCGCGGTTGCTCGGCGGCGTGCCGCCGGTGGGCGGGCTTGGTAGTTTCAGCCCTTCCGTGGTGTAGGCATCGATGAAGCCAGGGTAGACGACGACGCCCTTTCCATCGATCGTGGTGGCGCCACTGGGAATGGCGACCCCTTCGCCGACGGCAACGATCTTGCCGTTCTGAATGACGATGTTGCCGTTAGCGATGACGCGGCCGTCGCCGATCTCGATTTTGACTCCCGTAATGGCTAAAGGAGTGGATTGAGCAAAGGCTCCCGACGCCGCGAATACGGCCAGAAGCAATGGTTGCTTGAAGCTAAAGATAATGAACCCTCAGATAATTGGAATCGGCCGGCGCTCACGCACCCAGCCTATGGCCGTATCTTAGCGGTTTCTGTCGCTTTTGGTGTACCGCCCAATAGTTTCCGATTGTCGACGGAAATGCATCGACGCATAGGAGCGGCAACCCTTCCCTCCTCGTCGTAGAACCGAATCTCGTACTGGCCCGGTGGCAGAGCGAGGTACGGGATTGGCTTTCCGGGCCATATGACGACTCGATCTACCGGAATCGCGTCTTCCGGCTCCCCCACCACAGAGGCCTCGGCGAGATAGCGCAGCGCGGGATCGGGAGCCTTAAAGGGAATCGGAATCAGGCGCCTACCGGTTTCCCAAGTAATCCAATTCGGGCGTCCATGAACGAGCTCGGTTCGCGGAAAGAAGACCTGCAAATCGACGGCATTCTTCGCCCAGCCGCCAGTCCAATAGGTTCCGTCCGGACGCCGCAAGGCGATCGGCGATTTTGGACGGTGCCTCGCCATGACGTGGTCGTAAGAAGCCCAAGCGTTCTCCGACGGAGACTCTTCCCGCATGTCGGCGGTGTCGACCGTGAAGACGTCGAGGCCGGTTTCTTCGATCAGCCGAGCGGCCATCCAGCGATTGCCGACGGAGTCGCTGGCCTTGTAGATATGGCTCCCTCCGGCGTGAACGAGCACTCGCGCCCTCGGATTTCGGTGAAAGACCTTCGCGATCAGGTTGTGCGCCTCCTCCGTTTCTCGTCGGGCGATCGCCTGGGCATCGGTATCGGACGGGACGTATATCGTGCTTTCGTAAGCCACCGGTTGGTAGCCGACCATAAGCATTTCGCGCACGATTTGCCCGAAAAGAGGTTCCAGCGTGTAGCGGCCCGTATCGAACCTTGCGTGACCGGATAAGATGAGCGGCTCGTAATTCTGGAAAGTCTCCGCCGCGTAGTAGCGGTACCCCTCGCTCCGCAAGCGGCGCATGACGGCCAGGATAAAGGTGCGGACCTGAGGCACATGGTGCATCTCGTTGATCATCAGGACCTGATGCCGCTTAGCCTCTCGGACGACCGCCTCCACGGCGTCGACCGAACGGCAGGCATCGAGCTCGTCGATGGGCGGCTTGGCGTTCCGATCCTGGTACTTCGGAAAGACCTCGTTCGCCTTCTGCGTTTCGCCTAGGAACGAGTAGAACCACCCCAACGTTTGGCTGCTGAAGTCGTCCTTCCCGGTGGCCGCCCAATGATCCTCCATGATCTTAAGGGCGTGGAGCGCGCTACCGCGGGTCCGTACCGCTTGAAACGCTTCGGTCATAGGGTCCGGTTTTCCGGCGGCTTGCCCCAGCAAGAGCGCCGCGACGAGAAGGGGTGCGAGCATGGACCGCTACCAGGAACCGCTATCGCCACCGCCGCCGCTGCTGCCGGAGTCGAAGCCGCCGCCGGAGTCGGAGGAGCTGGAGCTGCTGGAATCGTAAGTCGAACTGCTCGACGAGGAATCGTAGGAGCTGGCGATGCCGATGTCGGAAGGGTTCGTATAACCGGGGTTCGTACCGGGATCGATCCAGACGTTGGTCGTCGAGTCGTACGGGGCGCCGTAGCGGCGAGGCCGGGTCCAATCCAAGGGGCCACTTATTCCCCGCATCCGGTTTACAAAGGTGATGATGACCGAGATGAAGACAATCGCGAATATCCCAAAGAATATAAGCATCACGCCGCCAAACCCGGCCGCGAAACTGCCTATCGACGATGATGAATCGTCGCTCGACTCGCCTTCCTGGTAGTCCACCATTGCCGGAGCGGCCGACCCGGGGGTCTCCGCGGCGGCAGTCCGGAGCATGTTATCTAGATCGCGCACGCCATCCCGGATTCCCGCCGAGTAGTCGCCTTGCTTGAACCTGGGGATGATCGTCCCCACCATAATCCGATGCGAGTCCGGATCGTATCGGTGCTCCCAGTCTTTGCCAAGCTCGATTCTCGCCTTGTGATCGTCTTTCGCTACGAGCAGCAAAATTCCGTGGTTGGCATGCTTCGACCCGATGCCCCAGGTGTCGAAAAGCTTATGAGCGTATGCCTCGATGCCGATGGCCTGGGCGCCGACGGAGGCGAGCGATGGAACCGTCGCCACCACGATCGGGGCTCCTGTCGTCTTGAGCACGGATCGCGAGCGAAGCGTGATGTCCGCCTTGTCCGGCTCTTTGAGGAGACCCGCGCCGTCGGCGACGAAGCTACCATCCGGCCGAGCCGGGTATGTCTGCGCACCGGCCGCCACGACGAGCAGGAACCCAAGCAAGACTGCGATGCGCTTCACGAACTCAGTATACGAAGGGGCCGCGAGTTAGGTTGAAGCGCTACGTCGGCAGCGGCTTTAGCCCCGACTCGATCTCGTCGCGACGATTCTCCAGGAATGGGGGGAGGGCGAGATGTTTGCCCAACTCCTCCATGCTCTCGTCGCTGGCGAAACCAGGACCTTCCGTCGCGAGCTCGAACAGGATGCCGCCCGGCTCACGGAAGTAAAGGGAGTGGAAATAGAACCGGTCGATGTAGCCCGAGGTGGAAATGCCGGCGGCCTCGACCTTCGCCTGCATCGCGAGCAGCTCCTCGTCGTCTTTTACGCGGAACGCGACGTGGTGCACTCCGCCCGCGCCCACGCGACCCAGCCGATTGGCCCCCGACACGACCAGGCGGACTCGTGCCGCTTCGTCGTCGGTTTCGAAATACCCGCTGGAGAGCCGCTTGTAACCCAGAATGTCGGTCAGCACCTTGGCCGTGCTCTCTGGCCGGGCGCTCTCGATATCTACTCCGAGGATGCCGCGGATCGCTTTTTCTTCTGGCACCTCGCTGGTCCACGGAACGGCGTCGCTAGAGCGCTTGTCTTCAACCAACTCCAGCCGCTGCCCTTCTGGATCGTTGAACAGAAGATGTCCCTCGCCGAGATGCGGGAACGCGGAGGCCGCTTCGAGCCGGTCGTGCCAGAAATCGAGCGAGCCTTGTGGCACTCGAAAAACGGTAAGGGCCACCGTGCCGGGGCCTGGAAGATTCGAGCCCGCGCTGGGCCAATCGAAGAACGTCATGTCCGTCCCCGGCGTACCGACCGCGTCCGCATAGAACAGGTGATAAGCGCTGACGTCGTCTTGGTTTACGCTCTTCTTGACGAGCCTCAGGCCGAGGACGCCGGTGTAGAACTGCAGGTTCTGCCCGATATGAGCGGTCACCGCCGTGACATGGTGAATCGAATGGTTTGGCATCGCTTACGTCCTTCTACGGTTCTACCGCGCGAAAGGGTTTTCAGGCGCGAAGCGCTTTGGGAGTGCGCGAAGCCCTTCGCGCTTTTCACCGGCGAAGCCCAGAAAGCGTAGTCATCGTAGTTCGACCGGTGGTCCACCTAGACATATTTGTGAGTCGGAGAGGCTGATACCCAGCCTCTCCGACGCCCCAATCTTAGTGAGGCCGTAAAGCCCCGGTTCTCACCAGACGTTGTAGAGCTTCGGATCTCCGTAGTGGGCGATGCCGCGCAGAGTTCCGTGCTTGAATGCCGCGTAAAGGGGATAGGTGCTTTGCGAGATGTAGCTGCCGGCGGCGTAGAATCCGGTCAGAGTTACCAGCATCGAGTTCACGTTCGTTATTACCTCGGTTCGGTGGAACTCGCTTCCCGAAATCGTTCCGACGTACTTGCCCGGAGCCAGCCAGCCCAAGTGGATGCCGCCGTTTAAGTGCCCGATGCCACTTCTCAGCTCCCCGTTCCCCAAAACACGCAGGAAGGGACCCATGGACGACCGGTAATCGCCGGTATCCATCGCGTAAATGGCTGTATGAGAAGTCAGAACCGGCTTCGTCAGATGAACGGTGTTGCCGCTAAAGATATCGTCGCAACTGGTTGCGCCCGCCCCATACATAACATCGATATCGCCCAAAGAGCATGAGATCGAAACCGGACCGGTGAGCAGCGCGGTGACCGGCGCCGACTCGGTCAGCAGGGCTCCGGTCAGGGCGTCGTACCGGCGGAGCTTGTAATGAAGCGCGTCGGTTTGGAACACGACGAGGAGGTCGGGGTCGGAGAGATAGTCGTTTCCGGCGGTCACCCGGCAGGTGCCGAAACACATCGCGATCGCCTTTCCCTGACCGTTGTAAGGGATCATTCCGTTGTACATGCCGGTGGCGACATTGAAGTTTTTGATGCCAGTGTCGTCAGCGACGTAAACCCGCTTGTTGACGGTTTTCACGTTGTAATACTCGGTGCTGCAAGCAATCGCGCCGGCGTGGTTTAGGTAGAGGCCGCCGATCGAACCTTGGTACGCTCCCGTTTCGGAGTCGATGCGATGAATGACGCTGACTCCCGTCAGGTCACCCGAGTCGGACACCAGGGTCAGAATGCCAGGGTCGGCCAAGGCGGTGGCGAAGGTTGCGAAGGCGGCTAGGGACGTGAGAGCGATGCGAAAGTTCATGAAAATTGGTCTCCTTGAGCTGGGCTGAAACGACGGATCGTTCCGATTAGGGTTGGCGGTAGGTCGCGACGCCGGAAAGGCTGCCGTGGACGAAGTAGGACTCGATCGTCGCCTTCGGCTGGAGCGTGATGACCGGTAGGTCAATAAAGTTGTAGAGGTTCACCTTGACCGGGTTCACCTCGGTCGCCATCGTCACTTCGCCGGCCACCATATTGAAGCTGGAGCACTCGGCGGCGCCCAAGAAGCGGCCATAACCTAGCCAGCCAACATGCCCGCCGGCGTTCAGATCGCCTTGCCCCAGCCGAATTTCACCACTTGGCAACACCCGAAGGAACGATCCGTACCAGGCTCGAAAGTCTCCGGCGTCCCGAAAAGCTTGCGGGGTTGTGGCGTAGTAGATCGGCGGGATCTTGAGCTGGTTGAGCGTCGGAGCCATGTTGTAAAGATCGCCGATCGTAGAGGCGAGATCGCCATGGAGAACCTCGATGAGGTACGACAGGCGCGGTCCCACGGAGACGGTGCTCGCAAAGGTTCCTTTGTGATAGATTTCCGAGAAAAAGAAGAGTCGGCCGTCCGCGTAAAAGTCGGTATATCGACGAACTCGGTAAGCAGCCGCCGCCGTTTGTTCGACAAAGTTGACTCCGCCCCCGAAGTCGTAACCGATTGCGGCCGCCTTTCCCGGATAGATCTTGTCTTTGGGTACAAGAAGCCCAAGGTATTTTCCGCTGACGACACTGAATCGCTTGAGCCCATCGTCGTCTGCCACCACAACCGTGGTGCCGGCGCGTTGGATCGCGAGGGGCCCCGCATGTTTCAGGATGCCGGCGCCGAACGAGCCGAGGTATTGCCCGGTTTCGGCGTTGATCTTGTGAATCACGCTCCCGTTGTACGAGCCCCCCGCATCTGAAATCAGAGCCATGTGAGGAGCTTGGGCGGTGGCGAATCCGAGGGCGCCAAGGGCGGTGAATCCGGTCAAAGCAAGGCGGGCGACAGTGCAAACGTTCATAAGGAATCTCTCTTTCCGTGGACCCAATCGGTCCGGAGTAAGAGGATGTTTGCACGGCCCACCGGCCTTCTCAGAGGCGCAAGTGGTTGTCACAGCGGCGGGATCGGTTTGTCACCGAATCAGCCTCGATCCGTCACAAGAGCCCCGCGGGCGCGCCGAAAGTCCCGGCTAAACCGCTAGCTATCGAAGAGCGCTCCTAGATCGTCGGTCGTGCCAGGAGTGGAGTCGACGCGCCGGGTGAGACCGTCGAGATAAGCGGATTCGAGGTGGGAAAATTCGATTCCTTGCTCCTTGGCCAGCCCTCGGGCAGAGGATAGAGCCTTGCCGGCGCCGATGAGATCCCTCTGTTCGAGTCGAATGGCTGCCAGGGTGTGGAGGGAGGTCGATATGCCGCGGAAATCGTCGTACGAGCTCCATGCCCGGAATGCCTCGTGGGCGGCCGCCTTTGCCTCGTCAGCCCGGCCGAGAGCGAGCAGCGTCCGCGCAATGGAGTTGTCTTGGTCCGCCAATTGGTAGGCGTTCCTAAGTCGCGACCACTCGGCACGGGCCTGCTGGAAATTCGCGAGCGCTTCGGGGAGGAAGCCCAATCCTATCGCTGCCTTACCTAAAAGCTCCTGCTGAACTCCCCTCCGACGTGGGTCGCTGAGACGATCGACGGTTGGCGCAATACGTACCAGCGAACGCTTGGTGGCGGCGTGCTCGCCCAGCTCAATTGAGACGAAGCCTCGATAGTGGACGGCGGCCACCAAGCCCACTTCGTCCCCCAACGCCTCGGCGATGGCGATCGCCTCGTCAATTCGGGACGCCGCCTCCTGAAGCCGTCCGCCGAAAAACAGCAGATCCCCCTCGAGCATGGCAAATCGGCCGGCGACCGCGGGAACCTCACCCGCTTGCGCCGCCAGAGGCTGGAGTTGGACAAGCACATCGTCGAAGGGGGTCCGCAGGACGTGGCGAGCCGTGACCAGGCGCATCGCTTCAACGAGCGCCGCGTTGGCAAAGTCTCCACTCAATTGGTAGTCTTTGGCGGCCTTTGCGAACGACTCCGTCGCCTGCCGCATCCGGTTGAGCCCCGCCAGAGCCATCCCCTTGCCAAATTCCGCCGCCGCATCAAGTTCCGTTAAGGGACACACGAGGTCGAAGTCTCGATAGAGGCGCTCTAGCTCGGCGTGTCGACCCCGGGTGGTGTCGTAGATCCATAGCCGCGAGAGAATCTTCTGCACCGAATCCGGATCGTTCTGAATCCCGAGTTCGACGGCAAGGTGCAGATTGTCGGACTCGGCATCCAGAGTTTCGAGCAACGATAGTCGGCGGGGAGTTAGCGTGTCGGGCAAAAGCTCGCTGATTTCGGACGCCATCGCTCGGACAAAGGCGATCCGGGCTTCGCCGGTCTCCTCGCGCGACGTTACGTATTCGCGCACAGTTTCTAACATCGTGAATCGCATGGTCGATCCGCGATCGTCGACCGACACGAACGAGGCATCTACCAGCGCTTCCATCGCCTCCAGCGCGTCGTCCCGAGGCAAAACGCGCTCGACTTGGCTTAAGGTCCAGCCGCCTCGGAAGGGGGACATCTGAATCAGAGCCCTTCGCTCACGGTCCCCCAATGCCTCGAAGCTGCCATCGAAGGCGGCCCGAAGCGATCGATGACGCTCTGGCAGGTCGTTGGCTCCGCCTTGCAGCAGCCTGAATCGATCTCCAAGGCGCTCGAGCAATGCTCTTGGCCCGAGCAGGCGCAACCGGGGAGCCGCCAAGCGGAGAGCGAGCGGGATGCCGTCCAGCCTACGCGCGAGCTCGGCAAGGTCGGGGTCGTTTTGAAGTTCCGGACGCTCCCAGCGAGCAAGGTCCGCGAGCATGGCGCCGGCTTCTTCGCCCAGGGGCCCGAGGGCAAGGATTCGCTCGCCCGCGATGCGAAGCGACTGCCGCGACGTGGCAAGGATTCTAAGCGAAGGGCACGCTTCCAAGAGTTGCCGCACTAATTCAGCGGATTGGGGCATCAGGTGCTCCAGGTTGTCCATCACGAGGAGACAAGGGCCTGGAGGTAGCGACGCGGCGACGACCGCGGCCGGCTCCGCGGTCGCGGCCCCCTGCCAACCCAATTGAGCCAGCAGCGTCGCGGCCGCGGACTCTGGCGATGGCGAACCCGCGAGGGAGACGAAGGCGACGTTGCCTCGATACGCGCCGCTCAGGCCTAAGGCCGCTTCGCGGGAAAGCCGTGTCTTCCCCATCCCTCCAGGACCAACAAGGCTCATGAGCCGCCCGTCCCCATCTGGAGCGAGGTGCTTTGCAATCGTCACCATTTCGTCGAGCCGACCGAAAAAGCGATCGAGGGGGGCAGTCAGGGTGGGTAGCCGCGGCGTTTCGAACGGCTTCAAACTTCCTTCCTGAACCTGCGTGAACAGCGCCTCCGCCTCTACCGAAGGCGAGCCAACGTTCTGTTTGCGCATGGCCCGCTTCATGCTTTGGAACTCCGTCACCGCGCTGGCCGGAGTGCCAAGTGCGGCATGGGCTCGAACCGCGACGAGCCGCGCTGCCTCCTGGCCCGGATCGTTCTCGATCACGAAGCCGATCGTCGACAACGCCTCCTCCGGACTGCCTTTATCGAGGAGAATTTGTGCGAGCGCCACCAATACTTGGCATTTCAGACCCTCGGCGGCGTGGCGCTCCGCAACCACCCAGGGGTCTTCCCAACCCGGAAGGAATGGGCCATCGGCCGCCTCGGCCGCTTCACGCAGGCGAACCTCTCTCGAAGAGTCGCCTTGAGTTAGTTCGAGGCTCCGACGAAGAAGTTGGAGGTCGGTCGTAAACGCAGAGAGTTTGAGGCCGATCGTGTCCGAATCGCCCTCGAGGGCGTCTGCCGCTGGCCCTAAGGCTTGCCGTAGCCGCGAAAGTTCCTTTCGAAGCCGCAATCGAGTCGCATCGTAAAAGTCATCTGGCCACAGGGCGTCGGCAAGATCCTCGCGACGCATTTGGCCGTTGCGCACTAGGGCGAGAAGGGAGAGGATTTTCGCTGAGCGTTGCGTGCTAAAGAGGGTGCTCCTCCCCGCGTCGAACGCCGGTCCTTCGATCGCGACGGACCCAAACTGCCGGATCCGCCACGTCGTTGACATGTCTGCCTCATTGTATCGGACGCAGACGTCGGCAAGAGGAAGTCAAGGACTAGTGAGTCCTTTGCACTCAAGATCTCAGCCTCAACCTTGGAGAAGGTTCCGAAGGCGTTCGGAGCGGGCGGCCTCGACTACGGTGCGGCCGAAGCGGTCTCGGCTTAGAGGATCCGCGCCATGGGCGACGAGAAGCCGGACCACGTCCTCTTTTCCGCAATTCACGGCCCGGCGCAGCGGAGTCTCTCCGTTCGAGTCTCGGGCTTCGATATTTGCTCCCGCTTCCAACAGGGCCTCCGCGATGGCCACGGTTCCTCGCCGGGCCGACATGTGGAGCGGAGTCATGCCGCCTACGCCGGTGACCTGATTCACGTTCGCACCGTGAGCAATCAACAACTCCAGCGCCGCCCGCCCGTCCGCCTCGTTGCCGCTACCGTTGGCAACTCGATAGAGGGGATTGTGTCCGCCCGTATCACTCGTTTCTATTTCGGCGCCGAACTCCAGCAGCAAGCGAAGGCGGGGAACATCCCAGGAGATCGCGGCCGCGCAGATCAGATTCCGGCCATGGTCATTCAACTTTGCTAGCGATGGATCTTCCTCTAGTTTCTCGCGCAAGGCGGCGATGGGGAGGCCGTATAAATGAACCAGCGGATCGGCCAACGTTGCGGCGAGCTCGGTCAGGTTCGACAGCAGTTGGGTCGAAATTGCGTCGCTGACCCCTTCCTCTTCAAGTGCGGCCTTCATGTGCGCCAACCACCGAGTTGCCTCCTCCGATCCGATGGCAAGGTGGGCATGCCGGCAAATCATGCTGGTCTTGCCCCGTGCGCCCGTATAAACCGCTTCCCCACCGGTCCGTTCGGTCAAGAAAAGCGCCAACCGCTCTTCCAAGGCGACCATGTTCTTAGGGAAAAGCTCCATCAGCTTCGAGTCGGATTCGACCTTGTGATGGAACCGCTTAGAGATCCGCCTGAACGCCTCGATGCCGCCCACCGCATCATAAACGCCCACCAACCCCTTATCCTCAAAATGCCCCTTCACGTCCTTCCCTATTCGAGCATAACCGAATAACTCGCGCTCCCGATTAGATGTTGCGCTCGCCCAAGCCGCGGGACCGGGGCAAATCTCAACTCAAATTGAGGCCGAGGCCTACGCCACCTCAGCGTCCGTTGGTTGATTCAAGTTGATTCATTCGCGATACCGGTATAAAAGCCCGCAGCGATGAAGTTCACCGATGGGAACTGGATGATGCGGAAGGGGGTGCGGGCTGCTTATGCCGCGGAGGCGTATGAGGTTCGCGCGGGGGCGGAGGAGGTTACGGTATTGGCGCCGACCTCGAACATCCGGCATCGGGGGGATACGCTCGGTGGGCCGGTTCTTACAGTTCGCCTCTCGGCCCCGATGGATGGAGTGATCCGGGTTCGGATTTCGCACTTCGAGGGCGGAGTCGATCGGGGGCCGCATTTCAAGCTGTTTCCCGATGCCGAGGGCCGGACTCCCTCACCCCCAACCCCCTCACCCTCGTCGGCACATACATCCGAGGAGGGTGAGGGGGCTCATGCGGTCATTCTTACTTCGGGCCCTCTTTCGGTTCGTGTACCAAAAACTGGGTGGGCGATCGAGTTTGTGGCCGATGGGAAGGTGATTACGCGGAGCCCGGGGCGGTCGACGGCCTTGATGACGGTCGACGAAGATAAGAAGTACATCCAGGACCAGCTTCTGCTTGGCGTCGGCGAGAACGTCTACGGGCTTGGGGAGCGGTTCACCGCGTTCGTCAAGAACGGGCAGACGGTCGACATCTGGAACCAGGACGGCGGGACAAACTCCGAGCAGGCCTATAAGAACATTCCGTTCTATCTAACCAGCGGAGGGTACGGA